>NZ_CP060705.1:666171-1332342 GCF_003048835.2 Campylobacter concisus | reverse complement strand
ACCTATATGTGATATAAGGAAATATAATTATGAATGTGGTTTTTTTTACTCAAAATGGTTCGCTTAATAATCTTTGGCGAGGGTATTTTTCAGATGACGATGTGAAATTTACTCACAACAAAAAGGATTTTTTTGCAAATTTAAACGACGAGGTTGATATCGTCGGTATCGATACAAATGCTTTTAAAGATAGTCTTGATGAAAATATTAAAACCATTCATGAAAGTTTTCCAAATATAAAATGTCTAATCCTTGCAAACGAACCAAAATTTAGCGAAGGCAAACATCTACTGGCTCTTGGTGTCAAAGGATATGCAAACTCACACATGAGAAAAACGCACTTTGAAGATGCCTTTGAGACGATTTTAAATGGCAAAGTTTGGCTTTATCCAGAATTTATCCAAGCGATGATCGGAGAACTAACTGGCTCATATATAAATAATGAAAGTGAAACCTTAGAGAAAAAGTCTGATCTAAGCGAGCTTAGCTCACGTGAAAAAGAGATCGCAAACTTAATCTACCAAGGTCTAACAAATAATGAAATTTCAGAGCAAACAGGTATTACTTTAAGGACGGTAAAGGCGCACACTACGTCGATTTACAGCAAGCTAAATGTGAAAGATAGAATAGGTCTTGTGCTTTTGATGAAGCAGCTGCATGCGTAAAATTTTGCTTCTTTTCTTTTTTGCTTCTTTTCTTTTTGCAAATAATTTTGAAATTTCTCCAAAAAATATATCTCAATGCAAAAATCAAATTTGCAAAAATATCCTAAATCACTATGCAAATTTTATGAAAAAAATAGAACACGAAAGCTTTATCAGAAAGCTAGAGCTCATAAATTCATACTTAAATTCTTTGATGCCAAGATATGATGATTTTTACAATACAAATATAGATGTGTGGAGCACTAGGGGCGAGTTTTTAAGGCGAGGTGGCGGAGACTGCGAAGAGTACGCGATATCAAAGCGTGATAGCCTAAAAGATCTTGGCGTGGATAATCAAAAATGCCTTCTAGTGGTTCAAGAAAAAAATACAAAAAAATATCATATGGTGCTAGCTGTTTGGGAAAATTTAAACAAAGAGCCTTTGATACTGGATAATCTAAGCTTTAGAGTTTTGCCGCTTTCAAAGCGCTACGACTTAGTGCCAGAGTATTGCTTGATGGATGGGAAATATTTTAAGATAAAAAAAGATGGCATAAATTTAGAGCCAGTGAATATAAGAATGCAAACTTACGAAAATTTGATAAAAAAGGAAAAAGAAGAGAAATTTTGGAAGAACTAATCTTCCAAGTCGATGTCTATTTTTTCAACATTTGTTGTAATATCTTTAGTATTTTTTTCAATGTTATGTTTATTTTTCTCGATTAGTGATCTGTTTTGACCTATAAGGTCTCTATTTTCTTTGATACCATCACTGTTTTGCTCGATCATTTTGCTTAGTGTCGCTATCTTTTTTTCATAGCGGATCATTAAGAAGTAGATCACATAAATTAGCAGTAAAATTACCGCCCAAGGTAAAAATTGCATATTAAATCCTTTGTAATTTTTCGTAATTATAGAAATTTTAGCTTTTAAAAAAAATAAAACTATGAAAATATGAAATTTTATATATGTAAAATTTATCTTTGTTTTTTGGTAAAAGTGGTTCAGTCTAGCGGGTGTTTTTGAAATTTTTTATAAATTCTATAGATTTTTGATTGCAAAAAAATTAGATAAAATATTTTTCAAAATCTCCTTGACTTTTATTTTATTTTGGGCTATAATTGCCACTTCACAAAACAGGTGCTGGTGTAGCTCAGTTGGTAGAGCTACTGCCTTGTAAGCAGTGGGTCGGCGGTTCAAGTCCGTTCACCAGCTCCATTTTGTAACAGTGTTTGACCAGAAAATACCAAAATAACTTATTAATGTTTAAGGTGAGATACTCAAGCGGCCAACGAGGGCAGACTGTAAATCTGCTGACTATGTCTTCCGTGGTTCGAATCCACGTCTCACCACCATTGTTATGCGGGAGTAGCTCAGTTGGCTAGAGCATCAGCCTTCCAAGCTGAGGGTCGCGGGTTCGAGCCCCGTTTCCCGCTCCAAAATTTGGGAAAGTAAACTGGGAGCTGTATCTAGATTTTACTAAACACAGTTATTCCATCTTTATTTTCATGAATTTTTAGTTGTTTGTATGTTGATTAAAATCATCTCAGCCAAGCGTTTTTCGCTCATATGGCTCAGAGGTAGAGCACTTCCTTGGTAAGGAAGAGGTCGCGGGTTCAAGTCCCGCTATGAGCTCCACTGGTTTATATGATTTTATATTACTATACGAATTTGAATTTAGATAAAGACACATATCATAACGGAGGAAAAGATGGCTAAAGAAAAATTTTCACGCAACAAGCCACACGTAAACATAGGCACTATCGGTCACGTTGACCATGGTAAAACTACTTTAACAGCTGCAATATCTGCTGTTCTTTCACGCAAAGGTCTTGCTGAGCTAAAAGATTATGATAATATTGATAATGCTCCAGAAGAGAAAGAGCGTGGTATTACAATTGCTACTTCACACATTGAGTATGAGACAGAAAAACGTCACTATGCTCACGTTGACTGCCCAGGCCACGCCGACTATGTAAAAAACATGATTACAGGTGCTGCTCAAATGGACGGCGCTATTCTAGTTGTTTCTGCAGCAGACGGCCCAATGCCACAAACAAGAGAGCACATTTTGTTATCTCGCCAAGTTGGTGTTCCTTATATCGTTGTTTTCATGAACAAAGCAGATATGGTTGATGACGCTGAGTTACTTGAACTAGTTGAAATGGAAATTCGCGAACTACTTAACGAGTATAATTTTCCAGGTGATGATACTCCAATAGTTTCTGGTTCAGCACTTAAAGCTCTTGAAGAGGCAAAAGCTGGACAAGACGGCGAATGGTCAGCAAAAATTATGGAACTAATGGATGCGGTTGATAGCTATATCCCAACTCCAGTTCGTGCTACAGATAAAGATCTTCTTATGCCAATCGAAGATGTTTTCTCAATTTCAGGTCGTGGTACAGTTGTAACAGGTAGAATTGAGAAAGGTGTTGTAAAAGTTGGCGACACAATAGAAATCGTTGGTATCAAACCTACACAAACAACAACAGTTACTGGTGTTGAGATGTTTAGAAAAGAGATGGATCAAGGTGAAGCTGGCGATAACGTTGGTGTTCTTCTTCGTGGTACTAAAAAAGAAGACGTTGAACGTGGTATGGTTCTTTGCAAACCTAAATCAATTACTCCTCACACAAAATTTGAGGGTGAGGTTTATATTCTAACTAAAGAAGAGGGCGGTCGCCACACTCCTTTCTTTAACAACTATAGACCACAATTCTACGTAAGAACAACTGACGTTACTGGTTCTATTACATTACCAGAAGGCACAGAGATGGTTATGCCAGGTGATAACGTAAGAATTTCTGTTGAGCTTATCGCTCCAGTTGCACTTGAAGAAGGTACTCGTTTTGCTATCCGTGAAGGTGGTAGAACTGTTGGTTCAGGTGTTGTTTCAAAAATACTTGGTTAATTTATAAAATTATGCCAAAGGGGAAACCCTTTGGCTTTCTATAAGGAATATATATGAGAATTAAAATCGGTTTAAAATGCTCTGAGTGTGGTGATATCAATTATACTACTACAAAAAACAGCAAAACCACTACAGATAAGGTTGAGCTCAAAAAATATTGCCCAAGATTAAAAAAACATACTGTTCATAAAGAAGTTAAGTTAAAAAGCTAATTAAGAATAAGTAGCTATTAGGGCAATAGCTCCAACGGTAGAGCGCTGGATTCCAAATCCAATGGTTGGGGGTTCGAATCCCTCTTGCCCTGCCACAATTAAGGTTAAGATTATGGAAAAATTTATAAATTATATAAAGCTATCTAAATTGGAAATAATGAAAGTTATCTTTCCTACTAAAGAACAAATTAGAAATGCTTTTATTGCAGTTTTTATCGTGGTCGCTGTTGTTTCACTTTTTTTAGCTCTTGTTGATGTCATTATGTCCTTTGTTCTTTCTAAAGTTATATAGGATAAGGAAAAATAATGTCACATAAATGGTATGCTATACAAACTTACGCTGGTAGCGAAATGGCAGTAAAAAGAGGAATTGAAAATTTAGTTAGAGATCACGGTATTGAAGATCAACTAAAAGAAGTTATAGTTCCAACAGAAGACGTAATAGAGATAAAAAACGGTAAGCAAAAAATTAATGAAAGAACTCTTTATCCTGGATATGCTTTTGCATGTTTAGATCTTGATACAGCTCTTTGGCATAAGATTCAGTCTTTGCCAAAGGTTGGACGTTTTATCGGTGAGGCTAAAAAGCCTACACCATTGACTGAAAAAGATATAAATACTATCTTGGAGAAAGTTCAAAAAAGAGCGGCACCAAAACCTAAAATATTTTTTGAGGATGGTGAAAGCGTTCGCATAACAGAAGGTCCTTTTGCTAACTTTACAGGTATCGTTGAAGAATACGATATGATACATGGCAAGCTTAGACTCAATGTTTCTATTTTTGGTAGAAGTACCCCTGTTGATATTTTGTATTCACAAGTTGAGAAGATAATTTAAGGAGCAAGAAATGGCTAAAAAAGTTATAGGTGAAATAAAATTACAAATTGCCGCAACAAAAGCAAATCCTAGCCCGCCAGTTGGTCCAGCATTAGGACAAAAAGGCGTTAATATTATGGAATTTTGTAAAGCCTTTAATGAAAAAACAAAAGATATGGTTGGATTTAATATCCCAGTTGTTATTACTGTTTATGCTGATAAAAGTTTTACATTTATCACAAAACAACCACCTGCTACGGACCTTATCAAAAAGGCTGCAGGTATAACAAAAGGAACAGATAATCCTTTAAAAAATAAAGTAGGTAAATTAACAAAAGCTCAAGTTTTAGAAATAGTTGAGAAAAAACTTGTTGATTTAAATACAAACGATAAAGAGCAAGCAGCTAAGATTATTGCTGGTTCAGCTCGTTCAATGGGTGTCGAAGTAATAGACTAAAACCTTTACCGTCAGGTTGATTTTCAAAAGACGGAAGCAATTTATATGCGGAGAAATTTATGGGAAAAACTAGTAAGAGATTTCAAGAATTGCTCAAAAAAGTAGAGCAAGATAAAATTTATAACCTTAGTGAGGCTATCGATACAGTTAAAACTTTAGCTTCTGCTAAATTTAATGAGACAGTTGAGATTGCATTGAAATTAAATGTTGATCCAAGACATGCTGACCAAATGGTTCGTGGTTCAGTTGTTTTACCTGCTGGTACAGGTAAAGTTGTAAGAGTTGCTGTTATAGCAAAAGACGCTAAAGCTGATGAGGCAAAAGCTGCTGGTGCTGACATAGTTGGTGCTGATGATCTAGTTGAGGATATTCAAAAAGGTGTAATGAATTTTGATGTTCTTATAGCTACTCCAAATTTAATGGGTCTTGTAGGTAAAGTCGGTAGAATTTTAGGACCTAAAGGTCTAATGCCAAATCCAAAAACTGGAACAGTTACAATGGATGTTGCACAAGCTGTTAATAATGCAAAAAGTGGTCAAGTAAATTTCCGTGTTGATAAGCAAGGAAATATACACGCAGGTCTTGGTAAGGTCAATTTTACTAAAGAACAATTAAATGAAAATATTTCAACATTTATTAAAGCTATTAATAAGCATAAACCTGCGACTGCAAAAGGTAGATATGTAAAAAATGCTTCATTGTCATTAACAATGAGCCCTTCTGTAGCTCTTGATACTCAAGAGGTTATGGACTTAAAATAAGAATTTAGACAAATTTATATCTTAGATTGGAGATAGCCGAGGCCATTGGGCTTAATTGATTCGACCCGCTCTGCTTGAAATTACCGGTCGGAAAGGAGAAAAAGTGACACGTAACGAAAAAACTGAAGTTGTTGCAAAATTAGAGAGTGAATTTAAAACTGCTGAAGCTATTGTAGTTTGTGACTATCGTGGTCTTTCAGTTAAAAAACTTGAAGTTTTAAGAAATTCTGCAAAAGAACAAAATGTAAAAGTTCAAGTTATTAAAAATACTCTTGCAAATATTGCTCTTAAAAATTCTGATAAAGTCGGAATGGAACTTAAAGATACAAACATCTATCTTTGGAGTGAAGATCAATTAGCAGTAACTAAAGTAGCCGCAAAATTTGAAGAGGCTAATGCTGACCTTTTCAAAATTAAAACAGCATATATTGATGGCGAAGTTGCAAGCGTTGATAAAGTTAAAGCTCTATCTAAAATGCCTAGCCGTGATGAGCTTATTGCGATGCTTTTGCAAGTTTGGAATGCGCCAATTCAAAATTTCACAATTGGTTTGAATGCGCTTAAAGAGAAAAAAGAACAATCAGCTTAATTAAATTAAAAAATAATAAGGATTAAAAAATGGCAATTACAAAAGAAGACGTATTAGAGTTTATATCTAATCTTTCTGTACTTGAACTTAGCGAACTTGTTAAAGAGTTTGAAGAGAAATTTGGCGTTAGTGCAGCTCCTGTAATGGTAGCTGGTGGTGCAGCTGCTGCTGGTGGTGCAGCTGCTGCTGAAGAAAAAACAGAATTTAATATCGTTCTTGTTGATTCTGGTGATAAGAAAATCAACGTTATTAAGGTTGTTAGAGCACTTACTGGTCTTGGTCTTAAAGAGGCTAAAGACGCAGTTGAGGGAACTCCATCTGTTCTTAAAGAAGGCGTTAGCAAAGATGAAGCTGAAGCAGCTAAAAAAGAGCTTGAAGAGGCTGGTGCTAAGGTTGAACTTAAATAATTTTTTATTATTTAGGCTTAATATTTCAAGAGAGGGCAGAGGCTCTCTCTTTTTTAAATTTTAGATGCCTTGTTAAAAGGCTATACTTTTCTTTCAAAATTACCACGAGGTAGATGCAATGTTAAATAGCTTATACTCAGGAAATCGTCTTAGAGTTGACTTCTCTAATGTCGTTAAAGAGATAGACGTTCCGAACCTACTACAACTACAAAAAAAGAGCTTTGATAATTTTTTAAATCTAAATAACAATCAGACAGAAAGCGGTATCGAAAAAGTTTTTAAATCGATTTTTCCTATACATGATCCGCAAAATCGTTTGACTTTAGAATATGTTAGTTCAGAGATTGGAAAACCAAAATATACAATCAGAGAGTGCATAGAAAGAGGTCTTACATACTCTGTAAATTTAAAGATGAAAATACGCCTTATCGTCCATGAGAAAGATGATAAGACTGGTGATAAAGTTGGCGTTAAAGATATAAAAGAGCAAGAAATTTTCATACGTGAAATTCCGTTGATGACAGATAGAATTTCATTTATTATAAATGGTGTTGAGCGTGTTGTTGTAAATCAACTTCATAGAAGCCCTGGCGTTATCTTTAAGCAAGAAGAGAGTGCGACTGTTGCAAATAAACTTATCTATACAGCCCAAATAATCCCAGATCGTGGCTCTTGGCTACACTTTGAATATGACACAAAAGACATTTTATATGTTAGGATAAATAAGCGTAGAAAAGTGCCTGTAACTATCTTGTTTAGGGCATTAGGATATAAAAAACAAGACATTATTAAGCTATTTTATCCGATACAAAATTTAGTTATTAAAAATAATAAATTTTTAACTCTTTTCAATCCAGAGGATTATCTAGGAAGAGTTGAATATGATATAAAAAATGAAGATGGAGAGGTTCTTCACCAAGCTGGCAAGCGTCTAACAAAGAAAAAAGCTGATAAATTAATCGAAGATGGCATTAAATTTGTCGAGTATCCGATCGAAGCACTTATCGGCAGATATTTGGCAAACCCTGTGATAAACACAGAAAGCGGTGAAATTTTATATGACACACTATCTGCTCTTGATGAAAATAAACTTGCAAAAATTTTAGCTGAGCATGAAAGTATCGAGATCATAAACAACTCTGCAGCTGGTGTTGACGACGCTATTATAAATTCATTTATCGCTGACAATGACATGCTTAAAGTTTTAAAACAAACTGAGGGCGTTGATGATGAAAATGACCTTGCTGCGATTAGAATTTATAAGGTTATGAGACCTGGCGAGCCAGTAGTTAAAGAGGCCGCAAAAAGCTTTGTAAATGATATATTATTTAACCCTGAAAGATATGACTTAACAAAAGTTGGTCGTATGAAGATGAACCATAAGCTCTCACTTGATGTGCCAGAGTATGTTACGTTACTAACTAGCGAAGATATCATCAAAACTGCAAAATATCTTATAAAAGTTAAAAATGGACAAGGTCACATTGATGACCGCGATCACCTTGGTAATCGCCGTATAAGATCGATCGGTGAGCTGCTTGCTAGCGAGCTTCACCTTGGTTTTGTTAAGATGCAAAAGGCTATCCGTGATAAATTTACAAGTCTAAGCAACAATACTGATGAGATCATGCCTTATGATCTTATCAATCCAAAAATGATCACAGCGACAATTATGGAATTTTTCACAGGCGGTCAGCTAAGCCAGTTTATGGATCAGACAAACCCACTTAGTGAGGTTACTCACAAGCGCCGTCTATCTGCACTTGGCGAGGGTGGCTTGGTAAAAGAGCGTGCTGGATTTGAGGTGCGTGACGTTCACCCAACTCACTACGGCAGAATTTGTCCAGTTGAGACCCCAGAAGGTCAAAATATCGGTCTTATAAACACTCTTTCAACTTATGCAAAAGTAAATGACCTTGGCTTTGTTGAGGCGCCTTATAAAAAGGTCGTCGATGGCAAAGTGACTGATGAGATAGTCTATCTAACAGCGACTCAAGAAGAGGGCAATGTTATCGCTCCAGCATCAACTAAGCTTGATGAAAATGGACATATTGTTGAGGATTTGATCGAGGTTAGAAAAGAGGGCGAGATGATGCTTGCTCGTAGAGAAGATGTTACCTTGATCGACCTTTGCTCTGGTATGATAGCCGGTGTTGCGGCTTCGCTTATCCCTTTCCTAGAGCACGACGACGCTAACCGTGCGCTTATGGGATCAAACATGCAGCGTCAAGCGGTGCCACTACTTCGTTCAACTGCTCCTATCGTTGGAACAGGTATGGAGAGTGTTATCGCAAGAGATGCTTGGGAGAGCGTAAAAGCAAAACGAGGCGGCGTGGTTGAAAAGGTCGATAATAAAAATATCTTTATCCTTGGTGAAGATGAAGCTGGTCCATATATCGATCACTACTCTTTAGAGAAAAATTTGAGAACAAACCAAAATACGACATTTTCACAACATCCTATCGTTAAAAAAGGCGATGAGATCGTTACTAATCAAATCATAGCTGATGGTCCAAGCATGGAAAAAGGCGAGCTAGCTATCGGTAAAAACGCACTAATCGCATTTATGCCTTGGAACGGCTACAACTACGAGGACGCAATCGTCATTAGTGAAAAAATGATACGTGAAGATGCCTTTACGAGCGTTCACATCTACGAAAAAGAGATCGAGGCTCGTGAGCTAAAAGACGGCGTTGAAGAGATAACAAAAGATATACCAAACGTCAAAGAAGAGGAGCTTATGCACCTTGATGAAAGTGGTATTGTTAAAATCGGTACAGAGATCAAGCCTGGCATGATCCTTGTTGGCAAAGTATCTCCAAAAGGCGAAGTTAAGCCAACTCCTGAAGAAAGACTTTTGCGTGCGATCTTTGGCGAAAAAGCTGGTCACGTTGTAAATAAATCACTCTATGCTTCAGCTTCGATGGAAGGCGTGGTTGTTGATGTTAAAATTTTTACCAAAAAAGGTTATGAAAAAGATAGCAGAACAAACAAAGCCTACGAAGAAGAAAAGACGCTTTTAGAAAAAGAGCACCACGATAGATTGCTTATGCTAGATCGCGAAGAGATGCTAAAAGTCACAGCGCTTCTTTCTAAAAACCCACTAGCGAGTGATCAAGAGGTAAATAAAAAAGAGTATAAAAAGGGCTCAAAGATTAACAAAGCTGACTTTGAGAATATCAACAGATTTACCCTAAATGCTATCGTAAAGAGCTTTTCAAAAGATATCCAAAAGAAATATGATGAGCTAAAAAATTACTTCCAAAATGAGAAGAAAAAGCTTAAAGAAGAGCACGACGCTAAGATAGAAATTTTAGAGAAAGATGACATTTTACCAAGCGGCGTTGTAAAACTTGTAAAAGTTTATATAGCTACAAAACGCAAACTAAAAGTTGGCGATAAGATGGCTGGACGTCACGGCAACAAAGGTATCGTTTCAAATATAGTTAGAGAGGTCGATATGCCTTATCTTCCAAGCGGACAGATCGTAGATATCGTGCTAAACCCACTAGGCGTTCCAAGCCGTATGAATATCGGTCAAATTTTAGAGAGCCACCTTGGTCTTGTTGGTTACCGCTTAGGCGAGCAGATTAATCAAATTTTTGAGACCAAAAAGGGCGAGTGGATAAAAGAGCTAAGAGCTAAGATGATAGAGATCGCAAGCGTTGCTAAGCTAATGGACGCTAAAAAAGCTCTTGGTAAGATGAGCGATGAGAAGCTTCTTGAGTATGCAAAAGACTGGAGTAATGGCGTAAGATTTGCAACTCCGATTTTTGAAGGCGTTAAGGCTGACGAATTTGCAAAGTTATTTGAGATGGCAAAGATAGATAGTGACGGCAAAACTGAGCTATATGACGGACGCACAGGCTCAAAGATAAGAGAACGCGTTAATGTTGGTTGTATGTATATGCTAAAACTTCACCACTTGGTTGATGAAAAAGTTCACGCAAGAAGTACTGGACCATATAGCCTTGTTACACAACAACCAGTCGGCGGTAAGGCGCTATTTGGTGGTCAAAGGTTTGGTGAGATGGAGGTTTGGGCACTTGAGGCTTATGGTGCTGCTCATACACTAAGAGAGATGCTAACTGTAAAATCAGACGATGTCGAGGGAAGACTTTCTGCTTACAAAGCTTTAACAAGAGGTGAAAACGTTCCTGAGACTGGTATCCCTGAGACGTTCTTTGTTCTAACAAACGAGCTAAAATCACTAGCTCTTGATGTGGAAGTATATGATGAGGATGAGACAAATGAAACTAACTAATTTAAAACCAGTTGAGATAAAAGAAGAGCATAGACCTCGTGATTTTGAAGCTTTTCAACTTCGTTTAGCAAGTCCTGAGAAGATAAAATCTTGGAGTTATGGCGAGGTTAAAAAACCAGAAACTATCAACTACCGCACGCTAAAACCTGAGCGTGATGGCTTATTTTGTGCCAAAATTTTTGGACCGATCCGCGACTACGAGTGTCTTTGCGGTAAATATAAAAAGATGCGTTATAAGGGCATCAAGTGCGAAAAATGCGGTGTTGAAGTAACAACATCTAAGGTTCGTCGCTCTCGCATGGGCCACATCGAGCTTGTAACTCCAGTGGCTCATATCTGGTATGTAAATTTCTTACCAAGCCGTATTGGTGCACTTCTTGGTATCAAGATGAAAGATCTTGAGCGCGTACTTTACTATGAGGCATATATTGTTGATAATGCTGGCGAGGCTTATTATGACAATGAAAATTCTAAAAAAGTTGAAAAATATGACGTTCTAAACGAGGAGCAATACCAAAGCCTAGCTTCAAGATATGAAGAGAGTGGCTTTACGGCAAGAATGGGTGGCGAGGTCATCTATGATATGCTAGCTGAGCTTGATCTAACTCAAATTTTAAATCAGCTACAAGAAGAGATGGAGGCTACAAATTCTGAGGCTAAGAAAAAGACTATCGTAAAACGTCTAAAGGTTATCGAGAGCTTTTTAAATTCAGGCAACCGCCCAGAGTGGATGATGATAACAAATTTACCAGTTCTTCCGCCTGATCTTAGACCACTTGTTAATCTTGATGGTGGTAAATTTGCTGTTTCGGACGTAAATGATCTATATCGCCGTGTAATAAATAGAAATAGTCGTCTAAAACGTCTGCTCGAGCTTGACGCACCTGAGATCATTATAAGAAACGAAAAGAGAATGCTTCAAGAGGCTGTTGATGCGCTATTTGACAATGGCCGCAGAGCAAATGCAGTAAAAGGCGCAAATAAGCGCCCACTAAAATCACTAAGCGAGATCATCAAAGGTAAGCAAGGCCGCTTCCGTCAGAATTTGCTAGGTAAGCGTGTTGATTTCTCTGGACGTTCTGTTATCGTCGTTGGTCCAAAGCTAAAGATGGATCAGTGCGGTCTTCCAAAGAAGATGGCTTTAGAGCTATTTAAGCCACATTTGCTTGCTCGCCTTGAAGAAAAAGGCTATGCGACAACCGTTAAGCAAGCTAAAAAGATGATAGAAGATAAGACAAATGAGGTTTGGGAGTGTTTAGAAGAGGTTGTTAAAGACTATCCAGTCATGCTAAACCGTGCTCCGACACTTCACAAGCTTTCTATCCAAGCGTTTCACCCAGTGCTTGTTGAGGGCAAGGCGATCCAGCTTCACCCACTAGTTTGTGCGGCGTTCAACGCTGACTTCGACGGCGACCAAATGGCTGTTCACGTGCCACTATCTCAAGAGGCTATCGCTGAGTGTAAAATTTTGATGCTAAGCTCAATGAACATCTTACTTCCTGCAAGTGGTAAGGCTATCACAGTCCCTTCACAAGATATGGTTTTGGGAATTTATTACCTAAGCTTAGAGAGAAATGACGAAAAAGGTGCAAATAAAATTTTCTCAAGTGTTGATGAAGTAATGATCGCTGAGGAGGCTAATACCCTTGGCCTTCACGCTAAAATTAAGACAATGGTTGATAATAAGATCATCTTCACAACGGCTGGTCGCTTGATCCTAAGAGCGATACTACCTGATTTTGTCCCTGAAAATATGTGGAATAAGATCATGAAGAAAAAAGATATTGCAAATTTGGTTGATTATGTTTATAGAAATGGCGGCCTTGAAGTAACGGCTGACTTCCTTGATAAGCTTAAAAATTTAGGTTTTAGATATGCTACAAAAGCGGGAATTTCTATCTCTATCGCAGACATCATCGTGCCAGATAGCAAGCAAAAGTATATCGACGAAGCTAAGAAAAAAGTTCGTGAAATTCAAAAACAATACGGCGCTGGTCTTTTAACAGATAGTGAGAGATACAACAAGATCATCGATATCTGGACAGATACAAACAACAGTGTTGCAAGCGAGATGATGAAACTTATCCAAAGTGATAAAGGCGGATTTAACTCAATTTATATGATGGCTGACTCAGGTGCAAGAGGTAGTGCGGCGCAAATTCGTCAGCTAGCTGGTATGCGTGGTCTTATGGCAAAACCAGATGGCTCGATCATCGAAACACCGATCATTTCAAACTTCCGTGAAGGTCTAAACATAATGGAGTACTTCAACTCAACCCACGGAGCTAGAAAAGGTCTTGCAGATACCGCGCTAAAAACTGCCAACGCTGGTTACCTAACAAGAAAACTAATCGACGTTGCTCAAAACGTTAAAGTCACAATGCACGACTGCGGTACTCACGAGGGCGTTGAGATCACAGATATCACAGAGAGTGGCGAGCTAATAGAGAGCCTTGAAGAGAGAGTATTAGGCCGTGTTTTAGCAGATGATGTGATCGATCCTATAACAAATGAAATTTTATTTAGCGAAGGCACATTGCTTGATGAAGAGAAAGCTAAGGCCATAACAGAAGCTGGCATAAAATCAGTAAGCATTAGAACACCTATCACGTGCAAGGCGCCAAAAGGCGTTTGCGCAAAATGCTACGGCTTAAATTTGGGTGAGGGCAAACTTGTAAAACCAGGCGAGGCTGTCGGTATCATCTCGGCTCAATCAATCGGCGAGCCAGGCACTCAGCTAACGTTAAGAACATTCCACATTGGTGGTACGGCTTCTACTGAGCAACAAGACCGCCAAGTCATCGCTCAAAAAGAGGGCTTTATTAGGTATTACAACCTTAGTACATACGAGAACAACGGCAAGAAAATCGTTGCAAACAGAAGAAGTGCAGCTGTGCTACTTGTTGAGCCAAAGATAAAATCAACAATTGATGGTAAAATCGAGATCGAATATGCTCACGAAGACGTAAATATCGTTATCAAAGGCAAAAAAGAAGAGATCAAATATACCATCAGAAGAAACGATCTTGCTAAACCAAACGAACTAGCTGGCGTTAGCGGTAAGATCGAAGGCAAGATGTATATCCCTTATGCAAATGGCGACAAAGTAAAAGAAAACGAAAGTATCGTCGAGATCATAAAAGAGGGCTGGAACGTTCCAAATCGTATCCCTTATGCTAGTGAGCTTAAAATTTCAGATGGCGATCCAGTAACTAGAAAGATTACCGCAGATGCAAATGGTGTTGTTAAATTTTTCATACTAAAAGGTGACTTCCTTGATAGACTAAAAGATATCAAAAAAGGTCACAAAGTAACTGAAAAAGGCTTCTTTGTTGTCGTCTCTGACAAGGATGGACGCGAGGCAGTTCGCCACTACATCCCAAGAAATTCTATCATCCAAGTATCAGATAATGATGCGGTAGAAAGAGCGACAGTGGTCTCACTACCTGAAAAAGATGACAAGCTAATAATCGCTGAGTGGGATCCATACTCAACTCCAACTATCGCAGAGGAGGCTGGTGTGGTTAGCTTTGAAGATATCGAGCCAGGATATAGTGCGACTGAGCAAGCTGACGAGGCAACTGGTCAAAGACGTCTTGTTATCAACGAGTATTTGCCAAGCGGCGTAAAACCAGCGATCATTATCACTACAAAGAGCGGACATTTGATCAAGTATCCGCTTGATCCAAAAACTGCGATCTTTGTGTCAAGTGGCGACGAAGTAGCTCAAGCTGACATTTTGGCTAAGACTCCAAAAGCTGTTGCCAAGTCAAAAGACATTACCGGTGGTCTTCCAAGAGTTAGTGAGCTATTTGAAGCAAGACGCCCTAAAAATACAGCTATCGTTGCAGAGATCGATGGCGTTGTTAGATTTGACAAGCCACTTCGCTCAAAAGAGCGCATCATCATCCAAGCAGAAGATGGCACGACAGCTGAGTATTTGATCGAGAAGAGCCGCCAGATCCAAGTAAGAGACGGCGAATTTGTCCATGCTGGTGAGAAACTAACAGACGGACTTATCTCAAGCCATGATATTTTAAGAATTCTAGGTGAAAAGGCGCTTCACTACTATTTGATCAGTGAAATTCAGCAAGTTTATCGCCGCCAGGGTGTTGCGATCGCTGATAAACATATCGAGATCATCGTCTCTCAAATGCTTCGCCAAGTCAAAATCGTCGATAGTGGTAATACAAATTTCATCGTTGGCGACATGGTTTCAAGAAACAAATTTAAAGAAGAGAACGAGCGCATTATGAAAATGGGTGGCGAGCCAGCTATCGCTGAACCGATCCTTCTTGGTGTTACAAGAGCGGCTATCGGAAGTGATAGTGTGATCTCTGCTGCGTCATTCCAAGAGACAACTAAGGTCTTAACAGAGGCTTCAATCGCTGCTAAATTTGACTATCTTGAAGATCTAAAAGAGAACGTCATCCTTGGACGTATGATCCCAGTTGGTACTGGTTTTTACAAAGACAAAAAGATAAAGATCAAAGAAAACTAATATATTAAGCCCCGCTTTTGGGGCTTAAACCTCTCATAAATTTCCCACTTAAATTTACAAAATTTCAAAATTTACAAGCCATTAATCAATATTAAATAAAATCCCTAACTAAAAATATGTAACGGAGATATTATGAAAAATGTTGATCTTGGACTCTTATTTCTACGCTTAGGTCTTGGAATTTGCCTTTTTATGCACGGCTTTGGCAAAATTTTACACGGAGTTGGCGGCGTAAAGAGCATTTTAATTGATGCTGGGCTACCTAGTTTTCTGGCGTATTTTGCCTATCTTAGCGAGGTCTTAGCCCCTATAATGATCGCTGTTGGCTTTTACTCAAGGCTTGGCGCGCTCCTAGTTTTTGGCTCTAGTCTTGTCATTTTGTATTCATATTTTGGTTTGTCAAATTTACTTGAACTAACTAATGTAAATGGCTTTAAAGCAGAGCTTATATATCTTTATATCGCTATGTCACTTTGCATCATCTCGACTGGTAGCGGCAAATACGCTATCAAGCAAGACTGATCTAAATTTAGCACATATCAAATGTGCTAAATTTTCACACATTTTATTTAAATTTTAATTTTATTTTATTTTTTTATAACAATTTAAGTTTGTAGCCTTTAAATTCAAAAGTATCTCAAATTTAAAGGACACATGATGAACTCTATAAAAAAAGAGCCTTCGTTTCTGCTGGCCCTTACGCCTATCTTGGTTATGATCGTAGGCCTTGCGCTTGGCGTTGGTTATATGAAGCTAAAGGTCGAGCCTATCATCCTTATCGCTGCTCTTGTGGCTGGTGGCATCGCTTGGAGACTAGGATATAGCTGGAGCGAGCTTCAAGAAGGAGTGATAGAGAAAATTTCAAGCTCACTGCCAGCGCTTATGATACTTTGGGCAGTCGGTCTGCTTATTGGATCGTGGGTATTTTCAGGCACTATACCTATGATCATCTACTACGGTGTGGATCTTATAAGTCCGCAATATCTAGTCCTAACTGCTTTTGTCATCGCAGCAATCATCTCAACTGTAACTGGCACATCTTGGGGTTCTGCTGGCACAGTTGGCGTCGCTATTATGGGCATAGCTCAAGGTCTTGATGTAAATTTAGCGGCAACTGCTGGCGCGGTAGTTGCAGGAGCATACTTTGGCGATAAGCTCTCTCCGCTCTCAGATACGACAAATCTAGCTCCGATAGCAGCTGGAAGCGAGCTTTATGAGCACATCAGACATATGTTTTATACAACTATCCCAGCAACTATTGTTGCGATAGCGGCTTATCTATTTTTCGGTAGCGAGGCTGCAAGTAGTGGCGCAAATGTTTCAGAGTCGGTTTTGGCGCTTCAAGGTCAGCTTGATAAAATTTTTCACTGGAACATCATCTTACTTTTGCCTGTGCTTTTTGTCTTGGCTGGCTCGGTGCTAAAGTGGCCAACGATACCTGTCATGATCATCGCATCTCTATTTTCAGTGCTTCTTGGTGTGATCGTTCAAGATTTTAGCCTTAAAAATGGCTTTATCTCAGTGATGACTGGCTTTAACGTCACGATGAGCGGCATTAATATGGAGTTTTCAAAAGATATCACGAAGCTTCTAAACAGAGGCGGCGTGAGCTCGGTAAATTCAACCACCATCCTAGTCATCTGCGCTATGGGCTTTGCTGGTATCATCTCAAAAACTGGCATGCTTACAAAGGTGCTTCACACCATCATGGCAAAGGTCAAATCAACAGCAGGCGTCATCATCTCAACCATCGGCTCATGCCTAACTGTTGCATTTGTCACAGGTAGCTCATATCTTTCTATCCTCATCCCTGGCGAGATGTTTAAAGACTTTTATAAAGAGAAAAATTTAGCAGCCAAAAACCTATCAAGAACACTTGAAGACTCTGGCACCGTGATCGTCCCACTCATCCCTTGGTCAGCAGCAGGTGCATATATGACAGCCACGCTTGGCGTGCCAACGGTAGAGTATTTACCATGGGCGATACTAAACTACATGGGCGTTGTCTTTGCAATCATTTTAGCACTTACTGGCATCGGCATAGCTAAGATAAACAAGGACACCAAATGATACTTATAAAAAACGCCAAAATTTACTCGCCAAAATTTCTTGGTAAAAAAGATATATTTATATGTAATGGCAAGATCGTCTGCATAGCTGAAAATTTAGAGCCAAATTTACCAAATGTAAAGGTGATCGACGCTTCAAATTTAGTAGCCATACCAGGTCTCATCGATAAGCATGTGCATATCACTGGAGGAGGCGGAGAGGGCGGCTTTAAGACTAGGGTGCCTGAGATCATGCTATCAAATTTAATAGAAGCTGGCATAACGACAGCTGTTGGACTACTTGGAACTGACAGCACGACAAGAAGCGTTGAAAATTTAGTCGCAAAAGCACACGCACTAAACGACGAGGGTATCACATGCTACGCTCACACTGGCGCATACAGCTCTAAAACGCCAACCATAACTGGCGAGATCGAAAAAGATATTGTCTTTGTTGATCCGATAATTGGCACCAAGCTAGCCATAAGCGACCACCGCTCATCAAGCGTGAGCAAAGATGAGCTAGCTCACATAGTCTCCGCTGGCAGGGTGGCTGGTATGATCAGCTCAAAGTCAGGACACACCACGCTTCACATGGGTGACGGCAAAAAGGGCATAAATTTGATTTACGAAGTGCTAAATGAGTACGACATGCCTATTACGCTATTTCAGCCAACGCACGTAAATAGAAACGAGGAGCTTTTTAAACAAAGCTTTAAATTTATAAAAGATGGCGGCTATATCGACTTTACCTGCATGCCAGGACTTACGCCACTTGAAGCTGTAAAGCGTATCAAAAAAGAGAATTTACCGACAAATAAGATAACAATTAGCTCAGATGGCTTTGGTAGCTACTCTAGCTATGATAGCGACGGAAATTTACTAAAGATTGGCATCGCTAGCGTCAAGAGCTTATATGAAGAGTTTATAAATTTCGTAAAAGATGACTTTAGTATCGAAGAGGCGTTGCCATATTTTACGACAAACGTGGCAAAAAGTGTGGCTTTGCAAAATAAAAAAGGCGAGATAAAAGAAAATTTCGATGCAGATATTTTGCTAATCGATGAGAAATTTGAGATTAAATTTGTCGTTGCAAAGGGTGAAATTTTAAAAGATGACAGTGGTTTTATCAAAAAAGGAACGTATGAATAACTCCAACTTATTAACCGTTATTTAAGCTTTTTTTAAATAAAATTAGGTCTTTTTAATAAATTTAGTTGAAAGGAATTATTGTGCCAACCATAAATCAATTGGTCAGAAATGAACGCAAGAAAGTGACTGTTAAGTCAAAATCTCCAGCGTTAAAAGAGTGCCCTCAAAGAAGAGGAGTTTGCACTAGGGTTTATACTACAACTCCTAAAAAACCAAACTCAGCTTTGAGGAAAGTTGCCAAAGTTAGGCTTACAAGCGGTTTTGAAGTCATCAGCTATATCGGCGGTGAAGGTCACAACCTACAAGAACACAGTATCGTTTTAGTTCGCGGCGGTAGGGTTAAAGACTTACCAGGTGTTAAATATCACATCGTTCGTGGTGCACTTGATACTGCTGGTGTTGCAAAAAGAACAGTTTCTCGTTCTAAATATGGTGCAAAACGCCCTAAAGCTGGCACTGCTGCTCCAAAAAAGTAAAAAATTAGGTTCGCAGACGTTGCTTAAATTTGCAAACGTTTGAGTAAAATTTCATAAAAATTTGAAGGAAAAATCAAAATGAGAAGAAGAAAAGCTCCTGTAAGGGAAGTTTTACCTGATCCGATTTACGGAAATAAAATAATCACTAAATTTATTAATTCTCTTATGTATGATGGCAAAAAAAGCGTCGCTACAGAGATAATGTATGGTGCTATTAAAGCTATCGAAAAGAAAAATGCTGAGGTTAAAGGCATCGACGTTTTTAACGACGCTATCGAAAATGTAAAACCTATTTTAGAAGTTAAATCACGCCGTGTTGGTGGTGCTACTTATCAAGTACCAGTTGAGGTTCGTCCAGCTCGCCAACAAGCTCTTGCTATCCGCTGGCTTATAACTTTTGCTAGAAAAAGAAGCGAAAGAACAATGGTTGATAAACTAGCAAATGAGCTTTTAGATGCGGCAAATTCAAAAGGTGCATCTTTCAAGAAGAAGGAAGATACTTACAAGATGGCAGAGGCTAATAAAGCATTTGCTCACTACCGCTGGTAAGAAAGAATTAGTATGGCAGAGAGAAAAACGCCTTTACATAAGGTAAGAAATATCGGTATTGCGGCTCACATTGATGCTGGAAAAACAACTACCAGTGAGAGAATTTTATTCTTCACTGGTATGAGCCATAAGATAGGTGAGGTTCATGATGGCGCTGCTACTATGGACTGGATGGAGCAAGAAAAAGAGCGTGGTATTACTATTACATCAGCTGCAACTACAGCGTTTTGGAAGGGCTACCAAGTAAACCTAATCGACACTCCGGGACACGTTGACTTCACAATTGAAGTTGAGCGTTCTATGCGTGTTCTTGACGGTGCTGTTTCAGTATTTTGTTCTGTTGGTGGTGTTCAGCCACAGTCTGAAACTGTTTGGAGACAAGCAAACAAATATCACGTACCAAGAATCGTTTTTGTCAATAAAATGGACAGAATTGGTGCAAATTTCTTTAGAGTTGAAGAGCAGATCAGAGAAAGATTAAAAGCAAATCCAGTGCCTATTCAAATTCCAATCGGTGCAGAAGATAACTTTAAAGGCGTGGTTGATCTTGTAAGAATGAAAGCATACGTTTGGAATGACGAGAAAAAGCCAACTGATTATGTTGAGGAAGAAATTCCAGCTGAAGTTAAAGATAAGGCTGAAGAATACCGCGCAAAACTAATCGAAGCTGTTTCTGAGACAGACGACAGCTTGATGGAGAAATTCTTTGCAGGCGAAGAGCTAACTGAAGAAGAGATCAAAAAAGGTATAAAAGCAGGCTGCTTAAGAATGACTATCACGCCTATGCTTTGCGGAACTGCGTTTAAGAACAAAGGCATCCAGCCTCTACTTGATGCTGTTGTTGATTATTTACCAGCTCCAGATGAGATCGCAGCGATAAATGGTGTTTATGAAGATGGTACTGAAGTGACTGTTGAAAGTACAGATGATGGCGAATTTGCTGCTCTTGCGTTTAAGATCATGACTGACCCATTTGTTGGACAGCTAACATTTATCCGTGTTTATAGAGGAAGCCTTGAAAGTGGTAGCTACGCTTACAACACAGTTCAAGACTGCAAAGAGAGAATCGGCCGCTTACTAAAAATGCACTCAAATAAACGTGAAGAGATTACTGAGCTTTTTGCTGGTGAAATCGGTGCTGTTGTTGGTCTAAAAAATACTCTAACTGGTGATACTCTTGCAAGCGAAAAAGATAAAGTTATCCTTGAGAGAATGGACTTCCCAGAGCCAGTTATTAGCGTTGCAGTTGAGCCAAAAACAAAAGCAGATCAAGAGAAGATGGCGATAGCTCTTCAAAAACTAGCTCAAGAAGATCCAAGTTTTAGAGTTAGCACTGATGAAGAGAGCGGACAAACTATCATTAGCGGTATGGGTGAGCTTCACCTAGAGATCATTGTTGATCGTATGCTTCGTGAATTTAAAGTTGATGCTGAAGTTGGTCAGCCACAAGTTGCTTACCGCGAGACTATCCGTAAGGCAGTTGAGCAAGAGTATAAGTATGCTAAACAATCAGGTGGTCGTGGTCAATATGGTCACGTATTCTTACGCATCGAGCCACTTCCAGCTGCTAGCGGATTTGAATTTGTTAACGATATCAAAGGTGGTGTTGTTCCAAAAGAGTACATCCCAGCTGTTGAAAAAGGTTGTAAAGAAGCGCTTCAAAGCGGTGTTCTTGCTGGATATCCAGTTGAAGATGTTAAAGTTACACTTTTCGATGGTAGTTACCACGAAGTTGACTCATCTGAAATGGCATTTAAACTTGCTGCTTCAATGGGCTTTAAAGAGGGCGCTAGAAAAGCAGGTGCGGTTATCCTTGAGCCTATGATGAAAGTTGAAGTCGAGACTCCAGAAGAGTATATGGGTGATGTTATTGGTGACCTTAACAAGCGCCGTGGCCAAGTAAATTCAATGGATGATAGAAATGGTGTAAAAATCATTGCAGCTTATTGTCCGCTAGCTCAAATGTTTGGCTACTCAACAGATCTTCGCTCAATGACTCAAGGTCGTGCGACTTACTCTATGGAATTTGATCACTACGAAGAAGTTCCTAAAAACGTAAGTGAAGAGATCATTAAAAAGAGAAATGGCTAATTAGCCAAAAATAGGGCAGAGCGATCTGCCCTTTAAAATTTAACTACTTGGATAAAATTTAAACTATCTTACAAATTTGTCCTCATAGCTCAGCTGGATAGAGCGCAGAATTCCTAATTCTGAGGTCGTGAGTTCGAACCTCGCTGGGGACACCACTTCTTCTTTTAACACCATGCAATAACAATCTTTTGTAGAGTGTTTAAATCTTTTATATTTAAATTTATATTCTTTTATAAGTAGCTTTGATATGTAAAATTTCTTTCTTAATTGTATTATTTACATTTCTTCATCATCGATAAAATTTATCAACAAAAATTTTATATATTTAATAATCCATGCTAACATTTCAAAAATTTATTTAAGGAGAGTAGATGAAAAAAATTTTACTTTTAGGAGCTGTTTGTTCTATGTTGTCTGCTGACGTTAAAACCATTCCTGTGACTCCAGATGTGATAAAAAATTACGATCAGATCGTTGATATAAGAACTCCATCTGAGTGGCAAGATACGGGTATCATCGCAGGTGCAAAGACTATCACTTTTGACCCAAGTCGAAAAGAGTCATTTTTTGGTGAGCTCTCAAAGGCGGTCGATATCAAAAAGCCTATCGCGCTTATTTGCAGAAGCGGTAGAAGAAGTGCGGCCGCAGCAGCTGCTATCGATAGTGCTGATCTAAATATTATAAATTTAGACGGCGGTATGGGCAGCTTGATCGAGCAGGGCTACAAAACTACGCCATATAAAAAATAAGCAAATTTGCAAATTCTACTTCTGGCTACAAGATAAATTTATTTTGTAGCCAAAATTTATATCAAATAATAAAAATTATTATTTGATTAACCAACGATTAACTCTGACTGCATATAATTTCATCACATTTAAATAATAAAGAAGGAGACAAAATGTCAAAAGTTATTTTACAGTTAAATACAATTCAAGCCGATGCAAACGCACTTTACATCAAATTTCACGATCTTCACTGGAATGTAAAAGGTATTCAATTTTTTAGCGTCCATGAATATACAGAAAAAGCTTATGAGGATATGAGCGAGATTTTTGATGACGCAGCTGAGAGAGCTCTTATGCTTGGTGGAAGACCTATAGTCAAGGCTGAGGAGTTAGCAAAAGTCGCCCACATCAAACATGAGCCAAAAGAGAACTACACTCCAACTGAAGTTTTAGAGATCGTTTTGGCCGACTACAAGCACCTTTTGGGTGAGTTTAAAAAGCTTGATGAGCTTGCAGAGGGCGACACAACAACTCAGATGTACGCACAAGATCAAATAGCTAAATTTGAAAAAGCCATCTGGATGTTAAACGCAACACTTGGTAAATAATCACAGCGGGAGCTCTCCCGCTTTACCCTAAATAAATTCCACCTTTTGGCGATATAGTTTTTATAAACTTAGAGGAGTCAAATATGCAAATCAGTCAAATCGCAAGTTCATATAACACTTCAAGCGTAAAAGAAAATGTAAAATCAGAAATTTCACTTCACAAAGATGAAAAAGAGGTTTCTAAAAAGCAGTCCGATGTTTCAAATTTAAGTGCAAAAGAGATATCAAATAGCTACTTGTTGCAGTATCAAAAAGAGATCACTCAAAGCGCTAGCTCAAATTTACTAGCACAAGGCGGCCTAAGCTTTAACGTACCTGAAAATTTATCAGACATTTTAGCTGGACTTGATCTAGCAGGCATCGGCTACAACGGCAAAGCTCTAGGAGAGCTAAGTAGCGATGAGGCAAGCGAGCTAGTTAGTGAAAATGGCTTTTTTGGCATCTCAAATACAGCCGAGAGGATAGCTGGCTTTGTGCTAAATGGCGCAGGTGATGATGTAGAGAAGCTAAAAGCTGGTAGAGAGGGCGTGGCAAAGGGCTTTGAGGACGCAAAGAAAATTTGGGGTGGAGAGCTACCTGAAATTTCACAAAAAACTATCGAAAAGACGCTTGAGACGCTTGATAAAAAGATCGCCGAGCTTGGCGGTAACGTCTTAAATGTATCAGCTTAAATTTCTTGGGAGCTCTCCCAAGAAATTTAAACATATTAATGTAAGCACAAAACTCAAATTTTAAAAACTCGCAAATTTTATTTAATCTTAAAAGCTATACTTTGCTCTTTATATTAAGGAGAAAAGATGAAAGCTAAAATTTTACTTCCTCTATCAGTAGCCACTATGTTTTTGGGATGTTCATTTTTTGATGATAATCCACCAGTCCACAAGCAACCAAGGCAAGCCAGTAAAACTACACCTGCAAAAAGCTCCATCAAAGGCTTCATAAAAGATGTCAGCTATAAAGATTTGAAATACTGCTACGAGATAGTAGCCAGCGATGTGAAAAATCACAAACTAAACAAAGCAAATTTTTGTGCAAACAGATATTATTACGATAAGGGCGATCTTGTCTATGCGACTTTTTACGCAGATAAGCTCATAGACATGCTTCTTATAAAAGAAGGTGGCTCTAGGGGTGCATATAATGGCATAAGAAAACCGCAAAATGAAGTAGTTGTAAAAAGAAAAAATATAAAAACAAATATCGAAGTACCAAAAGAGGAGAAAATTTCTTTTTAGATTACCGTTGATTTACTGCTAGCATATATAATTTCATCAGCAATCAAAACTAGAACTCCTTTTAAGGGGCAAAGCAACAGCCCCTTTTTCTTTTTATCCCATTTTAAAAGTCTCATTTGTGAAAGATAAATTATCAAAATATACCTCTTTTTGCTCAAAATCGGTAAACAATCGGTAACAAAAGTGCAAAATTTTATGATTTTTTAAGCTTCATATTAAAATTTATTGATTATAATCGTCATCACAAAACCTTAAAAGGAGAAAAAATGAAACTAACAAAAATTAGTTTAGCTGCATTGGTTGCTTTAGGTGCATTTTCAAGCGTTGCAAGTGCAACTCCACTTGAAGAAGCTATAAAAAACGTAGATCTTTCAGGATTTGCAAGATATAGATATACAAATACTCACGAGAAAAATACAGTAGCAAAAGATGTTACAAAAGGTAGTGATGCAAATCATCAATTTAGAATGGTTACTAACTTTAAAGCTGCTATCGACGATAACTTCTTTGGTGTTATTGGTCTTAGATACAATACGTCAGATGGTTCAGGCGACAATGCACATTCAAGTGCATATGCAATAAATCAAAAAAATGGTAATGTAGAAAAAAATACATATGATGGTACAGATAAAACAAATGCAAGTGGTACTTTTGCTGTACATCAATTCTATCTTGGCTACAAAGTAGGTGGTACTACTATAACAGCTGGTAAGCAAGTCATCGGTTCATATCTTACTGATGATGCAGTTGGAACAGGTATAAGAGTAGAAAATAAAGATATTGAAGGTCTTACTCTTACAGCTTTAGCATTTGATGCTATCTCTAGTGACTGGGCTGACGGTGATTTATATTCTGCAACTGGTTCTTTAAATGGCTACGATATTGGTAATCTATATGCAGCTGGTATTGCTGGTTCATACGATCCTATCAATTTCCAACTATGGTATGCTAGTTTAACAAACCTAGCTGATGTTCTTGCAGCTGATGTTTCAGGAAATTTTGCTATAACTAACGATGTATCTTTAGGTGCAAGAATTAATTATGCACATAGCCAAGCTGATACAAGTGCAAAAAATGCTCTTGGTTACGATGATGGTAACTTCTATGCTGGTGAACTTTCAACTTCACTATTTGGTCTTGATTTAGCTGCTGGCTATATTGGTTACAAAACTCAAAACTATCAAGATGGTAAATATTCAGTATTTACATTTGAAGATCAAGGTGGCTTAATCGATGCTGGCGAAGATGTATTTGACTGGACACGTGCAAAAGGTAAGGGTAGTTACTTCTATGCAACAAGTGCATATACATTT
This sequence comes from Campylobacter concisus, assembly GCF_003048835.2. Taxonomy (NCBI): domain Bacteria; kingdom Pseudomonadati; phylum Campylobacterota; class Epsilonproteobacteria; order Campylobacterales; family Campylobacteraceae; genus Campylobacter; species Campylobacter concisus. The sequence continues at coordinate 1,306,580 of NZ_CP060705.1, read as the reverse complement.
GATAAATTTACAGCTGGTTTAGACTATATCAAAGGTAGTTACAAAACAGATAATAAGACTAAAGTTGAGGAATTTGTTCCAAGATTTGCTTATCAATACAATAAAAAGTTGAAATTTAGCTCATTCTATGCCTTTAAAACAGAAAAAGAGCATAATGGAAATAAAGAAAAAACTGATAAATTAAGATTTGAAGCTAAATACTCATTCTAATTCATAGCTCGTTAATCAACTTATGATATAATCCCGGGTCGGAGCAATCTGATCCGGGATTTTTAAATTTAGAGCAAAATTTCAAGGAAACTCATGAAAAATATCAAAATTTCTTTTTTGGCGTGTTTTTTGGTGGCAAATGCCTTTGCAGCTTCTCAGGTTTATTATATAGAAGCTCGTGGCGAGTTTGGTAAAGAGCTTGCCGAAATGGCAAAAAAGCAGGCTAATGACAGAAATGAAAAAGTAAATGTCTATGTCGATGAAGATCCAAGACGCTATAAAGATAATAGAATTTTAAAATTTGGTGTTGATAGAAAAGGTAGATATAGCGTCTCTTTAGGAAAAGAGCTTTATGATAAACAATGCGCTAGCTGCCATGGCGAAAGCGCGGACAAAAGACCATTTGGCTCTACACCACTTAAAAACATGGATGCTAAAGATATAGAAGATAGCATCATCTCTTATAGAAGTGACTCAAGCTTTGGTGGTAGCGGTAAAAACGTTATGCAAAACCAAGCTAAGATCGTCTCAAACAATGATCTAGGTGCAATACTAGCCTATCTAAAAGGTAAAGATGCACTTGTAGATCAAGATACAAACGAAAATAAACCAGTTTCAACCGAGACAAAGCAGGGCAGTTATTTAAGATAAATTTCACTTCGGTAGCTTTGCCACAATATAAATAAAAGGAAGCAGATGTTAAATCCAAAAAAATTATTTTTAAGTATGGGCTCAGCTATCGTTTTGATGATAATCTTTGCCGTAGCTAGCGGAGTCGCCACAATAATAGAGAGCAAAACCAGCACTGAAGCAGCTTGGTACTATGTTTATGGGGCTGGCTGGTTTGCGCTCATTCAACTACTTCTTGGTATAAATTTAGCCTTTAACATCTTTAGATACAATCTTATAGATCCTAAAAAACTTCCATCACTCATCTTTCACTTAGGTTTTATCGTCATCTTAATCGGTGCTGGCATCACAAGATACCTTGGCTTTGAAGCTGATATGCATATACGTGAAAACACCGCTTCAAATGTTGTTAGTACAAAGGTTTCGTATATAAATTTAACAGCGCTTAACGACAAAGGCGAAGAGATCAGCTCAGCTATACCTTTAGGACTTGCTGATGTAAAGAAGGGCTTTGATCTAAAGCTAAAAACAGCAGACGGTGAGGCCAGTTTAAAATTTAAAGAATTTGTGCCAAATGCAAGTTATAAATTTGTAAGTGATGATAGCGGAAAGCCTGTCGTAGAGTTTGTAGTCTCAAACGAGAGCGAAAGTGAAGAGATATTTTTACTTGAAGAAGAAGAGGCAAGGGTTGGGGATATCAGTTTTATCTTTAATGCTAAACCAGATGAAAATAAAAAATATGTTCTTTTTAGACTAAATGATGGAAATTTCACAGTTGCTTCAAATGTCGATCTTTCAAAATTTACTATGGCAGATAGCTCAAAAACTGAGCTAAAAGCTGGCAGCGTGAATGAATTTGGCACAGGTAGCTTATATACTATCTCAAATATAAATTTCGCCCCAAGGCTAGTCTCAGCGCACGCCACAAGAAAGCTAGTTAGCTCAAAGGATAGCGAGTTTAATGCGTTGATAGCTGAGCTAAACTACAAAGGTGAGAGTAGAGAGATGCATGTATTTTACAACCTAATGGAGCCTTCACGTATCGCTGTGGCTGGACAGAAGTTTAACGCTTCATGGGGGGCTCAGCAGATAAAACTCCCATTTAGCCTCTACCTAAAGGACTTTGAGCTAAAAAGATATCCTGGCTCAAATTCTCCTATGAGCTACTCAAGCGAGGTTGTGGTAAAAGATGGCACAAATGATCCGGGGTTTGATTATAGAATTTATATGAACCATGTGCTTGATTATGATGGATATAGATTTTTCCAAAGCTCATACGATACTGATGAGAAAGGCACGATCCTCTCTGTCAATAAAGACCCAGGCAAGATCCCGACATATATCGGCTACTTTTTGCTAGGTCTTGGCTTCTTGCTAAATGTCATAAATCCTAATAGCCGCTTTAGAAAGCTCGCAAAACTAATAGATAATGAATCAACAAAAAGTGGTAAAAAAGTAGCTACACTCATAGCAGTCTTGCTTTTAGGCTTAAATTTTAGCTCGCTAAAGGCAGAGGATTTCTTGCCGCATATCAGCAAAGAGCATGCAGACAAGCTTGCTAGACTTATCGTGCAAAGTCCAGATGGCAGAATGAAGCCATTTGATACGCTTAGCAAAGAGGTTTTAAACAAAATTCACAGAGGCGAGAGCATAGGTAGCCTAAATTCAAACCAAGCGATGCTTTCTATAATGGTAACGCCTGATTTTTGGCGAAATGAGAAGATCATCGCACTTGGCCAAAGCAAGGAGCTAAAAAAAGAGCTAGGCGTCGATGAAAATGCAAGATACGCAAGCTTTGATGAATTTTTTAAAGCGACAAAAGATGGCGGAAGCGAGTATAAACTAACAAAATTTGCCGAGATAGCAAACCGCAAACACCCAGGCTCACGCAATACTTTTGACAAAGATGTGATAAAGATCGACGAGAGACTAAATGTATTTTATATGATATTTATCGGTGAAATTTTCAAAATTTTCCCAAAACAAGATGATCCGTCAAATTCTTGGTATTCGCCAGCTAGTGCGATGATGTACTTCTCGCCAAAAGAGGCTGAGCTAGTAGTTGGCATGATGAGAGAGTATTTTTCAGCTGTTGATGCAGCCTCAAAGGATAATGACTGGAGTAAGGCGGATGCGGTGCTTGAGAAAATTTCAGCCTATCAGCACAAATACGGCTCTGCCGTCATGCCAAGTGAGAAAAAAATAGACATAGAAATTTTATTTAATAAATTTCAAGTATTTGACCGCTTGACGCCGATATATCTTTTGGCTGGACTTGCGCTTTTGCTATTTGTTTTTGTCAAGATGCTAGCGCCAAAAGTGCAGATAAATGGCATAGTTAAAGCTGTGTATATTATAAATTTACTAGCCTTTCTTGCGCACACAGCTGGCCTTGGACTTCGCTGGTACATCGCTGAGCACGCCCCTTGGAGTAACGCCTACGAGTCGATGGTCTATATCGCTTGGGCGCTTGGTCTATCTGGCATCATCTTTGCAAAACGCAGTCCGATCGCACTTGCGCTTACATCTATATTAGCTGGTGTTACGCTATTTGTTGCACACCTTAGCTGGATGGATCCGCAGATCACGACACTTGTGCCTGTGCTTCAGAGCTACTGGCTAACCATCCACGTCTCTATCATAACTGCAAGTTATGGATTTTTGGGTCTTTGCTCGCTGCTTGGTGGCTTTACTTTGCTACTTATCATCTTGCAAAATAAGAAAAAGCCAAATGCTGAGATCGCGCGTAATATCACTGAAGCAACGCGTATAAATGAGATGGCGATGATACTAGGTCTTAGCTTGCTTACGCTTGGAAACTTTTTAGGTGGCGTTTGGGCGAATGAGAGCTGGGGTAGATACTGGGGCTGGGACAGCAAGGAGACTTGGGCGCTAGTTTCGATCCTTGTCTATGCAGCAGTGCTTCACATGAGATTTATACCAAAGCTTAATAATCAATACGCATTTGCTGTTGCATCATTTTTTGCCTATTGGTCGATCATAATGACCTATTTTGGGGTAAATTTCTATCTAGCTGGCATGCACTCATACGCAGCTGGAGATCCGCTTCCAGTGCCTGATTTTGTCTGGATAAGCATCGCCATTATGATAGCGATGAGCGTTCTTGCATTTACGAAACGCTCTCTTTGCACAAGGTTATAGATGCTTCTTAAAGGCTTGATAGTCTTTTTTATTTTTTTGCTTATAGTGGCCATTTGCGCGCTAGTCTATCTTTTGTTAAAAAACAAAGATCATCAAGTCTTGGTAAGAGGGATAGAGCCTGAGAGCGAAGAAGAGATCACGATCGAAAAGCTTGAAGAACTTGCTAGTGATAAAACTTTAAGCAAAAACGAGCTTTTCGAGCTTATACAAATTTTTGGAGAGAAATTTATAATACCAGCGAAAAAAAATCAGGTTGCTCCAAAAGAAGCTAGCAACTACATAAATTTTATAATCCTAATCTGCTCTCATCAAAATGCCGATGCAAAGCTTATTAGCTTTTTAGACAAAGAGGCTAAAAAGAAAAATCCAAGCTATGTTGCAGAGATCGAAGACAGTGAGAGGATAGGCATAGAAAACCGCAAAAATCGTAGGTAAATTTAGCTTTTTTAAATTTAAGAACGCAAAACGTCGTTAGCAAAACTCAAATTTACAAAGCAAAAATAGGAGTGCAATTTGGACATCAATGATCTCTATGCTAGTTTAGTCTTTTTGCCGATAGTGCTAGCTATTTTGTTGATGATCTTTGCTGGCAGGCGAAATATAAAAGTCTATCTGAGTAAATTTGACCTAGTTGGACTGCATCTCATTTTTCCACTCGTGATATTTCCCACCTTTGTAGCTATCTTTTGTGCAGTATGCGAGTATTTAGGTGTTTCAAACGATGATGGACTAGCTTATATTTTTTACACTATGCTTTTTATAATAGCTATTTACGCCGTTTTTGGCTTTTACGTTTGCATTAAATATAATCACGGCTTTTTAAACTGCTTTTTAGCGTTACTTTTAAGATTTAACTTCATGACCCCATTTCTTTATCTACTATTTTTGGGTGGCAAAAATAGCAATAAAAATAGCAATAAAAATGGCAATGAGATAACCCCTGAAAATGTGAAAAATTTAAGCCTTTTTGGAGAGCTAAAATTTTCACTTTATAATATGATCGTCTTTAGAAAAATTCACGACAAAGATAAATTTCTCAGCAGGGATGAGAAAATTTCTATCGATAAAGTTCTAGTCTCAAAAGATGAGTGGGATGAGTTTTTAAAATGGAAAAATAGCAGAGAGGGCTAAATTTAAAAAGAGCCAGCAAGATAGCTAGCTCAGCTTACGGCAAAACTACGCCAAATTTCATAGCCACGCCATATATCATCGCACTAATAATGCCAGCGAAAAATCCAGCGACCATATCATCGCCCATAACGCCAAGTCCGCCCTTTACGTTGCGGTCGATCCGGCCAATGATCGATGGTTTTTTGATGTCAAGCACCCTAAAAAGCACGAGCGAAAGCACTAGCTGAGAGATCGTCGCTCCGCTAATGGCGATAGCAAGCCAAACGCCAGCAACCTCGTCGATCACTATAAAGCTCTCGTCGTGCGAATTTACCTTTTTTTCAAAATCATCAATAACACTAATGCTCACCAAAAATAGCAAAATGCTAGCCAGTAAAAGCGTGGTCGCTGAGAAAAAATATAGCACAAAAAAAGCCGCCACAGCTCCAGCCACCGAGCCCCAAGTGCCAGGCGCCTTTGGTAAAAGTCCAAATCCAAAAAATGTCAAAAATAGCTTTTGCATAAATTTCCTTAAGTGAGTGATGATGTCTGATAAAGCTTCATGAGCTCCTCGTAAAAGTCGCGGTCGGTTTTGTTTTCAAGCAAGCCAGAATTTACAAAGAGATCGTCGCAGAGCTTTTGTATATCTTTAAAGCGATTTACATAAAGCTTGCTTAAGATGAGCGCTGAAATTTCAGGCCTCACGAGTATGGCTGGTGGCATGATGCCGTTAAATAGCAGCTCTTTGATCACGTCTGGGTGGTATTTGATCTGGTGGTGTTGTCCGTGCGGGCAGCTTTTGGTACTAACTAGCGTCTTGCACTTGTTGCAATAAACTAGCTCAGGCAGGACGATCACGTCTAAATTTAGATCATTTTTGTAGATATCAAGGATCGTGTGCGCTTCGTTGTGGTCAAAAAACATGCCGATGCCTGAGTGGTTTTGTCCGATGACGAGCTTGTTTGCGCCAAGTCTTGAGGCCGCGATACACTCAAGCGTTGGGTTGGCGTGCGAGGTAAAAAGAGTTGTGTTTTTTAGTGCAAAGACAAAGACCTTTTTTGTCGGCAGATAGTTTTGGTTGAAATAATCAAGCACCTGCTTTCTGATCTCATAGTCGATATGCCTCTCTTCGCGCGTTCTGATGAGAAAAACAACGACTAGATCGGCCTTGTCGATAGTCATCCTAACTAGGCGTTCATGCGCGCGGTTAAATGGATCGGCTGTTAAAAAGACAGCGGTTATCTTTTTAGCGCCGCTTTCGGCTATGAGCTCATAAAGTGCTTTTTTGCTCTCTTGCATGCTCTCGTCATATAGCTCAAATTTACCGCTAATGCCGTATTTGCCGAGGTTTATCTCTTTGTCGTTGCTGGCTTCATTTGCTAAAAATATATTTTTAGCTCGCATACTCTCGTCAAATTTAAAGACCTTTGCCACGTCGATGTGCCCAACGATCTTGCCGTCCATATTTAAATTTACTCTTTGTCCAGCATGCAGCTTGCTAGCGATATTTTGATTGACCTCGCCAAATGGAGCAAAGCCAAAAGAGTAGGGCATCGGCTTGCCGTTAAAGTAGCCCTTTTTTGCCACCTCTTTGATCTGCTCGTCGTCCATCAGGGCGCTAAAATTTGAGAGAATTTTGTTTTTGATAAGCTCTAAGGCGCCATAAACTTCGGTGTTTATAGAAATTTCACTATTTTTTCTTGCTGACGTCATATTTCTTTCTCTTTTCCCAAAGTGATTTTCTAGAAATTCCAAGCTTTTTGCTTAGCTCGGTGTCGGGGAATTTATCTTGATAATTAACGATGATATATTTTATATATTCATCGATCGTGACGATCTCGCCGATGTCAAAGTTTTTATCTCGGACGGAGAGTTCAAGCTCCTCAAATGGAGCACTTTGCGCAAAATCGCTAGTTGAGATCGCCACCTTTTTCTTTTTGCAAAGCTCTAAAATTTTCTCTTTTTCATCCTCTTTTAGCTCTTCGAGATTTGTGATGTAGATGAGCTCATCGCCACTTTGAGCAAGTGCCTTTTCAAGCTCGCTAAAACAGGCTTTGCCTAAAAACAAAAATGGTAAATTCCCAGCCTTTACATAGTTAAAGATAAATTTATCGCTGTAGCCATTTTTGCTTGATTTTAAAAGAAGTGGAAATTTGATCTTTTTAGCTTCAAAACAAGGTATCTCGTAGTCTTTTAGGGCGAAATTTATATAGTTTTCGTAGTTTTTGATCTCGTTTTTAAAGCCTCTAAACTCTTCAAAATGTCTTATCTTTCTAACAAGCTCTTCTATCATAAATGGCTTTTGGATGTAATCCACCGCACCCGCTTGTATCGGTTTTAGCACGGTGTCGCTGTTGATGTAGGCGATGAGTAAGATGATGATAGAGCTTTTAAATTTCTCTATGACAGGGTAGAAGTCTTGCCCCGGGAGTGTGGTAGAAAGTAACACTACGTCAAAATTTTCAAATTTCAAAGCCTCTTTGACGCTCTTTGCAATCTCGCAGTCGTAGCCAAAGTCAGCTAATTTGCTAGCCATCGAGCCAGCTAGGTAAATTTCGTTTTCTACTATTAAAATTTTCATATTTGTGTCCAGTTGTAAAATTTAAGGCTAGCGCTTGCCATGACAGCGATCCCCTCGCATCTGCCGACAAAACCAAGCCCCTCAGTCGTCGTCGCCTTTACATTTATGCGGCTTTGGCTTAAATTTAGAGCCTGCGCGATGTTTGCCTCCATTTTTGATTTTAGTTTTGAAAGTTTTGGCTTTTGTGCCATTATCGTGATATCAGCGTTTGTTAGTACAAAGCCCACGCTTTGCACCCTTTTGTAGGCCTCCTCAAGCAAGTAAATAGAGCTAATATCTTTAAATTTAGCGTCCGTATCAGGAAAAAGTTCGCCTATGTCGCCAAGCCCAGCAGCTCCCAAGATAGCGTCTGTTAGCGCATGAAGTGCCACATCGCCGTCGCTGTGAGCCTTTAGCCCAAACTCATAGTCGATCTTTTCGCCACAAAGCACAAGCGGACGACCCTTTTCAAACTCATGCACATCAAAGCCGTTACCTACAAAGACTTCGTTTTCTGGTGCTTTTAGGGCTGAAATTTTGGCAAGATCCTCTTTAAAAGTGATCTTTCTAGCCATCTCATCGCCCAAAATGTGCCAAATACTTGCGCCAATGGCTCTCATAGCCGAGCTATCATCTGTGTAAATTTCAGCGCTACTAAGAGCCTTTTTAAGAAGTGCTGTGCGCGAGAGCTGCGGTGTTTGGATAAGTTTTACTTTTTCTCTATCGATTGCGTTTTCGCCAAGATAGGCAGTGTCAGCGATCTTTAGCGCAGGGACCACGCAGTCAGCCTGAGTGGCTGCCTCGATGATCTTGTGAAAGAGCTCGCTTGATATGCAAGGGCGCGCGATGTCGCTAACTAGGACAAATTCACTACTTACTAGCTCAAGAGCGTTTTTTAGGCTATCTTGTCTTGTCTCGCCACCATCAACAAATTTATAATTTGGAGCAAATTTAGACATATATTTGCACTCTTTGCTAACGACGATGATCTCTTTAAATGTGTAAAAGTTACTCAAATTTTTAGTGGCAAATAGCCAAAGTGGATCGCTGCCGATGCGAAGCCATTGCTTCTTTACAGGTAGCTCAAAACGGCTGGAATTTCCGGCTCCAAGCATTATAAGTGAGATATCAAGCAAGGTAGCTCCTTTGAAGATTGTTACGGAATTATACATTCTAAAACTTGAAAAAATCTTTTTAAAAAAGAGTAGAAATTTAGATTTATTTAGTTAGTTCAAATATAAAAAGGACTAAAATTAGCTTTTTTATAAATTTAAAAAGGCTACTCATGAGAGATAAGACGCAGATGTACTATGCTAGGCGAGGTGAGCTCACAAAGGAGATGAGCTATGTGGCAAAGGTCGAGGGGATAGGCGAAAATTTGCTCATGGATGAGGTGGCAAACGGCAGGATCATCATCCCAGCAAATGTAAATCACATAAATTTAAAACCAATGGGCATAGGCAGAAAGCTAAAGACAAAAATCAATGCAAATATCGGCAACTCAAGCCTAAGCAGTGACATTTGCGCAGAGCTTAGAAAGCTTGAAATTTGCTTAGAATTTGGCGCAGATACGGTTATGGATTTAAGTACGGATGGCGATTTGGATGCCATTAGAAGTGCTATCATTGAGCATTCAAGCGTGCCAGTTGGCACGGTGCCAATGTATGAAATTTTAAAAGAGGCAAAAGAGGTTACAAATATCACAAATGAGCTAATTTTAAGCGTGCTAGAGAAGCAAGCAAAGCAAGGGGTTAGTTACTTTACGATACACGCTGGCTTTTTGCGTGAGTTTTTGTCCCTTGTTAAAAAGCGTAAAATGGGCATAGTTAGCCGTGGTGGTAGTTTAACTGCAAGCTATATGTCAAAGCTAAATAGGCAAAATCCTTTCTATGAAATTTTTGATCAAATTTTAGAAATTTGCGCTAGATATGACGTCTCACTCTCGCTTGGTGACGGACTTCGTCCAGGATGTCTTTATGACGCAACAGATGAGGCGCAGCTTAGCGAGCTAAAGGTGCTTGGAGAGCTAACACTTCGTGCGTGGCAAAAAGATGTGCAAGTGATGATAGAGGGCCCTGGTCATGTGCCATTAAGTCAAATTGAGTATAATATGAAAATCGAACAAGAGCTTTGCCATGATGCCCCATTTTACGTGCTTGGACCGCTTGTTAGCGATATCGGCGCGGGGTATGATCATATCACTTCAGCGATTGGCGGTACGATGGCAGCATATCACGGCGCTAGCATGCTTTGCTATGTGACGCAAAAAGAGCACCTAGGACTACCAAATGAAAATGACGTAAGAGAGGGCATCGTAGCTCACAAGATAGCAGCTCATGCCGCAGATGTCGCACTTGGCAAGGCTGGAGCTATCGAAAAAGATCACGCAATGAGTGACGCTAGATATGCGTTTGACTGGAACAAGCAGTTTGAGCTTAGCTTTGATCCAAAAAAGGCTAGAGAGCTTCACGATGAGAGCTTGCCAGAAGATGCGTTTAAGAGCGCTCATTTTTGTTCGATGTGCGGACCAAAATTTTGTGCATATAAAATTTCAAAAGATCTAGAAAAAGGAGAAAAATGTTAAATAAAGAAGAGGTCTTAAATAGACTAAAAGGTGTCATATATCCGGGATTTGAGAAGGATATAGTTAGCTTTGGCTTTGTAAAAAACGTGCAGATCGGCGATAAAATATTAATCGAAGTCGAGATCGTTAGCTCAAATCCTGATGTGGCAAACGAGCTAAAAACGGACATCAAGCGTGTCATGGGCTCAAATGAGTACGTGCTAAATTTGATCCAGCCAAAGATACCTGAGGAGAAAAGTAACACTCAAAGTGGCAAAAATATCGCGCCTCAAGTTAAAAATTTCGTAATGGTAAGCTCAGGCAAAGGCGGCGTTGGCAAATCAACCACAACGCTAAATTTAGCCATCTCAATGGCAAAACTAGGCAAAAAAGTGGGAATTTTAGACGCTGACATCTACGGACCAAATATCCCAAGAATGCTTGGCGAAGTAAATACTCAGCCACAAGTCGTTGGCAACAAGCTAAAGCCGATCCTTAGTCACGGCGTGGAGATGATGAGCATGGGCGTTTTGATGGAAGAGGGCATGAGCCTTATCTGGCGTGGTTCGATGATCATGAAAGCTATCGAGCAGCTACTAAGAGACGTGCTTTGGAGCGAGCTTGATGTCTTATTTCTCGACATGCCTCCAGGAACGGGCGATGCGCAACTTACCCTTGCTCAAAGCGTGCCAGTAACGGCAGGTGTCTGCGTCACAACGCCTCAAGTAGTAGCACTTGACGATAGCAAACGTGCGCTTGATATGTTTGAGAAGCTTCACATCCCAATCGCTGGCGTCATCGAGAACATGAGTGGCTTTATCTGCCCAGATAACGGCAAAGAGTATGATATCTTTGGCAAAGGCACGACTGAAGAGGTGGCAAAGGCTTATAACACTCAAATTTTAGCCGAAATTCCTATCGAGCCAGCGGTTAGAGTAGGCGGCGATAGCGGCAAGCCAGTTAGCTTTTACGAGCCAAACTCAGTCACTGCAAAACGCTATGAGAGCGCAGCTGCAAGGCTTTGGGAGATGATAGAAAATATAAATAACGGCGGTGGGGCCGATAACTCAGCGATCCAGCCAGTAAATGACGGTAAGAGTGCTTGCTCGAAATAAATTTGTAAAAGATAAAATTTAGAGCAAATTTTAATTAAATTTGGCTACCAAAATTTAGCTTTGCTTGATCCAGGGTTTAAATTTTGGAGCCAAAATGCACTTTAAAAAAAATTAAAATTTAACAGGAGAAAAGATGAAAGCGATCGTAACCGTAGTAGGAAAAGATAGGGTAGGCATCGTTGCTGGCGTCTCAGCAAAGCTTAGTGAGCTAGGGCTAAACATAGACGACATCTCACAGACTATTTTGAGCGACTTTTTCACGATGATGGCGGTGGTTTCAAGCGATGAAAATAAGGACTTTACGGCCTTAAGAGCGGAGCTAGATAAGCTTGGAGAGAGCCTAAAAGTAAAGATAAATATCCAAAGCTCAGCCATTTTTGATGCTATGCACAAAATTTAAGGACAAAAGATGGATATCAAAAATGTAACTGAAACGATCTCGATGATCGAGGAGCAAAATTTTGACATCAGAACGATCACGATGGGCATTAGTTTGCTCGACTGCATCGACTCTGACATCAACAAAGCCTGCGACAAAATTTACGCAAAAATCACCACTAAAGCCAAAGACCTAGTTAGAGTGGGCAACGAAATTTCCGCTGAGCTAGGCATACCAATCGTCAATAAAAGAGTGAGCGTGACGCCCATCTCGATAATCGGCGCCGCAACCAACGCAAAAGACTACGTGATGATCGCAAAGACGCTTGATAGGGCAGCTATTGAAGTTGGTATTGATTTTATAGGTGGTTTTTCGGCTCTAGTGCAAAAGGGCTATCAAAAGGGCGATGAAATTTTGATAAATTCTATCCCGCAAGCACTAGCGCAGACTGCAAAAGTCTGCTCAAGTGTAAATGTCGGCTCAACAAAAACTGGCATAAATATGAGTGCAGTGCGTGACATGGGACGCATCATAAAAGAGACGGCGGCGGCATCAGAGATGGGCTGTGCGAAGCTCGTGGTTTTTGCAAACGCAGTCGAGGACAACCCTTTCATGGCTGGAGCATTTCACGGCGTGGGTGAGGCTGATATAGTGATAAATGTCGGCGTTTCAGGTCCAGGCGTCGTCAAAAGAGCCCTTGAAAAGGTGCGTGGCGAGAGCTTTGACGTGGTGGCTGAAACTGTGAAAAAGACGGCGTTTAAGATCACTCGTATCGGTCAGTTAGTCGGTCAAATGGCGAGCGAGCGCCTTGGGGTTAAATTTGGTATCGTCGATCTCTCTCTTGCTCCAACGCCAGCTGTGGGCGACTCGGTGGCTCGTGTGCTTGAGGAGATGGGGCTTGAGGCTGTCGGTACGCACGGCACAACTGCGGCACTTGCTCTACTAAATGATGCGGTCAAAAAAGGTGGCGTCATGGCGTGCAATCAAGTGGGCGGCTTAAGTGGTGCGTTTATCCCAGTCTCAGAGGACGAGGGCATGATAGCTGCGGTGCGCGCAGGATCATTAAATTTAGAAAAGCTTGAAGCAATGACAGCGATATGCTCGGTGGGACTTGATATGATCGCCATACCTGCGGATACGCCAAGCGAGAGTATAGCTGCGATGATCGCTGATGAGGCGGCTATCGGCGTGATAAATCAAAAAACAACGGCCGTTCGTATCATACCTTTAGGCAAAGAGGGCGATATGATTGAGTTTGGCGGTCTTTTAGGAAGAGCGCCTGTGATGAAGATAAATAAAGCCTCAAGTGCTGACTTCATCGCTCGTGGCGGACAAATTCCAGCGCCTATACATAGTTTTAAAAACTAATCTTCAAAGTCCGCTTTAAATTTGCGGACTTTCCTTTAAATTTACCCAAACTTTTCAACCACTTTTAGTTAAAATAATAAAAATTTTAAACCAAGGAGCTAAAATGAAAATTTTATCACTGCTTTCGATGCTACTTTTTACAGCGGTATGTGGTTTTGCAAACGACGGCAAAGTAAGAAGTATCGACATCTACGTCACGCCTTACTACTCAGCAAACGCTGGCAAGGTGGAGTATGTCAAGGTCTATGACAAGATAGATGAGCTTTTAAAAAGTGGCAAAGTAGAGGACTTTAAAAAGGCAGAAAAGATCGTGCAGGACGCTTCGCAGTTAGTTAGTCCGATAACTCTTTTTGTTCTATCAGCTCGCGCTTATGATCTTGGACTTCGCGATGATGCGGTATTTTGGTTTTACGTGGCAAAAAATCGCGCGATCTTGCTAAGAGGCGTTATAGACATGGAGGGCGAGAAATTTACTGACGTGGTGGCTGCGATAGGGGCGTTTATGAAGCTTGTTGGCGACGTGGTCAATCCTTATGCATTTTGCGATATCAAAAAACAACAAGAGATCGCTGATAAAGCACTTGAATGGACTAAGAAAAATGCCTATGAAGCGATGTTTTCGCCAGAATTTAGCTCACCTCACGAAGATAGAAAAGCAGCCCTTGCAAAAGGCATAGAAAAGCTTGAAGCCCGCAATAAAAAAGAGAAAGATTACTTTTTAGACAAAGACAATCTTGCTAACTTTAAAGCTATGCGCAAGCAAAATGGCACCGATGAGAAATTTTGCTTTTAAGCGAAGAGCTAAATTTAGTTGCTGTTTTAGGTTTTGCGCCTAAGACAGCAAATTTAAAGGTAGTATTTAGCTCTAACTCGCAAGTGTTGGGCACTTGAGCCCTTTTGCCTACGATAAACATACTTCAAATTTAGCCTTTTGCATAAGAGGCTAGTAAAATCACAAAAATGAGAATAAAAAATGACTTTGAAATTTGGCGAGCTTGAAAAAGTCGCGGTAGATGATGGTTTTATTTGGTACGCGCAGCTGGAGCTAAAAAGCGAGAGCTTTGGAGAAGTGCCGTTTTGCCTTGTCTGTAAAGACGAGACTGGCGCAGACAATGAGACTACTTTGCTAGCAGAGCGCATCGCACGAGATATTGACCAGCATATAAAAGAGGCACTTGTCTTTTTAAAAGATGAGCTTAGGCAAAAGTATCAATTGAGCGAGGACGAGCTTGGCTTGCTTGACGTGCCAGTTTGCGAACTGCCATTTAGCTCGCCACAATGCACCTTTTATGCGCGTGATAAGCAGTGGCTGATGAGATTTGCTGAGGGCGCGCTTGATATCTGTGAGCCTTATGGTATAGGGATGATTTTTGAGGATGAAAAGCCGCTTCGTTTAGAAAATTTAGAGCTTAGTAGTGAGTGCTAAACGCTTAAATTTTTAAATTTACGTATTAAAAGCTAGATAAATTTAAGATTTTCAAGCCTTGCAAAAAATGATGAAATTTTGTTTTTAGGCAGATGAATTTAATCGATATGACTGCGTCTAAGAGGCGCTAGAGTTTTTTAAATGATTAAATTTTGCTGTCTTAGGTTTTGCGCCCAAAACAGCAAAATTATAAGCTATGCGTTGCAGCAGTCGCTAGGATCTTTTTCTTTTGTGATCCTAGCTCTTAGGTCGTGGCGGATGATCTCTATCGACCAAAACCAGACCATGTGACCTGCAAGCTCAGAGACATACTCATACCAAGGAAGTGTCCAAAGTGGCGGAGTGAGGCCAAGAAGCGACAGTGAGATACCATGAACTGCGATGGTTGCTAAAATGCCCGCCATCACGCCTTGCCACATTGTGATCTTTGGAAATTTCTCAGCCACGAGGCAGTAGCCAACAGCAAAAACGACTGAAAATATGATGTGCGTTAGCATCACGTAGTTAAAGACATGCCCTGCAAACTCGTAGATAGCAGCATTTGGATCGGTGATACCGACATAATCTCTCAAAAATACATAAGGCGGGTTTAAGAAATTTCTCGAGCAGTCGATCGCATTAGCCGCTCTGATGGCACTTTCTGGTCCGCAAGCAGCGTTAAACATATCCATAGGGCTTCTTGGTGGAAGCGGCACTTCTGCGCCCCATTTGACGAAAGCTGAAACTACGCCAGCGATTAAACCGATCAGCGCAGCTAAAGCAAATTTTGGTTTGGTAGCTAACTTTGACATTTTCTCTCCTTGTAAAATTTGTGCCATTTTATTTCTATTTCTTTTATGATAAGATTAATCATTATTATAATTTATAAATTTATCAAAAACTCAAATACTTTAAAATCATAAAATTTTTAGCCATTTTTGGCTAGACTAAGAGAAAATTTAAAGGAGAATAGATGTCTAAAGAGTTCAAAGACGCAAACGAATTTAAGGAATTTTTTGAAGAATTTAGAAAAAAAGATGGTTACAAAGATCCAGTTGCTTTTGGCATCGCAAGAGTCGATCGCGGACAAAAAAATGTAGATAAAATTTTACAAGCAAGTTACGCCGTTGTAAATTACAAAGAGAGCTTTTTAAGCGCGGCTGCCTTTATCTATGCTTTGCAAAAGTGCGATGTTGAGGTTGATTTTAGCGCTCACGAGTTCGTAGCCGATCTCACACTAAAGGTAGCAAAAAAGGCTAGCAAGCTCTTTAGCGTCTTTGAAAAAGATATAAAATCACACAAAAACGTGGAGAATTTACACGCTGTGAAGATGGCATTTGATGACGATCTTGAGCTAAATGAGAATAAATTTAAACTTGTATTTTTGTTCGACGACGCAAAGCCACTTAGCGTGGAGGCTGTCTATCTCAAGCTCTACTTGATATCACTTGGCAAGGTCGCACCTAGGACGATCGTGCTTGATGGAGCCTTTGGGGTGTTACCAAATGTCGCATGGACTAGCCAAAACATCCCGATCGAGCTTGAGTGGCTAAGAGAAAATGAAATTTCTCTAAAGATGTTTGGCGAGTATCCAGCGATCGTGAGCGTGGATAAATTTCCAAGATTTTTAAGTCACATCATCCCAGCTGATAACACGAGAATTTTAGACGCTGCCAAAGTCCGCATGGGCGCAGCTGTGCATCCTGGCACAGTCGTCATGCCAGGGGCTGCTTATATCAACTTTAACGCAGGCACGACTGGTGGCGTGATGGTCGAGGGCAGGGTCAGCAGCTCTGTCGTAGTGGGCGAGGGCAGTGACGTTGGTGGCGGAGCTAGCATACTTGGCGTGCTAAGCGGCACAAACGGCAACCCTGTAAGCATCGGCAAACACTGCTTGCTTGGCGCAAACTCAGTCACTGGCGTGCCACTTGGTGATAACTGCATCGTGGATGCTGGCATAGCGGTGCTTGAGGGCACAAAGGTCTATATCTTGGCCAGCGAGCGCGAAAAACTAGCTAAGATAAATCCTAGCTTTAAATTTGAAGCTGAAATTTATAAAGCGCTTGAGCTTGGCGGACTAAACGGACTTCATTTTAGACAAAATAGCCAAACAGGTCAGATCACTGCAAGTGCGAGCAAAAGGGCGATCAAGCTAAATGAGGCACTTCATTAAAAGGAGCTAACATGAAAGTTGGCATTTTGATGTTTGACAAGATAAATTTGTTAAGCTTTGCCAAAATTTATGATTTTTTGCATAAATTTGAAGGTTTTAACATCAAAACCTACGCCCTAAAGCCTGAGATAGTCGATGAATTTGGCATTAGACTTCATCCTGAAATTTACGCTGAAAGCCTTTATGGCGTTGATATCTTGGTCGTGCCAGATGGCGTTGGAGCGCTTGGACTAAGATATGATGAGATATTTTTAAGCTGGATAAAAAGCTCAGCGAGTGCGAAATTTAAGATCGGCTTTGACCTTGGCGTGCTCATCCTTGGCGGGGCTGGATTTTTAGAAGATAGAGAGGCCTGCATAAGGGGCGGATACAAAAACGCGCTGAGTGGCTACTGCGAGGTAAATGACGCTAAGATGTGCGAGAGCAGGGGCGTGATAAGTGTTAGTGAATTTGATGACGAGATCAAAGAGCAGCTCGCAAAAATCCTAAGTAAAGATAAAATTTAAGGGCTTTAGCTCTTAAGTTTGATAGAAATTTTATCTTTTTAATGAGCTTATAGCTTGTTTTATGGCGCTATTTACCGCTTCTAAATGCCACTTTATCCACGGTGTAAAGTCAAAATTTGAATTATTTTCAAGCTTTGTTGTTTGCTCTAAAATTTCATAATAAACTTTTTTATTTGCGTAAATAATGCTGGAGATAGAAAACGGCTTAATGCTTTCACTAGCCAAGCATTAGTGTGCCAAAGCCCTTGCCATGCGTCCGTTGCCGTCATCATAAGGATGGATGATCACAAACCAAAGGCGTGCTAAGGCGCTTTTTATATAGGCGTTTTTGGAGCTTTTATTGATAAAATTTAAAAAATTTCTCATCTCATTTTCTGTACGCTCTGCTGGCAAGGCTTCGTAGTGGATTTGCCTATTTTCTAGATGACCTGAAACGACGCTCATCTCATCATCTCTAAATTTAGCTCTTTTTATCTTGTAAGCTTTGCTATGGCTATATTCAAACAAGGCATTGTGCCAGCCATGTAGCCGCTCGAAGTTCATAGGAGCTTTGTTTAAATTTGCATCAAGCAAAAGCGAGACTAGATTATCGCTATGTCTAGTCGCATGAGTGTCAGCTAAGCAGTCAAAATTTTCATCTAGTCTCTTTTTTACCGACGAGCGAATGCTTGATCTATTAAGTCTCTCGCCCTCTATGAGATATGAGCTTATTATTTCATCTTCAAGTGCGCTAATTTGCGCCCTTGAAAGATCGTGTCTGTTGATTTTATTTGTTATATCTTTTAAAATTTCGTGATTTTGCTCTAGTTTATTTATTATGCTGTCTATTGCACTTTTGTCGAAAGATAAATTTGGGTAGTTAGGATGCTATCATATCCAAAGGTTTTGCATCAAATTTCTTTAAAGATTACGGCTTTTGTGCCTATCTATAAGGTCTTCTATACTCTCTTCTAGCGTCATTGTAGCCACGTCTATATCCTCGCTCAAAACCATCGTCGTAGTCATCGTCGTTGTAGTAGCCTCCACGGTAACCACGCTGAAATCTATCAAATCTTTCGTACTCATTTTGATAGTATGGACGGTAGTTAGGCGGATATGGCGCATAGTTTGGATCAATAGGATAGTAGCCACTCATACGGCAACTATCCTCATCAAAATCTTTCAATCCAAAACGAAATTTATATCCGTCTATCTTTTTACTAAGGGCGTCGTAGTTTCTTGTATCGCCATAAAATTTAGCCATTTCTCTTTCGTTTATAAGTTTGCAAAGTCCGATCTCTATCTTTTTAGTATAGTTTGCAGCTAGCAACATCGTAAATGTACAAAACAAAATGGCTATAAATTTCATCTTAGTCTCCTATTTTTATATTTCCGCCTTTGCCAAGACCGCCTTTTACATTTTGGACTTTATAGTCTTTTAGTGCGACTATAAGTTGGTTCATCGCGTCCATAAAGGCATTTACGATCATCCTGCCCTCTGGTGTCTTTGTATAGCCACCAAGTCCAGCGCTCACACGTGAAAATGAATTTGAGCCCATGCCAAAGAAGTCAAAGTTGCTATCACTGCCAACTGCACCAGCGATTTGTACGCCTGAGCGGTTGTCTATGAGAAGCAAAGATGTTTGTGTTTCGCTCTTTGAAAAGCCTCCGCTTACCTTGCCAGCAACGTTACCAAAGACAGCGCCCACAAGTCCGCTGATACCACCAGTGTCCTCTTTGCTAAATGTGATCTCTGGCTGCATGGTATAATCAGCTGCTACGACTTGACCTTTGTGAAATTTAGAACCTTTTCTTAGCTCGCCACTAGCTTCAAGTGCGCGCTCTTGCATCATATTATCCATACTTCTGCCACGCTCTACTATGACGAAGCAGCCAGTTTGCTGAGCTAAGATCCTTAGTACTGGTACGGTTGAGCCAAGCTGATAATCTCTAGTTAGATATGAGTACCATGAGCTACTTTGATCTTCGTAAAAAGATAATGTTCCTAGTGTTTGGCTGCAACGCTCGATTTTCGTGTTGGCGTTTTTGGCTGTATCACCTGCTGCAGCGCCAGTTACACCGCTATTGCTGCTAGCGCATCCAGCAAATAAACAAAGAGCGGCAACGCTGCTAAAGACCTTAGATGCTAAAAATCTCTTTTTCATGAAGATCCTTTTTAATGTAATTAGAAGTGCAAATATTATAAGAAAATAATATTTTGTGAAAACTTAAATTTTAAAAGAAAAATATAAAAGTAAAATTTAAGCGGCCAGCAAGATACCAGCCACATAAATTATTCGACAGTTACGCTTTTTGCGAGGTTTCTTGGCATATCGACATTGTTGCCAAGTCTAACGGAAATTTCAAGTGCAAGTAGCTGAAGCACTAGCATCATCTCGAAAAATTCGCTCATATAGTGATCTTGAACGCTTGTTTTTACGTAGTCATCGCTTAGCTCAAACTCAAGTGGGCTGATCGCTAGGATATATGCATCTCTTGCAGCAAGCTCTTCGACGTTGCTCTTTGTCTTTTCATATAACAAATTTTGAGGCATTAAAGCGATCGTAAATAGCTTCTCATCTGCAAGCGCGATAGGTCCGTGCTTCATTTCGCCTGATGGATAGCCCTCGGCGTGAAGATATGAAATTTCTTTAAGTTTTAACGCACCTTCAAGTGCTAGCGGATAGAAGATGTCTCTACCGATAAAGAAGAAGCCATGACCGTGCAGATAGTGCTTGCTTAGGCGGTGAAGCTTCTCTTGCAAAGAGTTATCTATATTTAAAATTTGTGGTATGTGAAGAAGCGTTTTGATCTCGTGATCAAGCTCTTTTTTGCTGATAGATCCCTTTGCTGATGCCATTTGAAGCACAAGCATCCAAAGCACGATGATCTGCGTAGCAAAGGCCTTTGTACTTGCCACACCTTTTTCGATGCCGGCGCGAGTTAGAAGCGTATTATCAGCTAGTCTAACGATAGATGAGTTATCGACATTGCAAATTGCAAGTGTCTTTAGCCCAGCCTCTTTTGCTATCCTAAGTGCCTCAAGAGTGTCAGCTGTCTCGCCACTTTGCGAGATGACGATGAAGAGCGAGTTTTTGTTTAGATAAGGCTTTCTGTATCTAAATTCGCTTGCCACTTCGACCTTTGTTCTAACTTTGGCAAGCCTCTCAAAAAGATAGCTTGCAACAAGCGCTGCATGGTAGCTCGTACCGCACGCACAAAGCACGACATCATCGATGCCTTTTAGGTATTCATCGTCTAAATTTTCAAGGGTGACTTTGTGGTTTTTAACTCTGCCCATGATGGTTTCAGACACGACTGCGCCTTGCTCGTAAATTTCTTTCTCCATGAAAAATGTATAACCCTCTTTTTGGGCATAGCTCTTATCTTTTGGCAGTGCGTTAAATGTTATGCTAGCTTTTTTGCTGTGTTTAAAAACAGCTATCTCATCTAAGCTCACATAGCCGTAGTTGTTATCATCAAGATATGCCACTTCTGTTGCGTTGCCGATTAACGGCGCATCTGATGAGGCAAAATATAGCTCTTTTTTGTCGCTTTTGCCTATCGCCATAGGAGCGGCATCTTTTGCAAAAAATATCTTATCAGGTGCAGTTTTAGTGATAAGTAGCGTCGCATAAGCGCCTCTTAGCTTCGCGATAGTCGCCTCATAAGCCTTAAATGGGTCTTTTTTCTCTTTTAAAATTTCCTCAAAAAGGTGCACGATCACTTCGGTGTCGGTTTGGCTGACAAATTTAACGCCCTTTGCCTCAAGCTCATCTTTAAGCTCTTTGTAGTTTTCGATGATGCCGTTATGAACGACAAATGAGTGCTCGCCAAGGTGCGGGTGAGCATTTATCTCAGTTGGTTTGCCGTGAGTTGCCCAGCGTGTGTGACCTATCGCCACGCCAAAGCCCTCCGATGTAAAGTCCTTTGTCTTTAGGGCTAAATTTTCAAGCTTGCCGACCGCTTTGAAAAAGTCTATCTTGCCATCACTCATCACAGCCATGCCAGCGCTGTCGTATCCACGATACTCAAGCTCTTTTAGACCGCTTAAAATGACCTCTTTTTTCTCTTTATCTCCGATGTATCCTACGATTCCACACATGTTTTACTCGCTTATTAATAAATTTAATATCTCTTCGCCTTTACTCTCAAGTCGCTCGTTTTTCTCGATCAAAAAGAGATTTCTCGTTCTATTTTTAACCGTCTGAATTCTAGCACTTGTGACTTGAAAATGAAGCCTGTCAAAAACACTCATCACATAAGCCATTAGCCCGCGCTGATCTTTTGCGTTGATGCTAAGCTTGGCGTAATCTTTTGAGTGATTTAGCTCGAAGTTTATCTCATCTTTGTTAATATTTGGTTTCAAAGGCTCTCTTAAAACCTCGCTATTTAGGGATTTTAGGGCTAAAATTTTAGTATTTTCAAGCTCATGATTTTTTACATTTTGGTTAAAGTCAAGCCTGATGTAAAATTTCTTCTCAAATAGCTCAAATATCTCCATATATGCAAGGTCAAATTTGGCAAATTCATAGAGCAGGGCGCTTAAATTTAGGCTCTTGTTTGTATAAATTTGAATGCTTAAATTTTTACTATTGTTTATAAAAATTTCGGTTTCATTTAAGCTATCGGCCACTTTGCTTAAATTTATGATCTCGCTCGCGCTATATTTTGTAAAGACCAAATTTGATGTGATCTTAAAAATTTTCTCTTGCAGCTTTGGCTCAAGCGCCAAAAACTCGCTATTTCGTTTTATAGACTGCTCTTTTTTTACTCGCCTTGTCGCTTCATCAAGTAAATTTTCATCGCTAAATGCACTAAGAGAAATTTCATAAAGCTCTCTTAAAAGCTTTGCTGTGTAGGCGTTGTAAAGCCTCTCGTTTGTGGCATTTATCACGCAGTAGCTAAGGATGTAAAGTAGCTTTAAAACCTGCTTGTCGCCAAGCTTCGAGATAAAGGCAAAGATGACGCGCTGCGAGTAGATATCCTCTCTGTTTGAGACGTTGCTCATTAGAGTGTGATATTTTATCAAGATGACGCCGATGTTGATAGCTTTTTGGCTTAAATTTAGCTTGTTAGCATAGGCTCTAAAGATGTTTGCGCCGATGTTTGCGTGATCTTTGCCGCCAAGTCCTTTGCCTACGTCATGCATAAGCGTCACGATCTTAAGCATCGTTTTGCCCTCCAAGCAAAGCTCAGTGTAGAGATTTTTTATAAATTTATCTTTTATGTTTTCAAGAAATTTGACACTTAAGATGCTATGCTCATCAACCGTAAATTCGTGATAGCCGTCATATTCTGCTAGCTGGGAGATATGCTCCATCGGTTTTATCAAAATTTGTATCATCTGCGCATCTAGTAAGGATTTTAAGATGGCGTAGGAATTTTCTCTTAAAAATATCTTCTTAAACTCGCTTATAGCGCGCTCTAGGCCATCTTTTGTGATGATGGCTCGCTTGATATAAAAGATCGCGCTTATATCAAATTTATAATCCACATCTTTTAGCTCCAAAAGCTCATTTATGAGATCCTCGATGAGCGCTGGCTTTTTGTGAAGTGGCACGTAGATGACGCCATTTATCTCATAAAAGCCATTTTTCAGCCTAGCAAATTTCCTCTGCTCGAAGCTTAGCTCGCTTTTGAAAAATGGCCTGCAAAGCGAAGCTGCGATAAATCTTGAATAAATGGCCACGTTATTCATCGAGCTTAGCATCTTTTGGCTGATGACGCTCTCGTTGTCTTGCAGCTTTTTGGACTTTGTCTGCATGAAATTTGTCGTGATCTCGACACTTGAAGCGCTGAAAGTATCGGTGTTTTGAGTTAAATTTAAAGCACTTAGCAAGCTTAGTAAAAAATCCACGTTTAGGTTAAAGCTAGCAATCTCTTTTTCATTCATCACTTTAAGGGCTTGCGATCTAACTGAAACGTCGCTATCAAGGCAGTTTAATATGCAGTTTAAGCGGTAAATTTCATCGATCCCGCCAAAGCCACTTTTTAAATTTGGCTCTTGTGTCAAGTAGCTTATGCTAGAAAATGGCAAAAATGCCTTTAAATGGTAGTTTAAAAAGGCTTTTTTATCAAATTCTTTTATCTTTATGATCTCGCTTTTTACTAGGCGGTAGAGGCTTTTTGAGCCACAAATGTAGCGAAGTTGCGAGGTTTCGCTTTTAAATTTAAGGTCATCTTTGAAATTTATAAAAATTTCATCCACTTCGGCAATTTTTATCACAAATTTCATGCCAGAGTTATCTAAAATTTCAGAAAATTCTTTTAAGAAATTTTTTATATTATAGCCCTTTAAATTTTTATAAACTAGTAAAATTTCAAGCTCACTATTTGCGCTAAGCAGCGTTTGAGCGTATTTGCCAGTGGCTAGAACGCTAAAAGCAAAGCTGTCATTTTGTGGCACAAACTCATCAAAAAATTCTCGCATAGTTTCATTTAAATAAGATTTTATAAAATCATCATACTCTTTGGCTAAGAAATTTGTGAAATTTCTGCCTTGATTTTTTTGAAAATGTTTTGGCAAATTTGCCTTAAAATCAAGAAATTTCTCTTTGATCTTTGAATAATTATCGCTATTTTTGGCACTTTTATCAGCTAGCATTTAGTGTTTCCATTGTTAAAAATATCTTGGCAAATGTTACATAATTTTTGCAAAAACAAAGCTTTATTTGCTTATAATAAAGCCTTAAGTTCAGCTTTAGGACGATATAAATAATGAATCTATTACAAAAACTAGAAAGTGGCGAGAGATTAAGTAAGCAAGAGGCTTTTTCGCTTTATGAGCTTGATCTTTTTACCTTGGCTAAATTTGCCGACAAAAAGCGCAGAAAACTGCACGGCAACAAGGTCTTTTTTAACGTAAATCGCCATATCAATCCAACAAATATCTGTGCTGACATCTGTAAATTTTGCGCATTTTCAGCCCACAGAAAAAATCCAAATCCATACCTAATGAGCCACGAAGAAATTTTAAAGATCGTTGATGAGAGCGTGAGCCACGGCGTAAAAGAGATACACATCGTCTCCGCCCACAACGCAACTAGCGGCTGGCAGTGGTACTTAGAAATTTTTAAAAAGATAAAGGCAGCTCATCCAGAGCTTCACGTAAAGGCGATGACTGCGGCTGAGATTGATTTTTTATCGAGGCATTACGGCTTAAGCTACGATGAGGTGATAGAAAAGATGCTCGAATACGGTGTCGATAGCATGCCAGGGGGTGGGGCTGAAATTTTTGACGAAGAGGTCAGGGCTAAAATTTGCAAAGGCAAGGTAAGTAGCGAGAACTGGCTCAAAATTCACAAAATGTGGCACGATAAAGGCAGGCAAAGCAACGCAACAATGCTTTTTGGCCACATAGAAAGCCGTGAAAATAGGATCGATCACATGCTAAGGATCAGGGACTTGCAGGACGAAACTGGTGGATTTAACGCATTTATCCCGCTTGTCTATCAAAGAGAAAATAACTACTTAAAAGATGTTAAATTTCTAGGATCAGCTGAAATTTTAAAGACTATGGCGATATCTCGCTTGGTGCTTGATAACGTCCCACACATTAAAGCTTACTGGGCCACTTCGACGCTAAATTTAGCGATGATCGCTCAGGAATTTGGCGCTGATGATCTTGATGGCACGATAGAAAAAGAGAGTATCCAAAGTGCAGCTGGTGCAAATAGCGCAAATGGCGTCACACTAAAGACATTTTGCGATCTCATAAAAACATCTGGTTTTACGCCGGTTGAGCGTGATAGCCTATATAACGAACTTAAAATTTACTAAAGGAGCTTGGGGTGAAATTTTTTGACTTAGCACAAAACAAAACGAGTGTGAAGCAGGAATTTGGAGCGGGACTTACGACATTTTTAGCGATGATGTATATCGTGCCGGTAAATGCGATCATTATGAGCAAAACTGGCATGCCTTATGAGGCATTAATCACTGCAACTGCGCTAATTACCATATTTTCTACTGTATTAAATGGCCTTTGGGCGAACACACCAGTTGCGATGAGCGTTGGCATGGGGCTTAATGCTTATTTTACATTTGGTCTTTGCATCGGCATGAAAGTGCCTTGGCAAACGGCTCTTGGCGTTGTTTTTCTAAGCGGCGTGATATTTGTCGTCTTGTCTTTTACAAATTTTAGAATGTGGATAATAAGATCCATCCCACTTGATCTAAGAAGAGCGATAAGCGCTGGCATAGGCACATTTATCAGCTTTGTCGCGTTTCAGCAAATGGGCTTTATAGTAAATAATGACGCGGTTTTGGTTGGCATAGGAAATTTCAGAGATCCAAACGTGCTTCTTGGCGTTTTGGGGCTATTTTTGGTTATTTGCTTTTGGGCGTGGAAGATAAAGGGCGCGTTTATCCTAGCTGTGCTTGTCACTTCAGTGATAGCTTGGGTGCTTGGCATCGCTCCTCATCCAACAGAAATTTTCTCAACTCCAGCCTCTATCTCTCCGATATTTTTAGAGCTTGACATAAAAGGTGCCTTTAGCCTAGCCTTACTACCAGTTGTTATCACATTTTTTGTGACCGATCTTTTTGACTCGATAGGCACACTAGCTGGCGTTGGCACAAGGGCTGGGATATTTGACGAAAACAAAAAAGATGGCGTCGTAAAACTTGAAAAAACTCTTGAAGCTGATGCTGTTGCTACTGCAGCTGGCTCGCTTGTAGGTGTAAGTACGACCACATCGTTTGTAGAGAGCGCAAGCGGCGTAGAAGAGGGTGGCAGGACTGGTCTAACAGCTGTATTTTGCGGACTTTTATTCATACTTACACTATTTATGTTGCCACTTTTTAAAGCGATCCCTGGCAATGCCATCTATCCGATCCTTGTAATGGTCGGCGTGCTTATGTTTGCCGAGCTTGCTAGCATAAATTTCAAAGATCCAGCCATTGGCATTGCGACATTTTTCATAGTTGTGCTCATCCCGCTTACTTACTCGATCACAAACGGCCTTGCATTTGGCTTTATGTCATATGTCATAGTTAAGCTCATAAAGAGAGAATTTAGCGATATAAATTTAGGTGTAGTCGTGCTAGCGCTCATTAGTTTTATCGTATTTTTAGTGCATTGACAAGGATGAAAGATGATATTTTATAGCTACGATGAATTTGCCATTGATGCTAAAAAGATGGCAAAACAGATAAAAGATGAATTTGATCCAGAGGTAATACTAGCTGTGGCAAGAGGTGGTCTAACGCTTGGCCACTCGCTAGCTGTTGCGCTTGAAAATAGAAATTTATTTACATTAAATTCTATCCACTACGAGGATACAAACAAGCTTGATACGATACAAATTTTTAACGTGCCAGATCTTAGCAAATACACTAAAATTTTGCTTGTTGATGATATCATCGATAGCGGCGAGAGCATGGTCGAGATAAAAAGAGAGCTGCTTAAACGCTATCCAAATTTAGATATAAAGATAGCAACTGTATTTTACAAAGAAAAGGCTCTGCTTTTGCCTGAATTTAAGGTAAAAGAGGCTCATGACTGGGTTGAGTTTTTCTGGGATATACATATTTAAGGGCTAAATTTGTTAGAAAGAGTTAGAGAATTTGCTAGCAGACACATCGCTTTTAGCGTATTTTTTATATGTTTGATTGATTTTGTTTTTCTACTTTATGCGGCAAATTCTCTTAGTATAAGCTACAACGAGGCTGAAATTTTCTTTCAAAAGCACAGCCTTCTAAGCTACATCTTAAAACTAAGCACCCATTTTTTTGGTCAAAATGACCTTGCTGTGCGGGGCGTGATGATCTTTTTTCACATCGCAAGCGTGGTTTTGATGTATAAGGTGAGCAAATTTTACATCAAGCTAGAGTTTGACAGGATCGTAGCGGTCCTACTTTTTGTGTTACTTCCTGGCACACTAGCTTCAGCCCTTATCATAAATAATGCTGGAATTTGCATCACTCTAGCGCTTTTGTGTATATATCTTTTTCATATTAAAAAGAAAATTTTATTTAGCCTCTTTTTCTGCCTAGCCTTTTTTATAGATGGCGATTTCTTGATATTTTATGCAGGATTTTTTATATTTGCACTTTACAAAAGAAAGCCGCCACTTGCTTGGCTAAGCGCCATTTTGTTTTTGCTGACACTTTACTTTTTTGGCTTTGAAACAAATGGCAGACCAAGCGGGCACTTTATCGATACCTTTGGCATATTTGCTGCTGTATTTTCGCCATTTGTCTTTATATTTTTTGTATATACGATTTATAGAATTTGGGTTAAGGAGAAGAAGGATCTTTTGTGGTTTATCGCCATTTGCTCATTTTGCTTTTGTATGATAGTCTCTGTGCGCCAAAGGCTGGAGCTTGAGCAGTTTTTGCCATTTTGCGTGATAGCAACGCCACTTATGGTAAGAGTTTTTTTCAACTCATATCGCGTGAGGCTGCCAAAATTTAGAAAAGGTCATAAAATTTGCACTAGCTTAGTGATGCTCTTTTTGATATTTAACTGGTCAGCGATCATCTTTAATCAAATTTTTTACCTCTTTTTAAGCGATCCTACAAAACATCTCACTTATAAATTTGATGTGGCAAAAGAGCTGGCAGATAAGCTAAAAGAGGCTGGAGTGCAAGATATTGCGACTGATGACACAAGGCTTGCTCTTAGGCTTAAATTTTATGGGATAAAAACAAAAAGCTACTCTAAAAATTTATTAGCAAGTGCCGATTTAGATGAGAAGTCAAAATTTAGTATAGAAAAAATGGGAAAAGTAGTTGCAAATTTCAATATCAAGGAACGATAAGCTATGAAAAAAAGAGCTTTTACGATGATAGAGCTTATTTTTGTTATTGTTGTTGTTGGAATTTTAGCTGCCATTATGATCCCAAAACTAAATAGAAATGCCTCAAGAGAAGCAGCAAATCAGATCCTAACTCATATAAGATACACTCAACACCTTGCTATGCAGGATGATAAGTATTCTATCACCGAAAAAGGATGGGCAAAACAGCGCTGGACGATAGCTTTTGCGAAAGATAAAGTAGATGGCTGTTCGGTTGATAAAAATAATGAGCTAACTTGGAAATATAGTGTCTTTTTTGACAAAAGTTTAAATGGAAATATAAATTCAGAAAGTGAAGTTGCAAACGATATCTATAAAAGCGGGAAACTCCTTAGTGGAGGCTGGAGTAGCGGAATAGTAACAGAAGCTACTTGCAAAAAGTGGAATAAAGAATTAAATTTAGGAAAAAGATTTGGTATAGCATCAGTTGATTTTAAAGACGGTTGCAATGGAATGCAAACTATAATTTTTGATGAAATGGGTCGTCCTATGAGAGTAGCAAGTACTACTTCTGGTGGAGCAAAGCGTCCTTATGATAGACTTCTTAAAAAAGATTGCAGTATAACAATAACTGACAAACGTGGCAATCAAACGACCATTACTATAGAAAAAGAAAGCGGCTTTGCATCTATAAAAGAGAATGGTTAAATTTAGTTAAAAATTTATAGTTTTTATTTTTTAAAAAAGTTGCCATTTTTTAATCTGCATTTAAGCATCCCTCATATATAATTCCAGCTCACGAAACGAGAAACCACCTTTAACTTCAACGTTAATAAAGCCTTTTTCTTATCGTTGTTCTTTTAACTTACAATTGTTAAACTATTAGTCAATCTTTGAAATCTAAACAAGTGATCGATTGAGCCAGTCTATTATGATTAAATAATAGATTAGACAAACTAATATATAAAACTAAAAGTTTTTTTGATTAAAAACTTCATAATAAATACTAAAAAGCAATTTTAGTAAAAACATTATTACTAGATTGCATTAGCAATCCTAGTCTTTAGTGTTGCTTCTTAGTAAAGCTCTGCTTTACGCTAAAGAAGGTTAATATGGAGAGTTTGATCCTGGCTCAGAGTGAACGCTGGCGGCGTGCCTAATACATGCAAGTCGAACGGACAAGTAAGAGCTTGCTCTTATGAGTTAGTGGCGCACGGGTGAGTAATGTATAGCTAATCTGCCCTACACTAGAGGACAACAGTTGGAAACGACTGCTAATACTCTATACTCCTGTCTGACATAAGTTAGATAGGGAAAGTTTTTCGGTGTAGGATGAGGCTATATTGTATCAGCTAGTTGGTGAGGTAATGGCTCACCAAGGCTATGACGCATAACTGGTCTGAGAGGATGATCAGTCACACTGGAACTGAGACACGGTCCAGACTCCTACGGGAGGCAGCAGTAGGGAATATTGCTCAATGGGGGAAACCCTGAAGCAGCAACGCCGCGTGGAGGATGACACTTTTCGGAGCGTAAACTCCTTTTGTTAGGGAAGAACAATGACGGTACCTAACGAATAAGCACCGGCTAACTCCGTGCCAGCAGCCGCGGTAATACGGAGGGTGCAAGCGTTACTCGGAATCACTGGGCGTAAAGGACGCGTAGGCGGATTATCAAGTCTCTTGTGAAATCCTATGGCTTAACCATAGAACTGCTTGGGAAACTGATAATCTAGAGTGAGGGAGAGGCAGATGGAATTGGTGGTGTAGGGGTAAAATCCGTAGAGATCACCAGGAATACCCATTGCGAAGGCGATCTGCTGGAACTCAACTGACGCTAATGCGTGAAAGCGTGGGGAGCAAACAGGATTAGATACCCTGGTAGTCCACGCCCTAAACGATGTATACTAGTTGTTGCTAAGCTAGTCTTGGCAGTAATGCACCTAACGGATTAAGTATACCGCCTGGGGAGTACGGTCGCAAGATTAAAACTCAAAGGAATAGACGGGGACCCGCACAAGCGGTGGAGCATGTGGTTTAATTCGAAGATACGCGAAGAACCTTACCCGGACTTGATATCTAACAAATCATCTAGAGATAGAAGAGTGTCTGCTTGCAGAAATGTTAAGACAGGTGCTGCACGGCTGTCGTCAGCTCGTGTCGTGAGATGTTGGGTTAAGTCCCGCAACGAGCGCAACCCACGTCATTAGTTGCTAACAGTTCGGCTGAGCACTCTAATGAGACTGCCTTCGTAAGGAGGAGGAAGGTGTGGACGACGTCAAGTCATCATGGCCCTTATGTCCGGGGCGACACACGTGCTACAATGGCATATACAATGAGAAGCAATATCGCGAGATGGAGCAAATCTATAAAATATGTCCCAGTTCGGATTGGAGTCTGCAACTCGACTCCATGAAGCCGGAATCGCTAGTAATCGTAGATCAGCCATGCTACGGTGAATACGTTCCCGGGTCTTGTACTCACCGCCCGTCACACCATGGGAGTTGATTTCACTCGAAGCCGGAATACTAAATTAGTTACCGTCCACAGTGGAATCAGCGACTGGGGTGAAGTCGTAACAAGGTAACCGTAGGAGAACCTGCGGTTGGATCACCTCCTTTCTAGAGTACATATAGATATTCTCTCACAAGATATCTATAAGAAAGATATTCTCAATCATCCTTGTTTAGTTTTGAAAGATTGATAGACCTATAGGGGCCTATAGCTCAGCTGGTTAGAGTGCACCCCTGATAAGGGTGAGGTCACAAGTTCAAGTCTTGTTAGGCCCACCAGAGAATTTAATTGGGGAATTAGCTCAGCTGGGAGAGCGCCTGCTTTGCACGCAGGAGGTCAGCGGTTCGATCCCGCTATTCTCCACCATAAAATAGTTTAACAGAAAAAGTCTATATTAAGTGTTTTTAGAAACATTTACTTTAGACTTTTAAGCGTACTTAATCTTTATTGATGACAAAGTTGTCGAAAGTAACTTTGTGCTTTAGGGGTTTCCAAAGGGTGTAACTCTTTGGTCGTAAAGACTAGCTTGCTAGTCTGCGAAGTCTAAATGTTCTTTTAATTAATATTGTTAATAGTCACAAGCAAGTTTTAAAAACAATTTTACAGGACTTGTTAAAGATTTAAATTTCTATTCTCTTTGCATTTAATGCAAAAGTTTGACATCACAATCTATTTAGGATTTAAAACTTATCTAAATAGTAGTCAATGCTTTCCGTCTTGAGAGCTAGAATTTAAATGTAGTAACATAAAGTTATCTTTAACAAGGAAGTGATGCGAATTAGAATAATCTAATATAGAAAAGGTAAGCTACAAAGAGCAAGTGGTGGATGCCTTGGCTAGTAGAGGCGATGAAAGACGTGCCAGGCTGCGATAAGTCTCGGGGAGCCGTCAAGGGGCTTTGATCCGGGAATTTCTGAATGGGGCAACCCAACTAATAGAGATATTAGTTACCGTATAACGGAGCGAACGAGGGGAATTGAAACATCTTAGTACCCTCAGGAAAAGAAATCAAAAGAGATTACGCTAGTAGCGGCGAGCGAACGCGTAAGAGGGCAAACCACTAGTTTACTAGTGGGGTTGTAGGACTGCAATATAGACTAAACTTAGCTAATAGAACGACCTGGAAAGGTTAGGCACAGAGGGTGATACCCCCGTATATGAAAGCTTTGTTTTACTTAGCAGTATCCTGAGTAGGGCGGAACACGTGATATTCTGTCTGAAGCTGGGTAGACCACTATCCAACCCTAAATACTACTACTAGACCGATAGTGCACAAGTACCGTGAGGGAAAGGTGAAAAGAACTGAGGTGATCAGAGTGAAATAGAACCTGAAACCATTTGCTTACAATCATTCAGAGCCCTATGATTTATCAGGGTGATGGACTGCCTTTTGCATAATGAGCCTGCGAGTTGTGATGTCTGGCGAGGTTAAGGAAACCCGGAGCCGTAGCGAAAGCGAGTCTTAATAGGGCGTTTAGTCAGACGTT
Organism: Campylobacter concisus; assembly: GCF_003048835.2. NCBI lineage: Bacteria > Pseudomonadati > Campylobacterota > Epsilonproteobacteria > Campylobacterales > Campylobacteraceae > Campylobacter > Campylobacter concisus. The sequence continues at coordinate 1,274,675 of NZ_CP060705.1, read as the reverse complement.
GCAGACCCGAAACGATGTGATCTATCCATGAGCAGGTTGAAACCGGTGTAAGAACCGGCGGAGGACCGAACCCGCTAGCGTTGAAAAGCTATGGGATGACTTGTGGATAGGGGTGAAAGGCCAATCAAACATCGTGATAGCTGGTTCTCTCCGAAATATATTTAGGTATAGCGTCATGTAGTAACACTAGGGGGTAGAGCACTGAATGGGCTAGGGCATACACCAATGTACCAAACCCTATCAAACTCCGAATACCTAGTGTGTAATCATGGCAGTCAGGCGGCGAGTGATAAAATCCGTCGTCGAGAGGGGAACAACCCAGACTAACAGCTAAGGTCCCTAAATCTCATTTAAGTGGAAAACGATGTGGAGTTACTTAAACAACCAGGAGGTTGGCTTAGAAGCAGCCATCCTTTAAAGAAAGCGTAATAGCTCACTGGTCTAGTGATTCTGCGCGGAAAATATAACGGGGCTAAAATGAGTACCGAAGCTTTAGACTTAGTTTTACTAAGTGGTAGGAGAGCGTTGTATTTGCGTTGAAGGTATACCGGTAAGGAGTGCTGGAGCGAATACAAGTGAGCATGCAGGCATGAGTAGCGATAATTGGGGTGAGAATCCCCAACGCCGTAAACCCAAGGTTTCCTACGCGATGCTCGTCATCGTAGGGTTAGCCGGGTCCTAAGCAAAGTCCGAAAGGGGTATGCGATGGAAAATTGGTTAATATTCCAATGCCAACTATAATGTGCGATGGAAGGACGCTTAGAGTTAGAGGAGCCAGCGGATGGTAGTGCTGGTCGAAAGGTGCAGGTTGGAGTTCAGGCAAATCCGAACTCCTTTAAGCCGAGGCCTTACAGGTGCGTGAAGTTCTTCGGAATGAATCGTAAATCCTTGATACTGTCGAGCCAAGAAAAGTTTCTAAGTTTAGTTATAGTTGCCCGTACCGTAAACCGACACAGGTGGGTGGGATGAGTATTCTAAGGCGCGTGGAAGAACTCTCTTCAAGGAACTCTGCAAAATAGCACCGTATCTTCGGTATAAGGTGTGCCTAACTTTGTGAAGGATTTACTCCGTAAGCATTGAAGGTTACAACAAAGAGTCCCTCCCGACTGTTTACCAAAAACACAGCACTCTGCTAACTCGTAAGAGGATGTATAGGGTGTGACGCCTGCCCGGTGCTCGAAGGTTAATTGATGACGTTAGCTCTGCGAAGCGTTTGATCGAAGCCCGAGTAAACGGCGGCCGTAACTATAACGGTCCTAAGGTAGCGAAATTCCTTGTCGATTAAATATCGACCTGCATGAATGGCGTAACGAGATGGGAGCTGTCTCGAAGAGGGATCCAGTGAAATTGTAGTGGAGGTGAAAATTCCTCCTACCCGCGGCAAGACGGAAAGACCCCGTGGACCTTTACTACAGCTTGACACTGCTATTGGGATAAAAATGTGCAGGATAGGCGGGAGGCTTTGATCCATAGACGCCAGTTTATGGTGAGCCATTGTTGAGATACCGCTCTTTTTTATTCTGATAGCTAACTAGCTTGAGTTATCCTCAAGTAGGACAATGTCTGGTGGGTAGTTTGACTGGGGCGGTCGCCTCCCAAAATGTAACGGAGGCTTACAAAGGTTGGCTCAGAACGGTTGGAAATCGTTCGTAGAGTATAAAGGCATAAGCCAGCTTAACTGCGAGACATACACGTCAAGCAGAGACGAAAGTCGGTCTTAGTGATCCGGTGGTTCTGTGTGGAAGGGCCATCGCTCAAAGGATAAAAGGTACCCCGGGGATAACAGGCTGATCTCCCCCAAGAGCTCACATCGACGGGGAGGTTTGGCACCTCGATGTCGGCTCATCGCATCCTGGGGCTGGAGCAGGTCCCAAGGGTATGGCTGTTCGCCATTTAAAGCGGTACGCGAGCTGGGTTCAGAACGTCGTGAGACAGTTCGGTCCCTATCTGCCGTGGGCGTAAGAAGATTGAGGAGAGTTGACCCTAGTACGAGAGGACCGGGTCGAACCAACCACTGGTGTACGAGTTGTCCTGCCAAGGGCACCGCTCGGTAGCTATGTTGGGATGTGATAACTGCTGAAAGCATCTAAGCAGGAAGCCAACTCCAAGATGAATCTTCTTTTAAGAGCTCATATAGACTATGTGTTTGATAGGCTGGGTGTGTAATGGATGAAAGTCCTTTAGCTGACCAGTACTAATAGCTCGTCTGCTTATCTTTTAATAAGCATCACTTCCTTGTTAAGGGTAAAAACTTAATAAGATATGTTTTTATAAAACTTTGTTTATGACTTTTAACTTTATTTAGTAGTGTTAAATAAGAGATTTATATAATATATCTTTTATTTAACACTGCCCGTGACTATACAGACGAGGAAACGCCTTGCTCCATCTCGAACCAAGAAGCTAAGCTCGTCCTGGCTGATGATACTCTCCCTTACTGGGATGTTGGAAAAGTAGGTCGTTGCGGGCTTTGTTGTTTGTCTGCTTAGTTCTTATATTTTTAATCCTAGTTTTTATTAGTGTTACTTTCCGCTTAAGTATAGGATATTAGTTTTTATTTTTTTAATTCTGCTATTTATATTCATTCCATTACTTGTTAAAAATACCGAACCTTAGCTATTTGATATTAGCATGACCTCTAAGCTGATATTTAAAAAGTCATTTTTGAGGTGATGCGTTGATAGTTTATGTATTTATCGTTCTTGTTAAAGTACTATTACACACAAACGAACGCGATGCTAAATTTATTAAATTTAACACTGCCTCATGCAAAAGTGTATGCTTATATTAAGCTAAACGAAAAAGTATTAAGTTATATTATTTTTTTAAGATTTATCAAATTTCTTTAAATGAGAGCGTATGAAACTAGTATTTTTAAAGCTGTTTTTGTAGCAGCTGGCGTTGCCTTATTCGCAGGCTCACTCTTAAACGCAGAGGATAAATTTAGTCCTGTCATTGTCATACATGGCGGCACTAGCGGACTTGAGCTTACTAAAGATGAATTTTAAGTGCGCGAAGAGCCTATGAAAAAGGCGCTTTTGGTTGGCCAAGCTGTGCTTGAAAAGGGCGGTAGTGCTATGGATGCGGTGATAGTAGCTATTATGGCGTTAGAAGATGATCCAAATTTTAATGCTGGTAAGGGCGTAGTTTTTACAGCAGATGGCTTTAATGAGCTAGACGCTTCTATTATGGATGGTTCTACTAAAAAAGCGGGTGCGGTCGCGATGGCAAGGCATATCAAAAACCCAATCCTTGGTGCAAGAGTCGTCATGGACAAGACTTGGCATACTCTTGTTGCTGGCGAGGGAGCTGACAAGTTAGCCAAAGAAAACGGCCTAGAGATGGTTGATCAAAAGTACTTTTTTACGCAGTTTAGATATGACGCACTCCAAAGAGCTAAAGAGTAACAAAAACTAATGCTTGATAGTGAAAAGATAAAGAAAACTTCGCTAAATTTATATAAGCGCCCATATCTTGGCACTATTGGAGCGATTGCTCTTGATAAGAATGGCAACCTAGCTGCAGCGACTAGCACTGGTGGCATGACAAACAAAATAACTGGCCGCATAGGCGATAGTCCGATAATTGGCTCTGGAGCCTATGTAGATAATGACTCGGTGGCAGTCTCTTGCACTGGCGCAGGCGATATCTACATGCGCGTAAATGCTACTCATGAGGTCTCAGCCCTTTATAAATAAAAACTTCAGATGTGCAAAAAAGCAGCTGAGGAGGCTGTAAGAGAGGTTGCAGCACTAGGCGGTAGCGGTTGTATCATCTCTATTGATAAATTTGGCAAGGCTGGCTTTGCTTGGACTAAAGATAAGCTTGGTATGTATCATGGTGAGGCAAGACTTGGAGGTAAACCAGTTGTTTACTGGCCACTTGGTGAGAAATGATTAGATAGCTAGGCCAGATCCTATCTAGCCTAGTTTTTAAAGGGAGAAAGTTTATTAAAATATATAAATTGCTCCAAGAACAATAAATGCTCTTAGGCAAAAACCGCTAAGCAAATTTATATTAAGTGTTATCTTATTTAACCAACTTTTATAAAATTCTCTTGGTTTTTAAAGTATGGTTTTAGCGCCTCATAAGCTGCTTGGATCTTTTTAAATTTAGCGTTGTACTCGTTTTTGATGCTTTCACTTTTGTTTGAGTGCCTGTCTGGGTGGTAAATTTTAGCAAGGGTCAGGTAGCTATCTCTTACGGTTTCGAAGCTATCGCTATTTGAGCAGCCTAAAATTTCAAAATTTTCTTCTAGTAAATTTGCCAAAGCGCTGAAGCGACTTTTAAATTTGGCCGAGTTTTGGACCTTGTAGTTTCTCTTGAACTCTTTAAATTTGACTTCATTGTAGTTAAAATTTACTATAAATTTTAGATGTTCGCGTCTTGAAATGATCTCTTCTACCAAGTCAAAATCGCTATCTTTTTTTATCTTTAGGCTAAATGTATGATTTTTCTCATCAAATTTAGACTCATTACTTTTAAAATTTTGCAATATATAACTAGCAAAAGCTCTTGGAGTATTGTTTAGCGTAAAGATCATCTCACCATTAAAAAAATCGATATCGATGTTGTAGATATTTGTTAGGGCATTTCTTTGCACTAAAGATAGTTTTATGGTTTTGTATTTTGCAAAGGTCACGTCAAGCTCGTTGCCCTGTTTTTCGTAGAGTTTTTTTATAAATTTTAAGAAGCATTTTCGCTGCGGGATCTCGCTCTCTTCGTAAAAAGAGATGATCTTGTCTTTGTTTGCTAGGGTTTTTGTGAAATTTTTACTTATCAGTGCGCGAAGCTCGCAAAAAAGAGCGTCGCTATCGGTTAAAATGCTTAAAGATTCTAAAGTTTGGGTTATATTCATGGGTTTCTCCATTCAAAATATCCCCATTTAAAGCAACTAGCGTTCCAAAGTTAAATTTTCCTGATATTGCTATCTTTTGTATATGCCAAAAACTCATCTCTTAGCTTTTGTTCTTTGTGTAAGATCGCCTCCTCTTTTGTATGAGAAGCGGCTTCTTTTTGGGGCTTTTTCGCTACGCCTTGCTCTTTTGCAAGCTCTTTTTTGATCTCTTTTAGACTATCGAAAAAATCGTTCATTTTTGCTCCTTTTGTACAAAGGATTTTACTAAAAAGGTTATAAATTTAAAATGAATACAATCTCTTTTTAAGGAAAGTTTGGTTAATATCACAACTTAATTTTTCATGTGCGCTCGTAGCTCAGCTGGATAGAGCATTTGATTGCGGTTCAAAAGGTCAGAGATTCGAATTCTCTCGGGCGCACCATCCTTTTTCTCCCCAAATTTTATTTTCAGACCACTTTTGAGACTAGTTAAATTTATAAAAAACTCTATTTAGATATAGCCCTTCAGCAGGCGCAGGTATGCGAGTTAAAGCAGGACGTCCATTTAGCGAAGCCTTGATGAGCTTACCACCATCTTTTTGCTTTAGCGCTTTTAGTAAATTTGCAACCATGAGGCGTACTTGACCACGCAAAAAGCCATTTGCCTTAAAAACGATGATAGTTTGCTCTTTGCGTGCGTAGCAAAATGCTTGATAAATTTCTCGCACTGGGCTTTTTGTGTCGCTTCCAGTTTTCATATATGCACTAAAATCATGCTCCCCGATAAAATTTCGCAAAATTTCATTTGCTTTTCTGGTATCAAATTTAGGTAAAAACACCTTGTAGTTTGAGCTAAAAACATCAAATTTGCCGTGATCTATCACATATCTATACGACCTTGCCACTGCGTCAAATCTTGCTTGAAAGCTCTCATCCACTAAATTTATGCGTTTTATATGAATGCTTGGGTGTGCGTGGCGGTTTATAAGATCTTTTAGGCGATTTAAGTCTTTAAAGTGATCGCCGCAAACGACGCTTGAGCTTTGGTTGTTTGCGTGCACGCTTTTATCGGTGCGCGAGCTAGAGACCACTCTTTCGAAAATGCCAACGTGAGCTAGGGCGCGCTCTAACTCATCCTCTACGCCGTTTTCATGCGGCTGGGTCTGTGAGCCTTGAAATTTCGAGCCGTCGTAGCTGTAGATTAGCTGAATTTTCATCAGTATCTTCGTGTGATCTTGCCTTTATAAAGCAAGACGCCAGCTAGTAAAAATACGAAAAATATGAGCGGTATTGCAAGCGCTGGCTTCGATGAAAAGAGCATTATGAGCGTAAAATAGCCAAATAAAACGCCAAAAGTGCCAACATAGACCATACCCTTTTCGTATCTATATGTGACGATGCCAAGGCTGATCGCAAAGAGCGTGCTAGCAAGCGGGAAGAGGGCCACTAGGACGTAAGTGCTAAGGTCTTTTCTGCGCTTATCGCTGCTAGCTGCATCCATCCAGTACTCTTTGATGCTGCCAACGTCGCTTATCTCCTCGCTTTGGGCGGTTCTTATCTTCATTGATTTGAAGTTGCTTTGGTGATAAATTTCATCTCTTATGTCATACATTTTGCCCTCGTTTAAAGAGAGCTCTACACTTTGACCCACGTTTATGATCTTTGCGTTTTTGGCGGTTATTAGGCGCTGTGAGTCCTTGACAAATGGGTTAAACATCACGATATCTTTATAGGTTGTGCCATTTTTGTCTTCGCTTTCGCTGCCCACATAGACCATCCAGTCGGAGAATTTTTGTCCAAACTGGGTCGGCTTTAAATTTAGCTTAGCAACCGTCTTTTTATAGTCGATGAAATTTGCATTTAGCTGGGCGGCTATTGGTATCATGACGATGGCAACTACCAGCAAGGCAGCGCTTAAAAGGGCTGAAAAAGCTAAGAAAAATCTTGCGATCTTATTTGGCGAGCCACCAAGTGTAAAGATAACGATACTTTCATTTTCTTTTGATAGCCGAAAAAGCGTCATCGCAAGTGAAACGAAAAACGCGATAGGCACAACAAAGAGCAGCACGCGTGGGAGCATAAATGAGTAGAGTTTAAAGAGCTCGCCAAAGCTGATCTCGATGTATGAAGTGATACGTGCGATCTGGATGAAAAAGACGATCGACATGATCAAAAAAAGAGTACTAAATAGCGATGCAAACGTGCCTAAAAAGTTAAACAAAAGATATTTATTTACTCTACTCATAAATGAACCTTAAAATTTCTAAAATTTGCCCTTCAAAAGCGTAGGTGACAAGCAGTCCCAGGCTTAAAAATGGCACAAAGGCTAGCTCGTAGCCCTTTTTGCGAACGAGCGCATAGACTGGAAGCGTAAGAAGTGCGGCCAGATAGATCGCCACAAGGGCTAGCTTGGCTGGTAAAATGGCTCCGATGATAGCTGCGATAAAGATATCTGCACTTCCCATGGCTTCGCGTTTCATCGCATAGCTCACGACAAATCTTAGCGCCCAAAATATAAATCCAAAAAGGAGTAAATTTAAAATTTGAGCAAAATTTCCTTTAAAGATAAAAAGCAGCAGGGCGTAGCCAAATGCAAAAAATAGCGCTGCAAAAAGGAGCGGATCTGGCACGGCTTTATATCTTATATCTATGACGCTAAGGGCTAGTAGCATGATAAAGCAAAGCCCTAAAAATAGCGCATAAAGCAAGGTTTCTATGCTTAAAATTTCGCCGCACTCTTTAAAAAAGCAGATCAGAAAAAGTATCCCAGAGGCTAGCTCAACTAGCGGATAGATAAGGCTTATCTTTTGCTTGCAAAAGGCGCATTTTCCGCCTAAAAATAGCCATGAAAAAAGTGGAACGTTGTGATAAAAATTTAGCTTGTGAGAGCATTTTGGGCAGTGTGAGGCTGGGAAATTTATGCTTTCATTTCGTGGCAAGCGGTAGATTAGCACATTTGAAAATGACCCCACGCAGATGCCAAAAACAAAAGCAAAAACGGCAAAAAAGATGACTAAAATATTCATTATCTCACTAAACTCCGCCAAATCTTCGCTCTATATCTTTAAATTTAGCAACGATGCTTGCAAGCTCATCCTTGCCAAAGTCTGGCCAAAGTGTCGGCGTGAAAAAGAGCTCCGCATAGCTAGCCTGCCAGAGCATGAAATTTGAAAGCCTGCTCTCGCCGCCGGTTCTAATGAGAAGATCGACTGGCTCACTCTCATCAAGTGCCGCATTTAAGCTCGCTTCATTTATCTGGGCACCTTCTAAATTTAGCTTTTTTATGGCTCTTATTATCTCATCTTTTGAGCCATAGTTTATCGCTAAATTTAAAAGCAAATTTGTATTTTCTCTTGTTGCATTTTTGGTGATCTCTATCTCATTTTTTAGCTCATCGCTAAATGGCGAGATGTCGCCGATCGTGTTAAATTTGATCCCATTTTTTATAAAATCATCACGCTTTAAAAGAAGAAATTTTTTAAGTAAATTCATCAAAAAATCAACCTCTTTTTGCGGTCTTTTCCAGTTTTCGGTGCTAAATGCGTAAAGGCTTAAAATTTTTACCTCATTGTTGATGCAAAATTCGCACATATCGCTTACCACATTTGCTCCGGCCTCGTGTCCATTTGTCCGCAAAAATCCACGCTTTTTCGCCCAGCGTCCGTTACCGTCCATGATGATAGCGAGGTGGTTAAGTTTGTTCAATATCTAGCCTTTAAAGTCAATTATCTGCTCTTTTTTACTCCAAAGAGCGCTTACGTTTTGCACCAAAACTGACGTGTCAAATTCGCTTTTTAGCAAGCTTGCGACGTTGCTAAATGGAGTTGCGATCTCATATAAATTTTCATCTTTAAATTTAAAAATAAGCGGCGCAAAATTTGAAAAAACAAGAAAAACTCTCATCTCACTTGCCTCTTTTTTAAGCTGGAAAATGCCGTTTGTGCCGCTATACACAAAGGGTATATGTACGACGTTTTCTTGCAGAGCAAAGAGCATTTTTGCCAGCACTCTCATCTCATCTTTTGTTTTAACTTCGCTTAAGTTTTTAAATAAATAGCTGTAAAGCCACGATAAATTTTCGTTTTTTACCAAATTTTCTATCAAATTTAGCCCATCAGCCAAAACGTCCTCATCTAAAATTTTTGGTTTTTCATATAAATTTTTTATGACGATGTTTTCGCCCTGACTATGCACCTCGCCCCAATATCTAGAGCCGACGTTTAGCTCTTTTACGCTTTTTGTGTTTAAATTTCTATTTGCGAAATTTAAGATGTATCTATTAAAGCCGACCTTTTGGCTCACCAAAATGCTAAGCGGCAGGGACGAATTTATCGCTACTAGCGGAGCTTGGCTGTTTTTTGCTATCTTTTGGACGCGTGAGATCTGCTCTATCATAAATTTGCTGCTAGCTCCACTATGTGCCCTGCGATCTCATCTTTTGAGGCAAGTGGCAGCAAAATTTCATCATCTTTTGTGATGAAATTTACCTCGTTTTGCTCGCTTGCAAAGCCATTTTTCTCGCCCATTACGTTTAAGCAAACTGCGTCAAGCGCTTTTTTCTCTAGCATTGATCTAGCGCTTTTAAGAGCGTTTTGGCTTGATAGCTCGAGCTTAAATCCGATCTTTTTACATTTAAACTCTTTTAAGCTTTGCAAAATATCGATATTTTTGTTTAGGCTTAAATTTAAAACTTCGCCAACGTCCTCTTTTTTTATCTTACCTTGAGCCTTTGTCGGTATGAAATCACTCACAGCAGCGCACATTACAAGTAAATTTGCGTCCTCACACTCGCTCTTGCAAAGCTCTAAAAGCTCGATACTTGAGCTAAATTTAAGGCTAAGAAACGGCTCACCACTAGTTTCAAAGCTAGCAAGCAGTTTTACCTCTGCACCTGTGTAGTAAAAGGCTCTAGCCAAGGCTCTTGCCATCTTGCCGCTTGAGAAATTTGTGATAGCTCTTACATCATCTATCTTTTCAGTTGTTGCGCCACCAGTTATCACTACTTTTTTGCCTGCGAAAAGTGGCTTGCTAAGCCTTTTAATGGCAGCTTCTACTATCACTTCAGGACTTGCAAGACCGCCCTTACCAACGTCGCCACAAGCTAGAGTTTTAAGTACTGGCTCAACCACTAAAACGCCGTTTTTCTTTAAAATTTCAAGTGAATTTTGCGTTGCAAAATGCTCGATCATATTGTTATTTGCAGCTGGGGCAACGACCAAAGGCACGTGCGAGGCGGCGATTAGCGTTTGCATAAAGACATTGTCGCAGATACCAGCTGTTAGCTTATTTATCGTATTTACCGAGGCAGGTGCTATGAGGACTAGATCCATTTTGGAGTAGGCTATGTGATTTACGCCGTCTTGCCAGTTTTGCGTTTGTGAGCTTAAAATTTTATGCTCGCTTAGCGCCTCAAAGCCGCTTATACTGCAAAATTCAAGCGCTCCGTCACTTAAAGCCACATAAACATCAGCACCTTTCTTTTTAAGCAGCGATAAAATTTCAAATGCCTTGTAAAAGGCGATACTGCCGCAAACGGCAAGTAAAATTTTCTTATTTTTTAACATCGTCTTTGCCAAAGAATTTCTCAAAAAAGCCGCTTTTATTCTCTTGACGACCTCTGCTGATAGCTAGAGCGCCGCTCTCAACGTCTTTTGTGATGGTGCTGCCAGCTGCGATGATGACGTTATCAGCGATGTTTACAGGGGCAACTAGCTGCGTATCTGAGCCAACAAAGACGTTTTTGCCGATTTTGGTTTTGTATTTTGCCTTGCCGTCGTAGTTGCATGTGATCGTGCCACAACCGATATTTGTGCCACTTTCTATCTCGCAGTCGCCAAGATAGCTTAGATGTCCTGCTTTTACGCCATTTAAGACGCCTTTTTTAACCTCTACGAAATTTCCTATGTGTGTGTCAGAAATTTCAGAATTTGGCCTTATATGAGCTAGTGGGCCGATGTCTGAGTTTTTGATGACGCTACTTTCGATCACTGATGAGCTTTTGATGATACTCTCAGAGATAACGCACGCACCAAGGATGCTTACGTTTTCTTCGAGCACGCACTCGCCTTCAAATTTAGCCCTGCTGTCTATAAAAATGCTCTCAGGCATGCGCATCAAAACGCCAGCTTTCATCAAATTTTGCTTTATCTCATCTTGCATGATCTTTTCAGCGATGCTTAGCTGAAATTTATCATTTATACCCATGAAATTTTGCTCATTAACATTTACTGCAACGCACTTTAAACCCTTTTCATTTGCTATTTTTATGGCGTCAGTTAGATAGTACTCTTTTTGTGCGTTTTGGTTGTTTATGAGCGGTAAAATTTGCTCTAACACCTCGCGTTTAAAGCAGTAACAGCCAGCATTTACGCTCTTTATAGCAAGTTGAGCTTCGCTCGCATCTTTTTGCTCGACGATGGCTTCAACTTTACCATTTTTTATGATAACCCTGCCGTAGCCAAAAGGATTTGCCGCTTCAAATGAGCTCATAACCACGTCTGCTTCGGCATTTGCTAGACGCATAAGGTCAGTTGATCTAACAAGTGGCATGTCGCCGCAAGTGACAAGCACCTTTTCACCGCTTAAATTTACGCCTTTTATAGCGCCAGCTGTGCCTGGGAAATTTGCTAGATCTTGCTCGAAAATTTTAGTTTGAGGGAAAATTTCTTTTATCTTTTTGCTAATTAACTCTTTTTCGTAGTGAAGCACGACGCTAACGTCATTTGTGATCGCATAAGCTTGCTTTAAGATGTGAATGATCATTGGCTCGCCGCATAGCTCAAATAGGACTTTTGGGCGTTTTGATTTCATTCTGGTACCAAGACCAGCGGCTAGGATTATGATTGAAGTATTATTGTTCATTTTTAAGCCTTTTAACGTTAAAAATTTCGCAGATTGTAGCAAAAAATGGCAAACATTTTTTTTAATTTAACGATTGTTTCAACAAAAAGCTAATAAAATAGCAATTCTTAAGAATTTATAAATAAAGCGAGTTTAAATGGATTTAGGAACCGTCGTCGGCTGGGTTTTGACCCTAGTGCTTTTGTTTGGATCAATGGCGATAGGCGTTGGTATAGGGCCATACATCGATATCCCTTCTGTGATGATCGTTTTTGGTGGTACTATCGGCGTTATGATGGTTGGCTTCAAGATGGAGACGCTTAAAGGTATCGGTAAATTTTATGGTGTCGCAGTTAAGCCATCAGTTGTTGTAAATTTACCTGAGACTATAAAAAAAGTAGTTGATTACTCAACCAAAGCTAGGCGAGATGGCATTTTGGCACTTGAGAGCGAAGTAAATAACGAGACAAATCAGTTTTTAAAAAAAGGGCTTTCAATGGCAGTTGATGGCAATGAGCCAGACGCGATAAGAGCGCTTTTAGAGATCGACATCGATCAAACTAGCACAAGGCATGCAAATAACATCAAAATTTTCGAGCAAGTAGGCGGTTTTGCAGGTGCGATGGGTATGATCGGAACGCTCATTGGCCTTGTTGCGATGCTTCTTAACATGTCAGATCCTAGTGCGATCGGTCCATCTATGGCGGTTGCCTTGCTTACGACACTTTATGGTGCGATGATAGGTAACATCATCGGCTCGCCTGTTGCAAACATCCTCTCGATCCGCGATGCTGATGAGGCACTTGAGAAGCAAGTCATTTTAGAGGGGATCATGGCGATACAAGCAGGGGATAACCCAAGAACGCTTGAAGCTAAGCTCTTAGCATTTTTACCTCCAAAAGATAGAAAAAGTCAGTTTGAATAATGGGTAAGTTAATAAAGCCAGAAGAGTGCCCAAAGTGCATGCCTGAGTGGCTGGCTGCCTTTGGCGACCTTATGTCGCTCCTACTTTGCTTCTTTGTTTTGCTCCTTTCTATGGCGACGATGGATGCTAAAAAGATGGAGGCTGCTGTTGGCTCGCTAGCTGGTGCGCTAAGTGTGCTAGAGGGTGGCGCAAGACCAGATAGTCAGGTAGAAAAAGAGACAGATCCTGAAAGCAGACGCACTCCAAAACCAAAAGCTCAAAAAGGCGCTCAAAATGAGGTCACTTCGACTGTTAAAAAGATAAATGAGCTACTAACGGCTAGTGGAGCACCTGAGATCACGATGGAGGAGAGCGAGGATGGCTTTATCGTTAGGCTTCCAGCTGCGATGCTCTTTGACAAAGATAGTGCTGAAATTTCTGGCGAGGATGCGAAGCTCTTTTTAAAGCGAATAGGTATGATCATAGCCAAAATGCCAAATGAGGTAAAAACAGATATCATCGGATACACTGATAATACAAATCCAAGTAAAGACTCTATATATAAAAATAACTGGCAGCTCTCTACTGCAAGGGCGCTAAGCGTGCTTGAAGAGCTAGTTAGCGATGGCGTACCACAAGAGAGGCTTATCACTTCTGGCAGAGCCTCTTTTGATCCGATCGCTAGCAACAGCACAGACGAGGGCAGAGCTAAAAACAATAGAGTGGAAATTCACTTCGTCTCGCTCGAGCCAAAAAATAAAGAGGCTACTAAGAAAAGTATCCTTGATACGAGGAATTAGTCGTGAAAGCACTGCTTAGTTTAGCGGTTTTGTTTTGTGTAGTTTTTGGCGCTGATCCTGCGCTACCAACTATAAATTTAAGCCTAAATTCACCGCAAAATGCTGAGCAGCTTGTAAATTCTCTAAATGTTTTACTAATCCTCACTGCTCTTGCACTCGCTCCTTCACTCATCTTTATGATGACTAGCTTTTTGCGCCTTGTCATTGTCTTTTCATTTTTGCGTCAAGCGATGGGTACGCAGCAAGTGCCGCCTTCAATGGTGCTCATCTCGCTTGCGATGGTGCTTACATTTTTTATCATGGAGCCAGTCGGGCAAAGAAGCTACGATGAGGGCATAAAGCCTTATATAGCCGAGCAGATAGGCTATGAGGAGATGCTTGATAAGAGCTTAAAGCCGTTTAAAGAATTTATGGTTAAAAACACTAGAGAGAAGGATCTGGCATTATTTTTTAGGATAAGAAATTTGCAAAATCCAGCAAATATTGAGGATATCCCGCTAAGCATCGCTATGTCAGCCTTTATGATAAGCGAGCTAAAGACATCTTTTGAGATAGCCTTTTTGCTTTACCTGCCGTTTTTGGTCATAGACATGGTCGTAAGCTCCGTTTTGATGGCGATGGGTATGATGATGCTCCCTCCTGTCATGATCTCGCTGCCATTTAAACTACTCATCTTCGTGCTAGTTGATGGCTGGAATTTGCTAATAGGAAATTTAGTAAAGAGCTTTCACTGATGAAAAAAATTTTATTAGCACTTTTGCCTTTGGCACTGCTTGGATCAAATTTGAGCGAGATAGCAAACAAAGCCACTCAAAACGAAATTTCAAAGATCAAAGAGCTTGAGTTAAAAAGAGCAAATTTAAATAGCGAGGCTACCACTAGTGCCTATTTGCCAAGTCTTAGTTTAGAGGGCTCATACGGCAAAAACGCAAGCACCTTCCCAAGCATCGTCGCTAAAGAGTCAGCTGGCGTGCTGGCAAGGATCGATTTTTTACTATACGACGGTGGGGCGAGAGAGGCTAGGTTAAAGATGAACCAGCTTTTAAAAAATAAAGCCGCCATCGCAAGTGATGAAGCTAAAAATTACCTTGCCTTTAAGGCTGTAAATTTATACTTTAATGCCTGCGCGCTTGAAAATATAATAGCTGCCAAAAACGCTCAGGCAAATTTCTTAAAAGGTGTTTTAGATAAGCTTGAAAAGGCAAATAAAGCCGGTCTTGCTGCAAAAGACGAGCTAGAAAATGTGCGGGCAAAATACCACTTGGCAAACAGCGTGGAGCTTGAGTATAAAAACAAAATGGAGCAAATTTTAAATGAGATAAATTTGCTAACAGGCGAGCAAATCGCGCCTACGAGCGGAGCAAAAATGGCTGAGATTGGCTCAAATTTAGCTTCAAAAAACGCTGAGCTTGATAGGCTAAGTCAAGATATATCTTTAAGCGAAGCTAAGCTTAGCGAGACAAGAGCTGGCTTTTTGCCTCAAATTTCGCTTTATGACACCTATGGATTTTACAAAAACAACTACGACATCGACCTTGGCAAGTATAGCGCGTATCGCCCATATCTTGATAAATATCTAAAAGAAGATACGCACGGCAATAAATTTGGCGTTAGCTTTAGGTGGAAAATTTTTGACTTTTTTGCAACTAGCAAGATGAGCCAAGCTAGCAAGATCGCGCTTGATGAAGCGAGGCTAAATTTAGAGTATAAAAGGCGTGAAAACGAGACAAAACTTAAAAATTTACAAAACGAGATCGCCACACTTAACTCAAAGATCACCTCGCTAAATGAGTATGTAAAGGCGAGTGATCTAGCACTTAGAGCAAGCTTTGAGAAGTATAACTCTGGGCTTTTGGGATATAGCGACCTACTTGAAGCACTTTCTCAGAAATTTGACGCCATTAGCCTTTTTGAAGGGGCGAAAGATGAGCTGGAGATAAAAAAGGCGGAGTATTTTTTTGAGAGCGGAGAGAGCATTTTAGAGAGGATTAGGGATTGAAAAAGCTGATAATTTTAATGATATTTTGCATTTTTTCATTTGCAAGGGAGGAGATTTTTGCTGATTTTGAAGTCTATGCTAAGCAAAGCTCAAAGCTTGCATTTGAGAGCAGCGGTAAGGTAGATAAAATTTTTGTAGATGTCTCAAGTCACGTTAAAAAGGGCGATACTTTAGCTAGTCTTGATCAAACAAGCCTAGAGATCGCTCTAAAAAAGGCAAAAAACGACCTAGCGCTTGCCAAAAATGCCAAAGAATTTGCTAAAAGCACTTTTAATAAATTTAGCCAAGTAAAGGATGTCACTTCAAAGCAAGAATTTGACGAGGTAAAGTATAAATTTGATGAGGCAGCTCTTAGGGTAGAGAGTGCCCAGATCGCCATTTTAAACGCAGATGATCATCTTAAAAAGGCCGTTTTAAAAGCTCCTTTTGATGGCGTCATAGCTAGTAAAAATGTCGAGCTTGGCGAGAGTGCTTCGCCGCTTCAGCCAGCCTTTGTCTTAAACTCTGAGGAGGCTAAAATTTTAATAGCGATTGATGAAAAATACGCAAATTTAGTAAAAATAGGCGATATGTTTAAATTTAAGCTTGACGCAACAAGTGAAGAAAAAGAGGTTAAAATCGCGCTCATTCATCCAGAGATAAAAAGAGAGACTAGGAAATTTTACGCCGAAGCATACGATGTGGGGATGAAGCCAGGCATGTTTGGTCAAGGAAAAGTTATAATCGGCGAAAATAAATGATAAAAACAGCCATAAACCGCCCCATAACTACGCTTATGATATTTTTAAGTCTCGTTGTCTTTGGCACCTACTCGCTAAAGACGATGAATGTAAATTTATACCCGCAAGTAAATATCCCAATCGTTAAGATCACGACCTACGCAAACGGCGATATGAACTATATAAAAACCAAGATCACGCAAAAGATCGAGGACGAGGTCTCGAGCATCGAGGGGATAAAAAAGCTTTATTCAACGAGCTTTGACAACCTAAGCGTGATTACTATCGAATTTGAGCTAAACAAAGACCTGGAGGGCGCTACAAACGATGTCCGCGACAAGATGCAAAAGGCGAGACTTGGCGCAAACTACGAGATAGAAAAGCTAAATGGCCTCTCTTCAGCCGTCTTTAGCCTCTTTATCACAAGGCTTGATGGCAACGAAACTAGGCTCATGCAAGAGATCGATGACGTGGCAAAGCCATTTTTAGAGCGCATAAGCGGCGTTTCAAAGGTCAAGACAAATGGCTTTTTGGAGCCAGCGGTGAAAATTTTGCTAGATAGATTTAAGCTTGATAAAAACGCCCTTAGTGCAAATGAAGTGGCAAATTTGATAAAGGTTGAAAATTTAAAAGCACCGCTTGGCAAGATAGAAAATGAGCAGATCCAAATGGCGATCAAGTCAAATTTTAGCGCCAAAAGCATAGATGAGATAAGAAATTTAACGATCAAACAAGGGGTCTTTTTAAAAGATATCGCAAGTGTTGATCTTGCTTACAAAGACGCAAACGAAGCAGCGATAATGGATAAAAAAAGTGGCGTCTTGCTTGGTCTTGAGCTCGCTCCAGACGCAAACGCACTAACGGTTATCGCTCTAGCTAAGTCAAAGCTAGATCAGTTTAAAAGCCTGCTTGGCAGCGAATACGACGTAAAAATAGCCTACGATAAGAGCGAAGTGATACAAAAGCACATCGATCAAACCGCCTTTGATATGATCCTTGGCGTCTTGCTAACCATCGTGATCGTATATCTGTTTTTAAGAAATTTCTCGATCACCATCATCTCAGTCGTGGCGATACCAACTAGCATCGTGGCGACATTTTTCATCATAAATGCCCTAGGCTACGACATCAACCGCTTAAGCCTTATAGCACTTACGCTTGGTATTGGAATTTTTATCGACGATGCGATAGTCGTCACTGAAAACATCGCTAGCCGGCTAAAAGATGAGCCAAATGCCCTAAAGGCAAGCTTTGCAGGTATAAAAGAGATAGCATTTAGCGTCTTTGCGATCTCGCTCGTGCTGCTTTGCGTCTTTGTGCCTATCGCCTTTATGAGCGGTATCGTTGGTAAATACTTTAACTCATTTGCGATGAGCGTAGCAGCTGGCATCGTCATCTCGTTTTTTGTGAGTATATTTCTTGTGCCAACGCTTAGTGCTAGGTTTGTAGATGCTAAGGAGAGCAAATTTTATATAAAGAGCGAGCCATTTTTTGAAGCGCTTGAAAATTTCTATGAAAAGCTTTTAACCTTAGCGCTTAAATTTAAGCTCATATTTTTAGCCATAACGCTTGTGGTCGTTGTTTGCTCGTTTGGGCTGGCTAAATTTGTAGGTGGCGACTTCATGCCAAGCGAGGATAACTCGGAGTTTAACATCTACTTTAAGCTTGACCCATCACTTAGCCTGCAAGCTAGCAAAGAGAGGCTAAAAGATAAAATTTCACTCATAAACGCCGATCCTCAGGTAGCTTACGCCTACTTCATCCTTGGCTACACAGATGCCAAGCAGCCTTATCTTGTAAAAGCTTACGTTAGGCTAAAGGAGCTAAAAGATAGAGCTAATCATGAGCGGCAAAACGTCATCATGCAGAGGTTTCGTGACAAGCTAAAAAGTGACGATATGAGTGTCATTGTGGCCGACTTGCCAGTTGTTGAAGGTGGCGATGTGCAGCCAGTTAAGCTTACTATCACATCTGAAAATGGCAAAGATCTAGAGAAATTTGTACCAAAGATCAGCAAGATGCTAAAAGAGATAAATGACGCAACAGACGTGAACTCGCCCGAAGAAGATCTGCTAAAGCGCGTGCAAATCTCTATCGATGAAGATAAGGCAAAAAGGCTAAATTTAGATAAAGCCAGCATTGCAAGTGCCGTTTATAGCGCATTTAGCCAGAATGAGGTCTCTGTTTTTGAAAACGAAAATGGCAAAGAGTATGAGCTTTACATGCGTCTTGATGATAAATTTAGAAGCGATACAAATGATATCTTAAAGACCAAGATAAGAAGCAATGAGGGCTTTTTTGTCACACTTGGCGATGTGGCGACGATTAGTTTTGAGCAAAAGCCAGCTAGTATTTCAAGGTTTAATAGAGCCGATGAGATCAAATTTCTAGCAAATACAAAAAACAACGCTCCGCTAAATAACGTGGCAAATGAAATTTCAAAGAAGCTTGATGAAATTTTGCCAGCAAATTTCAAGTATAAATTTCTTGGTTTTATCGAGCTGATGGACGATACGAACGCTTCTTTTATCTTTACAGTGAGCGCTAGTGCGGTGCTTATTTACATGGTGCTTGCTGCGCTTTATGAGAGCTTTTTACTGCCATTTCTAATCATGCTAGCCATGCCGCTTGCCTTTTGTGGCGTGGTGATCGGACTTTTTATAAGCGGCAATCCATTTAGCCTATTTGTCATGGTTGGCGTCATCTTGCTCTTTGGCATGGTCGGTAAAAATGCCATTTTGGTGGTTGATTTTGCAAATCACTTTGCAAATAGCGGCATAGAGGCAAACGAAGCTGTGAAAATGGCTGCTAAAAAGCGCTTAAGGGCTGTTTTGATGACCACTTTTGCGATGATATTTGCCATGCTGCCTCTTGCGCTTGGCAGAGGCGCTGGCTTTGAAGCCAACTCGCCTATGGCTATAAGCATCATCTTTGGGCTCATTAGCTCGACCTTGCTAAGCCTACTTGTTGTGCCAGTGCTATTTGCTTGGGTCTATAATCTTGATAAATTTATAAGAAAATTTTATGAAAGGGAGAGAATTTGAAGAAGATTTTGGCTGTTTTGCTCTTTGCTTTGCCTCTTTGGGCTGGAAATTTACTAGAGATCATCGCTCTGGCGCAAAGTGCGAAGCTTGAGAGTTTGAAAGAATTTAATAAAAACGAATATATAAATAAAAATAAGAGCAACAAGCTAAATTTATCCCTTGATGGCAGATATACCTTTGTGCCTGACGAGCTAAAGGGCGGGTATATGACAAAGGCTGGATCGATCACGGCAAAGGTCGAGTATCTCATCTTTGACGGCGGTGCGAGTGAGGCTTCGGATAAAATTTTAGACCACAAGGGCGTGGAGAAAATTTACAAAGATGAAGAACTTATGAATCTCACTGCTTTTCAGGTCGCAAAGGTCTATTTTAACGCTGTTGCACTAAATTCTCTTATAAATTTAGAGACAAAATTTGTAGATAGCTTTGCCAAGGCTGCGGCTGAAAATGAGTTTTGGTTTGAGTATGGCTGGATAGATAAGAGTGAGTTTGATGCGATAAATTTCACTCTTAATAAAAAAAGAGCCGAGCTAGACGAGCTTGGGCTTAAGCTAGCCGAGCTAAACTCAAGGATAAATTTACTCTCAAACGGCGAGATCGGCTTTAATGCTGGCTCAAAGATAGTGATGCCTGATTTTAGCAAGGATGATCTAAGCGCTAAGCTTGGGGCGATGGAGCAAGAAAAATATATAAAAGAGCAAGAAAATGAGAAGCAAAAGAGCAAATTTGCTCCAAAAATTTACTTAAAAGATACGCAAAGTGTGAATAATAACAGCTTTAAAAAAGGCGAGAGGACGACTTCGCAGATGGCTGAGGCATACGCTGATGCGAACAAGCCTAGAGTGGAGTTTGAGTGGAAGCTGCCAGATAGCCTAAGCCTTAGCAAGCAAAGCCAAACTAAGCGCATAGAGGAGCAAAAGGCCGCACTTGATCTAAGTGATGAAGAAAACAGGATAATGGCTAGGCTAAAGGATCTAAGAGGTGTGATAGAGGGCTTAAGTGCTAGGCTAAATTTAGACTCGCTAAAGCAAGATAACCTTGATAGCGACTTTAATGACCTGCTAAATGGCTATCTTAGCGGCAAGGTAAAATTTGAGCAGTTTTTATTTGTGAGCGAGAAAAATTTTAGCGACAGGGCAAATTTTATCCTAAATGGCGATCTGCTCGAGCTAAACAAGCTTGAATACTTTTTTGAGTGCGCAAGAAATATAAATGAGGTGGTGATAGAATGAATAAACTGATCTTCGTGACCATTTTATGGGCGTTTAGCTTTAGCTTGATAGGCGAGTTTTTAGCGGGCAAAGTAGATAGCTACCTAGCCGTTTTTGTGCGCGTGACGCTTGCAAGCCTAGTTTTTTTGCCATTTACTAAATTCCGCGGGATAAATCCAAAGCTCGCCCTTGGCATAATGGCGATTGGAGCGGTGCAAATAGGGCTTATGTATCTTTGCTACTACAACTCATTTTTGTATCTAAGCGTGCCAGAAGTCGCACTTTTTACTATTTTTACGCCATTTTATGTGACGCTCATATATGACGCATTTAGCTTTAAATTTAGACCACTTTATCTCTTTAGCGTTGGCGTGGCTGTCTTTGGAGCGCTTATCATCAAGTATGGCGCGATAAATGAGGGTGTGCTAAAGGGCTTTTTGCTGGTGCAAGGGGCAAATATCTGCTTTGGAGCAGGACAGAGTGCCTATAAGGCGCTTTTGGAGAAGTTTGAAGTTGATCAAAAAAAGGTCTTTGGCTACTTTCACTTTGGAGCGTTTTTTGTCGCTGTCATAGCGCTCATAACCCTTGGCAATCCAGCTAAATTTCATGTAGATCTAACCCAAACTTTGGTGCTTTTATGGCTTGGCGTAGTCGCTAGCGGACTGGGATATTTTATGTGGAACAAGGGGGCTTGCGAGGTCGATAGCGGCGTGCTTGCCATCATGAATAACGCCCTCATACCAGCTGCTATCATCGTAAATTTACTCTTTTGGCAAAAGGACGCCAACCTAACAAGGCTCATTTTAGGAGCTGCGATAATGTATATCTCGCTAATAATTCACAATAAAATCATGAAATTTTACGGCGTAAAGGCCGCGTGAGGTTAAATTTAAGATCAAATTTGAGTTATTTAAGCTAAGTAGAGAATTTTAAAGCATTAAATTTGATCTACCTAAGCGCCTTGCATCTTTACAAGCTGGGCGTTTAGCTGCATTATCTGAGCAAAGATAGCTCCCTTTTTACTCTGAAGCGAAGCAACCAGCTCTTTTGCGTATGGATTTTTGCTCGCACTTGCCTGTTTTATCGCGCTATCAATCTCTTTTAGCTGTTTTTGCAGTTTTTCTAACTGCTTTTTTATGACATCGGCGCTACTCTCGCTCTCATTATTTGCCTCGCTAGCTAAATTTGAAGCGTCGTGTAAAATTTCGCTCTTATCTAGTTTTGGCAAATTTTTGCTTTTTAAATTTTCGTCGTCAGTAGCTGTAGAGCCGTTTTTATTTAAATTTATAAAATTTGAGTTTATCTGCATCGCCTCGCCTTTAAATTTAAAAGCATATCGGCAAATTTAAATAAATTTTGACTACGAAAAATTTAGCAAAAAAATCAAAAACGATGCCACGCCAAAGAGTGGTGGCAAAAGTGCTGCTGGCTTAAATTTAACGCATAAAAGCGTGATGGCGTTATAAAGTAAAAAGACAAATGTGCTTATGTGAAGATTGCCTGAGCTTAGTCTAAAAGCTAGCATTTTGCTTAAAATTTCATCAAAAATGCCGCCATATCCAAAGAGGTGAAGTAAAAAGCTTAGCGGATAAAATATGCTAAATATGTAGTTTAAAGCTAGCACGCTAAGCTGCAAGAGGCTAATGAACGGGAAAAAGTAAAGCACCGCAACCTCCATTGCAAAAAAGACATATAAATTTAAAAGTAGCGAGTTCGCGAGCAGGCTAAATTTGGGCGCAAAATACAAAAGATAGACGAAGATATAAAAGACGCCAAGGCATGAAAAATAAAAGCCAACATTAAAAAGAAGCTGTGGAAATAGGGCGACGCTAAATAAGATAACGCCAAAAAGTGTATAGAAATTTAAGATCTTTATCTTTTTACAGATCATGTAAAAGCCAGCCACGCTCATCAAAAATGCCCGCAAAAAGCTTGCTATAAAGCTGATCATATAAAAATAGAAACAAAGCACCAAAAATACGGCGATAGAGATGTCAAAGATATATGAGCGATATGGCATATATCTTGTGTAGATGGGCTTAAAAATGAGCTTTAAAAGAAAAAAGCAAACCGCGCTTATAACGCCAAGGTGATAGCCACTAATGGCGATGAGGTGCGCCACGCCCCAGTTTGAGACGTCATCTCTTAGCTCGCCAAAGACGTTTGTGCCAAGAAAGAGCGCTGAGAAAAGCTGCGAAATTTTAGCGTTTTCGTGCTGGCTTGAGATGAAATTTATAGCTCTTTGCCTTAGGCTCTCATCTCTTTTGATAACGGCTCTATCGTAGCTAGGCATATAAAATGTGCCAGAAAGATAGTTTTTGAAACTAACGTCTATTGGCTGAACGCTAAGCACCACGATGTCATAAAGTGCGATCTCATCTTTTTTAGAAGCGGTTGTGTAAAAGCTAAAATTTGAGGTGTCAATCCTAATGATTTGACGCTTTTTGCCGTTTTTCTCTTTGGTGAAATTTACGCTTACTTTGCCTGTGATATCTTGCTCGCCAAGCTCCATAAATGCGCTGTATTCATGAAATTTGATAGATAAATTTATACAAAAAATAAATAGGCAAAGCAGGAGAAAATAAAATACACGCCTGCTTTTTGGCAAATTTACTCTTTAAATTCAGTTGATTGCACTGGTGTGGTGGCGATATCGCAAAAGCGCGAGTATTGCTTTTGAAAGAGCACGTCGATAGATCCCACTTCGCCGTTTCTGTTTTTGCCAACGATGATCTCTGCGTTTTCTTGAAGCTTGTTAAAAACATGCTCGCTTTGATAAGGTTTGCCCTCGGCTGCTGCCTTGCTCTTTTTCTCGTTCTCCTCTTGCTCCAGATAGACCTCGTGCCTATAGACAAAAAGGATGATGTCGGCGTCTTGCTCGATCGCGCCTGACTCTCTTAGATCGCTTAGCATAGGTCGCTTGTTCGCACGTGCTTCAAGGCCGCGGTTTAGCTGCGAAAGTGCGATGATAGGCATATCTAGCTCGCGCGCTAGAAGCTTTAAGCCACGAGAAATTTCAGCTATTTGTATGTGGCGGTCGGCGAAGTTATTTGTGCTCATCATAAGGCCGATGTAGTCGATGACACAGAGTGAAATTTCAGGATGAGCTGACTTTAGCTTGCGAAGCTGTGTCCTTACTTGGTGGATATTTACGTAGCCACTATCATGCACAAAGAGCTTGGCGTGCGAAAATTCGCTGCATGCGTGGCTAAAGTGAGCAAGCTTCTCATCGTCAAGGCTCGCTGTCATTATCTCTTGAAGTGGGATCGAGGTCTTGTCAGCTAGCATCCTCATCATGATCTGCTCTGCTGGCATCTCAAGTGAGAAAAAGACGACGCCTGCGCCACTTTTTAAAACGTGCCCCATGAAATTTAGACAAAGCGTCGTTTTACCCATGCCAGGGCGCGCTGCGATGATGATGAGGTCGCCATTTTTAAAGCCTTTTATCATCTCATTTAGCTTTTTAAAGCCGGTGTTTAGTCCGATGATATCGCGCTCGTTTAGGGCAGCTTGCTTTTGCATATGCACGATCAAGCTTTTTATGATATCTTCGCTATCTCTGATACTGCCAGTGCCGCTGCCATCGACTAGCGAGTAAAACTCCTGACTTAGCTCATCGACCATATCGCGGCTAGCTTTGTCTTCATTTACCTTGCTTGGGATGTCGTGGGCGATCTTAACTAGGCTTCGTTTTATCGACTTTTCTTTTAGCTCGTTTGCATATCTTTGGATGTCGATGATCGAGTTTGTGGCTAAAATGCTCGCCATGACGTTGTCATCGTAGTTTTCGCCAAGCTTATTTTTGATAAATGTCGATGCGATAGGCACGTCACCGTTTAGACAATCAACCATCGCTTTGTAAATTTGAGCGTGAGCTTTTAGGTAAAAGTCCCCAGTCTTTATCGTGTCAAAAATTTCGCCCAAAGCGTCGTTATTTGCGATGATCGAGCTTAGTATGGCTCGCTCCATATCAAGGTCGTAAAGGTTGCTAAATTCTATCTCGTTAAGTCTCTCTTTTGCCACTGCTTTATCCTCTGCTTTTTATCTCGTCGTCGATCTCTTGTAAAAATCTATCCACAAGCTCGCTCTCAGGCAGCCTTGCGACCACTTCGCCGTGGCGCATGATCATGCCATTTCCCTTGCCAAATGCTATGGCTACGTCTGCGCCTTTTGCCTCGCCGATCGCATTTACCACGCAGCCCATCACTGAGACGTTTAGCGGCTCTTTTATCCCTTTTGTCTTTTCTTCTACGAGCTTTACTGCTGCCATGAGATCAGCTTGCAAACGCCCACAAGTTGGGCATGAGATGATGTTTAGCCCCTCTTTTTGGCGGCCACTATCTTTTAAGATCGCCTTTGCGACTTTGATCTCCTCTTCAAGCTCGCCTGTGATGCTAACTCTCATCGTATCGCCGATGCCCTCAAGTAGTAACCCTCCAAGTGCGATGGCTGATTTTATGGTAGCGTGAAACGCCGTGCCAGCCTCCGTTACGCCTAGATGAAATGGGTAGTTTGTCTTTGGACGAAGCGCTCTATATGCTTGCATAGTGCGCTCGACGTCGCTTGATTTGAGCGAAATTTTAATGTCCGTAAAGTCAAAATCCTCAAGAAGCTTGATGTTGTATAATGCACTCTCCACCATAGCCTCCACCGTGCGGCCGTAGCGGTCTTCAAACTGCTTTTCAAGCGAGCCAGAATTTACGCCTATGCGGATGGGTAAGTTTCGCTGCTTGCAGGCATCAACGACTGCTTTTATGTTTTTAGTTGAGCCGATGTTGCCGGGGTTTATGCGGATAGCATCGACAAATTCGCTAACGATGAGCGCATAGGTGTGGTTAAAATGAATGTCTGCAACGACTGGGATGGGTGAGCTTGCGACGATCTGCTTTAGCGCGCTGGCGTCCTCTTTGTCAAAAACTGCGCAGCGCACGATGTCACAGCCTGCAAAATATAGCCTTTGTATCTGCTCTAGCGTGCCTTTTATGTCCTTTGTCTTTGAAAATGTCATCGACTGCACGGAGATCGGTGCGTCACCGCCTATTAAAACATCGCGAATTTTTATCTGTTTTGTCGGGTATCGTTGCAAAATTTTGCCTTTAAATTTTATTGGGGATTATATAAAATCTTGGCTTTTAAATAAATTTGTTAAAAATAGTTATAAATATTTTTGTTATATGCCAGCAACATAATCTAGTGTGTAAATTTTTATTTTACACATCCCAGCTCTAAAAAATCTCTTTCTTTATATATTTTATATTTTGTCTTGTCGAAAATAGTTAGAGTTTTTCCTGCATTTTCACTAATTGATTTGTTGATTAATTCTATATTTAAGTATTTTGATAGGCTTGAGTTTTGATCATACATCTTTTTTAATATCCTTTGATAGGCCACATCACCACCATGAAAACCATCAACAAATTCGCAACTGTCCTTATAATAATCTCTCATGTCGTGAAAGTCATAATTTTCTATATCCGTGTCTTTTACGAGTTTTCTAAATTCAGAAACATAGTTATATTTATCGCCAAGACTATTCATCTTTTCAACAACTTCGTTTGCTAAAGGCGGTATAAAGAGTATTAATTTTATATCATTATCTTTTGCAAATTTTATAATCTCATTGAAAATTTCAACCCTCTCTTTAGAGATGTGGTTAGCGTATTCAAATCTAGAATCGCTACTTTTTACTCTTTTTAAAGTATCTGAAAATTTTATATCTGAATTTTTTTCATCTCCTAAAATAAAACTAGTATACTGGTAAGAACCATCTTTTCTAAAGCCATTTGAGTATTTAAGGGATCTTAGTCCTATGTTTTGGTAGTTTGTTATGTCATTTTTGTCTTTTAAGATGTATTTAAAAATATCAAGGTCAATTTCTCTTTTTAGGATTATGGATAGTGTTTGGTTAATTTTTGCTTTTATATCAATTTCTGTTTTATTTAAGTAATTAAAAACTCTTGGTTGATAAAGTTTTTCATTAAACCACCAAAAGTCTAAACCTAAAATTATGATTTCTGGCTTATAGATTTTTTTCATTTCTTGTAAAAATAAATATCCTTCGTTTAGATGATGCATTGCTCCGCCAGTTGTAATAAAACTTGTATTAAAACTTTCTTCTCTAAATTGCATAACTCTTGATGAGCCTAGTGCTATAATTTTTGGCTTAATGTTTTTGATTAGCTCTAATTTGTATTGAAACATATCTAAGTTCAAGTAGTTATATATTGCATTTTTTTCTAATTGAAATTTTGTAGCTTCTTGTAGTGACAAATCTTCTTTTGCTTTAAGTAATATTTTATATACAAAAAAAGAAGGTATTGATACTAAAAAAAATGCAATAATAAATGTAAAAAATATAATGATTGAAAATTTTTTGTTTGTTAGCATTTAAAATCCTAAAAATTAAAATATAGAAATTCTGTTTTTACAGCGATCATTGAGTAAAAGGATAATAATAAAATCAATATAAGATATATGACGTTTAAGTAGCTTGGTCTAAATATGGCTGTTTTCTCTACAGAGTTTTTGAAAAGCAAGATTAAAACAAAACCAGATGCAATATATAGGAAAGTATATCTATCCCCTTCAATGCTGGCTATAAAATCACCAAAACTTACACTAAAAGATTTTAAAAACCCAAGCTTTGCTAATAAAAAATTTGGTAAAACAATACCACTAAGCCCAAACATACCTTTTAGCACTTTTAAAGCATCGTCCCAATTTTTTGCCCTAAAAAAGACCCAAGCAATATTTATAAAGTTAAATGTTATAAACCAAGCCAAAATTTTATTCATCTTAAAGCCAAGCTCACTCCAAATTCTATGAATAACCAAGGCAACTCCATGTAAAAATCCCCAAAAAACAAATGTCCAGCCAGCCCCATGCCATATACCACCTATTATAAAGGTTGCCATTAAATTTGCGTATGTTCGTAGCCCACCTTTGCGGTTACCACCTAGCGGGATATAGATATAGTCTCTTAAAAACCTGCTTAGCGTTATGTGCCATCTGCGCCAAAAGTCTTGAATGTTTAAGGCTTTATAAGGTGAGTTAAAGTTTATCGGAAGCTTAATGTTAAAAAGAAGTGCTGCGCCGATAGCCATATCGCAGTATCCGCTAAAGTCAAAGTAGAGCTGAAATGTATAACTTAGGCTAGTCGCCCATGCTTCAAATAAATTTAAGACAGTCGCCTTGTCAAAACCATTTGTTGCCCAAACAGCAAAACTATCAGCGATAACCACCTTTTTAAAAAGACCTATCGAAAATATAAATAGACCAAGTGCTATATTTTTATAGTTGATTATTTTATTTCTAGTATTTGCAAACTGCGGCATCATCTCTTTGTGATGCACGATCGGACCAGCGATTAGTTGTGGGAAAAAGGTAACAAATAAGCAGTAGTTTAAAAAGTCATACTGCTTCGTACCCCCCCCCCGTAGCACTATCGACCAAATAGGCTATTTGCTGAAAGGTAAAAAATGATATCGCAAGAGGTAGTAGCAAATTTAAATGAGGTATCTGGGTGTTAAAGATAAAATTTAGATTGCTTATAAAAAAGTCTGAATATTTAAAATATCCAAGCAGCATCAAATTTGCTGCGATGCCCAGTATAAGAATAAATTTTTTAGAAATTTTACTATTTTCTTTGTTTAGTTCCACTCCAAAGCAGTAGTTAAATACCATTGAGCCTAAGATTAGCGGTAGATAAATGACATTCCACCAGCTATAAAAAAATAGAGATGATAGAACCAAGAAGCCTTTTGCTACTTCTGTAAGACGCTTTTTATTTAGGTAAAAGTATATAAAAAATGTAAATGGCAAGAATAAAAATATAAATTCGTAAGAGTTAAAAAGCATTGATGCATCCGTTAAATTTTTTGATGAGATTATAATCAACATTAGCTAATCTCTAACTAAAATTCACTGGATCTATATCGATGTCGCTAAGTTCGCTTTTGCAGAGGTTTGCCGCTTTTAAAAGCATGGCGTGTGAGTTTGAGCGAAGCAGAATTTCATATCTAAATTTGCCGCCAAGATATTCGATCTGGCATTTGCCATATCCCACGATCTCTAGTTCATCGCCTTTTAGTGACTCTAGCCTTTGCGCAAATTCGTTCATTGTACCCTTTGCCATGCTCTCATCTTTGTGCGAAACGACCACGCGAAGCAGCCTAGTAAATGGCGGATACAGTCCCTCTCGGTAGCCGATCTCCTCCTTTAAAAACGCGTCGTAGTCGCTGATATAACTTTCAAAAAACTCCCTTTGTTTGCTTTGGATGATGACCCTGCCAGCTCCGTTTCTACCAGCTCTTCCAGCTACTTGCATGGCAAGGGCGAGTGTCCGCTCTCTAGCTCTAAAATCAGGAAAATTTAAAAGCTCGTCAAAGCCCATGATGACGGCTAGCTCGACGTTGTGATAATCATGCCCCTTGCTTAACATCTGCGTGCCAAGCAGGATGTCTATCTTGCCATCGTTAAATTCTTTCAAGGCCTTTACGAGCTTATTTTGCGTCGTGATCTCATCCCTGTCAAATTTAGCGATCCTAGCGTTTGCAAACTCGGCTTGCAGCCTCTCAAGAAGCTCGCTCGTGCCGATCTTTTTAGCCTCTATCATCTCGCTGCCGCACTGATGGCAGGTCTTTGGCACGGCCATTTTGTGCTCGCAGTATTGGCACTTTAGCACGTTTTGTTTTTTATAGTAGCTCATGCCGATGCTACAAAACGGACACTTTACCGTCTCGCCGCAGTTTTTGCAGACAAGATATTTGAAATTTGCCCTTGTTGGCAGGCAGATGACGGCTTGTTTTTTGTTTTCAAGCGTCTTTGCGATCTGCTCTTTTAAAATTTCGCTTATGCCAGTCTCGCTCTCGTCAAATATATAGCTCTTTTGCGACGCAAAATATGTCCCCTTTAGGCGAAAATGCTCCTGCTTGTAAAAGCTAGTAAGGCTTGGCGTGGCGCTTCCAAGTACCACTTGTAGGTCAAATTTGCTAGTTAGATAAAGCGCTAGGTCTCTTGCGTTGTAGTGGGGCTTTGAGCCTGTGTTTTTGTAGCTATCGTCGTGCTCTTCGTCGATGATGATGAGTTTTAGCCGCTCAAGTGGCAAAAATAGGGCAGACCTAGCTCCTGCTATTAGCCTTGCTTTGCCACTTTTAATCTCCTTTAAAATTTGCTCTTTTTTCTTTGGCGTGATCTTTGAGTGCCACACAGCCACAGCCTCGCCAAAGAAGCTCTCTAGGCGCTTTTGCATCTGCGGTGTTAGTGAAATTTCAGGCATCAAAAATAGCGCTTGGCCGCCTGCCTTTAAAATTTCTCTAATCTTTGCTATATAAATTTCGCTTTTGCCACTTCCCGTGTCGCCAAAGATGAGCGAGCTTTTTCGTTCGTTTATAAAATTTAGCGCTTCAAGCTGCTTTTGACTTAAATTTGGCGCTTTAAAGTCGGTTGCGCCACTATAAATTTCATCATCTATAAGGCTTTGTGGCTCAAATAAATTTATAGCAACGCCAAGCTCGCAGGTGTAGTAGTAGGCGATAAATTTGGCTAAAGTTACTTGGATGTCGTTTAGCTTAATGGGTAAAATTTCATCAATGAGAGTTGTTTTAAAGCTTGGCTCATCCACTTCGCGCAGGATAAAGCCAACTAGGCTTTTGCCTCTAAGTTTTGCAGTGACGGCGCGAAATGGCGCAATATCTAGCTCGCTTTTATATGTGAGCGCAGCTAAATTTACCCCGCTAAATACGACCTCGTAGTATCTCATCACTCAAGAGCGCTGCAAAGTCCGTCGCTGCTCGTGCAGTCAAATTCGCCAGTTGCGTTTTTGTAAGTGAAATTTGCTGTTTGTCCGTCTAGTTTGAAGGTATAAGTTGTTGCTCCAGTTTTATGCCAGCCGTTTTTTGTGCCGCTGTCTTTTACAGGCACGCTCACAACGTTTTGAAAAAGGTTGCTTCCTGGGCTCTCAAGCGTATCTGGATACTTTGGAGTGCCTTTTAGGACGCTATCATTGTATTTTAGCGAGATGCCACTTTTTATGGCGGCTATTTGTGCTCTTGCGTTTGCGACTATGGCGTCGCCTCTAGTAAAGAAAAGCTTTGGTATCGCAACAGCGCTTAAAATGCCAAGTATGACGATGACAAATATAATTTCTATTAGGGTAAAAGCTCTTTTTTTCATTTATTTTCCGGTTTTAGTATCTCTTCTATCTCTTTTGTGACGTCCTTTACGACGCGCAAATTTGTGTAGCTCTCGTAGCTCTTTTCGACAAAGGCGTTTATAAGCTCACGAGGCTCGATAAATTTCTTTCCCCCCATAAATTTCTGCCAGTCACGCTCAAAAACTTCAGCAAAATCATCATCAAGCGTTATCGTGTAGTCGCGAGATGATACGGTGAGCGTGATCTGTTTCATCTTTTATGCCAAAAATGCCTAGCTTATCTACCAAGGACAGCTTCGATCTTTTTCATTACATCATCAGCTTCGCTATTTTTCTTATCTAGGTCCTCTTCTAAGCGCATGATCTGGTTGGTTTTTGCCTCATTTTGTGCTTTTAATGTTACGATCTCGTTACGTAGCTCTTCATTTACTCTGCAAACTTCATCGTATTTTGTGATGAGGTCATTTACTTTATCGCTTAGTGTGGTTAAGATCGCATTATCTTCAAACATAAAGGTTCCTTTAAAATAATAATTAATGCCGTATTCTAACACGCAGAGGCTAAATTCTTTTTAAAATTCTCATTTGACAAAACACTATCTTTGCTATAAAATTCGCCCAAATTTAAAGGCGATCAATGAGTAAATTTGAAATTTCATCTAAATTTAGCCCAAGCAGTGACCAAGCAAGAGCGATAAGAGAGATAGTAAAAAGTATAAAATCAGGCAACAAATACCAAACTCTTCTAGGCGTGACAGGGTCTGGCAAGACTTTTACCATGGCAAACGTCATACGCGAGCTAAATATGCCAACGCTTATAATGACGCATAACAAATCCTTAGCCGCTCAGCTTTATAGCGAATTTAAGGGCTTTTTCCCAAAAAATCATGTCGAGTACTTCATAAGCTACTACGACTACTACCAGCCAGAGGCCTACATCCCAAGAAGCGACCTATATATAGAAAAGGATAGCTCGGTAAATGAGGAGCTTGAGCGCCTGCGCCTCTCTGCGACGGCTAGCTTGCTAAGCTTTGACGACGTCGTCTGCGTCGCCTCAGTCTCCGCAAACTACGGACTTGGTAATCCAAGCGAGTATAAAGGGATGGTGGCATATCTTAGCGTGGGTGAGAAGATAAGCCAAAGAAAGCTTTTAGAGCAGCTTGTGGATATGGGCTACAAGCGCAATGACAACTACTTTGACAGGGGCGACTTTCGTGTAAATGGCGATGTGGTGGATATTTACCCAGCTTATTACAACGACGAAGCGCTAAGGGTCGAGTTTTTCGGCGATGAGATCGATGCGATGTATCATTTTGACGTGCTTGATAACAAAAGGCTAAAGGATATCTCTAAATTTACGCTTTATGCCACCAGCCAGTTTATCGTGGGCGCTGATAGGCTAAAGATCGCGATGAAAGAGATTGAAGAGGAGCTTGATGCGCGTTTAAAAGAATTTAACGAGCAGGGCAAGCTTGTTGAGGCGCAGAGACTAAAGCAAAGGGTGGAGTTTGACCTTGAGATGATGGCGAGCACTGGCATGTGTAAAGGTATCGAAAACTACGCGCGACATCTGACTGGTCAAAAGGCTGGAGAGACGCCGTACTCGATGTTTGACTATTTTGAGATAAGTGGCGAGGACTATCTGGTCATCGTCGATGAGAGCCACGTGAGTTTGCCGCAGTTTAGGGGCATGTACGCAGGCGATAGGAGCCGTAAAGAGGTGCTTGTGGAGTATGGATTTCGCTTGCCTTCAGCACTTGATAATAGGCCGCTTAAATTTGACGAATTTATAAGTAAAAAGGCGAAATTTCTCTTTGTCTCAGCCACGCCAAACGAATACGAGCTTGGTATCAGTCAGGGGCACGTCTATGAGCAAATTTTGCGTCCTACGGGGCTACTAGATCCGATCATCGAGATAAAAGATAGTGACAACCAGGTTGAAGCGCTATTTGACGAGGCAAAGACGGTCATCGCCAGAAATGAGCGTGTGCTAGTTACGGTGCTAACTAAAAAGATGGCTGAAGAGCTAAGTCGCTACTACATCGAGCTTGGCGTCAAGGTCAAGTATATGCACTCAGACATCGACGCGATCGAGCGAAATGAGATCATTAGAGGGCTTAGAAGCGGCGAATTTGACATGCTAATAGGCATCAATTTGCTCCGTGAGGGGCTTGACCTGCCTGAAGTGAGCCTAATAGCGATCATGGACGCCGATAAAGAGGGTTTTTTGCGCTCGACAACAAGCCTTATACAGACGATGGGGCGTGCGGCCAGAAACGTAAATGGCAAGGTGCTAATGTTTGCCAAAAAGATCACCAAATCAATGAAAGAGGCGATCGATACGACGACTGCTAGGCGTAAATTTCAAGATGAATACAACAAAGCTCACGGCATCACGCCGCACTCTGCCAGCAGAAATATCGAAGAGAGCCTGCACGTTGAGGATGACGGCGAAATTTACAATCGTGGTAAAAATTTAGAGAAGATGCCTGCTAGCGAGCGGGCTGCGATAGTAAAAGAGCTAAGAAAGCAGATGCTTGAAGCGGCGGCGCAGCTGGAGTTTGAGAAGGCGGCGGCATTACGTGACGAGATAGCAAAGATGAGAAAGCTCTAAAAGACAAGCCCTTTTTGTTTTATACTGCGTTGGATATCGCTTCAAACTTCGGTCACGTATGATATATACGCTCCCTTGTTTTTGCTCATCCGCCTTGTCTGAAACAAAAATTTTCTTGTCTTTATGGATTAAAGTTACTAGATGGGCTAGATTTTATTATTTTATTTTGCCAAATTTTAAACCGCGCAACATTTAAATCTATCACAAAACACTGCTTCTTTTGAGCCCATTCATATCGTAAAATTTCGCATCATCTCATCGTAGCGAAGTCAAAAAAGAGGGGGTGGTGAGATTTCTTGTTTGATGAGAGATGACGGCAGAGTGGTACTTGGTGGAAAGGCCGTGTTTTACGTTGTTAGCAAGCTATTTTTATAAATTTAGATCTTGCTTACCGGCTTTAAAAAATAGCTTGACACCGCGCAGATGAGCGAAACTGCGGCGATAAAGTAAAATGAGTGTGTTAGGCTAAAGATGTCAGCGATCTTTCCGATGACCGTTGCGAATATACCGCCGATAGTGATGCTAAGCCCAAGCGTTACGCCAGAGGCTAGGCCGATCTGATTTGGCAGATAAAGCTGTGCAAGGGCGATAGATGGGCTAAAAGATAGGCTAATGCAGGCGCTCACGCAGATGGAGGCCACGAGAAATAGCGCGTAGCTGTCGATAAAGAGCATTAGCACGACTAGCGGTGCGGCTATGCTTAGGCTTATTTTGATGAGCCTAACTAGGCCGTATCTATCTGCTAGAGCTCCGCCAAATAGCGTAGAGATCGCGCCTGCAGCAAAAAACATACTTAAATTTACATTTGCAGCCTCTTTGCTAAGGCCAAAAATTTTGATGAGGTAGATGCTAAAAAATGCCGAAAATCCAAATGCGACGATCGAGCGTGAAAATATACACAGACAAAGCCTCAAAAATGCGTCCAGATCGTCTTTTAGAGCGCTTGTTTTTTGTGAAATTTGCTTTTTGTGATTGCCTTCGAGCGTTTTTATAAATTTGCCCTTTTTAAGGTATAAAAGTGTTAGCAAAATTTGAGGGATGATGAAAACTAGCGTCCCTTTTAGACCAAAATTTCCCACAAAAACGGCGACTAAAATTGGACCAACTGCAAAGCCTACGTTGCCACCAAATGAAAATATGCTTATGCTTTTGGCTCTATTTTTGGCGTTTGAGGCGTAGTTTACGATCCTTGCGGCACTTGGGTGAAAGAGCGCAGCGCCGATACCGCTTATCATCACACAAACTAAGATGAGGTAGTAGTTTGTGATAAAGCCAGTGAGACTCATGCCCCCGCCTGCCAAAAGTAGCCCAAGCGGGATGACGTATGGTAGCTCTTTTTTGTCGCTTAAGCGGCCGATCAGCGGTTGGATGAGAGAGCTTGCTAAATTTGTGGCTGTCACGAGCGAGGCGGCTGTAGCGTAGTCGTAGTGGTAGCTTGCGATGAAAAAGGGTAGCATCGCACCAAGGGCACTTTGGTTTATGTCGCTACAAAAGTGCCCAAGCCCCATTAGATACTTTAAATTTTCCGCCTTTTTCATCTAAAATAGCCCTTTTAAAAGACCCTTTAAATTTTGCTTTTCGCCGTTTGTGCTTTCATCATCTTTACCAAGCTTTTTATCTAAAAATCTACCTATCTCTTTTTTGACCTTATTTTCAAGATATTGCGATCTGACGTCGTATTTTAGATTATCTGTCGTGCCTGAGATTTTCACGTTTAGGTCAGTCTTTTCTAGCCTGCAAACAAGCGGCGCATTAAGCATTTTTGTCGCGGTATTGTAAGTGCCGCCTGTAACCTTTATGTCGCTCTTTGGCGAGCTTAAATTTACGTTAAAAATGACGTTGTCACCCTTTATATCGCCGTAAATTTTGCCGTCTTTGTAAATTTCTTTTGTGATGTCTTTGCCGGTGAAGGTTTTTATGTTGTTTGTGAGATTTGTGCTGGCTAGGTGACCCTCTTTTAGCAAGATGTCAAATTTGCCGAGCCTTTGCTTTGTTTCGTAGTCAAATTTAGCATCGCCGTTGCCGTCATAAAGATGTTCTAACCCCAAAGTCTGTGTTAGGCCCTTGACTTCGAAGTTTTTTAGCACCGCATCAAGCGTACCACCTTTGTAGTTTGCCTCGAGTTTGCCCTTAAATAGATCATCTGAAGTGGCTTTTACGCTTAGGTCATCCACTTTGCCTTCTGCCGTTACGAGGGCTGCAAATTTACCGTGAAGCTCGCGACCAGCTAAAAATGCAAGCTTATTTAGCTCTGAAACCACCGCTTGAAGCTTTAAGTTTAGCGTGCTTTTGCCCGTATCAAAACTGCCATCTATGCCCTTTATATCAGCTAGCGAGCTAAGAAAATCGCCACTAAATTTCGCTACGTCGCCTTTGTAGTCTAGGCTTAAATTTGAGCTAAATTTCTCATTTTCAGGGAATTTTTTATCAAGCATTTTGCTAAGTGCTGCGGCGTTAAATTTACCCTCATTTAAAGCGATTGTTGTAGCGATACTTGGGCTTTTACTAAAGATATTTTGCCCTTTTGCCTGGACATTTGCCTTGGCGTTTGCTAGTCTATCGTTGCCGCTAAGCGCTAGGATCTCTCCTAACTGCGCCTCTTTTAGGCTAAAATCAAAATTTTCATTTTTTATGGTGGCGTTTAGCTTGCCAGCAAAGGCATCACCGCCTAAATTTAGCTCATCTATCTTGCTTGCTTTAACCTTCACATCGCCCGTAAGCGCCATCTTTGAGCCAACCTCAAAGCCACTAACCGCTTTAAATTTCTCAGGGTCGTTAATGAGCAGGGCAAATTTGCTAAAAATTTGGCTGTTTTTTAGGTCAAAAACGCCCTTTACATCCTTTAGCTCGCCAAGGTCACTAAGCACATTTGCGTCAAAATTTACAAGCTCGTCCTTTGCGACAGCACCACCTTTTAGCTTAAATTTAGCCGCATTTTTAAGCTTTGCAAGTTCTTTATTTATAAGGCCATTTTTTATCTCAAATTTAGCCTCGCCCGCAAGCTTTTTTAGCTCGTCAAAGCCACTAAAATTTGCATTTAAATTTATCTGCCCGTCTGCGTAGCTAGGCTGCAAGGCAAGCGCTAGAAGCTCTTTTAGCTTGATGCTAGCCGCATTTAGGGCTAAGTTTTTGCTATCAAAATTTGCATTTATCTTGCCGCCAAGGCCGTTTATCTCAGCTTTTAAGTTTTTAAGGGCATTTTCTTGCATTGTAATTTCGCCGTTTGCATCCACTGCGCCACTTAGCTGCTCGCCTAAGAGCTTGCCAAAAAGGGCAAGATCAGGCACATTTAGCGAAAAGTCACTCTTTAAATTTTTACTAGCTAGATCATAGGTCGTCTCGTTTGCTTTTAAAGTGGCTTCAGGTGCGATGATGAGGGTTTTTGCGCTCACTTTTTCATTTGCAAATTTAGCATTTACGCCGCCTTTAAAGTTTATATCTTTTGCTAAATTTAGC
This sequence comes from Campylobacter concisus, assembly GCF_003048835.2. Lineage (NCBI taxonomy): Bacteria > Pseudomonadati > Campylobacterota > Epsilonproteobacteria > Campylobacterales > Campylobacteraceae > Campylobacter > Campylobacter concisus. The sequence continues at coordinate 1,238,100 of NZ_CP060705.1, read as the reverse complement.
CCAAATTCATTTTTAAGAATTTCTTTGTTTATCGCTGCGTCGCTTGCTAAAATTTGAGCGTTTATGATGGGCTCATTTTTCTCATCAACTCCTTGCATATTGCTCGTTAGATCAAGCTTGCCGCTAGCTAAATTTGGCTTTTTAGCAAGAGCTGATATCTCAGAAAGCTCGATATTTTTAGCGTCAAGATTTAGAGCTTTTGGCAGGTAGTCTTTTAAATTTGCGTTTAAATTTATGTTTGAACCAAGCGCCGTGCCAGTTGCTGTTAGCTTGAAGTCGCTAAATTTACCAGCCACGTTTGCTTTAAGCGCGACGTCCTTTTTTAGACCAAGCTCGATAGCCTTTGCCTTGTCGGCGTTTATATCTATGTTTAAGCTCATACTTTGAGCAAGCAAGGATAGATCGCCATTTGCCTTTAAATTTATGGCATTCATCACGGTCGCCTCTAAATTTAAGGTGCTAAGACCAAGATTAAACTCTTTAAATTTGACATCGATACCACGAGCGAGTGCCTCTTTTTCTATTTTGCTGGCTATAAATTTGTTGCCAAAAGAGCTAAAGATAAAGCCAAAAATGCAAGCTACTATGAGCACAAGCGCGCCAACTATGTAAGCTACTTTTTTCATAAAATTCCTTTATATTAGTTTTACATATCATAAAACTTTAGTCACTTAGACTAAAGTTTTTAATAAAATTCACTATAAATTATTGACTTTTTCAGAAAAAAATGCTAGCATTTCATCACTCAAAAATAAAGAGTGCTAAAAAAGACAATTAAACTAAAAGGATGAACAATGAACTTTCAACCATTAGGCAAGCGTGTCCTAGTCGAACGCGTAGAAGAGACAAAGACGACAGCTTCGGGCATAATTATACCTGATAACGCAAAAGAAAAACCTTTAAGCGGCGAGGTAAAAGCAGTTGGTGCTGAAGCTGAGGGCGTAAAAGTTGGCGAAAAAGTTGTATTTGCTAAATACGCTGGCACTGAGGTAAATTTAGATGATAAAACATATCTTGTTTTAAACATCGACGACATTTTGGGCGTGATTAAATAATTTAAAAAGGAAAGACAATGGCAAAAGAAATTTTTTACTCTGATGATGCAAGAAACCGCCTATACGAGGGCGTAAAAAAACTAAATGACGCTGTAAAAGTGACAATGGGACCAAGAGGCAGAAATGTCCTTATCCAAAAGAGCTTTGGCGCTCCAAACATCACAAAAGACGGCGTTAGCGTGGCTAAAGAAGTTGAGCTAAAAGATACTATCGAAAACATGGGTGCAAGCCTAGTTAGAGAAGTAGCAAGCAAGACAAACGACCAAGCAGGTGACGGCACTACAACAGCGACTGTGCTAGCTCACGCGATATTTAAAGAGGGTCTTAGAAACGTAACTGCTGGTGCAAATCCTATCGAAGTAAAACGTGGTATGGATAAAGAAGTAGCAGCTCTTATAGATGCACTAAAAAACATCTCTAAAAAAGTTTCTGGCTCAAAAGAGATCGCTCAGATCGCTACTATCTCTGCAAACTCAGACGAGAGCATCGGCAAGCTTATCGCTGATGCGATGGAGAAAGTCGGCAAAGATGGCGTCATAACAGTAGAAGAGGCAAAGTCTATCCAAGACGAGCTAAGCGTAGTTGAGGGTATGCAGTTTGACCGCGGATATCTAAGCCCATACTTCATCACAAACCCTGAAAAGATGCAAGTTGAGCTAAGCAATCCATTTATATTGCTATTTGACAAGAAGATCACAAATCTAAAAGACCTGCTTCCAGTGCTTGAGCAAGTACAAAAGAGTGGCAAACCACTTCTAATCATCGCTGAGGATATCGAGGGTGAGGCGCTTGCAACGCTTGTTGTAAATAAACTTCGTGGCGTGCTAAACATCTCAGCTGTAAAAGCTCCTGGTTTTGGCGACAGAAGAAAAGCAATGCTTGAAGATATCGCTATTTTAACAGGTGGTGAAGTTATCAGCGAAGAGCTAGGCAGAACACTTGAGAGTGCCACTATAAACGACCTTGGACAAGCTTCAAGCGTAGTTATCGACAAAGATAACACAACTATCGTAAATGGTGCAGGCGAGAAGTCAGCAATAGACGCTAGAATAACTCAAATCAAAGCACAAATCGCTGAGACTACAAGCGACTACGACAAAGAAAAACTTCAAGAGCGCCTTGCAAAACTAAGCGGCGGCGTGGCAGTTATCAAAGTAGGTGCTGCGACTGAGACTGAGATGAAAGAGAAAAAAGACCGCGTAGATGACGCTCTAAGCGCTACTCGCGCAGCTGTTGAAGAGGGTATCGTTGTGGGTGGTGGCTCAGCACTTATCCTTGCTTCAAAGAGTGTTAAGCTAAATTTAGAAGGCGACGAGGCAATCGGTGCTGAGATCGTTAGAAGAGCGCTTCGTGCTCCACTTCGCCAGATCGCTGAGAACGCTGGATTTGACGCTGGCGTAGTAGCAAACGCAGTTGAAACAAGCAAAGATGCAAATTTTGGCTTTAACGCTGCAACTGGCGAATATGTAAATATGTTTGAAGCTGGTATCATCGACCCAGTAAAAGTTGAGAGAGTTGCGCTTCAAAACGCTGTTAGCGTAGCTAGCTTGCTACTAACAACTGAAGCAACTATCAGCGAGATAAAAGAAGAAAAAGCAATGCCTGCAATGCCTGACATGGGCGGAATGGGTGGCATGGGCGGCATGATGTAGCAGCCTTTTTCGAGCTAGAGCCTTTTCTAGCTCGAATTTAAATTTTAACCTCACTAAATTTATAAAATTATTTACTCCTTTTTAAATTTATTCTTGTATTATTTTTGCATTCTTTTAGGGAGAATTTACAATGAAGTATGATGAAATTTTTAGAGAATACGACATCCGCGGCATTTATGAAAAGGACTTGACAGAGGACAGCGTCAAGGCTATAGGACTTGCTTTGGGTAAGAAATTTAACGAATTTGGCGTGAAAACTTTAAGCGTTGGTTTTGATGCAAGGCTAAGTGCTAGCACGCTTTTTAGGTATCTGCTAAGCGGTCTAAACAAGGCTGGTGGCTTTAAAATTTATAACATCGGCTTGCTACCAACTCCTGTTGGCTATTTTAGCGTTTATGCTGATTATTTTGACGCAAATATCATGATCACAGGCTCTCACAATCCAAAAGATTATAACGGCTTTAAGATTACTATCAAAAAAGATAGTTTTTTTGGCAAAGATCTGCAAATTTTAAAAGATAAAGTCAATGAAATAATCGCCTCAAATTTAGAGATCGCAGACAATGAGAGCTGTGAGAAATTTAACATCTTAGAAAAATACGTTGAGTTTTTTGTAAAAGAATTTAGCGAGCTTAAAAATTTCAAAAAGCCTTTTGTCATAGACTGCGCAAATGGCACTGTTGGCGTGAGCTTGGTGCCTATCGTCAAGGCACTTGGGCTAAATGCGAAAATTTTATATGAAGATCCAGACGGAAATTTCCCAAATCACCACCCAGACCCAAGCGAAAAAGAGAATTTAAAAGAGATATTTTCACTCATCGAAAAAAAAGAATTTGACCTTGGATTTGGCTTTGACGGAGATGGTGACAGGATCGCCGTGATAACTCCAAAAAGAGATATAAAAGGCGATGAGCTAGCCTATCTTTATGCGCTAAATATGAAACATCCAAAGGTGCTTGGCGAGGTAAAATGCTCACAAAATATGTATGATGAGATCGCAAAAATCGGCGAAGTTTTCATGGGTAAGACCGGACACAGTAATATAAAAAAGATGATGAAAGAGCTAAACGTAGATCTCGCGGCCGAAGTTAGCGGTCATATCTTCTTTAAAGAGCGCTATTTTGGCTTTGACGATGCGCTTTATGCGATGATGAGGGTGCTTGAGCTAGTTCATAAGGGCTTTGATCTTGACGGCGAGCTTGATAAGATGCCGCTTGTCTTTAGCACCGATGAGATCAAGATAAAGACGACTGACGAGGCTAAATTTAAGATAGTAGCCAAGCTAAAAGAGTGCGTGAAAAATGAAGGCTGCGACCTGCCAAAGATAAAAAATATCATAGACATTGATGGTATTAGAATTCAGTTTGAAAATGGCTGGGCACTGGTGCGTGCGTCAAATACAACGCCAGTTATCGTCACTAGATTTGAGGCAAAGAGCAAGGAATTTCTTGCAGAGATCGAGCAAAAAGTGACAAATTTACTAAAGAGCTTGATGTAGCCAATAAAAGCATTTTGGGTTAAATTTACTCCAAAATGCTTTTCAAATTTTTATTTAAACATCCAACTTATCTGGCTTTTGCTGGTTTCTTTTCGGGCAGTTCCGCATACATGCCGCGCAACAATTCTCCAATCAAATTCGCATCCTCAAATTTCTCGAATACATGCATTAACGTCTTTGAGCCATTATAAGGATAACGTAGTTCTGAGTCTGCAAGAAGTCTGTCCGATGTCGGCGTTCTCTTTAAAAACAGTTCATTATTACAAATGTCACCTATCAGTTTACCGTTAAAATATACAAGGTATCCACCCATCATGGATTTTATGACAATATCGCCGAATTCAGAAAATCTATCGCGAACATATTCATTAAATTCATTCACTATGATCACTCACTTTGAATTTAGAGTTTGCCGCCTTCGACGACTAGAGATTCAGGATTGACGCTGTCACCATATATCGGTTTTAGCGTTGCGTCATAGTCTTTGTGGAAGAAATTTTCTTTTCCAAGCTCGATGATCTCGTTGTTTAGCCACTCAAGCAAGGCTTTGTTGCCCTTTTTGACAGCTGGAGCTATCACATCCACATCCCCAAGCGCTTCAACACCTACGACAAAGCCAGGAGTCTCCTTCGCCCAGGCAAAAAGTAGGGCATTATCATGCGCTAGAGCCGCACCCCTTTTATCAACCAAAGCCGCGAAAGTTTCGGTGTTTTGATCATATTTTAAAAGCTTGATATCAGGATAATTTTTCGTAAAAAATGCGTCCGCGGTTGTGCCTTTATTGACGATTAGTGTTTTATCTTTTAGCTCATCAACGCTCTTTATCACAGCGCCCTCTGGGCTAACGATGCCAAGTGAGACCTTCATATATGGAAGCGCAAAATCAACAACTTGCGCGCGCTCAGGCGTTTTTGTGAAATTTGCAAGCGTGATATCGACCTTGTCAGCTGTGAGCACTTCAACCCTGCCAGCAGCCTCGACTAGCTCAAATTTTACCTTGCTCTCATCGCCAAGCAAGTCTTTTGCGATGCGTTTTGCAAAATAGATGTCATAGCCTTGGTTTTTGCCGTCTTTATCGACGTAGCCAAATGGCGGTTTGTCGCTGAAAACGCCTATCCTTACATATCCACGCTCTTTGATCTTTGCAATAGCGTCAGCTTGATTTGAAGCGGCCGATTTGTCCGCACCTTTGTCATCACCACAACCCGTTAGAAAGACGGTAGCGACTAATGCTAATAAGAAAAATTTAAATTTTCTCACTCTTTCTCCTTTAGAAATTTTAGTAAATAAGAGCGATCAAATCTCGCTCTAAACGCATTTTGAAAAAACGGCAAATTATCTCTTATTTTTTCTAAAACGAGAATAAATTTAGAAATTTCTTCGCGCGATCGCTCTTTGGATTAGTAAAAAACTCCTCTGGCTCGCTTATCTCCACGATCGCTCCAGCGTCCATAAATACGATCTTATTTGCAACCGCTCTTGCAAAGCTCATCTCGTGGGTGACTATTAACATCGTCATGCCATCTTTGGCTAAATTTAGTATCACATCAAGCACTTCTCTAACGATCTCTGGATCAAGTGCAGCCGTAACCTCGTCAAATAGCATGATCTCAGGGTTTAAGCAAAGGCTTCTAACGATTGCTATGCGCTGCTTTTGACCGCCGCTTAGCTCCTTTGGATAGGCAAATTTCTTATCAAGTAGCCCAACCTTGCTTAACCACATATCAGCCGTTTTTTCAGCCTCGGCTCTATCTCTTTTTTGCACCTTCAAAGGCCCAAGAAGGACGTTATCTATGACGTTCATGTGATCAAATAGCTCGTAGCTTTGAAAGACCATGCCGACCTTTTGGCGGATACTTTGCCACTCTTTAAATTTAGCGTCTATCGCTTCGCCGTCTATGATGATCTCGCCACTTACTATGCTCTCAAGGCCGTTTATGCATCTAAGAGTTGTGCTCTTGCCACAGCCCGATGGTCCAAGAAGCACGACCACTTCGCCACTTTTAACCTCCAAGCTTATATCCTTTAAGGCGTGAAGCTCTCCATAAAATTTGTTTATTTTTTTAAGTTCTAAGATATTTTCGCTCATTTTAGCTCCATTTTTCTTCTAGTTTTTTCGATAGTTTTGAGACTGGATAGCAGATCGCAAAATATAAAAAGAATATGAGCGTGTATATCCAAAATGGCGCCATAGGATTTGTAAATACATTTCGCTCGATGATCTGCTGACCGACCTTGACCACCTCTACAACGCCGATTAGCACGACGATAGAGGTCGTTTTTATCATACGACTTAGTAAATTTACAGCTCCAGGCACCAGCCTTCTAGTAGCAAGCGGGATGATGACGTAAAAGTAAATTTGAAATTTACTAAGTCCAAGTGAGGCAGCTGACTCAAACTGGTGCTTTGGTATCGAGGTGATCGCTCCTCGCACGATATCCATCATCTCAAAAACACCCCAAAGGCTAAAGACGATGAGTGAGGCGGTAAATGCTGAGATGTGGATATCAAAAGCCTTGCTAACGCCAAAATAAAATAAAAATAACCAGACGATCTGAGGCATGATGCGCACGATCTCGAGACAAATTTTTAAAACAAAATAGATAAATTTGTTTTTCATACTCATCAAAACGCCAAGTATGAGTCCGCCGATGACGGAGATGATGATAGAGATGAGTGAAATTTCAGTGCTTACTACAAGACCTTCAAGCAGTCTTAGTAAATTTTGCGTGTCAAATAATATACTAACTCCTTGCATTTCTCACCCTTTTTTCGACGTAGCTAAGCGCCAGCGAGACTGGCAAGATGATGATGAGGTAGCTAATAACGAGCATAAAAAGCGCCTCATCTGTTTTGTAGTAAAGTCCGATGAGATCCTTTGCAACATAGACTAGATCGGCAAGCGCTACGATGCTAACGATGCTTGTCTCTTTTAGTAAAAATATGACGTTTGCGCTGATACTTGGAAGCGCCACGCTAAAGGCTTGTGGCAAGATGACATATCTTAGGAGCTGATTTTTACTAAGTGCGATACTAAGACCTGCTTCTATCTGCGACCTTCTAACCGCCTCAAAGCCAAGCCTAAAGCTCTCGCTCATATAGCTACCGCCAAGAAAGCTAAGTCCAGCGACCGCACAGGCAAAGCCACTCATCGACACTCCAAGCTTTGGCAAGCCGTAGTATAAAAAGAAGAGCTGGATAAGAAGCGGTGTGTTTCTTGAAAGCTCAACATAGCAATCAACGAGCTTTGAGAGAAATTTTAGCTTGTAAAATTTCACAGCCATGCAAAAAATGCCTATCAAAATAGAAAAAACGATCCCCAAAAAGGCGATCTGGCAGGTGAGAATCCCAGCCTTTACAAAAAGGGGGTAAAATTTCTCAATAAACTCAAAATCCATAAACTTTAATCCAATCTGAAAAATGGAGTTATTTTATCCCATAATCATAAATTTAAAACTAATTAGATATGATCACGCTTTAAATTTAAGCTTACAAAAAGGATAAAATTTGATCGATCTTTTTCAGATCATCGGCTTTTTAGGGATGATTTGCATCGTGATGGGCTACTTTTTACTCCAGATCGGCCGTCTAAATAACCACGATCTAGCCTACCAGATAATAAATTTAGTAGGTGCGGTGCTGCTTATAATCTCGCTTTTTGTGCATTTTAACCTAGGCTCATTTTTGATAGAGGTCTTTTGGATAATCATTACGATTTATGGAATTTATAAAATTTATAAGGAGAGAGCGTGAGAGCGTATGCAGAGTGGGAGGAGCAGGAGCTTTTGTTTTTATCGCTGCCACATAGTAAGAGCGACTGGGAGCCTTATTTGGAGGAGATTTTGGCGGGCTATGAGGAGCTTGTGGCTGCTGTTACGCCGTTTGAAAAGGTGGTGCTCATCTGCCCTGATGAGGCAAATTTCACTAGATTTAAGAAATTTAAAAATGTAGAGTTTGTCAAGCTTGAGACTGACGATACTTGGATCAGAGACTACGGTATGATCGACGTTTGCACCAAGGACGGCATAAAGAGCTACGACTTTAAATTTAACGCTTGGGGCGGTAAATTTAAGAGTTCAAAAGATGATGCGATAAATTTAGAGCTAGCTAAAATTTACAAAACTAAGCTTGAGCCTGTTGATATGATACTAGAGGGTGGGAGTGTCGAGTTTAACGGAGATGGTGTGCTTTTAACCACCACAAAATGCCTACTAAATGAAAATAGAAACAAAGCACTTAACAAAGAGCAGATCGAAGAAAAACTAAAAAATTTATTTGGACTAAAGCGTATCATCTGGCTTGAAAATGGCTTTATAAGAGGCGATGACACAGATAGCCACATCGACACTTTAGCGCGCTTTATCACGCCTGATACGATAGCTTATGCGAGCTGCGAAGATAGGAGCGATGAGCACTTTGATGAGCTTAAAAGGATGGAAGATGAGCTTAAAAAAACTGGCTTTAAGCTACTTGCTCTGCCACTACCTAAGCCTAAATTTTATGATGGCAAAAGGCTTGGCTGCACCTATGCAAACTTTATCTTTATAAATGGTGCGCTAATCGTGCCAACATATAATGATGAAAACGATGAAAAGGTGCTAAATTTACTTGCCAAGGCGCTGCCAGATAGAAAGATCATCGGTGTAAATTCGCTAGTTTTTGTCCGTCAAAATGGCTCGCTTCACTGCTCAAGCCAAAATAGATACAAGAGGGCTTAAGTTTGGGAAGTCCGTTTGATTATGAGTTTAACAGCATAAATAAGCAGGAGTGCACGCAGAGCGAAAATAAGGCCGTTATCGCAGCTGGAGCATGCGCTTTTTTGCTCGCACTTGTGAAATTTGCAGCAGGGCTTTTTAGCGGCTCAGTCGCTGTGCTTGGTTCGGCGATTGATTCGATGCTTGATTTTATCGTTTCGCTTTTAAATTTATTTGCGCTTAGAAAGTCAAGAAAGCAAGCCGATGAGAGATTTAACTTTGGCTACACAAAGCTAGAGGCGTTAGCAGCGCTATTTGAGTGTGTCATCATCGTGCTGGCTGCTGGATATATATTTTATGAGAGCGTTAAGAAATTTAGTGAGCCAAATTTAGAGATAGACCTTGGCTTAAGCCTTGGTGTGATGGTATTTTCGGTTGTGGTGACGTTATGTTTGGTGCTATTTTTAAACCAAATTTCTAAAAAAAGTGGCAACCTTATCATAAAAGCAGACGCGCTGCACTATAAGATCGACCTTTTTAGCAACCTAGCAGTCATCATCTCGCTGCTTATCATTAAATTTAGCGGATTTGTGATGATAGATGCGATCTTTGGTATCGTGATAAGTGGCTACATCGCTCAAAGCGCCATAAGTCTTGGCAAAGACGCCCTTGGTGTCTTGCTAGATCACGCAGCAAGCCCTGAGGTCACAGCTGAGATCATCAAGATGATAAAGGCAAAGCAGAGGATTTCAGACTTTCACTATCTAAACACAAGGCAGAGCGCAAATACCATATTTTTAACGCTGCACTTGGTTTTTGACAAAGATATCTCGCTTTACGATGCGCACGAGGTGGCCGAATCGCTTGAAGCTGAGATAAGAGAGAAATTTAAGGATTTTTCGTGGCAGATAACCACGCATTTAGACCCATACAACGACAAAGAAGGGAGATGAGATGAAAGTAGCACTACTTCAACAAGAATTTAAAGGGACAAAAGAGGCGACCATCGCAAAGACGCTTGAGCTAATAGCTGAGGCAAAAAAAGGTGGCGCTGATCTCGTGGTCTGCCAAGAGCTGCACCAGACGCAGTACTTTTGCCAAAGCGAGGATACAAATTTCTTTGATCACGCAAACGACTGGCAAGAAGATGTCGCTTTTTGGGGCAGGGTGGCAAAAGAAAACGGCGTAGTTTTGGTTACTTCGCTCTTTGAAAAAAGGGCTGACGGACTTTATCACAACACCGCTTTTGTCTTCGAGCGTGACGGCAGCGTGGCTGGCAAATACCGAAAAATGCACATCCCTGATGACCCTGGATTTTACGAGAAATTTTACTTTACACCTGGCGATATCGGCTTTGAGCCTATTGAAACCAGCCTTGGCAAGCTTGGTCTTTTGGTCTGCTGGGATCAGTGGTATCCAGAGGCAGCAAGGCTCATGGCGCTAAAAGGGGCGAAAATTCTCATCTATCCAACGGCTATTGGCTGGTTTGAGGGCGATAGTGAGGATGAAAAATCAAGACAGCTTGAAGCGTGGGTGGCGGTGCAAAGAGGCCACAGCGTGGCAAATGGCCTGCCAGTGGTCGCAGTAAATCGCGTGGGCTTTGAAAAAGATGATAGTGGCGTGATGGATGGGATTAAGTTTTGGGGAAATAGCTTTGTTTTTGGGCCACAAGGCGAGCAGCTTTTCCGCGCAGATAGCCATAGCGAGCAGTGCAAGATCGTAGAAATTGATATGAAAAGAAGCGAAGAAGTTCGCAGAATTTGGCCATTTTTACGTGACCGCAGGATCGATGCCTATGCAAATATCACAAAGAGGTTTATCGACTAAATTTAGAGCTAGAATTTCTAGCTCTTTTAAAATGCAAATTTCTTATCCACTATGCGGACTATCATGCCGCCAAGCCTTTTTGCTTGCTCTTCGTTGTGTGTGGCGATGATGATCGTATATCTTTGCGACAGGCTTTTTAAAAGCTCCTCTACGATCAAGACATTTTTCATATCAAGCGACGAGCAAGGCTCATCAAGCATGAGCACTTCAGGCTTTGTAGTTAGCATCCTTGCGATGCAAAGTCTTTGCTTTTGACCGCCAGAAAGCTTGCTAGCTGGTATATCTAGGCCATTTATCTCATCTAGTAAATTTACGCTTTTAAGCAGTTCTTCTACTCTTTTTTGCTTATCTTTTATGCTGCCCTCGTAAAATTCCATCGCATAGGTCAAATTTCTTTCTACGCTAAAGGGAAAGAGCGTGGCGTCTTGAAAAAGTATAGCTAGCTTTCTTCTTAGCCAAATTTCGTCTTTGGTTTTGATATTTTCGCCTTTAAATAGTATCTCTCCGCTATATCTGCCGCCCTTTTGCTCCAAAAAGCCATTTAACGCTGAAAGAAAAGTCGATTTGCCGCATCCTGAGCTACCCATTAGGCAGATGATCTCGTTTTGGGCGATGTTTAAATTTAGATATTTTAAAATTTCATTCTCTTGTTGTAATTTTTTGGCTTTTAAAGAAGACTATAAATATGATTCTATAAAAGCAAGATAAAATATAATAGGAAAAATTATATGGGTCGAACTATTGAAGTTCAACCCACTGGATAATGAATTAATATCTACGTTTAAATTAAAAACAAAAATTATTCTGTTTTGTCTTTAACGTAGGTAGCACCTTTGTTAACTTTGTCTTTTGACCATTCTACAGCATTACCTGTATCCTCTTTTGCACCATGCCAAGTATTGGAACAGCCAACCATAAAAAAGGCAGCGCACAACAGTGTTAGAAAATAACGCATATTTACTCCTTTGTTTTTAAGAGATGGCGCTTGGGCAGAATTTGGCAATCTTTTATGCCTTAAACGGTTTTCAAGATCTTCGTTTTCGGCGGCACGGTCATCTCTTGAAATTATATAGCTAATTATATCTAAAATTTATTAATTTTTTTATCAAAAGTAAGAAAAGAGTATAAAAAATTAGTTTTTATAGAAATTTGCTTAAGGTAGGTATTATAAAATTTTTATCTATTATTGATATCAAGGCCTGCTTAATATTGCCTCGACTGATTAGATTGAGTTCTTTTGAAAAGTTTGGCAAAGGGTCATTTAGTAGTAAATTCAGCTTAGCCTCTTCAAGCTTTAGCTTTTTTTTATCTGTGTTTTTGTTCTCTAGCATCGATACTACTGTTCTTAGCTTTTCTTTTGTTATATCACTTTGCACGGAATACCTTGTATATGATAATTGAAGATAAAAAAGCCACAGCAGAGCATGCAAAATACGCCCAAATTTCCCCAATAGTTTTTTCAAGGAGCGTGTGCAGGCCTAGCAAAAAGAATACTAAGCCTATGATGCAAATCACACCCACAATTATATTGAGTACAACTGAATTGGCACTCTTTAAAAAAGAATACCTAATATCGTCAGCTTGAGCATCTATAAGCTCAACCACGGAGACTATAAATTCAGATATGCCCACCATTATTTTTTTAATAACCAGGCAGCTAAAAATCCAACACCTGCAGCAATAGCAATGCTTTTAATCGGATCTTCTTTTATTGCGTCGTTTACGTTCTCTATGCCGTATTTGCCTTTTGATTTTAGATCATCTATGTATTTTTTGATCTCATCGATATTTAGTTGGTCTAAAATTTTATCTTTAGCGGATTCCGCACGCTCTGCACCCATATCTTTGATAGATTTTATAACATCTTTAAAATCTGCTTTCAAAGAATCTAAGTCTTTTTTTAAAGACTCTAAATTTACCTCTTGAGTAGCCATTAGGACTCCTTTATTAATATTGTTTTGAGCTGAAGCTCTCGTATAATTATATATGATGTTACTTAATGGTTAATAAATTTAGCAATTCAAATAATCTCATTGGTGGTATGATGCTATTCTATGTTCCGTTAATAACTAAAAGTCACCATAAGGTATTCCGATATCCTTTCAAAATTCTTAGTGTTATACCTTTAATTATTTTTAATATATTTTATTAAATTACTATGCAAAACTTAGATATTTTATATATGAAAATAGTTTTTAGAGATAATGATTTGTCTGAGCTTTTATATTTTTATTCTACTATGAGAATAAAATATTGGCCGCCTGCCAAGACCTTACAGTAAACTCAATTTGAGTTTACTAAGTAAGTTATTATCGTACATGCTATAAAAATAATATTTGGGCTCTTGTTTTATTAAAATCAAATCGCCCTATAAAGAAATATAAATTTATTCTTAAGAAAATATTTTTTTAAGCCTTGATTGTGTAGAATAGTTGCAACTTTACCAAAATGGCATAAAAATATCATATCAAAAAGATACAAAGCTAAATTTATAGAATAAAATAGCCTTAAATTTTTTGAAAGGATTTTAGATGAAAACTACTTCTTTAGCACTTGCTGGATTGCTTTTGGCAACAACACTTTCAGCAAAAGAATTTATCAGTATCGGCACTGGTGGCATGACAGGCACGTACTATCCGATAGGTGGAGCGATCTGCCGCTTGGCAAATAAAAATACAGACGTAAAATGCTCTGTTCAATCAACTGGCGGCTCTGTTTATAACGTAAATAACGTCCTTAAAAAAGAGCTTACTTTTGGCTTTGTTCAAAGTGACGTCGTCTATGATAAATATAATGGCACTGGCAAATTTGACGGAGCAAAAGATGAAAATTTACGCTCAGTAGTAGCTATCTATCCTGAGCTTCTTGCATTTGTTGTAGCAAAAGATAGCGGCCTAACAAGTGATATCCAGTCTTTTGCAGGTAAAAAATACAACGTAGGCAACCCAGGTAGCGGCAACGAAGTGAGCACGCTTGAAGTCTTTAAAGCAAAAGGCTTTGACGTTTCAAAACTAGGATACCGCGGCGTTTTAACAGTTGGCGAATGCCCACACGCACTAAAAGATAAAAAGATAGATGGTTATAGCTTTGTTGTTGGTCACCCAACTGCAAACATCACTGATGCAGCGACATCTTTGCCTATTGATATCCTAAATATCGAAGGCAGCGAGATCGATAATCTTCTTAAAGAAAAACCATACTTTGCAAAAGGTGTGATCCCAAAAGGCTCATATGACGGCGTCGATCACGACGTAAATACTATCGGCGTAAAAGCTGTTTTGGTAACTAATAAAGACACAAAAGATGAGGCTGTAAAAGCTGTGATAAAAGCTATTTTAGACAACTTTGATGAGTATAAAACTCTTCACCCAGCACTAAAATCAGTCAATAAAGAAGATCTCGTCCAAGGTCTTTCAGCTCCGCTTCACCCAGCTGCAGAGGCTGCATTTAAAGAGGCTGGTATCTTAAAATAACTCAAATTTCCAGAGGCTCTTGCCTCTGGATAAAATTTAAATATGCAAATTTCTTCTAAATTTATATATTTAAATTTTAAAGGAGAGAGATGAACGAAGTCAAAGACAACGAAGAACAATTTGTCGAGGTAAAAACAAGGGAGATAAATAGCAATTTTTACAACTATTTCATTGCGATTGTATGCTTTTCTTGGTCAGTTTTTCAGCTTTATATAGCTTATTTTCCGCTAAATACCAACATTTCACGCTCAGTGCACCTAGCTTTTGCGGTTGGGCTTGTATTTTTGCTCTATCCAGTCACTTTTCATAAAAAGGCTCACTCAAGTTTGCCATTTTACGACCTAGTTTTTTGCGTTGTAGGCGTTGTTGCCGTGCTTTATCCAGCGGTTTATTTTTACGAGCTAGCTGATAGGACAGGGGACTACATCACTCAAGATATCGTCATATCGTTTTTGGCGATCATCGTCTTACTTGAGGCTGGCAGACGTGTCATGGGACCAGCACTTCCTATCATTTGTATATTATTTTTGATATATGATCACTTTGGTCCTTATATGCCAGACATCATCGCTCATCAAGGCGCTAGCTTTGAAAAGATCGCAGGACACATGTTTTTGACGACTGAGGGCGTCTTTGGCGTGCCTATCGGCGTTAGTGTTAGCTTTATCTACCTTTTTGTTCTTTTTGGCTCATTGCTTGAGCGGGCAGGCGCTGGACAATACTTTATAAATTTAGCCTTCTCACTTCTTGGCAAATATAGAGGTGGTCCAGCCAAAGCTTCAGTCATCGCAAGTGGCCTAACTGGCATGGTCTCAGGTAGCTCAACAGCAAACGTCGTAACCGTTGGTACATTTACCATACCGCTTATGAAAAAAGCTGGTCTTTCACGCACAAAAGCTGGAGCCATCGAGGTTGCAGCTGGCGTAAATGGACAGCTTATGCCTCCTATCATGGGTGCGGCTGCTTTTATCATCGCTGAGTTTTTAGGTATGACATATACAAATGTCATGATGGCAGCGGTTATCCCAGCATTTGCTTGTTATTTGTCACTATTTTTCATCGTGCATCTAGAGAGTGTTAAACTTGGACTAAAAGGCATAAATCAGAGCGAATTTCACTCAAGATTTAAAATTTTTGTAAGTGGCCTTCACTATATAACGCCGATTTTGATATTGCTTTACACGCTTTTAATCGCAAAAGAGTCAGCCATAGCCGCTGCGTTTAATGCGATAGGATTTTTATTTTTGATAATGATCTTTCAAGAGCCAACTAAAAAGCTAGCTTCAGGCGAAAAAGTAGGGCTAAGCGACGTGCTTCTTGGCTTTGAGGATATATTTTGGGCGATGGTCGCAGCCGCAAAGAGCATGACCACAATAGCCATCGCAACCGCGCTTGCTGGCATCATTGTGGGCTCTATCTCGCTTACTGGCCTTGGTCAGGTGCTCTCTGATCTAGTCGAGCTTTTAGCAGGCGATAACATCATGATGATCCTAGTTTTAACAGCTCTTATGTCGCTTATCCTTGGCATGGGTCTTCCAACGACAGCAAACTACATCGTCGTATCAAGCCTTGTTGCGCCAGTCATCTTGTTTTTAGCGCATAAAAATGGCTTTTTGATCCCTGCTATCGCCGTGCATCTTTTTGTATTTTACTTTGGAATTTTGGCCGATGATACGCCACCAGTTGGCATCGCAGCCTACGCAGCAGCGGGCATCGCTAAAGCAAATCCAATAACCGTTGGCGTTCAAGGGTTCTTTTACGATCTAAGAACGGCGATCTTGCCATTTGCCTTTTTCTTTAACAACAAACTTATGCTAATTGATAGCATAAACACGAGCGATCCGCTTGACTCAAAAGGGATAGTCTGGATGAGCAATCCACTTGAAATTTTGCTCGTCTTTGGCATGGCGATCGTGGGCATGTTTGCCTTTTCTAGCTTGCTTCAAGGATACTACGTCACAAAGCTTAGGATTTGGGAGAGGGCGTTACTTATCCCAGTCGTGCCTCTAGCTCTTGTGCCAAACATCTGCGTGAAATTTGGACTAATGCCAAACGAATACACAGCCTACATCGTAGCAGCAGCTCTTTATGGTTTTGTCTTTATGACTCAGTGGGGCATAAAAGATAAACCGCTCGATCAAATAAGAGCGATTTAACATTAGGCAAGAGCTCTCTTGCCTAAACTTTTAAATTTATTTATTTCTAGTGATTTTGTAAAAAGCGAGAATTTAGGCTTATAAAGCCTAAAGATCAAAGTTGTTTTGAGCGTTTTAGATCACCTGCAAACTCGCAAGACATCTTGTCCTTTAGTTTGCAGCCTTTTTCTAAGAAGGTGTAAGCCTCTTTAAATTTCTTAGCTTCTATTAGTATCGAGCCTATCATGCCACAAGAGTAGCCGTCATTTTGCTCGCAAGCTTTGTTAAAAAGCTCTCTTGCTTTTTGTGGATCATTATCTAGATAAATTCCACCAGCTGCTGAACA
This sequence comes from Campylobacter concisus, assembly GCF_003048835.2. Classification (NCBI taxonomy): domain Bacteria; kingdom Pseudomonadati; phylum Campylobacterota; class Epsilonproteobacteria; order Campylobacterales; family Campylobacteraceae; genus Campylobacter; species Campylobacter concisus. The sequence goes on along the minus strand of NZ_CP060705.1, from coordinate 1,221,419 downwards.
ACCCTCTTTTTCGCCACCTTGGCAAGCTTTGTTGTAAAACTCTAACGCTTTGTTGCTATCTGGCACGTCAGTTTTGCCAACCTGGTATATCGCACCTGCTATTACGCATGATCTTGCGTCATTTGCCGCGCAACCTGCTTCAAATTTAGACAAAGCCTCAGTGAAATTTGAGTCAGCATAAGCTTTCAAACCATCTTCAAAGTCGCCTGCTAGAGCGCAAGCTGCAAGAAGCGAGATAAAAATCATTTTTTTCATTTAAATTTCCTTTTGTAAAGTAATATGCCATTTTAACATATTAAATTTACACTTACTTGATGAAAAATAATTACGATTTTAAAATTTGCTCTTGCTCTTTGTAATCAGGCATGATGGCTTCTATAAATTTATAAAAACTGCTTTGATGATGCGGATAGAGCAGGTGAGTAAGCTCGTGAAGCACGACGTATCGCACGGCTGAGAGCGGCTTTTCTATAAGCCTTAGGCTTAAGTTTATATAGCCTTTTTTGTGGTTGCAACTGCCCCAGCGAGTTTTGCTATCTCTTATGACGATGCGACTAACTGGCTTATTGATATGAGGCTGATAGTAGCTTACAAGCTCTAAAAATAGCTCTTTTGCTCTTACTTTTTTAAAGCGCTCAAGTGCCTTTAAATTTGGCGTTATGATAAATTTATCTTCAAAAAAAGGCACATTTACGCTCTCATCAAATTTGATCTTATAAATTTGCCCAAGAAATTTCATCTCATCATCTTTTGGCAAATTTAAAAGAGCTTTTTTATAAGAGTTTTCAAGCCAAATTCTGTGCGTTTCAAGAAAGCCAAGAGCCATCTTTTGCGTGCTGTAAAATGGCATAGAAAGCGTGATCTTAGCATCCTTGCCAACTCTTAATCGCATAGCCTTTACATTTGTTTTAAAATTTATTAAAACGCTTAAGCCATAAAAGTCTAAATTTAGGCTCTTTTGCCTCAAACTAGGCGTTTTTCTTGCCACTTTTTGCTTCTCCAGCGCCAGGTATTTGCAAGGCCTCTTAGCCACTCATCAGCGCAAAATCCTATCCAAACGCCGATGATCCCCCAGCCAAGGTGTATGCCTAAGAAATATCCAAGCGGCAGCGAAAGCCCCCACATAAAGATAAGCCCAGTTGCAAGTGGAAATTTCGCGTCGCCACTTGCACGAAGGGCATTTACGATGACGACGTTAAAGGTTCTGCCAGCTTCTAACACGATCGAGAGCGTAAAGAGCGGTAGCATTATCTTGCGCAAGCCCTCATCTAAATTTAGTGCGTCCATGATCTTATACTTTAAGGCGTAGGCGATCAAAACGACGACGAGCGTTATAAAAATGCCAAGCCACAAGGCTTTAAAGGTTCTTGTATAGGCCTCGTTAAACTCGCTTGCCCCAACCAAATGCCCAACGATGACCTCGTTTGCCACGCTGATACTTGCGCCACAAAGCAAGATGAGAAGCGTGATCTGAAAGTAGATAGTCTGCACGCTAAGAGTTGCCTCGCCCATGCTCGCGATAAAGCCAAAAGCGACCATGTATTGCGCCATCCAGAGTAAATTTTCGCCAGCGCTTGGCAAGCCAACTGAGAGTATTTTCTTTAAAATTCCAAACGGCACGACAAGCAGTTTGCTAAGATAAATTCTAACTTTTGCCACGCGTATGAGCATATAAAGTAGAACAAAAACGCCAATAAGCCTACCTACAAATGTCGAGATAGCGACTCCTTGCAGGCCTAAATTTGGCAGGTCAAACCAGCCAAAAAGAGCGATGGCGTTGCCAAAGATGGTGATGATGTTCATCAAAACTGAAGTTAGCATCACAGCAGTTGCTAGATTATAGACGCGAAGCACCGCAGCTAGCACCATGCCGATGCCATCAAATAGCAATGCAAAGCCAAGGATGTGAAGGTATGAGAAGCTATCGTTTATGAGATCACTTGGCACGTTTAGTAAATTTAAGATGTTGTAGCCAAAGACGTAGATGATGATGGCTGAAAAGATGCCAAAGACCGTATTTGACGTGATGCTTGCGTGTATGACGCTTGAAGCTAGCTCGTTTTGCTTTGCTCCAAGTGCTTGTGCGACGACGACTGAGCAGCCCATGCTTAAAAAGTTAAAAATGGTCATAAAAAGGTCCATCACTTGATTGCCAGCACCCATGGCGCCAACTAGATGCACGCTCACTTTTGTCACCATGTAGGTGTTTATGATAAGCGTTATAAAGTGCAAAAACATATCTAAAAATATAGGGACGACCAGCTTTTTCATAGAAAGATTCATAAATTTCTCCTTTTTTAAATTTTGGGCGATTATAGCCAAATTAGGTTTTAGCTCCCTTTTGATATAATCCAAAAAATTTAAAATTTGAGAGAAAAATGGCATTAATCGACCTAATAGACGTAAGTAAAAAATTTGGCGCAAATGAAATTTTAAACAGTGTAAGTCTTAGTGTAAATGAAAATGAAAAGATAGCGATCATCGGTAAAAACGGCAGCGGCAAGAGCACGCTTATGAAGATCATCTCTGGCGAGGTGGCAGCTGATAGCGGAAGACGCATAGTGCAGAGCTTGATAAGCGTCGAGATGCTAGCGCAAAATCCAAATTTTAACGCCACTTTTAGCGTAAGAGATGCGCTAAATAACGAGCTAAAAGAGATATTTAACGCGATAAGCGACTATGAAAAAAGTGGCGTCTTGCTAGCAAATGAGCCTGAAAACAAAGAAATTTTAAAAGAGCAAGAGAGGCTTTTAAAATTTATAGAGGCAAAGGATGGCTGGAATATCGAGCACAAGATCGAGCGAATTTTGCAAGAATTTAAGCTAAAAGAGTATGAAAATAGACCCATTTGCTCGCTAAGTGGTGGCGAGATCAGGCGTGTGGCACTGGGCGCGCTCATCCTTAAAAAGCCAGATGTGCTGCTGCTTGACGAGCCTACAAACCACCTTGATGTCTATATGGTCAAATTTCTTGAAGATATGCTTAAAAGCTCAAATCAAAGCATAGTTTTTATTAGCCACGATAGGTATTTTATCGATGCGCTGGCTACTAGGTGCGTTGAGGTCGAGGATGCAAGCTTAAAAAATTTCGAGGGCGGATATGCAAACTATCTAACCAAAAAAGAGGAAATTTTAGCAAGTCTTGCAAAGTCGCATGAGACGCTGCTAAAACAACTAAAGGCCGAAGAAGAGTGGCTAAGGCGCGGCGTAAAAGCTAGGCTAAAGCGAAACGAGGGCAGAAAAGAGCGGGTGCTCGCCATGCGCGAGGAGGCCAAGAAAAACCCAGGTGTGATAAGGCGCGTGAGGCTAGAGCTTGAGCGTGCGAGTAAAAATTTCAACCAAACGCAGAGCCAAAACCGCAAAAAAATGCTCTTTGAGTTTAAAAATTTAAGCAAGATCATAGACGGCAAGGTGCTTTTTGAAAAATTTGACGCAAGAATCTTGCAGGGCGAGAGGATCGCCATAGTCGGACGAAATGGCAGCGGAAAGAGCACGCTACTTAAAATTTTGCTAGGACTTGAAAAGCAAAGTAGCGGCGAGATAAAAAGGGGCGAAGTGAGTATCGGCTACTTTGATCAAGCTAGAAATGTCCTTGATGATGATAAGAGCCTTATAGAGACGTTTTGTCCAAATGGCGGCGATCACGTGCTGGTTCGTGGGCGAAATATGCACGTTTATGGCTATCTTAAAAATTTCCTCTTTCCAAAGGAGTTTTTAGATAAAAAGATAGGCGTTTTAAGTGGCGGCGAGAAAAACCGCGTGGCACTGGCGATGCTTTTTACCAAAACTTACGATGTGCTGGTGCTTGACGAGCCGACAAACGACCTTGATATCGCAACTATCAACATCTTAGAAGACTACTTGCAAAGCTTTGAGGGGGCTATCTTGCTAGTTAGCCACGATAGATATTTTGTCGATAAGATGGCAAATAAGCTTTGGGCATTTGAGGGGACAAAGATAAATGTCTTGCATGAAGAGTATAGCGTCTATTTGGAGCTTGAAGATGAGATGAAAGAGCTTGATAAATTTGAAAAAGAGCTAGCAAATAGCCAAAATGAAGCCAAACAAAAGAGCAAATCTGGCGCAAAACTAAGCTACAAACAGACGCAAATTTTAAACACATATCCAGATAAAATTTCAGCCCTTGAGGCAAGAGTGGCTGAGCTAAATGAGGGGCTTAGTGATCCTAAAATTTATCAAGAAGTAGGACTTACTAAGCTTTATGAAGAGCTTGAAAGTGCAAAAGCTGAGCTTGAAAGCCTAGAAAATGACTATTTTGAAGTGCTAGAGATCGCCGAGGAGCTAGAGTAGCTTGAAAAAGATCGGTAGGATAAGCGCGCTAAATACGCGAGTTGTTAGGCAAAATTCTGTTGTAAGCCTTAGCATTATCGTTGATAAGATGAGGTTTAGTGAGACATTTTCGCCTAAAATATATAAATATGAAGTAGGCGATCTAGTCCAGATAAAATATAAAAAGGTTGGATTTTTAAATAAGATAGAGACAATTAGACTAATAGCAAAAAACAGCGAAGAGTCAGGGCTTTTGGCAAGGATAGAAAATTTATTCTTTTTGCTTGTTGCCTTGTATCTTTGTTTTATTTCTTTGTGGGTTATTTATTATGGGATCACGTTGGAATTTAGCATTTATAGGCTTTTTGTTACATTAGCAGCCGCTTGTTTTCTATTTTGGATGGGTAAATCTGCATATTATAGGTTTTTGATTTTTAGATATTTTATATTTGGATAGAACTTTGAAATTTAAATGTATGAAAGGTTTTTGCGACTTGATGAGGTCGCTAAATTTGTTTGAAATGGAGCTAAAATGTTAAAAAAACATCCGCTAATCTCAGTAATAATCGCCATTGTTGTGATATTTTTTTCTACCTACTTTTTTGTCTTTGGGTTAGCTACTATTTTAGATGACGACATTGGCGATAGTAAAGAGTTAAATAATAGCTATTTTTACGTCAAAGATGACAAGGTCTATGCCATGGTGCCAAGTGGCGGTAAATTTGAGCTAATAGGCGTGAGGGCCAGTAAATTTAGATACATTGACACCGGCAAATACGACAACAGAAATGTTGGCGCTAGCGATAAGGCGGTGTATTGTGGTAACCTCGTGATGAGCGGACTTGATCCAAAAGGCGTTAGAGCGCTTGGCAATGGCTACTTTGGCGATGGCAAGATAACATATTTTTGCGATAGCGAAAGCGAGACAAACCTCGAAATATCCGCACTTAAAGAGTTTTGGGACATCTTCTCACATAAAATGTTTAAAACCCCAAAAGCGCAAACTCATATCTATAAATTTAGGCAGGTTGATAACGCTAATTTAGCAGCGATCTTGGGCTTTGGCTATGCAAGCGACGGAGTAAAGGTCTATCATGAGGGCAAAGAGCTAGAGGGCGCAAATGCCAGCAAAATGCGATATATCGAGCAGGCATCTGGCAGAAAGAGCTTGCATTTTACGACTGACGGAGAAAATGTCTATTATGACAGCACAAAACTAAGGATCAAATTTAGCCCGCAAATGCGTGATATCGGCGAGATATGGCGCATTCACTATCTTTATGAGCCAAATTCTGGCATGGTCTATGCAAACGATCATGAATTTGACCCCAAATTTGCCCCATACGAGCCACTTTTTAACCTAGAAGACAGGCACACCTATCACGCTCTTTTTCGCGGCAAAGGCGGTATCTATCACTGGGAGCGAAAGTGGCAGTGGTATAACAGCATAGATGAGGGCGAGTTTGTAAGAGACGGCGATGATCCATTTAAAGGCGAGATAACGCCGCTATATGGCGACGTGGTGATAAGTGATGGCAAGACATATTTTTTAAAAACCTATGAAATTTGGCACAACACTAAAATTAGCCACGGCCTAAGCTCACGCCACACGTGTATCGTAAGACTTGATACAAAAGAGCAGTGGCGAAAGATAGGGCTTGTAAGAAACGATGGCTACGGAGCGGTTTATGCAAACGGCGATAAGACATATTATTTTGATAACGTCGGCTACGGCTGGCGTTTTAACAGCAGTGTTTATGATATAAACGACCTTGGCGTGGTTGAAATTCTCACTCGTCCTTATGGTCCAAATGTTAAGAATTTAAAACTTGATGAGATAGTAAAAATGGTAGATCAAGGCGCTATGGTGCCAGCTGAGGGCGAGGTGGTGATCGATGCGATAAGCGACTTTGATGATTACTCGCAAAAATATGCCTACTGGATATTTCTTGCCATCGCATTTATAATGTCGGTGGTTGGCGCTATTTTTAAAAACAAAAAGCAAAAAAGCGAGCTTAAAAAAAGGGTGGATGACTATAGATAATGAGAAAAATTACTATTAGATTTGTTTATTTTTTAGTTATCTTGACGCTATTTTTTGTTTTGGCGATGCTTTATCTATGGCATGAAGGCGAGTATCAAAGAGGCTTTGCAAACATTGATAATAGCGAGTTTTACCGCTCGCCTGAGGGTAAAATTTACGTTCAAATTTCAGGCAGCGGCAAGTATGAGCTAAAAGGCATCGATGAGGCTAGTTTTAGGGTCTTAAAGCTAAAACACGCGTATGATTACTCAAACGTGGCGGCTGATAAAAATCATGTCTATTGCGCTAGAGAAATTTTGCCAGGACTTGATCCAAACAGCACAAAAGTGCTTGGCAATGGCTACATAAGTGACGGCAAGATAAGCTATTATTGCGCTACTAGAAGCGAGAAAGAGCCCGGATTTAGCGAATTTGGCGCCATTATGAAAAACCTTGTTCACGTTTTTATCAAAAGCTACGATGATAGCCCTTATTTTTACAGGACAAAGCGAGTTGAAAGCACAAATTTAGAGCCTGTCTTTGACGCTGGCTTTGCAAGAGACGGAGCTACGCTTTACTACAAGGGCGAAAAGCTTGACGCAGATCCTAGCGAGCTAAGATACATCACAACAGAAAATGGCGCTGCTAGCGGATATTACACAGATGGCAAAAGCTTGTTTATGGGCTTTTATAGGCTCGATGCAAGTTACTCAGATGAGACGCGCCGGATATGCTACGATGCTAAGCACGATATAGAATATCTTTTTGAGCCAAAAAGTGGGGCGGTGTTTGCAAATGAGCATAAATTTAGCGCTCAAAATATGCCTTATAGCGCCATTTATAGCGTGGATAACGTGCATTCGTTTTGGCCTCTTTTTGCCAGCAAAGATGGAATTTACTTTTGGGATGGCAGTAAAAACGAGCAGGCTAAAATTTCAGACTACCAGCTAAAAGGCGAGCTAAAAAGGCTCTATGCTGACGTTTTTGTAGATGATAGCTCAGCATATTTTTTACAACAAGGCGAAGAGTGGCAGCGCTCAAAGCACGGCAGGCACTTAGTGGCACAAACCGTCTCTTTGTATAAATTTGCCCCAAGCTCATCATGGCGCGAGATAGGACTGGTAAAAGATGGCGAGTATGGCGCGGTCTATGCAAACGGCGATAAGGTCTATTTTTTTAGCAGTATAAAGCCATTTTATGGCATTAGACATAGCGTTTATGAGGTGGCAGATCTTAGCGTCATAGAAATTTTAACAAGGCCGTCTAAAGAGCTTAGCGCAAAAGATATCAGCGAGATGATAAAGCGCGGCGAGCTAGTGGAGGCAAGCGGCGAAGAGGTCGCTAGATCTAGGATAGAGTATGACTCGCCAAAGATCATCTTGTATATCACATTTGGCATCGCTTTTTTCGTCATAGTGCTAACAACTCTTGCAAAACCAAAGAGAGATGAAAGAGACTTGAGATAAATTTCAAAGTGGCTATTTTTGGTGGTTAAAGCTTAAAATTTCATAAAAATTTAAAGAGAAAATTTGACCTATTTACTCTTTTTTGTTATTTTAAGGCAAAACTGAAATTTATAAAAAGGAGAAAAATGTTTAAATTTCAAAGGTCAAAATTTAACAACTCAGTATTTATCCCATCGCTTGTTATCATATTTTTAATAGCGGCATTTGCAGCGATATTTCCAAATTTCTCAAATGAGTTTTTTAAGGGTATGCAAAACTACATCGCGGCCAAATTTGGCTGGTTTTATATCCTAGTCGTTGCCGTCATACTGCTAAGCGTCATCATTCTTGGCTTTAGTAAGCTTGGCGAGATCAAGCTTGGAGCTGACCATGTAAAGCCAGAGCACAAAAATATCTCGTGGTTTTCTATGCTGTTTGCCGCTGGCATGGGCATAGGTCTAGTATTTTTTGGTGTGGCCGAGCCGCTCATGCACTATCTAAACCCACCAGTTGGCGACGCGCAAACTATCGCAGCGCAAAAGCTTGCGTTGAATATCACATTTTTTCACTGGGGCATGAGCGCATGGTCAGTTTATGCTATCGTAGCGCTAATTCTAGCCTTTTTCTCGTATAGACACGGCTTGCCACTAACGCTTAGATCGGCGTTTTATCCGATCATCGGAGATAAAATTTACGGCAAGATAGGTAGTGCCATCGATACATTTGCCGTCGTAGCGACCCTTTTTGGCGTGGCGACATCGCTGGGATATGGCGTACTTCAGGTAAATGCTGGCCTTACGCACGTTTTTGGCCTGCCGACTATGCATATCACGCTTCTAATAGTGCTTTGTTTTGCAGCTACTATCTCAGCGGCAAGCGGCGTGGATAAGGGCATTAAGATCTTATCAAACGCAAACATCGCGCTAGCTATATGTTTTATGTTTTTGATACTATTTTTGGGCGATACGACGCAGCTTCTAAAGTCGTTTGTGCAAAACAGCGGCGACTACATCTCTACGCTCATCTCAAACACTTTTAACCTCTACGCCTATGAGAGGCAAAACGAGAGCTGGCTTGGCGGTTGGACGCTGCTATACTGGGCTTGGTGGCTATCTTGGTCGCCGTTTGTGGGGCTTTTTATAGCTAAAATTTCAAAAGGCAGAACGATCAGAGAATTTGTCATAGGCGTGCTTCTCGTGCCAACTGGCTTTACTTTTGCTTGGATGAGCTTTTTTGGTAACTCAGCGATTGCGCTTGTTCAAAATGGCTTTAGCGAGCTAGCGACCACGGTAAATTCTGACTCAGCCTCAGCACTTTTTATGTTTTTAGAAAAATTTAGCTTCTCAGGCGTGCTAAGCACCATCGCAGTCTTTATGATCGTCATATTTTTTGTCACTTCCGCCGACTCTGCGGCGATCGTTATGAACATGCTTTGCTCAAATGGCAAGGATGATACACCAGTTTGGCAAAAGGTCTTTTGGGGCGTTACAGTGGGCGTCGTGGCGGCATTTTTGATGCTAGCTGGTGGTCTTGGCTCACTTCAGGCACTTACGATCACGACAGCACTGCCATTTTCCATAGTGCTACTTGGCGCCATTTACGGGCTATTTAAGGCGTTACGTGTGGATCTAACCAAAAAAGAGACAAATAACTTTAGCAACATGCCCATTAGTGATCTTTCAAAGCCGTGGCAAGAACGTCTAAGTGCGATCATTACGCTACCAGGCAAGAAAGATGGCAAGAAATTTTTAAATGAAGTCGTGCTAAAAGCTTTTAATGAGCTAAAAGAGGAATTTGCCAAAAACGGCCTTGAAGCAAAGGTCACAAATGGCGAAAATTTTGTAAATTTAAATGTCGGACTTGGCGACGAGATGGACTTTAGATATGGCGTCTATCTCACCAAGAGCCAGAGCCCAGACTACACCAGGGAGCTTGAGGGCGACGATCTTTACTATAGGGCTGAAGTCTATCTAAAAGAGGGCGGTCAGGACTACGACGTGCTTGGCTGGAGCGAAGCTACGCTGATAAACGACGTCATCGAGCAATACCGCAAACACATGCAGTTTTTACACGTTGTTAGAGAGTAAATTTGAGTGAAATTTGCCTGGAATTTTAAAATTTCTAGGCAAATTTATAAATTTGACTGAACTTTTTGCAAATTTTAAACTTTCATTCACCCCTAAGAATTGACTACTAAAATTTGGCTTCGCTTATCGCTTAGCTCAAATTTTAGAGCCGAAATTACTCGTTCATGAAATTTTAAAATTTGTATGGCACTTGCATGATGAAACAAATTTGCAGATTTTAAAATCTTACTCACTCGCCTTAGCAGACTACTAAATTTAGGCTGCACTGCGTTTAGCACTAAATTTAGAGCCGTGATATGCTCGTTCATAAATTTTAAAATTTGCCTGACACTTGCCCGATGATAACCCACATACTGCGCTATGCACAGGTTTTGATAGGCAAAGTCGCAAAATTACATTAAACGCTTAAACAAAATTTTATATAATCCCTCTTTTATAAAGGTGTAGCGACTTTACAAAAAAGGATACAAATGAGCGAGAAAAATCCAGTTTCAAATTTCATCTCAGCTGATGATGAGGTGCTTACTTTTTTGTCAAATTTGGGTCAAAAATGGCACAAAAGCGATGATGTAGTAAATTTTATAGAGCGAAATTTTACCTTTGTCGGTTCAAAACCGCTTTTGCAAAATTTAAAAGATTATAAAACGGCTGATTATGAAAATTTTGCTGATATTAAAAATTTTCTAAGCTCATATCCAAGTATCCAAAGCAAAATTTTAAGCAGCGAGATAGGCTACGTCGGTGATGGTCTGACAAGCACAGAGCTTAAATTTGCACCTGATTATTTTTATGATTTTTTAAAATTTATGGTTGAAAATATCGCGCAACATCACTATTTTTGCAGCCCAAAAGATGGTTGGATCTTGCTCATTGCGATGGAGGGGTATGTGGAATTTGGTGTTTTATATTAATAGAGTTAAATTTACCCTGCAAAGACAAAAAATCGGCATATAAAAGTCCTAAAATTTATCAAAAAAGCCAAATTTACACGCAAGTATCGCCTTTTGCTAGCAAAATTTAATCATTTTTTTTATATAATCCAAATTTTTCACAAAGGTAGATAATATGGATAGAAAATCGTGGAGTTCAAGACTTACATATATTTTAGCTGTTGCAGGGGCTACGGTCGGCTTTGGCGCGACGTGGCGGTTTCCTTACTTGGTCGGTCAAAACGGCGGCGGGGCCTATGTTCTCGTGTTTTGCATAGCGATGATAGTCATTGGTATTCCTATGATTTTGGTTGAAAATGCCATCGGCAGGCGACTAAAGTGCAACGCCGTTGATGCATTTGGCGGCACGATAAATGGCAAAAAGATCAGCAAAAAGTGGCAGATAGTCGGCTGGATGGGGCTTGTAGGCGCATTTGGCATCATGGCTTATTATATGGTTATCGGAGGCTGGGTTTTAAACTATATCGCTCAAATTTCATTTGGCTTGCTTGATCTCTCGCACATCGTGAGTTTTGAGCAAACGAGCGCATTTTACGAGCAAAATATCGTTAGCAACCCGCTAGCAATCAGCTTTGCGACTCTTGTTTTTGTTCTAGTGAATTACGCTATCTTGGTGCAAGGTGCAGTTGGCGGCATCGAGCGCTCAGCAAAATACCTAATGCCGCTTCTTTTTATCCTAATGCTCGTGATGATCGCTAAAAATATCACACTTGATGGCGCGATGGATGGCGTGAAATTTTATCTAACGCCTGATTTTTCAAAGATAAGCTTAAAGCTTTTTGTCGAGGTTTTGGGGCAGGTTTTCTTTGCACTTTCGCTTGGATTTGGCGTGATGATAACGCTCTCAAGTTTTGTGAAAAAAGACGAGGGTTTAGTTAAAATTTCTATCATCACAGGCATCTTAAACACCGTCATAGCCGTGCTTGCTGGCTTTATGATATTCCCTTCGCTCTTTAGCTACGGCGTCTCGCCAGATAGCGGTCCTAGCCTAGTTTTCAAGTCGCTTCCGATCGTCTTTTCGCACATGCCGTTTGGCGGATTTTTCGCGGTGGCGTTTTTCGCGCTTCTTATGATCGCTGCGCTTACGACGTCGTTACCGATATATGAAGTGATCATTACTACGCTGCAAGAGAAATTTAAGATAAAGCGCAAAAAAGCGATATTTTTAGTGCTTAGCGTCATTTTCGTGCTAGGTAATTTACCATCACTTATGGCTACAAATTTACTAAGCCACGTCACAGTTTTTGGTAAAAATATCTTTGACGCATACGACGCGATAAGTGCTACTATATTTTTCGTGCTGACCTCGCTTGGGTGCGCGATATTTGTCGGCTGGGTGCTAAAAGATGAAGCAAAAAAAGAGATCTTGCAAGGCAGTGAAAAATACGCAAAGCTTATAAACATTTGGTTTTTCTACATCAAATTTATCGTGCCTTTTGTCATTTTGGTGCTATTTATCAGCAGCTTTTACGACAACTTTTTAAAGTAAAAATATGCGCGAGCTTGTAAATTTTGATAGCGGTGAGCGTTTAGGGCTTGGCGTAGAGGATAAAGCTTTAGTAAGCGTGAGCCTAAAAAGCGGCAAAACAAAGCAAACTAAAAAAGAATTTGCAAGCGAGCAAGAGGCCAAAAAAGCCTGCATTAAAAGAGAGTGGGAGAGCCTAAAAAAGGGTTTTATCCTGCAAGATAGCGAGGCAAAAGCCGGCAAAGCATGCTTACACGTTTATATCGGTGGTGGATACACTGGAGCGCTTTCGTTTGCAAGTGTGAGAGATGAAATTTACGTTTATAAATGCGGCGGACAAAAAGATGGTGGCATGATGGATGATCTTTTGGTTAGGCTTGATAAAAATGGCCTTATAAAAGAGCAGATAGCCTTGCCAAAGCCACTTGCGTGGCATGCTGAGTGTGTGGGTGAAAATTTGCTTTTAGATCTTGATCATGAAATTTACAGTTTTGAGCCAAAGAGTGCTAAATTTCGCCAAATTTCAGTCGAGCAAAATCTCAAGCGAAATAACGAGATAGCAAGCTTTATCTGTGCTTCAAATAATGTGGCTATTTTTGGTATGTTTGGGCAAATTTTTGCCTTTAGAGATGGCGAAATTTCAAAGATCGGAGAGTGTAAATGCATCGAAAAAAGCTACGCACCTATACTTTGTGCGGCTCTTAGTGCGGATGCTAGCATGCTTGCGCTTTGCACCAAAGAGAACGAAGTGCAAATTTTAAACGCAAAAAATGGCGAAATTTTAAGTGAAGTAAGAGCTGAATTTGGAGCGCTTGATAAAATTTGCTTTTTAGACGATGAGACGCTTTTGGTTAGAAAGTATCTTGAAAACAAGCTATTTTGCGTGGATATCAAAAGCGCGAAAGTGATAAAGCAGCCTTGGATAAAGGACGAGTATCTAAGAGCGAGCGAGTTTTGCGTGGAGGCTGGCAAGCTTGTAGTGGTAGATCAAAGCAGAGTCTACGCCGCCAATTTAAAAAGTGGCGATGTGATGGCGGAATTTACGCTAGATCACGTCGTAAAGAGCTGTGAGGCTAAATTTATAGATGGCAAACTCGCAGTTAGAACGGACTATGGCTGCTTTAGTCTTTATGAAATTTAAGGGAGAATATGTTTTATACACTTTTATCTATTTATATTTTTTATGTGATTATTAAGCTTTTTTTGGCGAATTTACAGATCAGCTTTGTAAGGGCTGAAGCCAAAAAAGAGCCTGTTGTGCTTGAGGCGAGCGAATACAAAAACGCCGCAGTTGCCGCCGTGACAAATCAAAAATTTGAAATTTTTAGCCTCATCTATCACGCTGTTATATTCTTTGCGTGGATAAGCTTTGGGCTAAAAATGCTCTCAGACGCTTGCCTAAAAGAGGGCACTACGTTTGAAAATATCATCTTTGTGATGAGCTTTTTACTGATCTCATCGCTGCTTGATCTGCCGCTAAATATCTACGAGAGCTTTATCAAAGATAAAAAACTTGGCTTTTCAAATATGAGTGCAAAGATATTTTTGGTTGATACTATAAAGTCGCTAGCTCTTATGCTAGTTTTTGGCTCAGCTTTCGTCTGGCTCGTGCTTCTTTGCATAAATTTTCTTGGCGATCTTTGGTGGTTTTGGGCGTTTTTGCTAAGTTTTGGCGTCGCTTTAATTATAAATTTGATATACCCAACACTCATCGCGCCTATTTTTAATAAGATGTCGCCGCTTGAAGATGGCGAGCTAAAGGGCTCGATAGAGGGCTTACTTAAAAAATGTGGCTTTAAAAGTAGTGGCGTATTTACGATAGACGCTAGTAAGCGAGACAACCGCTTAAATGCCTATTTTGGCGGGCTTGGAGCGACAAAGCGAGTGGTGCTTTTTGATACGCTAATAAAAAAGCTAAGCACCGAGGAGATCGTGGCGGTTTTGGGTCACGAGCTTGGGCACTTTAAACATAAAGATATCCTAAAAATGATAGCGCTAAGTGCGGTCATGCTATTGTGTCTATTTTTCATATTTGGAAACGTTAGTGCTGGCGCATACGAGGCGATAGGACTAGGACAAAATGGCGCTAGTATCATCATTTTTTTGGTGCTTTTTTCGCCTATTTTTAGCTTTCTTTTTTCGCCGATCATCTCGCACTTTAGCCGTAAAAATGAATTTGGCGCAGATAGATTTTCAAAAGAAATTTCAAACAAAACCGACATGATAAATGCCCTAACCAAGCTTGGCAGCGAAAACAAAGCATTTCCAAAGTCGCACTGGCTTTACTCATTTGTCTATCACTCGCACCCAAGCCTTTTTGAGCGGATAAATGAGCTAGAAAATGAGAGTTGAAGAGGCTCTAAAAGAAGCAAATTTAAGGCTAAAGCCACTTTGCGAGAATCCAAGCAGGGTGGCTAAAATTTTGCTCATGAGCTACCTTAATGTGAGCATAGAGTGGATATTTTTAAACCAAAATAGCGAATTTGACGAGGGCGGCTACTTTGATCTTATAAAGCGCTTTGAAAACTACGAGCCGCTTGAGTACATTACCGGCAAGGCTGGCTTTTATGGCTTGGAGTTTGAGGTAGAAAGTGGCGTTTTGATACCGCGCCCTGAGACTGAAATTTTAGTTGATAAAGTACTAGAGATAGCAAGCAACTACAAAGCGCCAAAGATCGCTGAGATCGGCACTGGCAGTGGGATAATAAGCGTCATGCTAGCCCTTAAAAGTGATGCAAAAATAGTAGCCACCGATATAAATGAAAAGGCGCTAAATTTAGCTAAAAAAAATGCGCTTAAATTTAATGTAAGCGAGAAGATCGACTTTGTAAAGTGCTCATATATCGATGAAATTTTAGGCGATATCGACATCTTGGTCTCAAACCCGCCTTATATCGCACGAGACTATAAACTTGATAAATTTGTGATAAACGAGCCGCATGAGGCGCTATTTGGCGGTGAGATCGGAGATGAAATTTTAAAAAATATCATCCTTATCGCTAGAAATCGCGGCATAAAAGATATCGCCTGCGAAATGGGCTATGATCAAAGAGCGAGCATGGAGATGGCGCTAAAATTTAATGGCTATAAAAGCGCTTTTTACAAGGACTTAGCGGGCTTTGACAGGGGTTTTTGTGCTAGTTTAAAACTATAAAGGAGAGAGGTTGAGAAGTATCTATTTTTTACTATTAGCAGCGGTGATCGGCACTGAGCTAACGCTTGGAATTTTGGTCGCGCCAGTCATATTTTTCCCGCAAAGCATCATAGGCGAGGGGGTGCTGACGCATTTTATGAGCGGGCAGATGATGACAAAGATATTTTTAAAATTTAACTATGTTTTGCTATTTGTAAGCGCATTTGTGGCAGTTAGCGAGCTCTTTGATCTAAGAAAAAAGCTTGCATTTTCACTAAAATTTAGCACATTTATGCTCTCGTTTTTAAACTTAGCCCTAGCGCTAAGCTTTGTCTTTATATTCACGCCTTTTATCGTGCAGGCTCAGGGTCTTGGCGCAGAGGCGACGCAGACAGCGGAGTTTGCCAAGATGCATAGCGCTAGCGAATATGTGATGAAAGTGATGCTTGTTTTGCAGCTCATTTTGTTTTTTTTGAAATTTAAGATCAGTCAAAATGAACGCCAAGCCTGATATTCAAATTTTAACAAATTTTCTCGCCGAATACACAACAGCTATGGTGAGTGCTGGCACATACACTGCGCGCGTAGAAAAGTGCGTCGACCGCATAGCTAATCACTACGGATACGACGTTAGCGTGACCATTTTCGTGAAGTATTTTACTATTAGTGTGATGGACTCACAGGATAACTCCCTGCGCCGAACTTATGTGAGAAAGATCCCTCTAGGGCACGTTAGTTTTAACAGAATTTCCGAGCTATCCTCACTTAGCTGGCAAATTTTAGATGAGGGTTTAAGTTTAGATGAAGCTAAAGAGAGCTTTGATAGTGTGATGAGTGTTAGTGCAAATAAATTTGCTAGCTCACTTATCTTGATAAGCCTTGCAAATGCGGCATTTTGCAGACTTTTTGGAGGCGATGCTGGCTCGGTTGTTTGCATATTTTTTGCAACGCTTGTTGGCTACACTCTTAAATTTGCCCTTGCAAAAATGGGCGTAAATTTAAAAATTCAATACGTCCTGACATCCTTTGTCGTCTCATTTATCGCCTATCTTGGCGTATCCTACGGTCTTACGCACACAAGCGATGTGGCGATAGGCTCGTCTGTGCTCTTTATGATGCCGGGCGTTTTTCTCATAAATTCAGTCTTTGATATCCTAAATGATAACACCCTTGTTGGCATCAGTAGGGCTATAAGCACGGGCATCCTCATACTTTGCATGGCTGTTGGCGTCTATATCACGCTAACGCTTAGCAGCGCGGAGATATTAAATGTTTGAGCTTTTTAGTGAAACGCTTGTAGATGCTGGCTTTGCTGCGGTGGCTGGACTTGGCTTTGCCTATGCTAGCTCGCCTCCAAAAAGAACTCTCATCTTTTGTGCTTTGCTCGCTGCATTTGCGCATGCTAGCCGCTTTTGGATCATGCAGATGGGATTTTTTAACATCAGTGTCGCAACGCTCATCGTCTCTTTTATGAGCGGAATCTTAGGCATGCTCTTTGCCAAACGGCTAAAGGTGCCAGCTGAGATCATCGCATTTCCAGCGCTTTTGCCGATGGTACCAGGAGTTTTTGCATATAAAGGGATATTGGCACTTTTTTCATTTTTAAATGAGACAAGTATCGCTAAGAAAAATGAGTATTTGATCATATTTTTTGATAATGCCATCACGACCACGACGGTTTCGCTAGCCCTTGGTGTGGGCGTTTCGGTGGTGCTTATCTTGTTTTATGATCAGTCGCTTACAATAACTAGAGGCGCTAAAGGCAAGCCTAGTAAGAGCAAATGAAAATTTAAAGGAGCTTTGCTGTGAAAATAAGAATTTATTACGAAGATACCGATGCAGGCGGCATCGTCTATCATACAAACTATATTAAATATTGCGAGCGAGCTAGAAGTGAAGCTTTTTTTGAGGCTGGGCTAAATTTCACAAAAGAGGGCGGATACTTTGTCGTTTCAGCTCTTGAAGCTAAATTTCTCGCTTCAGCCGTGCTTGGCGACGAGGTTTTTGTAAGAACAAAGCTCATAGAGCTTAAAAAGGCAAGTCTTGTTTTAGAGCAAGAAATTTATAAATTTGATGAAAAAGATGTCGAAAAAGTGCTCTTTAAAGCGACTATCACGCTAGCTTTTATGAAAGATGGCAGGCTAGCAAAGATATATGAGAGCATGAAAACTTTTATAAATGAGGTTAAATTTTAGCAAGCAAAACTGCTAAATTCCGCTTGTGCTGTTTTGCTCCTGCGAATTTACCTCATTAAAGTGATCGCTTTTTGTATCATAAATTTTTACATCATATAAAACTTGCGAGCCCTCAACCCTCTCAGCAAAAATTTTGCTGGCACTTTTGTTTATGAAATTTGTATAGATATACTCCACTCCCAAGGCGCTTGAATAGCCGATCTGTGAGTATCTAAAATCAACTCCAAAAAGATCTCCAAGTCCTAAAAATCTCTCATCAAGTAAATTTAGCGAATTTGCCACAAAGAGGTTTTGTCTATCTCTTTGCGTGATAGCGCTAAAGATATTTGGCAAGAAATTTATCTGCGTGCTTAAAAGCGCGTAAGGCTTTATCTCAAAGCCTCTCATCTGCGTTGCCACAAGCGAAGCTTTAACTATAGGGATGTTTAAAAAGACGCTTGCGTTATCAAATTTAGACTTTTTACTTAAAGTGTCGTTTAAATTTATATCTTTGCCAGTGATCGAGCTCTCGTAGTAGTCGTTGCTTTGCATGCGCACATACTCATTTAGCTTTTGTGCTAGCGCGCTGCCATCGTCAAAGGCGACTATTTTTTCGTTGGCAAAAGCTAGCAGGGCTGAAATTTGCGCTTTGTAATCAACTCCACCAAAGATCAAATTTGGCTTTGGAGCTGCCATAAAAGAGCTATGAACGCTTGGGATGTAGATGAGTTCGTTTGGCAAGATGAGAGAATTTACTATGTTTGCGCCATTTTGAGTAAGGGCTGCTATAAAGTAGATAAAACCTTCGTTTCTAGCGTTTTGAAGCGCATTTTGAAGGTTTTGAAGGCTCTCGTCGCTGCTATTTATAAATTTCACTTCGACATTTGCATCTTGCTTTAAGATGTAGCTCAAAATAGCGTTTGATACGACATTTGCGTATGATTTTATAATCTTTTGAGGGATGATAACCGCTATCTTATCGCTTTGTGCAAGCTTTAAAACCATCTCTCCGCCAAGCGAAGCGTAAAGGTCTAAAAGTGCTTTATCATCTATCTTTGCTGGCTCAAATCTAGCCATAAAGCTAGCTAACATATCGCTCTTAATAAGCTCATTTAGGCAAGAGTTATCACAAAAATCTGGCTCTAAATTTATGTAAGTGATCTTTGCTGGTGGTATGCTTGAGAGGCTTTGATTTTTAGTGATGTTGCTTTCAAATTTTGCCTCAGTGATCTCGTCTTGCGCCTCGCTTAAGGCTTCATTTTGCGCTGCAAAAAGGCTTACAAATATAACTAAAAAAAGAAAAATTCTTTTCATATCACTCCCTTGATTTTTTTCAAATCATCTATAAAATTTTCTTCAAAACTTGGATTTTTGCTGATCCACTCTGTTGAAAAAGTTGGCATTATAAACCTATCATCATCTTTTAAAATGCTCCCTCTTATGCTTGAAAATCCGCCCTTTGAGAGCAAATTTGGATAAAGATGCATAAAAGCTTCCTCTCCTAAAGTGATGATAATTTTTGGCTTAATAAGCCTTATCTCTTCTAAAAGATATGGCCTACAAAGCTCAAACGAGCTCTTTAACGCTTGATTTTTCGCGTCACTATTTGAAATTTCACAGCGCAAAAGCAAGCTTATATAGACACTATCTTTTTCTAAATTTAAGCCATTATTTATAGCATTTTCTAAAATTTTGCCACTTGTGCCTTCAAAATAATCATCTTTTTTGCAAAGCGATACGAACATTATCTTGCTATTTTTATCGCCAAAGCCAGTAAAAACGCACTTTGAGCTATTTCTCAAAAAGCAAAGAGAGCACTTTTTTATCTCACTATTTAGCTCGTCTATGCTGTTATAATCTTGATATTTGCTTAAATTAAGAAAATTTTCATCTATAAAATTGTAACCGATCGCTTTTAAAAAAAGTAATTTTTCTAAGAGATCTTTATTTTTATGAAATTTCATTTTTGGATTATAACTTGATTTACTTAAAGTTTAAATTATAGTTTTTTCGGGCTGATTTATTCAAAGGAATTTAAGTATTGCTTTGATAAAATCCCACTTTTTATATTAACTTTAAGGATAGAAATGAAAAGGACTTATCAACCTCATAAAACCCCTAAAAAACGCACTCACGGCTTTCGTTTAAGAATGAAAACTAAAAATGGCCGCAAGGTTATCAACGCTAGACGTGCTAAAGGTAGAAAAAGATTGGCTGCTTAGCTGGTTTTGAGTCACTAAGTGACTCGAGAGAATTTTCTCAGGTTTATAAAGAGGCCAGTAAATGGCACTGCGACGCTTGCGTAGTTTTTTATAAACCTACAATTGAAAAAAAATTAGCAGTTGTTGCTAGCAAAAAAGTGGGAAAAGCAGTAGTTAGAAATAGAGCAAAGAGGCTTTTAAGAGCTGCTTTTTTTTCTATTTCTAACGAGCTAAAAGATGGCACTTACATTATGGTCGCAAAAAATGGAATTACAGAAATTTCATTTGACAAAATTTGTAAAAATTTGAGCTGGTCTACAAAAAAAATGGGATGTCTAAAATGAAAAAATTTGCGATTAAATTTATCGCTTTTTATCAAAAATATATTTCCATACTTCTGCCAAAAAGCTGTCGCTACTATCCGACTTGCTCACAATACGCCATTTGGGAATTTCAAACAAACAGCTTTTTCTCTGCTTTTTTTGCAACATTCATGCGAATTTTAAGATGCAATCAACTTTTCAAAGGCGGTATCAACTACCCAATCATCCGCAAAAAATTTAACTCATGTTTTATATTTCAAAAAAGTGATACCAAAAATGTAAATTTCTGGTTTATCCCTTGCCAAAATAGTAAATTTTATGTCGTAAAAGTATTAGATAAATTAAAGGAAAAAAAATAAATGGAACAGATGTCTATGCAAAAAAGGTTGCTTCTTGCAGCACTTTTGTCAATCGTATTTTTCATAGTATATGACTTTTTTATGCCAAAAAGAGCTCCACTAGAGCAAAACCAGACAACGATCTCTCAAACAATGGATCAAAGCAAAGCTCCAGCCTCTACTAACGATACTCCAAAATCAAATGAAAATTTAGCTTCAAATGAGATAATCGCTACCATCAAAGGTCAAAGCTACGAAGCAAAGATAGATAAGCTAGGTAGGATTGCAAAGTTTTATCTCACCGAAGATAAGTATAAAACAGAAGATGGCAACAAAATCGAGCTTGTTTCACAAAATCCACTGCCGCTTGAACTTAGATTTAACGATAGCGCTTTAAATGCTGATGCTTTTAAGGTTGCATATAGTAGTGACGCTAGCGAGGTAGATGCTAGCAGCGAGCTTAAAACTATAAAACTCACTCAAATTTTAGACGGTGTTACAGTCACAAAAAATATCAAATTCTACCCAAATGGTCACTATGAAGTTGAAGTAAATTTAAGTAAAAGTGTTGATTATTTCATCACTCCTGGCTTTAGGCCAAACATCGCGATAGATAGCTACACAGTTCATGGTGTCATGCTTAGAAATACAGACGATAGCCTAAATATCATAGAAGATGGCGATGCAAAAGAGGTTAAAAACTATGCAAACACAACTATAGCAGCTGCATCTGATAGATACTACACAGCGCTATTTTACTCATTTAATAAGCCATTTGAAGCTGTTGTTGATAAAGATGCAAATAACAATCCTATCGTCTTTGTAAAGGCAAATGATAGCTTAAAACTAGGCGCTTACATCGGACCAAAAGAGCATAAAATTTTAAGCTCGATGGACGAGAGACTAAATGACGTTATCGAGTATGGTTGGTTTACATTTATAGCAAAGCCGATGTTTGCATTCTTAAATTTCTTACATAACTATATTGGCAACTGGGGCTGGGCGATAGTCGTGCTAACGCTTGTTATAAGGATAGTTTTATTCCCGCTTACATATAAGGGTATGCTATCGATGAATAAGCTAAAAGAGCTTGCTCCAAAGGTAAAAGAGATCCAAACAAAATATAAAGACGATAAGCAAAAGATGCAAGTCCATATGATGGAGCTGTACAAAAAACATGGCGCAAACCCAATGGGTGGCTGCTTGCCGATATTGCTTCAAATTCCGGTATTTTTTGCGATCTACCGCGTTTTACTAAACGCGATCGAGCTAAAAGGCGCGCCGTGGATACTTTGGATACACGACCTTTCAGTGATGGATCCATACTTTGTGCTGCCTATTTTAATGGGTCTAACGATGTTTTTACAACAAAAACTTACACCAACGACATTTACCGATCCTATGCAAGAAAAGGTTATGAAATTCTTGCCTTTGATCTTCACATTTTTCTTTGTGACATTCCCAGCAGGTCTTACGCTTTACTGGTTTGTAAATAACGTTTGTTCGGTCGTTCAACAAGTCTTTGTAAATAAACTTTTTGAAAAATATAAAAAAGCTGCGGAGGTAAAGGCTTAATGAGAATAGAAGCAAATACTCTCCAAGAGGCATTTCAAAAGGCAGCCGAGCAGCTTAACTGCTCGGTTACTGAGCTTGATATAAAGGTTTTGCAACACCCAAGCGGTGGAATTTTTGGATTTTTTAAAAAGACAGCGATCATTGAGGCAAATTTAGAAAATCAGCCAAAACCACAGCAAAAACCAAAAAATGATAGAAATTTTGCTAAAAAAAGCGATGAAAACGAGCCTGTAAAAGAAGAGAAAAAACAGAGCAAAAAACACGATCATAATGATAAAAAGCGAAATCCTAAAAAGCACAAAGATGAGAAAAATGAGGCTAGGTCTGAACAAAAAGAGCATAAAAATGAAAAGCAAAATTTAAGCGAGAAAAACTCAGCTCTTGCAAAAGATGCCTTTGCTGAAAAGGGCGAAAAAGAGGCTGAAGAGCCAGGATATGTTATAAAAAGACTTGATGAGCCAAAGGCGCCTAAAGAACAAAGAGAGCAAAAAGAAGCAAAAGAGTCACAAGCTAGCAAAAGTGCTCCTAAAAATATCCTAGATACTTCAATCATCGAAAATTTCAACCATACAGATGAAGAGAGTGTACCTCAAGCTTTGCCAAAAGAGAAAAAAGAGAAGGTTGTGATCGACTTTGATGCCATCTTGCCAGAGATAAAAGAGGGTATGACGCGTCTTTTTAAAGCTAGCTGCTTTGAGATAGATAAGATAGAGGTTAGTAAATTTAACGACGAGACCGTGCTTATTGAGCTAGACGGAGCTGATGCGGCGCTACTTATCGGCAAAGAGGGCTATAGATATAAAGCGATATCTTATATGCTTTACAACTGGCTAAATTCAAAATACAACCTTGCTATCCGCCTAGAGATCGCGCAGTTTTTACAAAATCAAGAAGCTATGATGGATCAATACTTAAATGGCGTGATTGAGCGTGTGCAAAATAGCGGTAGAGCGCAAACGAAGCCACTTGATGGGATTTTGGTTAAGATCGCGCTTGAAAAGCTACGTGAGAAATTCCCAGATAAATATGTCGGCATAAAAAGTGGCAATGACGGCAAATTTGTCGTTGTAAATGACTTTTTCAAAAAATGAGTGAAACTATCGCAGCCCTTGCCACAGCTTATGGCATCGGCTCAGTTTCTATCGTAAGACTTAGCGGTAAGGACGCCCTTGCCACCTCTTTAAAACTCCTTAAACTTTCAAATTTAGAGCCAAGATACGCAAAACTAGCCAAAATTTACTCCATTGATGATGAATTTTTAGACGAGGGCATAGTTATATATTTTAAAGCCCCAGCGAGCTTTACTGGTGAGGACATCGTCGAGTTTCAAACTCATGGCGGCGTGATGGTGAGCGAGAGAATTTTAAATGAGCTAATAAGAGCTGGTGCTAGGCTGGCAATGCCAGGCGAGTTTAGCAAGCGAGCATTTTTAAATGGCAAGATGGATCTAGCCAAGGCCGAGGCGATGCAAGGGCTCATCACTTCAAAAAGCGAGATCGCTGCTAAAATTTTGACCCGCCAAATGCAAGGTGATCTTAGTAAATTTGTAGGCGAGATCAGGGGTGAAGTGGTCAAAACTCTTGCCTTTGTTGAGACTATGATTGACTACGCTGATGATGATCTGCCTGCAAATTTACTAGAGCAGACTAAGCAGATGCTTTTAAAAAATAGCGAGAAGCTAGAGCGCATAGCCACTCTTAGCGAGCAAAGAAGAGGGCTCATAGATGGCTTTAAGATCGCTATCGTTGGTAAGCCAAATGTTGGCAAAAGCTCCATTTTAAACTCATTTTTGGCATATGAGCGCGCGATCGTCAGCGACGAGGCTGGCACGACTAGAGATAGGATAGAAGAAAATTTCAAGATCGGCTCACATCTAGTTCGCATAATAGACACCGCAGGCATCAGAAAAGATGCTGGAAAGATCGAGCAAATCGGTATAAACTACTCGATCTCAGCCATAAACGAGGCAGACATCATCCTAGCTGTATTTGACGGCTCTTGCCCAAGCGACGAGCAAGATAAAGAGATAATTAGGCTCGTTTCTAGCTCAAACAAAAAAGCCTTTTTTATCCTAAATAAAAGCGATCTGGCGTTTAAATTTGACATAGAGTTAGAGGGCGCTATCAAAATTTCAGCAAAAAATGATACAAGCGTAGTTTTAAAAGAGCTTGAGGGTTATCTCAAGACGCAAGACACCGACGAGATCATGCTAAGCTCAAACCGCCAAATTTTAAGCTGCAAAGAGGCGAGCGAGGCTTTAAAAAGGGCGTTTTTAAGACTAAATGAAGAGGAGTTAGAAATTTTTGCTTATGAGCTAAATATTGCGATAAAGGCACTTGCAAGTATCACAAAGCCATTTGAGAGAAGCGAAATTTTAGACGAGATGTTTAGTCATTTTTGTTTAGGAAAATGATACTTTTTTTGGTTAAAATTTGCGCTTTTTAAAGGAGAGAATATGAAAATCTTACTTATAAATGGCGGCAAAAAATTTGGTCATTCAGATGGCAGGCTCAATCAAACACTTCACGATCTCGCGTGCGAAAAACTAGCGAAAATGGGTCACGAGGTAAAGCAAACCGTGATAGATCAAGGCTATGATATTGAGGCTGAAGTTGAGAAATTTCTTTGGATGGATGCGGTAGTTTGGCAGATGCCAGCTTGGTGGATGGGCGAGCCTTGGATAGTGAAAAAATATATCGACGAGGTCTTTACAGCAGGACACGACAAGCTTTATACGAGTGATGGCAGGCACAGGATAGATCCAGCCAAAAACTACGGCAAAGGCGGCTTGTTAAATGGCAAGAATTTTATGCTAAGCCTTACTTGGAATGCCCCAGCCGAGGCATTTAGCGATCCAAATGAGTTTTTTGAGGCGCGCGGCGTTGATGGAGTTTATTTTCATTTTAGAAAGGCAAATGAGTTTTTGGGCATGAAGCCACTTCCATATTTTGTCTGCTACGATGTCATCAAGATGCCAGATGTGCCAAGAGATCTAAAAGAGTATGAGGCGCATCTTGAAAAAGTTTTCAAAGCGTAAAAACAAATTTCTACCGCTCTCTAGCCATTTGCGCTAGAGGGCATTTAAATTTATATCTATCTTGTGTGGGGAAAATGAGGACAAAATTTCTATTTTTAGCTGCGGCTATATTATTTGCAGGGTGCGCTGGCAGGCAAATTTTGGCGCCAAGCGAAAAGTCAAATTTAATCTACCTTGAAAATAACGAAACTTTGCATGAGATGAAATTTTATAAGCTGCAAAATAGCCTAGATGACTTTAATAAATTTGCAAACATTGTCGGCAAGGCTGAGATAAAAGAGGCTAGTGAAAATAGCAAATTTAGCGCTCTTGGCGAGCTAATGCAAAGTGGCGACGCAAATAAAACGATGATCGTTAAAAACTTAGACACTAGCAAGGACGCTGTGCTATCAAATTCTAACGATATAGATGAGCTAATAAATGCAAAAAATATCAAATTTTATGAAATTTCAAATGGCGCTATAAAAAGCGTGGTTTATAGCACAAAGGGCATGTCAGTTTGCGAAGCTTTTATAAGCGGCAAAGAGGCGATAAAAGTAAAAAGCGTGACAAATCACCCTTTGAAAAATGGCTTTTTTACAGTGATCTTAAACTCAGATATATCTAATGATCAAGGCTTTTTTCTAAGAGAGACGAGGTATTATTTCAACCTTTCAAGCGAAGATGAAGAGAAGATTAAGGCTGAGACGCTAACGCAAAATTTTTACAAAACATTTATCGAAAGTGACCTCGTGAGACAAGGTGAAATTCTCTCAAATGTGCTTTGTTTTAGTAAATTTCAAAAGGCTTTTTAGTAACTTTTTATAAGCAAGGTTGTAAAATAGCTTAAAATTCTTAAAAGGTTACATCAATGGATAAAGCTACCATACAAGCACATAAAATCAGCGATGAAGAGTATGAAGAGATCTTAAAAATCCTAGGCCGTGAGCCAAATTTACTAGAGCTTGGCATATTTTCAGCGATGTGGAGCGAACACTGCAGCTACAAATCAAGCAAAAAATACCTAAACGGCTTTCCGACAAAGGCACCTTGGGTCATTCAAGGACCTGGCGAAAATGCCGGCGTCATCGATGTTGGCGACGGGGTTGCAGCTGTGTTTAAGATGGAGAGCCACAACCACCCAAGCTTTATCGAGCCGTTTCAGGGCGCTGCAACTGGCGTTGGTGGAATTTTAAGAGACGTCTTTACGATGGGCGCAAGAGTCGTTGCGAACATGAACTCACTTCGTTTTGGCGAGATAAGAGGCGAGGGCGAGCTAGCCAAAAAGCATAGATATTTGCTAAAAGGAAGTGTAGCTGGCATAGGACACTACGGCAACTGCATGGGCATCCCAACGATCGGAGGCGAAACCACCTTTGATCCTAGCTTTAATGGCAATATCCTAATAAACGCCTTCGCGCTTGGACTTTGCAAAAGTGATGAAATTTTCTATGGCAAGGCTGAAGGCGTGGGCAACCCAGTCATTTACGTGGGCTCAAAGACAGGTAGAGACGGACTTGGCGGCGCTGTTATGGCAAGTGATAGCTTTAACGACGAAAATAAATCACTTCGCCCAACGGTGCAAGTAGGCGACCCATTTGCCGAGAAGCTGCTTATGGAGGCGTGCTTAGAGCTCTTTAAAAAAGACTACATCATCGGCATACAAGATATGGGCGCAGCAGGACTTACAAGCTCTAGCTTTGAGATGGCTGGCAGAAGCGGCAGCGGCATGAAGATGTATCTAGAGCGCGTACCGATGCGCGAAGTTGGCATGACGCCTTATGAGCTAATGCTAAGCGAGTCTCAAGAACGCATGCTAATATGTGCCAAAAAAGGCTATGAGCAAAAGGTGCTTGAAATTTTTAGAAAGTGGGACCTTGACGCTGAGATCATCGGCGAGGTCACAAGTAGCGGCGTGATGCAGCTTTACTGGCACGACGAGCTTGCAGGCGAAATCCCTATCGGCCCACTTAGCGAGGCAGCTCCTGTGCTTGATCGTCCAGTTGTACGTCCAAAATACCTTGATGAGATAGCAAATTTAAAAATTAAAAACAATATTGATAACAAAACTGCATTTTTCAAGCTTTTAAAAGAGCCAGAAGTGCTAAATAAAAGCTTTATCTACGACCAATACGACGCAAATATCCAGACAAACACCATAAAACAGCCAGGTCACTTAGGCGCTGCAAGTATCAGAGTAAAAGGCACTAAAAAGGCCGTCTCTATGGCTGCTCAGTGCGATCCTAGAGCAAATTTCGTTGATCCTAAAATCGGCGCTGCAAGAGCCGTCGCTGCAGCTGGTAGAAAGGTAGCGATGAGCGGCGCTGTGCCACTTGCGATCACTGACTGCCTAAACTACGGCAACCCGCAAAATCCAGAGGTTATGTGGCAGTTTAAAGAGGGATGTGAAGGCATAAAAGAGGCTTGCCGTGAGCTAAATACGCCAGTTGTTAGTGGCAACGTGAGCCTTTATAACGACACTGACGGTGTTAGCGTCTATCCAACGCCAGCTATCGTAACAGTTGGGGTAAATGAAGATGCAAATTTAAACCTAAAAAGCACATTTTTAAGCGAGGGTAGAGCGATATATCTACTTGGCGAGACAAGTGGAGAATTTGCGGCTTCACTTTACGCAAAGTCGATATTTAACGTGGTTGGTGGCAAGCTAAAAGAGGTTGATTATAAAGCTGAAAGGGCCCTTTGGGAGCTAGTGATAGAGGCAAATAAAGAGCAAATTTTAGAGTTTGCAAATAGCGTAGGTGTGGGCGGCCTTGCTATCACGTTAGCAAAAATGGCCAGCCTCTCAAACATCGGCGCAAACTGCGAGATTAAATTTAAAGAGCCAAATTTCATCTTTGACGAGAGCTTTTCAAGAGCAGTTGTGGGTGTAAAAGACGAGGCTAAATTTGAAGCGCTTGCGGATAAATTTGGAGTGAAATTTGAAAAGATCGGCGTTAGCGGAGGCAAGAGATTTAAGCTAAATGATATCGATGAGAGCTTAGAGGACGTAAGAGAAATTTATCTAAATGAGTTTGCGAAAATCGTAAAAAAGGAGGACTAAAAGATGTTTTCTAAAAAGTCTCAAAAAGCAAGCGGGGAAAAGGAAGTAGAGCAAAACGAGAAAAAGGGCGTGGCAAAACCGCCAGTGCTCTTTAGTCAGACGCAAGATCTAATAAGTACGATCGAAAAAAGGCTAAACGCCCCTTTGATAACCTACTACAACTCAAACGCTGGTAATGTCTGCGGCAACGATGCTAGTGCGATGTATGAAATTTTAAAGGGCAAAAAGATAGACACTGCCTATCTTTTCATAAAAAGTGACGGCGGAAGCGGTATAGCCGCACTTAGGATCATTAGCACCCTTAGAAACTACTGCAAAAATTTAATAGCGCTGATCCCATCAAACTGCGCCTCAGCTGCTACGATGATGGCACTTGGCGCAAATGAGATCGTAATGGGGCCACTTGCCTATCTAACGCCAGTTGATACCTCGCTCAAACATGAGCTTAGCCCTACAAATAAGGGCAACGAGCTTGTTAGCGTCTCTATGGACGAGCTTAGCCGTGTGGTGAAGCTTTGGAAAGAGCAGGATAAAGATAGGCCAAATGACACAAACCCCTATAACTCGCTATATGAGTATATCCACCCGCTAGTTTTTGGTGCGGTTGATCGTGCTAGCTCGCTCTCACTTAAAATTTGCTCTGAGCTACTTAGATATCACATAGATGATGATAAAAAGATCGTTGAAATTTCAGAGCGACTAAACGCAGACTACCCAGCGCATGAGTATCCGATACTCTTTCGTGAGGCGCAGGAGATCGGCCTGCATGTCAAGAAAATGGACGATGATCTAAACGAGATGCTTCAGGAGCTAACGCTACTTTACTCAGAGATGGGGCAGCGAGCCTTTACCGACTACGATGAGAACAGCTATCACGATAATAACATCGCAAACATCATCGAGACAAACGGCAAACAAATTTACTATCAGATCGATAAAGACTGGTTTTATCGCCCTGAGGAGCGCCGCTGGAACGTGATGAATGACGAGAGCTCATGGCGTAAAAATGAGCTAGTAAATGGCAAGATAAAAAATACGATCTATCACTTGTGGTAATATGTCTGGAGTTTTGTTTTTACTAATATTAGGCGGTGCGATATTTTTCTTTATGAGCGTGCAAATAGGCAATAACCGCAAGAAACAAGCAAATGTAAATGAGGCTAAATTTCTAGTCTCACTGCTTGCAAAAGTCGCTAAAAGTGACGGCAGAGTTAGCGAGCTAGAGGCTAGGCTGATCACTCAAGTGCTAGATGATCTAAGCCAGAAAGTTAGCGGTGTTAGTGGCGTGCGTGAGTATCTAAAAGAGGTCTATAACAGCCAAAAAGAAAATGTAAATAACGCCTATGAAACCGCCAGAAACTACAAGCGTGCGTTTAATCTAAACTACGATACCTGCGTGGCAAGGCTCACTTTTTTTCTAAATTTAGCCTATATAGACGGAGAATTTAACAAAAGCGAGCAAGATGTTATAAGAAATATCGCTTATGGATTTGGCATCGACAAAGAGACGCTTGATGAGATAATCTATAAATTTGATAGCTTTTATGGCTCGAGATTTGGGGCAGATCACGATGAGATAGGCCAAGAAAACGACGCATTTGAAGTTTTAGGACTTAGCAAAAATGCAAGCCTTGATGAGGTAAAGGCTCGCTACAAAGAGCTTGTGAGGCAGTATCACCCTGACATTTTGATGGGCAGGGGCGAGAGTAAAGAGGTGATAGAGCGCTCTACTAAGAAGCTTCAGGAGATAAACGAGGCTTATGGGCGCTTAAAAGAGAAATTTGGAGTTTAGATGAAGAAATTTATTATTTTGCTGCTAGCGGTGGCTGGCTTTTGTAATGATTTTAAAGTGGTAAATGTTGATGGAAAAGAGATAAAATTTAAGCTTACGCAAAGCGAGCTTTATCGAGATCAAAGGCTAATCATCAGCAACTACGATGTTAAAGATAGCAATGTGAGCATAATATTTGTCGATAAAGATGGCAACAAGAGTGACATTATGTCAGTTCAAGCAAAAAAATTAAACGAAATTAGTGAGTATATCTTTTCGTATGATCGTGGCATAAAGGTGATGAAATTTAGCTCGAAAAAGCCGATATGCGAGGCGCTTGAGAAAGAGGAACCTGTAAATTTAAGCGTATTAGATGCGAGTTACTTTGATGGCAATCAAATTTCAAGCTATGCCTTTAGCGTTGATATTGTTGGTCAAAAGCGTGAAAACTTTGTAGATAGAAAAGACTATTATATAGATGCAGCTACA
Source organism: Campylobacter concisus (assembly GCF_003048835.2). Classification (NCBI taxonomy): domain Bacteria; kingdom Pseudomonadati; phylum Campylobacterota; class Epsilonproteobacteria; order Campylobacterales; family Campylobacteraceae; genus Campylobacter; species Campylobacter concisus. Next base: position 1,191,079 of record NZ_CP060705.1, on the reverse strand, counting down.
AATGTTATGGTGACGCTAGAAGCTTTATCGATAAAGAATATCGCAAAGGATATAAAAATGGGGCAGCTTCTGCTTGTAAAAGGTATGTGTTTAACAAAAAGATAAAAAATTTAATAAAGGAGAAAAAATGAGAGCGTTGATTAGCGTTAGCGATAAAGAGGGCATTGTAGAGTTTGCAAAGGGGCTAGAAGAGCTTGGCTGGCAGATACTTTCAACTGGTGGCACCTACAAACTTTTAAAGTCTGAGGGCGTCAAAGCTACTGAAGTTAGCGAATTTACAGCGTCGCCTGAGATGTTTGAGGGCAGGGTAAAGACCCTTCATCCAAAGATACATGGCGGCATCTTGCATAAACGTGACGACGCTACGCACGTGGCTCAGGCAAAAGAGTACGGCATTGAGGGGATTGACCTGGTTTGCGTAAATTTATATCCATTTAAAGAGACTACGATTAGAACTGATGACTTTGCCGAGATCATCGAAAATATCGACATCGGCGGCCCAGCTATGGTAAGGAGTGCGGCTAAAAATTTTAAAGACGTCCTTATCGTCACAAGCGTGCTTGATTATGATGAAATTTTAAAGCGCCTAAGAGAAAAAAGCGATGATTATGAGTTTAGAAGATCGCTGATGATAAAGGCGTTCGAGCATACAGCGGCATATGACAGCATGATCGCAAACTATATGAACGATAGATTTAATGGCGGTTTTGGCGATGCTAGATTTATCGTGGGAAGCAAGGTTTTTGACACCAGATACGGCGAAAACCCACACCAAAAAGGCGCGCTTTATGAGTTTGATTATTTCTTTACGAACAACTTTAGAGCCCTAAAAGGCGAGGCAAGTTTCAATAATATGACCGATATAAATGGCGCATTGATGCTTGCAACTAGCTTTGAGGATGCGCCAGCAGTGGCTATCATCAAACATGCTAACCCTTGCGGCTTTGCGGTAAAAGATACGCTACTTGAGAGCTACGTAGCAGCGCTTAAGTGCGACCCGATCTCAGCATACGGCGGCGTGGTCGCGATAAATGGCACGCTTGATGAGGAGCTAGCTAAAAAGATAAATGAAATTTACGTTGAAGTAATCATCGCTGCAAATGTCGATGATGCCGCGCTTAAGGTATTTGAGAGCAAAAAACGCATCAAAATTTTCACTCAAGATAATAAATTTTTAGTGCGTGCAAATGATAAATTTGACTTTAAGCACATCGATGGTGGATTTGTATTTCAAGAAAGGGACTTTGTAAAAGACGAAGAGCTTGAAAATATGAAGCAAATGAGCAAGAAATTTGCAACTGGTAGCGAGCTAAAAGACGCTCAGATCGCGTGGAAAGTGGCTGCGCTAACGAAGAGTAACTGCGTAGTTTATGTAAAAGATGGCGCGATGGTGGCTATTGGCATGGGTATGACTAGCCGCGTGGATGCTGCTCGTGCGGCCGTGGCAAAGGCAAAAGAGCTAAAGATCGACCTAAGTGGCTGCGTGCTTGCAAGCGAGGCGTTCTTCCCATTTAGAGACAGCATCGACATCGCTAGCAAAGTGGGCGTAAAATGCGTCATCGAGCCAGGCGGCAGCATCAGAGATGATGAGGTGATAGAGGCTGCCGATGAGCACGGCATGTCGCTATATTTCACTGGCGTTAGACACTTCTTGCACTAAAATTTAGGGGCGCTTTGCCCCTTACTTCACACTTTATAACTTTAAATTTTATATAATCCTTCAAAAAAGGAGTTCTCATGAAAAAGATGTTAAATTTTCTCTTAGTTTTGGCGGTATTTTTGGGTCTAAATTTGATGGCAAAAGATGAGTTTTTAAAGGAGCAGACGATGGCAGGGCAAAATTTGAAAGAAATTTATTTAGCAGGTGGCTGCTTTTGGGGCATGCAGGGATATTTTAAAAAGATATTTGGCGTGGTGGATACTAAGGTTGGCTACGCAAATGGCAAGAGCGAGAGCACGAGCTACCGCGAGCTTCATGAGAGCGATCACGCCGAGACGCTTTATGTGAAATTTGATGAAAACAGGGTTGCTTTGGCTGAAATTTTGGCTCATTTTTTTAGGGTGATCGACCCGACCTCGCTAAATAAACAGGGCAATGACGTTGGCAGGCAGTATAGAAGCGGGATTTACTATGTTAGCAAGGACGATCTACCAGTTATTGAGAGCTTTATAAAGATCGAGCAAAAGAAATTTAAAGATAAGATCGTGGTTGAGGTAGCACCTCTTAAAAATTTTATCATTGCCGAGGAGTATCACCAAGACTATCTTGATAAAAACCCTTTTGGATACTGCCACATCGACCTAAATTTAGCCGGCAAACCGCTCTATGACGAGGCTAAATTTAAGCCGCTTAGCAAAGAGGAGCTAAAGAGAAATTTAAGCAGCGAGCAGTATGCCGTGACGCAGGAGGCGGCGACTGAGAGGCCATTTAGCAGCGAGTATGATAAATTTGACAAAAAAGGCATCTATGTCGATATCACAAGTGGCAAGCCGCTCTTTTCAAGCGCTGATAAATTTGACGCAGGATGTGGCTGGCCAAGCTTCATAAAGCCTATCACGACAACGGCGCTTACGTATAAAGAAGACAACTCATTTATGATGAAAAGGGTTGAAGTTAGGTCTCAAAACAGCGATGCGCACCTTGGGCATGTCTTTGACGATGGGCCAAGCGATAAGGGCGGACTAAGATACTGCATAAACGGCGCTAGCCTGAAATTTATACCGCTTGAAGATATGGCTAGGCTTGGATATGAGGAGTTTATCCCCTACGTAAAGTAGCTTTTGTTGAAGCAAATCAATGGTTTGAAAAGTTTAATCAGAGTATAATTCTCCAAAATCAAAAGGAGAAAAAATGAGTGAATTTTTCAAAAATGCAGAGCAATTTAACGTAGAGGGTGCGACGGTGCCGTTTTATAAATTTAGTGAAAATGGAGCAAAATTTGTGGGCTTTGACTCACGTCCTTGCGTGCCACCTGAGCCTATGATGAACGCGCTTTTGGCGATAAAATTTGCTGATAAAGATACAAAGATCGTGATGGTAAATCACAAATTTCCAGCTGGGCTCATCCCAAAGATAGAAAAGAGCTTTGATGTGGAGCGCGAGGACCTTGAGGGTGGGGCTGTGAAGATGACTTTTAGCCTAAAAGAGGGTGAGAGCATAGAAAACATAGACACCAGCCTTTGCCACTAAAATGCTTTTAAACACCTATGCGCCGCCATTTAAGCTAGTCGGCGGCTACTTTATCGCTGGGATTTTTTTCTTAGCGCTTAGCGTCCGGGCCTTTTTTTACGCTGATTTTGAGGCGATTAGCTCGCTAAATACGGCTGGCTTTTTGCATATATTTTTCGTGGGCTTTGTGATGAGCATCATCATCGGAGCGCTCTGTCAGCTAACCTCGGTCATCTTAGAAAAGCCATTTTTTACGGTCAAAGGGGCTATTTTAAATTTAGCCATTTTTTGCTTTTCACTGCTTGCCATGAGCTATGCGATGATATTTGGCGAGGGTCAAATTTTGCAAGTTGGCGGAGTTTTTCTTTTTGGCGCACTTGTTTTTTTTGGCTCGACTTATGCACTAAGCTTTTTAAATAATCAAAAAAGAAGCTTTGCTGCCTTTGCACTCTTTGCCTCGGCGATATTTTTGCTAGTTGGCATAACGCTTGGATTTTGCTTAGTGATGATACTTGGCGGCACGCTTATGCTTGATTTTATGATGACGTTAAAATTTCACGTATATTTTGTGCTGGGCTTTGTATTTTTCGTGATACTTGGGGCCGCAAGCGTGCTTTTACCGATGTTTGCGCTGGCTCACGATCTTAAATTTACGCTTAGCAAGGCTTCACTTGCTTCTTATATTTTGGCTGGAGTTTTGCTGGCAATCGATGAAAATTTAGCCATTTTTGCAGTGGCTGTGGCGGTTTTGCTTTTTATAGCTCAGGCGTTTTATATCTTAAAAAAGCGCGTGAGAAAGGCGTATGACTACTGGAATGTAAATATCGCTCTTTCGCTGCTTGCCTTGCTTTGCGCTGCTACATTTATGGTTTTTGAAAAGCTAAATTTGGCTGCATTTTTTATGATATATGGCTTTTTGTTTGCCTTTATCGTGGCTCATCTTTATAAGATCGCGCCATTTCTCATCTGGTATCACTATGTGGCGCCATTTGTTGGCAAGGCAAAAGTGCCGCTGCTTGATGCGATGATATTAAAAAAAGCGGCTTATTTTGCCATAGCTTTTAATGCCATTTCGCTTGTGTGCTATCCTTTGGCAGTTAGCTTTGCGATGAGAAATTTAGTCTATGCAAGCATGATCTTTATGGCTTTAAGCATCATTTTGCTTGCTATAAATATGATAAATGTTTTTAAATTTACTGGTTTTAAAGGATAAAAAATGAAAGAAAAAATTTATGATGCTCTGTCAAATATCGTCGATCCTGAGGTTGGCTTTGACATCGTTTCGCTTGGGCTCATATATGATGCGAGCTGCGATGAGAACGGTAAAGCAAAGGTGACGATGACGCTTTCAACCAAGTCTTGTCCGCTTCATGAGATGATACTTGAGTGGGTGCAGACGGCTACGCTTGGAGTGGAAGGCGTAAAAGAGTGCGAGATCGACCTAGTTTGGGAGCCTGAGTGGAATATCCAAATGGCAAGCGATTTTGTAAAAGCACAACTTGGAGTGAATTAAAATTTATTGGCTAGAAATTTAGCTTAGTCAGCAAATTCCTAGCTTTTCTTCTTGAACTTCTACTTTAAATTTCAAAAATATCATAAAAGCGTAGTTAAATTTTTTTGGTGATGCTTAAGCTCTTTAATAAATTTACAAATAAATTTATGCAAGTAAAAGCTAAAAAATATAATGCAAGTTTAAGTGTTTGCTAGATTATGGTTAAAATTTTGAATATATTAAAAGTTAAATTGCAAGATAAACTTGCAATTTAACAGGAGAATTTTTAGTTAGGACTTAGTCCATTTGGTGGCGAAGATATGATGGGATATCTAGCTGCGAGATATACTCGTCGCTATTATATCCACCACTTACTCTTCTTTTTAAAACGATATTTTTATTTAGAAGATCGTTTTCAGGCTCTTGGGTTATTTTTTTTTCTTCGCTTTCTTTTTCAGTACCTTTAAATCCAGTTGCGATGATAGTAACTTCGACTTTATTGTCTTCTATGTTTTCATCAGTTGTTGTACCAAAGATCACATCAGCATCATCATCAGATGCCTCTTCGATCATTGACATAGCGCTATGAAGGTCATCAAGTGAGCAGTTTGGATGCATTTTGAAATGAACTAAAACACCGAGCGCTCCGTTTATGTTCATGTTGTCCAGTAGTGGTGATTGGATAGCATTTTTGATGGCTTCTTGAGCTGCACCCTCGCCATAAGCCTCGCCAACGCCCATCAAAGCATGACCTCTGTGGCTCATAACTGTTTTTACGTCAGCAAAGTCAAGGTTTATATCGCTGACACCAGAGTCAAGCACGATAGAGCACATACCATTTACTGCTCTTGCAAGCACTTCATCAACCATTTTAAAGCTCTCTTTGATGCCTGATTTTTTATCTATCAAAGTTAAAAGTCTGTCGTTTGGTATGATAACGATAGAGTCGCTCTCTTTTCTAAGTTCGCTTAAACCTATATCTGCTAGCTTACTGCGCTTTTTACCCTCAAATGAAAAAGGCATAGTAACAACTGCAACTGTTAGCGCACCTATCTCTTTTGCAGCTTGCGCAACAACTGGAGCAGCACCTGTACCTGTACCACCGCCAAGACCTGAAGCGATAAACACAACATCAGAAGTTTCAAGAGCGCTTTTTATCTCTTCGTAGCTCTCTTGTGCAGCTTCTTTGCCAATCTCTGGTCTCATACCAGCGCCAAGACCTTTTGTCTTTTTTTCACCAAGCTGTATCTTTGTGTGTGCAGGAGAATTGTCAAGTGCCTTAGCATCTGTGTTTGCTATCATTAGATCGATGTCTAAATTTGGATTCTCTCTGATGATGTGGTTTATCATATTACCACCGCCACCACCTACGCCTACTACCTTTATCTTTGCGCTATATAGGCTTTTGTTCTCTTCGATTGTGAAACTGTTGCTCATTGTAAAAATTCTCCTCAAAATAGTTGTGTCATGCTGTGCCAAAATTTCTTTAAAGCACTTGGTTTTTTTTCTTGCTTACTTATATCAGCAATATTTGCAAGCTCATTTTTGTTGTTTGTTTGCTCTAAATTTATATCCATATTTACAAGTTCAATGCCTTCTTCAAAATCATCTTTTTCTTGTTTTTTTACTTCAAATTTCTCTTTTTTCTCTTCTTCAAAAATGTTGAAATTTGTTTTTGGCTTTGATCTTAATTCACCTTTATATCTCATCTTTTTTTCTGAGTCTATCTCATAAGGCGTAAATTCTCCAGCTCCATACATACAAAGTCCTATGGCACAAGAATTTGCTGGATCTCTTAAAATTTCATATAAACCATCCATCTCTTTTGGTCTAGCGATCCTAACTGGCATGTTGTCAAATATCGCAGAAGCTAAGTCTTTTAGCCCATCAAGTTTTGTCATGCCGCCAGTTAGTACTATGCCAGCACCAACAAGATCTTTGTATCCACTATCTTCAAGCATATTTGCAAGCACCATCACAGTCTCTTCTGCTCTAGCTGAGATGACATTTGATATAACATCAAGTGAAACTTCGTGAGTTTTTTGCTCATCGCCAAGTCTTGGAAGCTCGATAAGATCTACTGATTTATTTACTAGCTTGCCATATTCTAGTTTTATCTCTTCAGCTTTTGGTAAAGGAGTATGAAGCGCCATTGAAAGATCTATAGTTATATTTGCCGAGCCAACATGTAGATATGAGTTGTATCTTAGTGAATTTCCAGCATGCACTACCATATTACATGTCTCGCCGCCCATATCTATAAGCGCAACACCAAGTTCTTTTTCGTCTTTTGTTAGTGTTGCTATGGCTGAAGCATAACCAGAAAGAACTACATTATCAACCTGTACTCCTGCTAAATTTATAGCTTTTCTTAGGTTGCTAAGTTGTGATTTTTGAATGCTTATGATATGTGTTTGCACTTCAAGTCTAGTGCCATTCATACCAATAGGATCTTCTATAAATTCTTGTCCATCTACTTTAAAGTTGTAAGGTAAGACGTGAAGTTTTTCATATTCTGGTGAAGTCTCGGCATTGTGATCTGCCATCTGCATAGCACGCTCTATCTCTTTTATGCCTATTTCATGATTTGGTATATTTACTACGCCACTGCTATTTACGCTTTTAGTATATTTTCCGGATATCGAAACCACTACTCTTTCATAGTGTGTGCCTGCAACTTTTTGTGCTTCTATGAGTGCATTTTTTATAGACTTTGCAGCTAGTTCAATGTTGTTTATAGCACCCTTTTTTATACCTTGTGCTTTTTCTGTGCCTATTCCTATTATTTTTATGCCATCATCATTTTGTTCTGCTATAACAGCACAAATTTGAAATGATCCGACATCTATGCCTAAAATTCTAGTACTCAAAATTTTTACCTTTTGACATATTCTTTAACTTCATAATATTTTAGAAGTTTGTTTGTTAAATCTTTTATCAACTCATTGTTTTTAAGCATTGCAACATTTTGTTGTGTTATTTGCTTATAGTTGTTATTTATATTGTTAGTAAGCAATCTTTGTTCCAAAATATCGTACACTACGGCTTTGTCATCTAATATAACATAACCTTTTGTGTTGTTAGTATCAAAAAGTTGAGATACAAAAGCTCTTGTATCGCTCTCATTTAAGCCCGCAATAGAGCCATTTACCTCTCTGCTAACAAAGCCAACATCTGTGCCTTTAAAGTTTTGTAGAGTCTCTTTTGCTTTTGCTGTTAAAATTTCTTTTTCTTTTTTGCTTTTATAAATTTCAAGCACATTAGCTCTTGCTTGTTCAAAGCTCATAGGTTGTGGAGGAGTTATACTTTTTACTCTAGCTATTAAATAGCCATCTTTGTAGATAAATGGTTTTATCACTTCGCCAACTTTTGCGCCCTTTATCTCATCAAGTGAAAAAGTAGCGTTGTCCTCATTTACGCTTACAAAACCATTAGTTGCAAGCTCAGCTTTTTTAACAGCGACATACTTTTCTAAAGCGTTAGTTTTGCTTTGCTCTATGTTGTAGTCTTTATTAACCTCAGCTTTTACCTCGCTAAAAGGTTTTATCTTGTCATCCAAGCCCTTATATTTATCTTGGTTTTCGTTATAGTAAGATTTTAAAACGCTTTCATTTGCGTCGCTTTTTTCTGATTCGACAAAGTATGTATCTATACCATAAAGTGTCTTTGTCATATAGTTATTTTTATTTATCTCCCAAAGATCTTTTAGCTCTTTCTCATCTACCTTGATCTCGTTTTGATCAGCATTTACTACTTGTACGGCTAATTTATCTTGCATGAAAAAGCTAGCTTCCATCATGGCGATATCTTCTTTACTTGCAGGTAAATTTAAAATAGTTCTAAGTTTATCTAGTAAGATGGTTAGTTTTAGATTGTCTTCAAAATCAGTTGGGTTTATCCTAGCTCTTCTTAGCACATCGTAGTATAAATTTTTGTCAAAAACGCCGTCTTTTTGAAATGTTGGATCGACGATTATATATTTTAAAACATCGTCTTTATTAACGCTTAGACCGATGTCGTCTGCAAAATTTAGTAATAAATTTTCTTGAATAGCAGCTTGAAGTGCAGCATTTTCTAAACCTAACTCTTCAGCTTTCTCTTGAGTTAATTTACCTTCAAATACATTGTTGTAGTACTGATATAACCTATCATATTTTTGTTGCAACTCTTGAACGCTTATATTTCTATGTCCTACTTTGGCTACTGAAGTAGCTCTGTTGCTGTTTAGATCGTATGCGCCCCAGCCGACAAAACCAGCACCGACAAAAGCTATCGTGCTTACCCAAATTGTCACGACAAGGTATTTTTTATGTTTTTGCATCCAAGATAACATTAAGTTCTTCCTTTAAAATACTAACAAAGCTTGTGCGATATTTTATAGAAATTTGGCTTAAATAAGCTTAAAATGGGGCTTTATAAAAACGTTTCTTGCTAAATTTTTACTAACATTTTTTATCTTTGTTAGCAAAAATTTAAATGCTAAAATCGCTGTAACCACCAGTAAAATGAAGCAGTTTGCAGCTATTTTCTAACAAAGCTATATCTTTTGCAAGTAGCTGAGGACTCCTGCTATACGCGTAAACGCCGTATCCTTTGATCACGACGATGTTAGTATTTTTCTCTATCATAGCTCTATAAATTTCTGTCTCAGCACGCTCATACCAGTCGTCAAACTGCTTTGGATCATAGACTAAAATTTCATTAAATCTCATGCACCCAAAATAGTCTTTTGGCGCTATTTTTTCATGTTTCATTGCATAAGCTGTCGCATATGGAGGCATGGCGTAGCAGACAAATTTTGCTTCATTTATGTTTTTGTAGATATTTAAGTGTATATCAGCATCCAAACTCGCATCATTCCAGCGGTAGTCTTTTTTTGATGAAAGAAGCGTTAGATCGCTATCTTGCAAGTCATCAAAAATGGCATTTTGCTTGTTGATGATAAATTGATTTTTTTCTACTCTTGCAGAGATAGAACCATGAAAAACACCAAAAAAATTCTTTCTAAACATCGAAAGAGATATCTTTTTTATCTCATTTGTTGAGTGCATTAAGTCCATTTTTTCTCCTACGTTTGGGTGATTATATTTAAGCTATCTTAAAATTTGTGTAAAATTTTATGTAATGATAGCTTTTTAAGTAAAATTTCGATAAATTTTCACACTAATTTCATTAAAGAGGCAGTGTTGCAAAGTCCGCATATTAGCGTTTTACTTGACGAAGTTTTATCTTTTTTTAAAGATCTGCGTGGAAATTTTATAGATTGCACGCTTGGATATGCTGGACACTCTAGTGCCATTTTGTCTCAAAATGAAAATTTAAATTTGATCGCTTGCGATAAAGACATCGAAGCTATAAATTTCTCGCTCAAAAAACTTGAGCTATTTGGCAATAGAGTGAAAATTTATAAGAGCAATTTCTCTGAGCTTATTGGCAAACTTAGCAGCGATGAAATTTCAAACGTTAGAGGAATTTTGGCTGACATCGGCGTTAGTTCGCTGCAGATAGATAAAGATGATAGGGGTTTTAGCATCGGCTCAAGTGTGCTTGATATGCGCATGGATAAAGAGCGAGGATTTAGCGCCTATGACGTGGTAAATGGCTACTCGTTTGATGAGTTAGCTAGGATTTTTAGGGATTACGGCGAGCTAAAAAATGCCTCTGGGATCGCAAATAAGATAATAAATGCTAGAAATTTAGGCAAGATAACAAGCGCAAAAGAGCTTGCAAACATAATAGGCACAGCTCAGATAAAAGGGCGCGGTGTTAGCCCTGCGATCCTTGCTTTTCAGGCGATCAGGATAGAGGTAAATGGCGAGCTAGATGAGCTAATAAATTTGCTTGATAGTATAGAAAAGGGCGGTTTTAAAGATTGCTTGGTGGCGATCATAACATTTCACTCGCTTGAAGATAGGATCGTAAAAGAGCGCTTCAAAAAGTGGGCAAACAGCTGTATCTGCCCGCCTGGCATCTACCGATGTGAGTGCGGAAACAACCACGAACTGGGTGAAATTTTAACTAAAAAACCACTAACAGCAAGCCAAAGTGAGCTAGCGCAAAACTCACGAAGCAAGAGCGCAAAACTGCGTGTTTTTAAGATAAAAGGATAAAGATGCAAGAAAAAGAAGAGCTGCTAACACTTCACGACGAGGAGCAAAAACGTGAGGTAAATTTAAGCTTTAAGACGCTAGTGATGGTCTATCTGGCGGTTTTTATAGCGCTGGCTCTATTTTTGCCAAAAATTTACATAGCAAATCAAATTTATTATATAAGTAGAGATATCGCCGACATCAGCGGCAAACGAGATATGCTCCTTGAAGAAAACAGAGCTCTTAGCATAAAGCTTGAAAATTTGCGTTATAAAAATCAAATTTTAAACAATATGCAAGAGCGTCAATGGAAATAATTAAGAAATTTAAAAGCTTTATCCGCTACTACGACCCTGCAAATTTCCAGCTCATCTACTCGCTAAAAGCTGCCACAACCATCGCTTTTAACTGCTTTTTGTGCTTTTACTTCTTTCATCTAAGTGGCGCTATCATGGCTGTAAATATCACGATGGGTATCTTCTTTCTTGGCGAGCTTGAGTGCAAAGATAGGAGTAAATTTGCATTTTTGCTACTTTACATCGCGCTTTCTTGCGCTTTTATGCCCTTTGTTGATCCATTTATTAGCCTTGGCGTTTGGCTCTCGCTTATTGTATTTGTCTGGATATTTGTGGTAGGCATTAGCCAAATTTATAGCTCAAATTTAAACAAAATTTTACTTGCTGTAAATGCAACAGGGCTAGTTGCTTTTGTGACAAAGGCCGCAGTTGGGCTAAATGTGATTGATAGCATTGGCGGTCTGGTGCTTGCTGGCGTGCTAAGCATCATCATAAAATTTGAAAACTTTGGCAAATACGGCAAATTTACTAAAAAGAGTATCAGCTTTTTACTAGATAACGCCATCTTATCGAGCAAGGCGCTTGGCACGAGCCATTTTTACGCAAGTATTGCAGATTTGATGAGCTCGATTGATAAATCAAAAGAAATTTTCGCAAACAAAAGCCTAAAGATAAAAGATGTTAAGCTAGTTAGAAATCAAGCCAAAGCACTATTTTATTTTTATAAAGTTGAAGAGATCGCTCTTTTGCTTCGAACATTGGGCGCTTCGTTTGAAAGGATCGAGGACAAAGCGCTTTTAATCGAGGTAAAAAATGAGATCGCTTACAACCTTTTTGAGCTTAAAAAAATTTTCAAAAATCAAACTCCAAAGCTAAAATTTGATGCGCTAAATTTAGCTAAAAACTCAAATTTTAAAATTTTTGCAAGCTCGCTTGGCGTGCTTTATGATAAATTTTTGCTTATAAAAGAGGGCGGCGAGGATAAGCTCTCATTTAACAACACAAAAAAGATCACGCTAAAAGAGGCGTTTAAAAAGATAAATTTAAAAAATGAAGTATTAAAAGAGTCTTTAAGGCTTGCCATTTGTATGTCGCTAGCCATTTTTATAGCACAAGCTTTTCATATAAATCATGGAATTTGGATCGCCATAGCAGTGATGAGTCTAAACAAAAGCGACGAAGATGCTTTAAAAAATGCAGGCAGAGATAGCCTTCTTGGCGGAGTTATCGGCTTTTTTATCGCGCTTGCTTTTGTGAAATTTATGGGTGAATCATACGCATTTTACGTGGTTGTCTTTATCGGTATGTTTTTGGTTTATTACCTTAAAGCCTATAAACAAATCGTCTTTGCAACGGCTTTTATGTTTGAATTTACATCCATTTTTTCGCTTATAAAAAGAGACTTTTTAGCCCTTATGGTCGATAGATTGCTCGACGTGGCGGCTGGCTTTGTGATAGTTTTTGCCGCATATTTGCTAACTAGGAAAAATGACTATACTAAGGTAAAAGATAGCTTAAGTGATGTCTTGATAGGTTTTAGAAATTTAGTGCAAATTTCTCTAAATGAGTCAAACAAAGATGCTTTTAGCACGGATGAAAAAGAGATTTTAGGCTCGCTAAATGAGCTAAACTACGCTATAAAAGTTAGTAAAAATTTAGACGATGATAATATAAAAAATGCAAAATTTATAGCTAGCAAGCTTGATGATATAAATAGCGATCTGATTAAGCTTAGAAATTATCTGAATTTAGACGAGCTAAAAGAGAAAAACGCCTTGCAAAATGATGTAAAAATCATCTCAGATAGGTTTTTGATGCTAGATAAAAAGATGAGGAAGCTTCCATATTATTTCATAAGCGAGATAGAAACGAAACTGCTTTGCAAAGACGAAAACGCTAAAAAGCTAATTTTACGAGTTGCTTTAGGGCAAAATGAAATTTACTCAGCGCTCTCTTTTTGAGAAATTAGCTTTTCATATATATATTGTTCTAAATCTTTTTTTGAAACGTCATTTTTAAGAGCGGTGTTGTAAATTTCTTCAACTTTGCTTGAATACTTTTCATATCCAAAATATGGAAAATGCACGCTCCAAGCCTTTTTTATAAGCTCCAAACTTATCTCTCTTCTTGCCCAAACCTTAAACATGTCAAAGCCGATAAAAACAGCTGAAGTGACGATCGTGGTTGCAATTATTGAGATGTGAGCGTCAGTATTTGCTAAAAAATGGTGCGTGATGATGAGAAGCGGAAATAAGACAACAAAACATATGAGTGCGTAAATTTGGTAGAGCTTCACGTGGTTAAATCTAAAATTTAGCTTTGCTCCATCAACTAGCATACCTTCGTTAAAAAGGGCATTTGCTTCAAGTAAATCTCTAAATAAAACTGGCTGTTTTGATACGAAAAAAACGTTTTTAATGATAGTGTTTCTTAAATTTTCTTTCATTTTTTATAGACTTTTTACCTTAAAAATTTCAGCTCATTGTATCTAAAAATCTATAAATTCAAACAAAATTAGATACAATTTGCACAAAATTTAAGGAGCTAAAAATGGCAGATAAAGCTTTAGAAACGGTCTTTGTAAATGGCGAGTTTGTGCCAAAAGATGAGGCAAAAGTTAGTGCATTTGATAGGGGATTTATATTTGGCGATGGAATTTATGAAGTGGTGCCTGTGATAAACTCAAAAATGGTTGATAAAGAGCGTTTTTGGGCGAGATTTGAGAGAAGTTTAAATGAGATAGATATAAGCCTGCCTTACGAAAAAGATAAATTTGAAGCGATCTTAAATGAGATGATCGCCAAAAACGCCTTAAAAGAGGGCGGAATTTACATGCAAGTAACAAGAGGCGTGGCATTTAGAAATTTCTATTTTATGGAAAATTTAACCCCAAGCGTCTTTATCTTTTGCTATGAGAGTGAAATTTTAAACAACCCAGCCGCAAAAACTGGAATAAAAGTGGTAAGCGTCGAGGACATAAGGTGGAAAAGGCGCGACATAAAGTCGATCTCGCTTCTAGCTCAGTGCTACGCTAAAAATGAGGCTCACAAAAAGGGCGCAGACGAGGGCTTTATGGTCGAAAACGGCTTTGTCACAGAGGGCTGTAGCTCGAGCGCTTTTATCATCAAGGATAAAACTCTCATAACCAAGCCACTTTCAAATGAAATTTTACCAGGGATACGCCGTATGAGGCTTTTAAGGATCGCTAAAGATATCGGCCTAAAGATAGAGGAGCGTAAATTTAGCATGGACGAGGTTTATAGCGCTGATGAAGTCTTTATCTCGGCTGCTACGCTCATCCTTTTGCCAGTCATCTATGCTGACGGCAAGGCGATAAACGGCGCAAAAGTGGGCGAAATCTCAAGCAAACTTCGTGAAATTTATGCTAGTGAGCTTTTAAAAGAAGCTGGACTTTGAGAGAAAAGGTCTTAATAAGCGCTTGTCTTGCTGGTATAAACTGCAAATTTAATGGTGAAAACAACCTTTTGGATAGGGAAATTTTAGATGAAATTTCAAAGAGATATCATCTGCTTTTTGTCTGCCCAGAGGTTTTTGGCGGACTTAGTACGCCAAGAGAGCCAGCCGAGATGAAAAATAGGCTTGTTGTCACAAAAACCGCCAAAGACGTGAGCGAAAATTTCATCAATGGAGCTAAAATTTGCCTAAAGATAGCTAAGCTAAATGGCTGTAAAAAGGCTATTTTAAAAGCTAGAAGCCCAAGCTGTGGGAGTGGACAAATTTATGATGGAAGCTTCACTAAAAGGCTCATTTTAGGTGACGGCGTAGCAGCAAAACTGCTAAAAGAGAATGAAATTTTAGTTTTTAGAGAAGATGAGATAGGGCGGCTTGATGTTTGAGAAGCTAAAAGATAACGTCTGGCTCGAGGTCGTCTTTAAATACATCATCTTGCTGCTACTTTTTGTCTGCGTGGCTGGACTTTTTGTAAGCGGCGTGCTCTTTTTAAAGGGAGAGATGAGCGAAAATTCGCTAAATTTGCACATTTTCTTTGGCTTTAGCTTAGTTGTTTTAACTATCATTCACAGCTACGTCAAGAAGAAAAAGCTAAAAAAGCTAAGCCTTGAGTTTAAAAATATCTTAAAGCACAAGCCAGTGCAGATGGACTGCAACACTACAAGGTTTTTAAACGCGCTAAATGATGTCAAAGTTGGGGAAATTTCAAATAAATTTGGCTCAGACGTTGCAGAAATTTTAAGATCAAACGATATAAAGGTCAGGGATCAAAACGAGACGATGAAGCAAATTTGCAAAAATAACGATGAAAAGATGTTTTATATCTTTGTTTTGATCGTAGAAGCTATATTTAAGGATAAGGAAGAAATTTGAAAAAAGGTATATTTTTAGCACTTAGTGTTGCTTTGTTTTTGGGTTGTTCGCAGACAACAAAACCAGAGCCAAACAAGCAGCAAAATGCCCTGCCAGACGAAAATGTTTATAAGCCAAATGAGCGCATCAGCTTGCTTGAATTTGAAGTAAAACAAGACGCCTCGTCGCTACCTCAAAATATGCAAAGCGCAAGTTTTGCTCAAGATGAAATTTTAAAAAGAAGATTTAAAGTTTTTACTCTAAGAGGCGTGAAATTTAACCCAAATGACGCTTTTTGGGCGTTTAATGTATATAAACCAAGCGAAAAAAGAAAGTATTTTGGCTCAAATTTTAGGCAGATACCTCAAAGCTGGTTTGACGCGCAAAAGGACAATGCAAATTTCGCTGGCTTTTTGCAAATTTCAGCTTACGCTCTAACTTCAGCAAACACAGCTGTAAGAAATTTCCCAACCGACGAGCCGATATTTTTAAACCCGCAAACTCCGGGCGAGGGCTATCCGTTTGATTATTTGCAAGAATCCACCCTAAGCATCGCTCATCCGCTTTTTGTCTCGCACCTCTCAAAAGATAGGGCGTGGGCGTTTGTGAGTGATGATGCGGTTTGGGGCTGGGTGAAAGTTGAAGATATCAAATTTATAAGCGATGAAGAGGCGCTTGCCTATCAAAAATCAAGCTTTGTCACGATAAAAACCGACAAGATGCCAGTTTATGACAAGGGTGGAAACTTTTTGTTTTACTCACGTGTCGGCGCGATACTGCCAGTTTTGGCGCAAGATGACAAAAACTACTACGGCAAAATTTATGTAAGAAATATGCTTAGGGAGTTTGTCCTCTCAAAGTCTTTTAGCGCCCTTTTTCCACTTAAATTTAACGACTCAAATTTAAAAACAATTCTTAGCTCGCTTCTTACTCAGCCTTATGGCTGGGGTGGGGTGGATAAGCTAAGAGACTGCTCGCTCTTTACAAAAGACTTGCTAGCAAGCTTTGGCGTGTGGTTACCTAGGAACTCAAGGGCGCAGGCAAATATGGGAGAGAAGATCAATCTAAAAGGTCTTAGTAACGCTGCAAAGAGCAAAGAGATAAAAGAAAAGGGCGTGCCATATCTCACGCTCGTGCATCTGCCAGGTCACATCATGCTCTATGCTGGATATAAGGGCGATGATATCTACGTGGTGCATGATGCTTGGGGGCTAAAGACTGCAAACAACGGCCGCGCGCTAATTGGAGCGACTGCCATAACTACGCTAAATATCGGACAAAATAGAAGCGACATACAAAGTGCAAATTTGCTAATTTCTAAGGTTGATTCTATAAATGTAATGAGGCCTGAGCAAGGGATGCTAGATAAGGCTAGAAAGATCTCAGCTTTGCAAAGAGCTTATGACGTAAAGATCGAAGAAAATTTGGTTAAATTTAGTGATGGCACGAGCCTAGTCTATGATGATTTTAAACAAAAAGATGAAGAGTGCAGCACCGGGGCTGATATCGAAGATATGAACGCACTTGATTACGCTGCGTTTTCGCCACTAAGTACCGCGCTAAGTGATGCTGGTAGATGCAGAAACTACGAGCTTTTAGGCAAAATTTATGGCTCAAGCGAGAGCGCGGTAAAGGCAAATTTAGTAGATGTCATCTGGCTAAAGGATTTTTTAAATTTGCCTTTAAAATTTAACTCTAAAAATGGCGCTGCAGCCGCCTTGCAAGATGTGAGCAACGAGCTAAACGAGATGGTAAAGAGCGATCCAAATTTACTTGAGTACCTAAAAGATCCAGGCGGGACATTTAAGTGGCGCATCATCGCTGGCACAAACCGCCTAAGCGCGCACAGCTACGGCATCGCGATCGATATAAATGTAAAAAAGAGCCACTACTGGCAGTGGAGCAAGGGCTATGAAAACTTGATCCCTGAAAAGATCGTGCGAGTTTTTGAGAAGCATAAATTTGTCTGGGGCGGACGCTGGAAGCACTTTGATACGATGCATTTTGAGTATCGCCCAGAGATGTTTGAGTAGATGAAAGATCAAATTTTAGAAATTCTATCTCGCTCAAACGTCTTTTTAACAGGCGGCGGCGGTGTTGGCAAGAGCTATCTAACCGCCTCCATCATCAGACACTACAAAGAAAATTTCAAAAACGTCGTCATCCTTGGCTCAACTGGCATAAGCGCTGTTAGCCTTGGGGGCGTGAGCTTGCATAGCTTTTTTAAATTTGGCTACTGCAAGGACTACGAGGAGCTAAGACGGCTTGACTACCGCCAAAAAGATAAGCTAAGCAAGCTACGAAATATGCTAGATGCCTGCGATCTGCTTGTAATAGACGAAATTTCGATGGTGAGCTCAAATGTAATGGAGATGATAAGATACCGCTTGCTTACCTCTAAATTTAAGGGCAGGGTGCTTATAGTGGGCGACTTTTATCAGCTTCCGCCCGTGCAAAAAGAGCAAAATGAGAGCAAACTTTTTAACTTTTTATACGCCTTTAACTCCAATGCGTGGGAGGATATGAAATTTACAAATGTCGAGCTGCTCGTCTCAAAACGCACAAATGATCTTAAATTTTATGAAATTCTCTCTCGTCTTAGAGTTGGTGAGCTAGATGATGAGATGATGGCTTATATAGAGGGTCTGCGAGTGGATGCTATAGAGCCAGATAGCGAGACAAGCGTGCTTTTTGGTAGAAACGCAGAGGCTGAGATGCTAAATCAAAAAAGGCTTCTTGCGCTTAATGCGCCTCTTGAAATTTCAAACTCGGACGTGCTTGTTATGGATGAAAATTTAGATAAAAAAGAGTTTGAAAAGTGGGCAAACACGCTAAATATCTTGCGAAATTTGGAGATGAAGATAGGGGCTAAGATCATCTTTACTTCAAATAAATGGGGCGAATACTACAACGGCGAGCAGGGCAAGATCATGCAAATTTTAAAAGAAAAAGGCGTGATCTCAAGTGTGATCGTACAAAAAGATAGCGGCGAGATATGTGAGATAGAAAAGTGCGCATACAACTTTTGCGCGCTAAATTTAAACGAAGACGAGATCGAAGAGAACGTGCAAGCCTCGCTTTATCAGTTTCCATTTAAGCTAGCCTATGCGCTAACTATCCACAAGTCTCAAGGCATGAGTATAAACTCACTCATTTGCAACATCAACCACATCTTTGCCAAAGGACAGCTCTACGTCGCACTTTCTCGCGCGGTAAATCCTAAAAATTTAAAACTTTTTTATGATAAGAAAAGTGATTTTAGGCAGCATTTAAGAAAAGTGGTTAAAATTGACGACGAAGTTAAGAAATTTTACCAAGAAAACGTATTTTTGCATATTAAGGAGAGTTTATGAAAAAGCTACTTTTAAGCCTTGTTTTTGGCGTTTTTGCATTTGCAGATGTGCTAAAAGTGAGTGATTTTCAAACAGATATCTACTCAAAAGCTGGACAAAATTTAACAAAAAAGATAAGCATGAACCTTGAAGTTGTCGGACGTGACGTGGAGGAGAACGAAGCCTACGTGCTTGACGCGCTAAACGTCGTTGTTGGCAGCTTTTACGTGGAGGATATCCTAACCTCAATGGGAAAAGAGAAATTTAAAGAGCTCTTTATGAAATATGCAGCCAAAAAACACTCGCTTGACATCGACGACGTGCTTATTTTAAATATCAAAGTGATAAATAATTTAGAGCTAAGCGAGATCATAAAAGCTATAAAAAGCCAAAATTTATGCTCTGATCCAAGCGTAAATGAAGATGTGATGACAAAGCCAGAAAAGAAGAAAAAAGGCAACGAGATCATCGTCGCACCTGATCCAAATGATGTGGTGCAAAAGCCGATCGATCTAAATAATGTGCAAGAATTTGGAAAAGACTTTGGAGAGAAGTGAGTAAATTTGGCTAAAAGCTAGCCAAATTTATTGATTTACGATGTCGTAACCTTGTGGGATGACTGGAGTTAGCGTCTCTTTTGGGATGAGTGCGTCTTTTACTGGGTTGCTTAGAGTGATTTTTATCTTATTTGAGAGCTTGTCTTTATAGTCAATCGTCGTTGGAAGCGTGTTTTTGATCGTTATAAAATACTCAACTCCGTCATATATCGCCTTATAAAGTGTCGGCTGAATTTGCTCTGCGTGAGCTAAGACCTGCGTCAAATTTGGCGTGTCGTCTAGTCTTGAAATGATGGCTTGCTCAAGCTCATCTTCGATCACGACCACTTTATCTTTGTCAAAGTAAATTCTCTTTGGTGTTGGACTTTCATATATCCAAAGTGCTGTGTTGTCGTTTTTAGCGTAAAATCTACCCTTATAATTTACACTTTTGCCCTCGCTAAAGACAGTTTGCGTAAAGTCACTTTGCAGGCTTTTAAAATTTAAGCCAGCGCCAAATGAACAAACTGCAACGAGAGAAGCTATCAAAAATTTTCTCATTTTTTATCCTTTTTTGGCGTATTCTAGCCCAGTTTAATTAAATAAATAGTTAAACTATGCTAAGATCCAAAGTTTAAAAATTTAGGAAGGTAAAGTAATGATTTCATCGGTATTTAGAAAGATTTTTGGCACGAAAAACGATAGAGAAGTCAAAAAATATATAAAACGTGTGGCGCAGATAAATGCGCTAGAACCTACTTATGAGAAGATGAGCGATGATGAGCTTAAGATCAAATTTAACGAGCTTAAAGCCCAAGTCGTCGAAGAAAAAGTCACTTTAGATCAAATTTTAAATGATGTCTTTGCATTAGTTAGAGAGGCTAGCAAAAGGGTGCTTAAGATGCGCCATTTTGACGTGCAGCTAATCGGTGGTATGGTGCTAAACGAGGGCAGGATCGCTGAGATGAAGACAGGCGAGGGTAAGACATTGGTGGCGACTTTACCAGTTATCTTAAACGCGATGAGTGGCAAAGGCGTGCATGTAGTTACCGTAAATGACTACCTTGCAAAGCGTGACGCGACGCAAATGGGCGAGCTTTATAACTTTTTAGGCTTAAGCGTCGATGTGATACTAAGTGGCGGATACGACGATGAAGTAAGGCAAGCTGCATATAACGCCGACATAACATACGGCACAAACTCAGAATTTGGCTTTGACTACCTTCGTGACAATATGAAATTTGAAGCTGGTCAAAAGGTACAAAGAGGCCATAACTTCGTTATCGTAGATGAGGTCGATAGTATATTGATAGATGAGGCTAGAACGCCACTTATAATCTCTGGTCCAACAAACCGCACGCTTGATGGCTACATAAGAGCTGATCAAGTCGCAAAACAGCTTACTAGAGGCACTCCAGCTGATCCAAACGTGCCAGGCTCAAAGCCAACGGGGGACTTTATAGTAGATGAAAAAAATAGAACGATAATGATCACAGAGGCTGGCATAAGCAAGGCTGAAAAGCTCTTTGGAGTTGAAAATTTATATAACCTTGAAAACGCCGTGCTAAGCCACCACCTAGATCAAGCTCTAAAGGCGCACAATCTCTTTGAAAAAGACGTGCACTACGTCGTAAAAGATGGCGAAGTTGTCATCGTTGATGAATTTACAGGACGTCTAAGCGAGGGCAGGCGATTTAGCGAGGGGCTTCACCAAGCGCTTGAGGCAAAAGAGGGCGTGAAAATTCAAGAAGAGAGCCAAACTCTTGCCGATACGACATATCAAAACTATTTTAGGATGTATAAAAAGCTTGCAGGTATGACCGGCACGGCTCAGACAGAGGCTACTGAGTTTTCTCAAATTTATAATCTTGAAGTTATCTCAATCCCAACAAACGTGCCAGTTAAGAGGATCGATCAAAACGATCTTATCTATAAAACTCAAAACGAGAAATTTAAAGCAGTTATCGATGAAGTCAAAAAAGCTCACGAGAAAGGTCAGCCAGTGCTTGTAGGAACTGCAAGTATCGAGCGTAGTGAGGTGCTTCATGAGATGCTTAAAAAAGCTGGCATCCCACACTCTGTGCTAAATGCTAAAAACCATGAAAAAGAGGCCGAGATCATCGCGCAAGCTGGTGTAAAAGGCGCTGTGACTATCGCTACAAACATGGCTGGACGTGGTGTTGATATCAGGATAAATGACGAGGTGAGAGACCTTGGCGGTTTATATATCATCGGCACCGAAAGGCACGAGAGTAGAAGGATAGATAATCAGCTGCGTGGCCGTGCTGGACGTCAGGGTGATCCTGGTATGAGTAGATTTTATCTAAGCTTAGAGGACAATCTTTTAAGGATTTTTGGTAGCGACCGCATAAAAGCGATCATGGATAGGCTTGGTATCGACGAGGGCGAAAGCATCGAAAGCCGCATGGTGACAAGAGCTGTTGAAAATGCTCAAAAGAAAGTCGAGAGCTTGCACTTTGAGGCTAGAAAACACTTGCTTGAGTATGACGACGTGGCAAATGAGCAAAGAAAGACCATCTATAAATACCGCGACGAGCTACTTGATAAAAACTACGATATGAGTGAAAAAATAGCTCAAAATAGAGTTGAATACGCTACAAATTTACTTGATACGGCTGAAATTTTCCATGGCGGCTTAAAAGATGATTATGACATTAAAAATTTATGCTCTATCATCCTTGCGGACTGCAGCGAAGAGATCGACGAGAGCGAGCTAAAAGGGCTAGAGTATAATGAACTAGTAGAAAAAATAGCGCAAATTTTAGAGGTTAGATATAACGAAAAAATGAGCGTGCTAAATGAAGAGCAAAGAAAAGATATAGAGAAAATTTTATACCTTCAAGTGCTTGATAATGCGTGGAGAGAGCATCTTTATCAGATGGATATCCTAAAAACTGGTATCGGTCTAAGAGGGTATAATCAAAAAGATCCGCTAGTGGAGTATAAAAAAGAGAGCTACAACCTCTTTATGGAGCTAGTTGGCAGGCTAAAAACTGAGAGCGTTAAAACGCTTCAAATCGTTAGATTTAAGAGCCGTGAGGAGCAAGAAGAGCAAGCCAGGATGATGTTAGAAGCTAGCCAAAATGCTGAAAATGAGCCCCTAAGCTATAATAATCAAGGCGAAGAAGAAAATTTCACGCCTGAAAAAAAGATACCAAGAAACGCTCCATGCCCTTGCGGAAGCGGTAAAAAATATAAAGATTGCCACGGCAAAAGTGGCCCTAAAAAAGGCATATTTGCTTAAAATTTCTACTTTTAAGGCGCCAAAGCGCCTTAATCTTTTAAAGGCTATTTGATGACAAGCTTACCAAAGTACCTACTTTTTAAATATTTAAGATTTGATAAAACTCAGCCATTTATCGCTCTAAGCGCCTTGCTCGCCTTTCTTGGTGTTAGTATAGGACTTATGGTTTTAATAGTTGCAATGGCGATCATGAACGGATTTGATAAAGAATTTGAGCGCAAACTTTTTACGATGAACTATCCTATAACCGTTCAAAGCGCTTTTAAAGGATCGATCGATGATGGCTTTGTAGATGAGCTAAAGGCTAAATTTAGCGACCTTAAATTTAGTCCATATATCAGCACGCAGGTCATTTACCGCTCGGCAAATGCGCTTGAAGGTGGGCTAATTTATGGCGTAAATTTTAAAGATGAAAAGCAGATAAATTCAGTTGTAAATGATGCTTTGAAGGAAAAAGAGCTAGAGGGCTTTGAGATACTTGTGGGAAGTGGCATAACGAGTGAGTTTAGGCTAAGAAACGATGAAAAACTAACACTTATCTTTACAAAGGCTGATCCTGCTGGCTTTTCGCTAACGCCAAAGATGAAGCGCTTTGACATAGGCGGCTCATTTACATCTGGGCTAATCGCCTACGACAAGGCGTTTTCATATACTTCAGTTGATGCATTAAGGAAAATTTTAGACTACCCAAAAGGCGTTTATGATGGAATTCACATCTTTTCAAGTAAGCCATTTGATGATATAAAAAGGGTGCGCGAAGGCCTACCAGCTGGCACAGTTGCTATTGGCTGGTGGGAGCAAAATGGCAACTTTTTCTCAGCACTCGCACTTGAAAAAAGAGCACTTTTTATCGTTTTGATGTTAATTATCCTTGTGGCGTCGCTAAATATCATAAGCTCACTACTAATGACCGTGATGAACCGCAGGCAAGAGATCGCCTTGCTTTTAGCGCTTGGTGCTAGTAAAAGTGAGATAAAAAGAAGCTTTTTTTATCAAGGGCTAGTAATAGGTGGAGGTGGCATTATATTTGGCTTAGTGCTTGGCTTTTTGGGGCTATTTTTACTTGGAAATTTCAACATCATAGACCTGCCAGCTGATGTTTATGGCTCAAGCAAACTACCACTTGAACTCTCAACCATCGATCTTGTGCTTATCGTAGTTGGAGCTGTGTTTATCGTGGCTATCTCGTCTTACTATCCAGCTAAAAAAGCCACAGAGGTAAATGTCCTTCAAACTTTAAGAAATGAGTAAAGCCTAGAAAAACTAGGCTTTAAATTTAATTTTAAAAGCATATTATTGGCTAATATGCTTTTATTTTAATTTGTAATAAATTCTATTTTTTATCTTTTGATAGCTCTTTAATTTTTACTTCTTTCTCATTAAGACTAGCATTGATATTTTGACCAGACAAATTTTTAGCTTCTTATTGTTTCTTATATAATCAAAAATATTGCTAATAGTTTTATCAATTTATTTAAACGAACTTAACAAAAAAGCGTGTTTTAAGAAGTAAAATTTACTACGCTCTTATGTCGTGGTCGATCTTGTATTGAAGGGCTTCGTGAACAAGAGTTTTTGCCATGACGCGCTCTTCGCTTATTAGGTGGAAATTTGCGCCTAGCTCGCCAAAAATATCTTTGTTACCCTCGCCATTTGCTTTGATGATGGTCTGGATATTTGCTCCGTAGTCTTTTATCTTTTGAGCGATTAGCTCAACTCTTTGCTCGTTGCTAAATGTTATGATAACGGCCGCTGCGTCGCTTAGGCAGGCATTTTCAAGAGTGTTGCTTTGAAGCACGTTTCCTAAAAATACATTTTCCCCGCGGCTTCTGCCAAGCTCAACTAGGCTGATGTCGTTATCAAGCACGATGTATAAAAGCTTTGTCTCTTTTAGTCTCAAAACCACCTCTTGACCGAGCCTATCATAGCCAAAGACTACGATGTGATTTTTTAGTTTTTGTGGTTTTAAGGTCTCGTTTGACTCGACTATCACCTCACGCTCTACAAGATCAGCTAAGACGTCAAGCTTTTTAAGTATAAAAGGTGTTGCAAACATCGATATAACAGAGGCTGCGATGAAAATTTGCGCAGTTTGGACATCAAGAAGATTTCTAGTAGTCATCAGCCCAAATACAGCCAGTGCAAATTCGCCGATCTGGCAGACGCTAAGTGCGGTTTTAGCAGCGACCCTGCGTTTTAAGTAGATATTTAAAACGGCAAAAACGACGATAGCTTTTACGACCATTATGCTAAAGACTAGACCTAGAACTAGCCAGATATTTGAGAGCACGACTACAAAATTTATCTGCATACCAACGGTTATAAAAAATAGTCCAAGAAGCAGATCTCTAAAAGGTATGAGATCGACCTCGATCTGGTGCTTATACTGCGTCTCTGCCATCATCATACCAGCTAAGAATGCACCAAGAGAGTATGAAAAGCCAAAGAAGTGGGCTAGCGTGCTGGCGCCAACTACTAAAAAGAGGATCGTAGCTATAAAGACCTCTTGAGAGTTTGTCTGAACGACTTTGTAAAATATCCAGTTGATGACGTATTTGCCGAGCAAAAATAGCACAACGATAAGGATAACTGCACTTGTAAATGTCTTTAACAAAAGCTCATTTATCGAGGCATCTTGCGAGCTAAACATATCTATCATAAGCAAAATAGGGATGACGGCGATATCTTGAAATAGTAAAATTCCAAGCGCCTTTCTACCATAAATTTTACTTACATCGCCATTGTCATTTAGCGTTTTTAGCACGATCGCAGTTGAAGATAGAGCAAAGGCAAGACCAGCGATAAGTGCTGTCTCGTCCTTTAGATGAAGCGCGTAGTAGAGCATCACGCCCATCACAAAGCCGCTTAGGCAAACTTGCAGACCTCCATTTAGAAAGACCTCTTTTTTCATGCTCATCAGGTGTTTAAAGCTAAACTCAAGTCCGATCGTAAACATCAAAAATGCGATACCAAATTCCGCGATATGAGAAATTTCATCGTTGCTTTTTAGGTTGAAAAACTCAGATATAAGCGTGCCAGTTACGATGTAGCCGATGATAGTTGGTATCTGAAATTTCTTAAAAATGACATTTAACGCAACCGAGATCGCAGCGACAAGCAAGAAGCCTTCTAAAATTTGTTCCATATATTATTTTTTACCCTCATAAAAGACAAGATCAAAGC
This sequence comes from Campylobacter concisus, assembly GCF_003048835.2. Lineage (NCBI taxonomy): Bacteria > Pseudomonadati > Campylobacterota > Epsilonproteobacteria > Campylobacterales > Campylobacteraceae > Campylobacter > Campylobacter concisus. The sequence goes on along the minus strand of NZ_CP060705.1, from coordinate 1,165,394 downwards.
TATTTTTTCTCTTAACAAGCGATCTTTTGGTGCTAGTTTGACTGGTAGCTTCGTGTAATTTTTTATTTAAATCATCAATAGTTGATTCTAAATCGTCAATTTTCTCTTTTAGCTGAAGTATCACATCAACACCTGCTAAATTTACGCCAAGTTCGCGGGTCAAATTTAGTATCGTTTTGACGCGATCGACGTCTTTTTGCGAGTAGAGTCTCATCTTGCCGTCTGTTCTTGAGGGTTCAACTAGTCCCTCTCTTTCGTATTGTCTTAAAGTTTGTGGATGTATGCTTAAAACCTTTGCTACAACGCTTATTAAAAAAAGTGGTTCTTCATAATTTTGCATTTTTTACTCCGGTAATTTTTCTTTTAACTCTTTTACTAAGCCCTCGTCAAGCTCACTGATATTTGGAAGTTTTACCCTGGCCTTTAAGTAAAGATCGCCATAAATTCCGCTCTTTCTGTTTTGCACGCCGTATCCTTTTAAACGGATCTTTGTGCCTGTTTTTGAGTTCTCAGCGATTTTAATGGTTACATCTTTTTTATATGTATGCACATTTATCTTGCCGCCAAAGAGCATAGTTTTTAGTGGAATTTCTACATCTTTATAAAGATCGTCGCCGACTCTTTCATACTCGTCGCTTGGCTCAACGCTAATGGCAAGTATAAGATCTCCAGTTTGACCGCCAGCACTCTTGCCTTTGCCTTTTATGCGAAGTTTTTCGCCGCCTTCTATGCCGCTTGGGATCTTTATCTTGATGCTTTCGCCATTAAAATTTATCTTGTGTTCGCCGCCAGTTACAGCCACGTCAAATGGTATAGAAATTTTGGCATTTACATCTAGATCAGCTCCTCCAAAGCCAAATCCGCCTCCGCCAAAGCCTTCAAATCCTTCAAAACCGCCACCAAAGCCACCGCTAAATTTAGCGCCGCCTCCGCCAAATCCACCTGAGAAGATATTTTTCAAGATATCGTTTAGATCGCCCATATCGGCTGAGCCTCTGGCAAAGTCGTGGAAATTTTGACCGCCAAACATATTATCGCCATATTGATCATACTGGGCACGTTTTTTCTCGTCGCTTAAAATTTCATAAGCAGCGTTTATCTCTTTAAATTTATCCTCTGCTCCAGGGTCTTTGTTGATGTCTGGGTGGTACTTTCTAGCAAGTTTTCTATAAGCTTTTTTTATCTCGTCGCTTGATGCGCCTTTTGAAACTCCTAAAGTTTCATATAAGCTTTCGCTCATATATTCTCCTTATGTTTTTTGACACGGATTATATCACAAAACTTTAGTCTATGCAAGTCAAGTTTATTTTTATTTACAAAGGAGAAAAAAGCGTTAAGATTTTATTTTTAAGCTCTATTTATAATTTCAAGACATTTTCAATTTAAAGGAAAAAAATGAAAAAATTTATGCTAATTTCATTAGCAGCGGCTTCTTTGCTAATGGGAGCTGATATTAAATTTAACGAAGCAAACCAAGATGTAACTAGAGTTTCGCCGTTAAGCGATAAAAATAGCGTGCTCTCATACTACGACTCTATCGCTCAGGCAAAACTTTCAGTAGTAAATATCTCGACTACAAAAACAGTAAGCAATGCGGGTATCGAGCAGATGTTTAATGATCCGTTTTTGAATGAATTTTTTGGATTTAACTTTGCAAAACCAAAAGAGAAAGAAAAGACAACCTCTCTTGGCTCTGGTGTCATCATCTCAAATGACGGCTACATCGTTACAAACAACCACGTCATCGAAGATAGCGACCAGATCGTTGTGACATTGGCAAATGGCGGCAAAGAATTTAAAGCCAAACTAATAGGCAGCGATCCAAAGACTGATCTAGCCGTCATAAAGATAGAGGCAAATGGGTTAAATGCGATCACATTTGCCGACTCGTCAAAGCTACTTGACACGGATGTCGTCTTTGCCATAGGCAATCCATTTGGCGTGGGCGAGAGCATCACTCAAGGTATCGTCTCAGGGCTAAATAAAGACAACATCGGCCTTAATCAATATGAAAATTTCATCCAAACAGACGCTTCGATAAACCCTGGCAACTCAGGTGGCGCTTTGGTTGATAGCAGGGGCTATTTAGTCGGTATAAACTCAGCCATACTTTCAAGAAGTGGTGGTAACAACGGCATTGGCTTTGCCATACCATCAAATATGGTAAAAGATATCGCTAAAAAGCTGATAACTGACGGTAAGATCGAGCGTGGTTTTATCGGCGTTACGATTGCAAATTTAACTGATGAGCAAAAAGAGCTTTATACAAATAAAGAAGGTGCTTTAATAAGTGGCGTAGAGCAGGGCATGCCAGCAGATGAAGCAGGGCTAAAAAGAGGCGACTTGGTTATTTCAGCAAACGGCAAAGCTATCAAAAACGCAAATGATCTTAAAAATTTCATCGGCTCACTAACTCCAAATAGCAGCGTTGATATAACTTACGAGCGATCAAATAAGGTGATGAATACAAAAATCAAGCTTGTAAATATGGATCACAACGCAAAAGATGCGACAAAAAGCGTCATCATCGAAGGTCTTAGCGTTAGTAATCTAAGCGATGAGATAAGATTTAAGTATAAGATCAGCCCAGACACTCAAGGCGTGCTTGTAACTGACGTAAAATCTGGCTCAAAAGCTGAAGACTTTGGCTTTGAAAGAGGCGATGTGATCGTTCAAGTTGGCGAAGAGAGCATAAAAGATCTTCAAACATTTGCAAGCACAGTTAAAAATGCAAAAGGCAAAAAGACGCTAGTGTGGATAAACCGCGGTGGCATCATGCAAGGCCTTGTTATAAAATAACCACTTAAGAGCTGAAATTTCAGCTCTTAACTCTTTTAAATTTTTAAAACCTTTATCTGCTATAATCCTTAAAAATAAATTTACAACAGGAAAGATCATGACTAGAATTTTAATGATAGAGGATGATATGGAGCTTGCTGAAATTTTAACTGAATACCTAGAAAACTACGACATAAAAGTGACGACGGCCGAGGAGCCATATATCGGACTATCTACTTTAAACACGAGCGAATTTGACCTAGTGATACTTGACCTCACTCTCCCTGGCATGGATGGGCTGGAGGTTTGCAAAGAGATAAGAAAAAAGCACAACATCCCTATCATCATCTCAAGCGCAAGACACGATATAACGGACAAAGTAAATGCCCTGGATAACGGTGCGGATGATTATCTACCAAAGCCTTATGACCCACAAGAGCTTCTTGCTCGCATCAAAAGCCATCTAAGAAGGCAGAGCATCGCCCCTGCAAATGAGGCAAGAAATTTAAACAAAGACTTGGTATTAAAAGACTTTGAGCGGGAAATTTTATTTAAAGGAAGCGTGCTAAATTTAACCGCAGCGGAGTATGACATCTTAAAATATCTGCTTCAAAAAGAGGGTGGAGCGGTCACTAGAGAGGAGCTCATCTACAACTGCGAAAGCATAAATGAAGATAGCTCAAACAAAAGTATCGACGTCATCATCGGCAGAATTCGCCAAAAACTAAATGAAAATCCAAAAGAGCCAAAATACATTCACGCGATCCGCGGCATCGGCTATAAGTTGGTTCTTTGATGCCAAGATCTTCTATATTTATCACGATAACGTTTATCTTTGGACTTGCGCTCGTTTCGATATTTCTAGCCTTTTTGTGGCTCATGGGCTTTGATAAACAAAACTACACAAGAGAGCTAAATAACAAATACTCAAACGTCGCTAGGACAAATTTGCTCTACATGGGTGGCATAATAAACAAAGCCCAGTATGACCGTCAGCTCTCAAACATCGACATGCCAGAGATCACCGCTAAAAATGAAAAAGAAGAAATTTTAAAAAATGCAGCCGTTTTAGAAGAAATTTCAAGTGATCTAGGATCTAGTGCTATCTTGCTTTATGATAAGCATCACTACCTAAAGATCGAGCATTTAGACGAGCTAAAGCTTTTGATGGATAAAGAATTTCAGCCTTACAGATACGAGGTGATAAAGGCTGTGTTTGCCGTAGTTGCGGTCATTTTGCTGGCTGCTTATATCTTTGTCATCTATAAGATAAAACCGCTTAGAAAGCTAAAGCGTCAGATCGTTAAATTTGCAAATGGCGAGCTTGATGGCGTGCAAAATGTCGGCAACGGCAAGGATGAAATTTCTGAAGTTTCAGAGGCATTTTATGAGGCTGTTTGTCAGATCAAAGCACTAAATGACTCAAGGCATCTTTTCTTAAGAAATATCATGCACGAGCTAAAAACGCCTATCACAAAGGGGCTGATCGCCGCTCAAATGATAGAAAAAAGCAAAAATCAAGAGAGGCTAATCTCCGTCTTTCACAAGCTTGAAAATTTGATAAATGAGCTTGCAGCAATCGAGCAGATAACCTCAAAAATAGGCCTTACAAACAAGACGCCTTGCCTTATGAGAGATCTCATCGATGAGGCTATCGATATAGCGATGATCGAAAAAGAGCACGTTGGTATCAGCGAGCTTGATGAGGTTAGAGTGATGGTTGATTTTAAGCTATTTTCAGTCGCTATAAAAAATATGATAGATAATGGCATAAAGTACTCAACCGATAAGCACGTAAATATCATGGTTAGCAAGGATCATATGAAATTTATAACTCAAGGCGAGAAGCTAAAAAATGACCTTGATTTTTACATCCAGCCATTTATCAAAGGTGAGGATGCACAAAAGAGCTTTGGTCTAGGTTTATATATAGTTAGCAACATCCTTGAGGCTCATGGACTAAAATTTGGCTATGAATACAAAAATGGAATGAATGTCTTTATTTTTGAAAATTTACAAGATATAATAGCGGTGTAAAATCAAAACCGCAAAAAAAGGAGTGTAAAAATGGCGGCAAAAATCTTCTCGGCAGTTGATATTTTATCAATAATCGATCTTGAGATAGCTTTTATAAAGCGATACAAAAACGTAAAGGACTATGCGAAAAATTTATCTTTGATATATTTTTCTTTGCCAAATAGTAAAGAATATGGCGAAATTTTTGAAAAAATCCTAAGACAAACAGACGTTGTTATAAGAGAAAACGAACACTACGTGGTCGTGCTTCACGGCACAAACGAAAGAGGCGCTAGCGAGCTACTAACTGGCATACAAGAGTTTTTAAACGCTGAACCGATCGATCTAGTAGTTACCTATCCAAAAGATGGAAAAGACGCAAAAGAGCTTGCTATAAAACTTCAAGATGAGATAAAAGATAACTACGGTGTCTTGCTTGAGATGCTTGTAAATCAAGATAAATTTGAAGTCTTTGAAGATATCGTTTGAGATAAATTTAATAAAATAATTTATTAGAAAATCCAATAAAAAGCAGGTAGTGTGTTAGCGCTATCTGCACCTCTAATCTTATATGAGCTAAGAGTATTTTTAATTTAAACCTATTCTCTCTTAACAAAGAAACAAACATTTAAATTTGTTTATTGCTTTGCAAATTTTAAAATTCCATTCACTCTCAAGAATTGACTACTAAAATTTGACTTAGCTTACAGCTTGGCTCAAATTTTAGAGCTGAAATTACTCGTTCATAAAATTTTAAAATTTGTGTGAGCTTATCTGGTATAAAAACACATGCGGCACGATAGTGCCATCGCATGCCCTTTGAACGTGCGAGGGGTTTGGGGGATTTAAAAAGGGGGATAAGGGGACGGCTTCGTAATTCAAGTCCCCTTGTCTCCCTTTTGAATAAAAGAGCTTATAAATTTAAAGTCGTGATTTCAAAAATAGAAATTTACTATCTATCAAATTTTAAAATTACATTCACTCTCAAGAATTGACTACTAAAATTTGGCTTCGCTTATCGCTTAGCTCAAATTTTAGAGCCTAAATTGCTCGTTCATGAAATTTTAAAATTTGTTATAAATTCTCTCACATAAACCGCATGCGGTGTGGTGCATTTTCTAGCGTATAGGAAAAATTTATATCTATTTTTTTGCGATAAGAGCATATGCAAGTTTAAAAGATGAGTTAAATTTCTAGCCCAAAAAGAGCTAGAAATTTGATTATTCTAAGGCTTGAGCTAGATCAGCTATCAGATCCTCGGCGTTTTCAAGACCTATGCTAACTCTTATCAGCTCTTTTGTGATGCCAGCTTTGATGAGCTCTTCGCTGCTTAGCTGCTGGTGAGTTGTCGAGGCTGGGTGTGTGATGAGTGACTTTGTATCGCCTATATTTACCACGATCTTAAAGAGTTTTACGCGCTCTAGCATCTTTTTTGCACGCTCAAAGCTATCAGTCTCAAAGCAAAATAGCCCATTAGCCATGCCGTCTTTAAAGTATTTTTGCGCCTTTGCGTGATCTACGTTGTCGGCAAGCCCAGGATAAGCCACGCTTTTTATATGTTTGTGAGAGTTTAGAAATTTAGCCACTTTTAGCGCGTTTTGCGAGTGTCTCTCAACCCTAACAGCAAGCGTTTCAAGCCCTTGTATAAGCTGCCAAGAGTTAAACGGAGAGATCACAGCGCCGATGTCGCGCACGATGGCTAGTCTCATTCTTAGCGTGTAGATGTCGAAGTTGTCGGTCATATTGGCATAAACGATGTCGTGGTAGCTCGCATCTGGCACGTTAAAGTGCTCATATCTCTTGTTGCCTTTTAGCTTTTCATTTAGGTGATTTGCACTTACAACAACACCTGCTAGGCTAAGACCCTGACCGCTCATATATTTGCTAGCGCTATGCACGCAAACATCGACGCCGTGGCGAAGTGGCTGAAAGATGATAGGTGTTGGTACGGTGTTATCCGTGATGCTAATGATGCCATATTTGTTTGCGATCTCTACGATTTTCTCGATATTTGGGATAGAAATTTTCGGGTTTGAGAGCGTTTCAAAAAATATAGCCCTCGTTTTATCATCTATTAAACCCTCCAGATCATCGGCCGTATCGCTGTCAAAGACTCTAGCCTCTATGCCAAATCTCTTTAGCGTGTGCGTAAAAAGCACCGTCGTGCCGCCGTAAATTTTCTTTGCGATGATGATGTTATCGCCTGCCTGGGCTAAATTTATGATGCTATAAAACAAAGCTGCCTGACCGCTTGCAGTCGCTATTGCAGCGGCTCCGCCCTCAAGTGCGGCGACCCTTTTTTCAAAGATATCTGTCGTTGGATTGCCAAGTCTTGTGTAGATGTGGCCGTTATCTTTTAGATCAAACCTAGCAGCGGCTGTCTCGGCACTTCCAAAGTCGTAAGCCGTGCTTTGAAAAATAGGCACAGCCATCGTGCCAAAGCCCTCATGTGTGTCGTAGCCTACGTGGATCGCAGCGGTTTCTTGCCTCATTTTTGCTCCTTGTTTGGTAATTTTGGCGTAAATTATACATTAGCAAAGCCAAAATTTAGGGGATAAAATCAAATTTTGATATAATTTGCCAAAAAAAGGAAAAATTTGAACCAAGTCACGGACAAATTTAAACGTGTAAAATATCTTCGCGCGCTAGAAAAATTTGCAAAATCAGCGATAAACGGGCTAAAAAGAGATGACTTTGACGAGACTGAATTTCGCCAAAGAGTTGAGAAAAACGCGAAAGTCATTGAAAAAGTCGAGGCTGTTTATCTTGATCAACCATACTCAAAGGCGCTAGAAAATTTTATAAATTTGCTTATCAAAAATGCCCCAAAAGATGAGCTTTTAAAGGCGGCAAATCTACTTGATAAGCTAAAAAATCAAAAGACATATAAAAAAGAAAAACATAAAAATAAATTTAAGGATGAGGATTGAAAGTAGTTATTTTTGATATGGACGGCACGGTGATCGATAGCGGCGAGGCGATATATAAAACGGTAAATGAAGTGAGAGATGAGCTAAATTTGCCGCCACTTGATAAGGAATTTATCATAAAAGCGATCAACGAGCCAGGTAGAAATTTAGCCCTTGAGTTTTACGGCATCGACACGCCAAGCAGGAGCTTAAAAGAGGGCTTTGAAGAGAAATTTAAGAAATTTTATGATGAGTGTGCGACTACCTATGATGGCGTAAAAGAGCTTTTGCAAAAGTGCAAAGAGGCTAAATTTAAGGTTGTTTTGGCAAGCAATGCACCGCATGATACGCTAGAGAAAATTTTAAAGAAAAATGAAATTTATGAGCTATTTGACGAGGTCATCGGCGCTAGCAAGGAGATACCGCAAAAGCCAGATCCTACGATGCTTCACCTAGCTGTTAGTAAAACTAAAGCTAACAAGGCGATCTTTATAGGAGATAGCCTAAAAGACGAGCTTGCGGCCAAAAACGCAAATATGCCTTATGTGCAAGTTTGCTGGGGATTTGGCGAGGAGAGCAAGACAGCGACCTATAATGCTAAAAACGTTGGCGAGGCGTGGGAGATAATATTAAATTTTTAACTTAGTTTTAATTAGCTATAATCTTAAGAAATTTTCAAAGAAACAGCGATGATAGATATATTTGAGGGCAGTGCGAGGGATAAATTTTATGACATTTTGTTTAACGCAAATGCCGTTTTGGTTAAAAACGAGATAGATAAAATTTTTGAGAAATTTGTAGCTATGAGCGAGCTTTGCGAGAAGCATGGCGTTAGCGAAGATGAGATCAGAAATTTTATACTCTCAGAGCAAGATAAAATTTATAACGGAGTAAATGATCTATATATTGAGCTTAGCGGAGAAATTTTAAGCCAAAATGAGTAGAATTTTTGCGCTTGTGGCCTTGCTAGTCGCTCTTGCCTTTGCAAAAGAGCCAAATTTTGACCCAAATTCGGTGCATACTTTTGAGCTTAAAAAAGATGAGTGGGCGCGGGTCTTTATAACCGAGAAAAAAACTCAAAAAGTTGAAACATTTGACTTTCGTTGGACGCTATTTGATAGCACAAATATCACTGTGCAAAGTTTTTTTAGGCGCTATCCAAGACAGATGGTCTTTTCGCTAAGACATGGGCAAGATACCTATATGCAGCGAGTTTTGCCTGATTTTATGATGCCGCCAAACGAGAGCGTGAGCCTTTATATATCATTTATTGATTTTAGGGATAAAAAGGCGCATTTTAGGGTGGCGCTGCTAGATGAGAGTAAGCGTGTGGATGTGGGTTTTAGAGATCCACACGAGGATAAATAGAAGGATAAAAATGGATAAAATCGATGAAATAATGAGCAAATTTATAAGCGAGCTTGGCTATAAAGAGGCGTTTGAGATGTTTTTAAAGATAAGCTCAGGCAAAAAGCTTCGCTCAAAACTTCTTTTAAAGATCGCAGGCGAGAGTGAAATTTCTCTTAAGCTTTGCGCTATCATCGAGCTCATCCACCTTGCAAGCTTATTGCACGACGACGTCATAGACGAGGCAAATATAAGACGCGGCAAACCAAGCATAAACGCACTTTTTGGTAGTAAAAACTCAGTCATGCTAGGCGACATCCTCTATTCAAAGGCTTATTTTGAGCTTACAAAATTTGACCCAAGCATCGCAGCTGTCATCTCAGATGCGGTCAGCAAACTAAGCGTCGGCGAGATGATGGATGTGAAAATGGCTGAAAATTTTAATGAAAACGAGCAAGAATACTTAAAAATGATCTATTATAAAACAGCTGTTTTGATAGAAGCTACGGCTATTTGTGGGGCAAAGATAGCTGGCAAAGATAGTGAGAAATTTGGCCTTTATGGCAAAAATTTAGGTCTTGCATTTCAGATTGTTGATGATATATTAGACATCACTCAAGATGAAAAAACGCTTGGCAAACCAGCGCTTAACGACTTTGTCGAGGGCAAAACGACACTCCCTTACATTTATCTTTATAAGAGCCTGGACGAGGCTGGTAAAACAAAGCTTAGATCGCTTTGGGCAAAGAAGCTAAACGCAGACGAAATTTCGTGGTTAAAAGAAAATTTTGATAAAACTAGCTCGCTTAGTAAAGCTATAAATGAAGCCAAAAGGCTTGGAAATGAAGCGATAGAAGCGATAAAAGAGTATAAAAACGCTGAGCTTGAAGGGATCATAAAAAGCATGATAGATAGGGAATTTTGATGCACTATTTAGATATAAGTTTTACATATAAAAACACTGATATTTCGGTCAGAGAGAAGCTTGCATTTGATAGTGACGATAAAAAAGAGCAAATTTTAAAACTGATAAACTCAAACAAAAACATAAAAGAGAGCATGGTGCTAAACACCTGCAACCGCGTCGAGATCATAGCAAGTGTAGAGGATGTAAAGGCCGCTACTGCTCATATCATCAGGTGTATGTCGATATTTTCAGGCGTTTTTGAAGATGAGCTTTATGAGAGAGCTGACATCTATGAAAACAGCGGTGCTGCACACCACCTCTTTGCTGTGGCAAGCTCGCTTGATAGCCTAGTAGTTGGCGAAACGCAGATCGTTGGCCAGCTAAAAAATGCCTTTAAATTTGCCTATGACAACAACTCATGCGGCGAAGATATCAGCAAGATCATCCACTACGCATGTAAGTGCGCTGCCAAGGTTAGAAACGAAACTCAAATTTCTAAAAACCCGATCTCAGTTTCAAGCGTCGCCGTGGCAAAAGCAAAAGAAATTTTTGGCACGCTTGAAGGTAAAACAGCTATCGTCGTGGGCGCTGGCGAGATGGGCGAGCTAGCAGCAAAGCACCTCATATCAAGCGGCGCAGAAGTGATCATCATAAACAGAAGCTCTGAGCGCGTCGAGCAGCTAGTTGATAGCCTGGGCGATAACGCGAGCTGGGATAGTATCTTGAAATTAAAAGAGTATGTAAATAATTACGATCTCATCTTTTCAAGCACTGCAGCTCCGCACGCCATCATCACAGGCGATATCATCGAGCCAAGAGAATTTCACAGATACTTTTTTGATATCGCCGTGCCAAGAGATATCGATCTTTTAAACACAGAGCTTATAAGCGTCTATACGGTTGATAGCTTAGAGGAGATCGTGCGTAAAAATTTAGCCCTAAGAGAGGAGCAGGCGCAAAAGGCCTACTCAATCGTCGGTCAAGACACAAGCGAGTTTTTAAAGACTTTAAAAGAAGATATGAGCGTGCCTCTTATAAAATCAATCCGCAAGCAGGCTGAAATTTGCGCGAAAAACGAGCTAGAAAAGGCGATAAAAAAGGGCTATTTAAAACATAGCGATTACGATGAGGCGCAAAAGCTCATCCATCAGGTCTTTAAAGCCTTTTTACACCAGCCAACGATGAAGCTAAAAGGGCTTGCAGACGAGGAGAGGGCTAGTGAGCTTTCAAACGGAGTTAAATTTTTATTTGACATAAAAGATGAACAAAATTTTCAAGCAGGAGATATAGATGAAATTTAGTAAATTTTACGCCCCAACTACCAAAGAAGCGCCAAAAGATGCATCTTTACCAAGCCATCAGTTTTTGATAAGAGGTGGCTTTGTTGAGCAGATCGGCTCTGGGCTTTATAACTATCTGCCGCTTGGAAAGATCATGCACGATAAAATTTCACGCGTGGTAAAAGAGGAGATGAACGAGGCTGGCGCGCTAGAGGTGAGCTTTAGCGTGGTCACTTCAGGCGAGCTTTGGAAGCAAAGTGGTCGTTACAACGTCTTTGGCAAGGAGCTTTTACGCTTTAAAGATAGAAAGGATAATGACTTTGTTATAAGTCCTACAAATGAAGAGGCAGCCGTTGCTTTGGTGCGTGGCAAGGTGACTAGCTACAAACAGCTACCACTAAATTTATACCAGATAAACACCAAATTTCGTGACGAGGCAAGACCACGCTTTGGCTTGCTAAGAGGTCGCGAATTTACGATGAAAGATGGTTATAGCTTTCACTCAAGCAAAGAGGATCTTAAGCGTGAGTTTGACCTTATGGAGGCAACTTATAGTAAGATTTTTACCCGCTTGGGGCTAAATTTTAGAGCTGTTGAGGCTGATAGCGGAGCCATTGGCGGTAGCGGCAGTAAAGAATTTATGGTGCTTGCAAGTAACGGCGAGGACGACATACTTTGCTGTGAGGCTTGCAGATACGCTGCAAACGTCGAGGCTGCAAGACGCAAACCAAGAGTTAGCGAGGCTGAGACACCAGAGGCGGACGCGGCTAAATTTCTAACGCCAAATGCAAAAACTATAAAAGATGTGGCAGAGTTTTTCAAAGTTAGCGAGTTTTACTGCATAAAAGCCGTTATGAAAAAGGCGATCTATGAGGATAAAGAAGAGGTTGTGGTCTTTTTCGTAAGGGGCGATGACGAGCTTCAAGAGACAAAGGCGCAAAACGCTTGCAAGGCGCTTGAGCTAGTAGATGCTAGCGAGGCTGACGTGACTAAAGCTGGATTATCTGCTGGATTTTGCGGGCCAGTTGGGCTAAAGGATGTGAAATTTTTTATAGATAACGAGCTAAGGGGCGCAAATAACATGATATGCGGTGCTAACGAGAAGGACTATCACTTTGTTGGCGTTAGTGTTAGCGGATTTAACGAGGAGAGATTTAAAGACCTTGTAAAGGTAAAAGAGGGCGATAAATGCCCAGTTTGCGGCGGAAATTTAAAACTTAGCAAAGGCATAGAAGTCGGTCATATCTTTCAGCTAGGTGATAAATATTCAGCTGCGATGAATGCGACATATCTTGATGAAAACGGCAAGGCAAAGCCATTTTTGATGGGCTGCTACGGCATTGGTATCAGCAGGCTGATCGCTGTGATGATAGAGGCTAGCCATGACGAGAAGGGCTGCATCTGGAAAAAAGAGTGCGCGCCGTTTGATGTGGAGATCATCATTTCAAATTTAAGAGATGAGGCGGGCGTGAAATTTGCATTTGAGCTTTATGAGAGCCTTAAAAAAGCTGGTGTTAGCGTCATAATCGACGATAGAAACGAGAGATTTGGCGTTAAGATGAATGATTTTGAACTTATCGGCTTTCCTTATGCGCTACTTGTTGGTAAAGAATTTGCAAATGGCAAGGTCGAGTTTATCACAAGAGATGGGCTAAACAAAGAGTCGATAGGCGCAGATGAGGCCTTTAGAAAGATAAAAGAAAGCTTATGAGATTTTTTGCATTTTTATTTTTTTTGATAGAAGCGGTCTTTATCTATCTTTTTGTTGATAAATTTGACTTTTTGAACTACTTTCTTGAGGTGCTGGTCTCTGGATTTGTGGGTATCGTACTTCTTTTTAATGCTGGATTTTCTAGCTTAAATTCGCCTCAAGTGGCATTTAAAAGCTTTCTTGGCGGAAATTTATTTAGTCAGCTAGGGCTTAGCTTTGGTGGAGCGCTGCTCTTTTTGCCAGGAATTTTAACGGATATTTTTGGCATAGCCGTGGTCGTTTTTTCTTTAGTATTTAAGAAAAATGCAGCGAAAAATGAGAGCTATCAGGAGTTTAAATTTCAAAATTTTAGCGAGCAGCGCAGTAAAAAAGATGAGGGCGAGATCATCGACGTTGAGGTCATCGAAGAGCCAAAAAGAGTAAATTAGGAGAGATGATGAAAGAGATAAAAATAGCAACTAGAAAGAGCATCTTAGCGCTTTGGCAAAGCGAGCATATCAAGGCTAGGATCGAGGCGCAGCACAAGGGCGTGAAGGTCGTGCTTGAGGGCATGAAGACAAAGGGCGACGTGATACTTGACACGCCACTTGCCAAGATCGGCGGCAAAGGGCTTTTTACAAAAGAGCTTGAAGATAGCATGCTAAAAGGCGAGACTGACATCGCCGTGCATAGCCTAAAAGACGTCCCAGTAGTCTTTCCAGAAGGGCTTAAACTAGCGGCCATTTGCTCACGCGAGGATACAAGAGATGCGATGATAAGTGAGAAATTTGCTAAATTTAGCGACCTACCGCACGGTGCAAAGGTTGGCACAACGAGCCTACGCCGTAAGATGCAGCTACTTATCATGAGGCCTGATCTTGAGATCATCTCGCTTCGTGGAAACGTACAAACTAGGCTTAGAAAGCTAAAAGAGGGCGAATTTGATGCGATCATTTTGGCGATGGCTGGCATAAACCGCCTAAATATCAAGGCTGAAGTGGCACACATCTACACATTTGGCTTTGACGAGATGATACCTGCGATGGGTCAGGGTGCTCTTGGTATAGAGGCTAGAGACGAGAAGCAAATTTTAGAGCAGATTGACTTTCTAAATGACGAAAATGCAGTTATAGAAACGACCATAGAGCGTGACTTTGTAAGCGTTTTAGAGGGGGGTTGCCAAGTGCCAATAGGCATCAGCGCAAGGCTACAAGGTGATGAAATTTCTATCGATGCGATCGTTGGCCTGCCTGATGGAAGCGAGTATATAAAAGATAGCTTAAAGACTAGCAAGAATAAATTTCAAAGCATCGGCAAGGAGCTAGCGCATAAATTTATAGAAAAAGGTGCTAGAGAGCTACTAAAACGTGCCGAGGAGATGGCGTAAGCGTGTTTGAGCTAAAATTTAAAGCAAAAGCCATAAGTGCTACCAAAAATAGCAAAGACAACTACTATATGATCGGTCTTGCAGACGACAAATATGACTACAAAAACTACATAATCTTTCAAAGACCGATCAAACTAAAAAAAGGTGACGACGAAAACGCCGACATAAACGGCCTATATGCAGAGTGCAATGGCGATGTTTGTTATAACGCTTGCAAGCGGGTGACGATCTCTGAAAAAACTATCATTTTTGAGATGCAAGATAGCCTTATTTGCGTAGATACAGAGGGCGTAAAGCTTAATGAGCGCTTTATGAAATATAGCAAAGAGATATTTGGCGAGCTGCTAGAGTAGTCCTAAATTTAATCATTCGCCTGCTGTTACGCCACTTTTTTAGCCACGATGATAGATTATAAATTTATTATTTTTACGATAAAAAACAGACACGCACAAACTGCCTTTGTGTGCAATAACAAAATATTAGCATCGCCTTTTTTATCAAATTTTAGCTATCATCTTTGAAAATTTAAGGGAAAAATATGGACTACATCAAGCTTTTAAAAGATAACGGCCTACTTAGGGTGATCAATGAGCCAGTAGATATCGACCTGGAGATCGCGCACGCTAGCTATATCGAGGTCAAACGCGCGGGCTCACAAGCACTACTTTTTACAAATCCAGTCTGCAAAAAAACTGGGCGTAAATTTGCCCCAGTGCTTACAAATATCTACGGCTCAAAAAGGGCGCTTGAGCTGATATTTGGCGTGCAGCCTGATGAGATCGCAGCTGAGATAGAGAAGCTTTTAAAGCCCAAAAAACCTGAGAATTTCAAAGAGAAGCTTGACTTTTTATCTTATCTTTTTAATATGAGAAAGATATTTACAAAAAGGCTAAAAGGCGAGGGCGAGTGCCAGCAGGTCAAATTTATGGGCGAGCAGGCCGATCTTTTGAGCCTGCCTGCGCTAAAGACTTGGCCACATGACGGAGGCGCTTTTATCACGATGGGGCAGGTCTATACGCAAAGTCTTGATGGCGCGCTGCAAAATTTAGGCATGTACCGCTTGCAAATTTATGATAAAAATCGCCTTGGCATGCACTGGCAGATCCACAAAGACGGTGCAAATTTCTTCCACGAGTATAAGCGTGCAGGCCGTAAGATGCCAGTTTCGGTGGCGATCGGTGGCGATCCGCTATATATCTGGTGCGGTCAAGCGCCGCTGCCAAAGGGCGTCTTTGAGCTGCTACTTTACGGCTTTATCCGCAAAGAGCCAGCAAAGCTTGTAAAGTCGCTAACCAATGAAATTTACGTCCCGCACGACGCCGACTACGTGATAGAGGGCTTTGTGGATACGACTAAGAGCGAGCTTGAGGGGCCATTTGGCGATCACACTGGCTTTTACACGCCGGTTGAGCCATTTCCAGTGATGGATGTTACGGCGATAACGAGCAAGCAAGACCCTGTCTTTCACGTGACCGTGGTTGGCAAGCCACCGCTTGAGGATAAGTATATGGGCTGGGCTACTGAGCGCATTTTCTTGCCACTTTTACGTACGACCGTGCCAGAGCTACTAGACTACAACATGCCTGAAAATGGCGTCTTTCACAACCTTATCTTAGCCAAGATCAACGCCCTTTATCCAGCGCACGCAAAGCAGGCGATGCACGCGTTTTGGGGAGTTGGGCAGATGAGCTTTGTAAAGCATGCGATCTTTGTGGGTAACGATGCACCAGAGCTAGCGAAATACGACAAATTTGCGGACTTTGTGCTTGATAGATTTGGCAGCGAAAGTGTGCTGATAAGCCAAGGTGTGTGCGACCAGCTCGATCACGCCAGTCCAAACTCGTGCTTTGGTGGCAAGCTAGGCATCGACGCGACGCAGGACTTTTGTAAATTTAGCCCTGCAGTTTTAAGCGACGATGAACTTTTGGCTAAATTTCAAAGCCTTGCGCCAAATGTTAAGGAGCTTAGGCAGTTTAAAACCAGGAGCAAAACGCCTATTTGTGTAGTGAAATTTGAAAAAGATCGCCCTGTAAAAGAGCTATTTACTAAGCTTTTGGCGTTTAATGAATTTTTCAAGCTACTGGTTGTTGTGGATATGCAAAACTACCTAGAAAACCCATATATGCTGCTTTGGCGTGTGACAAATAACATAGATGCCTTGCGTGATATCTATATAGATGGTGAAAATTTCTGCGTGGATGCGACGAGCAAGGACAAACTAGAAGGATACACTCGTGGCTGGCCTATGCAAACTGACTGCGACCGCGGAGTGGTGGCTACTCTTGTGAAGCGAGGCGTAGTAAAAGATGAGCCAGAGCTATTTAGTAAATTTGAGATATTTGGGTAGGATGGATAATGAAAGATGTTAATGGACAAAAAAGTTATTATGAATGCTTAAATCAAATAAATAATGATGAATTATTTGAGGGTTTGCTTGGCTATGGAATGTTTGCGGAAAAAATTCCTAACTTTTTATCATCAGTAAAATTTTTTGAATTTTGTAGGGATTATGATCCTGAATTTGATCAAAAAACATTTAAATATATAAAATATGAAAATATGAGAAATATAAACATACCAAGAATTTTGGCTATTCCAAATCCTTTTGCTTATTATAAGCAGTGTAAAATTTTGAGAGAGAGTTTTTGGGAATTAAAAGAATATTTTAGAGAGAAAACAAAGAAAGACAAATACAAGATAAGCCGCATACATATTAGAAAAATTAAAGATAAAAATGAATTACTTGATATAAAAAATTATTTAGATAAGCTTTTTGACATGAATTATAAGGATTATCATATTGATGGTAATCCAGAGCAAGAAATTTTTATCGGCAAGAAATATAAAGTGAAGGCTGATATTTCGACTTGTTTTCCCAGTATATATACCCATGCTATACCATGGGCTTTGATTGGCAAGAATAATGCAAAAGGAAATCGTAACTCAAAAAAAGAATATTATAATATGATTGATAGCTCTGCACAGTGGCTAAACAACAACGAAACGCATGGAATTTTAATAGGACCACATAGCTCCAATTTAGTTTCTGAAATAATTTTAATTGCAGTAGACGCAAAAATAAAAGATAAATATCAATATATAAGGCACATAGATGATTATAGTTGTTATGTAGAAACCAGAGAAAAAGCAGATAAATTTTTATTAGATTTGTCTCAGTCGTTAAAAGAATTTGGATTGTTATTAAATCACAAAAAAACTGAGATAATAGAATTACCGAATTCTTTTGAAGAAGATTGGGCAAGAAAATTAAAAATATATAAAATTGAAGAATGGGAAGGAAAGATTAAATATAGTGGTATCGCTCCTTTTATGGATTTGGCGTTGGACTTGATGAAAGAAAATAAAAATAATGCATCGATTTTAACATATGCTATCAAGATGCTTTTAAAAAAGGATATGACACCAAATGCCATTAAATATTTTATAGATATAGTTCATCATTTAGTTTTAATTTATTCATATTTAATTTTTCTTTTAGAACAAGTATTTGATAAATTTATTGACAATAAAAATATTGGAGTAGAAAAAATTCAAGAAATATCATTGAACATTTTTAAGCTAGGACAAGAAAATAAAAATTATGAAGCAATGTCGTATGCCATATATTTTGCATTAAAATATAGATTTAAGCTAATGCATATATGCGTATCAAAAGAGGCTACAAAGAAAGAAGATTGTACCTTAATGCTACTTTGTTATTTATATGATAAAAGGCACAAAAGAAATTGTTCTAAGTATATTCAAATGGCAGAAAATTTTATTGATGATACAAATAACATTGATGATGAATTCTGGTTATTTTCTTATGAAGTACTATTACATGAAAAACCTCAATCTTTGAATAAATGTAAAGATTGGAAAAAATTAAAAGAAAAAAAGATTTCATTTTTAAAGGATGGGTATGAAAATTAATTTATGAGTATATTTTTGTTAAAATTTGGCTATGTTTTAATCTAGTCTATTCACTGTTGAGTGAGTTGGCTTTTGTAAGGCCAATAAATTTTCATCAATATACGTTTAAAGATAGAGCCAGCTATCAAACCAGTCTGACTTTTAGCCTATGCTCGCTTAGGCTTTGAGGCGTATCGCCGTTTGCTAGCGCTATCAGCTCGCTTTGTCTAAGTATATAAAATCCGTCCAAATCTCTTCCGCAAATTTTCGATAGCTTTGCACTAAGAGCATCAAACATATAAAATTGCGCCTCGTTTAGGGCCAGTAAAAAGTCCGCTCCACTGTCAAATGCAGCAAAGATGGTATCGCTAGCAAGCTTGCAAGCTAGCTCTTCATCGACCTTTAAAAGATCATATCCACAAGGAATTTTTAGATCTAGCTCTATGAAATTTGCTCTAAAATCGCTTAAATTTGCTGGCAGTTTATCTTTTATGGCTATCTTAAACTCTTTAAATTTACTAAGTTTTTCTATCTTTTCAAGCTCGTTTTCATGTTTTTGCGCAGCTTTTATGCCTAAAATTTCTTTGAAAAAATCAATCGCTTCGGTGTATTTTTCGCTACCTTCAAAGAGTAGATCATTAAGCTCGCAGGCTATCAAAACGCCATTTTTAGCACCAACTAGCTTTAAAATTTCATCATTTTTCTCATTTTTGTAAAGATGATGAGCTAGCATTATCGCTGCTGCGCCTATAAAATTTGGCTCATACTCTCTCACAAAATCAGCGTAAAAATATGGCTTAAAACTAGCGTAAAGCTCTTTATCAGCCCTTTTGCAAAAGCTAGCAAATGGCTCAAATTTAGCCCAAAAGTCATCATCATTTATAGCAAGGTCTAAAACCGCTCTTTTTTCATCAAGTGGGGCGATGCAAAGCTCGCTACCAAATTTTTGAGCTAAATTTGCAAGTGGCTGGGCGGTGCTAACTACGACGCCATTTACCTTGACAAAGCCTTCAAAAGGGCTAAAGTAGGGGTCTATGCTCTTTACGTGGGCAAAAAGCTCGTTTAAGTTTGCAAAGTCTGAAATTTCCAAAAAATAGGGCTTAAAATATGCCAAAACATCTCTTTTCGCGTCAAATCTAAAAATCTCAACTCTTTGCATATCTATCCTTTTTTTGGGCTTATTTTATCCTAAATTTAAAAGGAGTTTCATTATAATAGCTCAATGGATAAAGAAAATTTTACGATTGCATGCTTTAGTAACGAATATATCGGCGATGATGCGGCGGTTGCCGGCAAAATGGTCTTTAGCAAGGACATTTTTGCACAGAATTCGCACTTTAAGCTTGGCTGGCTAAGCCTTGAAGAGATCGGCTACAAGGCGATGATCGTAAATTTTTCAGATACGATCGTGATGAATGCTAAGCCTAAATTTGCTCTTCTAGGGCTTAGTCTGCCAAAGAGCTTCACGCCTCGGCAGATCAGTGAGCTAAGTAGCGGCATAAATAGGGCGTGCGAGGAGTTTGGCGTAAAGATAATAGGCGGCGATACGATAAGTAGCCCCATTTTAAACATAAGCGTTAGTGTGATCGGCGAGCTAAAGGGTAGGGCAGTGCTAAGAAAAAATGCTAAATTTGGCGATCTAGTTGCATTTACAGGCAAGCTTGGAGGCAGTCAAAAGGGGCTAAATTCGCTTCTAAGACTAGCTCAAATTTCAAAAAACTCACGCTTTAAAAGGCCTATTTTAAGAGATAAGTTTTTTTACAAAGCAGCTCATCTGCTAAATTCTGCCATGGATATCTCAGACGGGCTAAATACCGACCTTGGCAAGCTTTTAAAGGCTAGCAAAAAGGGGGCTGAATTTACAAAAAAACTAAGCAAATTTGAGCTTAGTAGCGGCGAGGAGTACGAGGTTTTATTTACTTTTAGCCCTAAAAATTTAAGCGCTATAAAAAGGATCGCCGCAAAAACTAGGACAAAGATCAACATCTTTGCAAAAATTTCACACAAAAGGTTAAGACAAAATGCAAGAAGCCACCACTTTTAAGCCACTCTATGCGCTCACTCATGCGCCCATTGAGGCATATTTTTCTAAAAATTCAGATGATTTTGTCGTGCGCGAGATACCGCTTTATGAATTTAGCGGTGACGGCGAGCACTTGATCGTTGAAATTTCTAAAAAAGATATGACGACAAGCGACGCTTTGCACGCCTTAAGCGAGGTTACAGGGGCTAAGATGCGCGACTTTGGCTATGCTGGGCTAAAGGACAAGCAGGGGATGACTACGCAGTTTATATCAATGCCTCGTAAATTTGAGAGCGCGCTTGCAAACTTTAGCCACGAAAAGATGAAAATTTTAAATTTAAACGTGCATAAAAACAAGCTTCGCATCGGACATCTAAAGGGCAATAGCTTTTTTATCCGCCTAAAAAAAGTGCTGCCAAGTAGCGCTAAAAAGCTCGAGCAGGCATTTACTAATATCGATAAAATGGGCTATGCAAACTACTTTGGCTATCAGCGTTTTGGTAAATTTGGCGACAATGCTGCAACTGGGCTGGAGCTACTTAAAAACGGCACGATAAATGGCAAAAAGAGCAAAAATGTAAAGCTAAATGACTTTTTGATCTCAGCCTATCAAAGCGAACTTTTTAACCGCTATCTTAGCAAAAGGGTTGAAATTTCAAGGTTTGTAAGCGACTTTAGCCTAAATGAGCTAGGCGAAATTTATAAAAACTTTAGCAAAGATGATCTAAAGGCGATGAAGGCGCAGGAGAGTTTTTTTAAGCTTTTGCCAGGGGAGGTTTTGGGGCACTATCCATTTGGCAAGCTCTTTTTGTGTGAAAATTTAGATCAAGAGGCGCAAAGATTTGCTAGGCGTGATATCACAAGCCTTGGTCTCATTGTCGGTGCAAAGGCCTATGAAGCAAGCGGCGTGGCAAAAGAGCTTGAGGATGAAATTTTCGCTGAGGCAGTTTTGCTTACTTCAAAGATCACTGGCTCAAGGCGCTTTAACTGGGCGTATCTTGAAAACACAAGCTACAAATACAACGAAGAGAACGCTCATTTTAGTCTAAATTTCACACTTCAAAAGGGCTCATACGCCACGGTTGTGTTAGAAGAAATTTTGCATAAAAATATATTTGAGTAGGGTAAATTTAAAGATAGTTTTAAAAGTGGGGCTGGCTAAATTTAGCTAGGTGAAATTTAAAAAGGTCTAGCCAAAGCTAGACCTAAAAACATTAAATTTAAAAGGTAAAAGTCTTAAGTTCTAAAGACACTTAGTTTAGAATTTAGTGCATCTGTCATCTTATTTAGATGTTCAGCCGCAGAAGCTATCTCTTCGACACTTCTAGCATTTTCAGATGAAATTTGGTTGATATCTGAGATGCCATCCATGATCTCATTTACATTCTTACCAGTTGCGATGTAGTCTTGCATAGTCTTATCAGACATCGCTATGGCGTTATTCATCGTTGCGCTCATATCATTTATCGTCTTTTCAACGTCACTTGCCACATGGGTTAGCTCTTGAATTTGCTTAGAGTTGATACCCATTTGCTCGCTACTATCGTTGATCGCTTGAACGATAACGTTGATAGTTGCATTTATCTCTGTTAGAGACTTTTGAGTTCTTTCAGCTAGCTGTCTAACCTCGTCAGCAACGACTGCAAAGCCACGTCCATGCTCACCTGCTCTTGCTGCTTCGATAGCTGCGTTAAGAGCTAGTAAATTTGTCTGATCAGCGATATCGTTGATAACAACAAGGACTGATTTTACCTGCTCGGCGTCACGGCTAAGCTGCTCGATCTTGCCAGCCATTTGGCTCTCTACGTTTGCAGAGTCTACGATCTGAGACGATAGGGCTTTGATAGCGTCAGTAGCTGTTTTTATATGAGTGCTTGCCTTTTGAAGGTCATCTTTACCAGCTTGAGCTATAGATAGAGACTCTTTCATACTTTCTTGCATAGACTTGCATCTTTGATTTGTCTCTTCAACGATCTGGGTTGATTCTTCTACGCGTTTGCCCGTTTGAAGAGAGGTAGAGCTTAGCTCATTTGCGACTGAGCTGTTTTCACTTGAAAGATTTTTAGTATCGCTTATAAGCACTCTTATGCGCTCTATGAAGTTGTTTATATCATTGCTTATTTTAGCTATCTCATCTTTGCCGTAGATTGGAATTTTAAGAGTAAAGTCAGATGTTATAGCATTTAAATTTGCTCCTAGTCTATCGATAGGATTTGCAACTAGCTTTTTAAGCAAGAAGATAGATACTATGATAAGAAGCAAAGTAACTATAATGCTTGCTATGATGAAGTTTTTACTAACCACTTTTAGAGGTGTTAAAAAGTCATCAGTAACAGCTGAGCCAAGCACTATCCAGTTTAGCTTGTCAAATGGCTCAAAAGCAACTACTCGTTCAACACCACCAGTATTAGCGAATTCAACACCTTCTTTTTGTTTCGCTATTTTTTCCATAGCAGCTTTAACATCGCTGCTTAGCTCTTTACCAGCTTGAGTTGGGTGGATCTCAAATTTATTAGTTTTTGTATTAAAGATAGAGAAATACCCATGCTCACCTAACTTCATTTGTGACATTGTCTTTTGAAGATCTTCTAAGCCTTCAGTAAAGTCGTAACCTATAAATAAAACCGCTACAACTTCGCCGTTTTGAACGACTGGCTCATAAACACACATATAGTTTCTACCAAAAATGTTTAGAGGCCCCACATACGTCTCTTTATTCATCATCTTTGGATATATCGTTTTGTTTAGCATACCAAGCGCTCTACTGCCATCATCTAGTAAAAGTGAGGTAGATACAGCAGCAAATTCATTGCCTGATTTTGCAAAGATGGTTGGGATGCCGCCGTTTGTTAGCTTTTTGATCTTATCAGATATCTCGTGGTTGTTATTTAACACGCCCATTTTATCTGAGATAAGCTCTAAAGCATCGTCATTTTCTGTTTTTATGGTTTGGCTAGTGGCTCTTATGTTGCCTAAAGCCTCTTTTAAGATATGCATATATAGTTTTGCATTATCTTCGTTATCTTCATCAAATAGCTCAACTGTATCCATTGCAAGTGCGACGTCTTGTTTAACTGTAGTTGCCACTCCATTCTTGATCTCACGCTCCAAAACGTTTGATATAAAAAATACAAAGCAAGCCATACAAATGGCAAGAACTAAAGCGATGATCGCCGAGACCTTGACTAAGATGCTACGCAAATTCATCTATATCCTCCTTGGTTTAGATTTTAAGGGTTTATTATACAAATTTTTTCTCGTAAAACATATAGAATTTCGGAGAAAAATAATGAATTTTAAATTTTTGTTTGCTTTATATTTATAATTATAACTTTTATGAAACTGGAGCAAAAATTTATAAAAAATTGCTATTTAAATTTAGCTTTTTAAGCAAAATTTATAGTTTGGCAAAAGCAAGAAATTTGCGCTTTTGAGGGATTAAAATTTAAATTTGTATCATTTTGTTGATTTTTCGTATATTTTTATTAGATTTATTTAAGGTTCAAAGCAAAATAACAAAAAGTGAAATTTGGAGCGTTTTACTCTTGTTTTTTTGTAAAAGAAAATTTTAAAAAAATATTAAATAAAAATTAATTTTTATGCAAAGTTGTGACAAAATTTAGGCTCAAAAATCAAAAAAATGCCTAGATAAAATTTGCTAAAATTGATGAAAAATTTAGCCGCAGGGTAAATTTATATATTTTTAAATATAATCACGCTCTGGCACGGTAAGCGGTCGCTTTTGCATCTTGCAAAAGAGGAAAGTCCGAGCTGCGATAAGACAAAGTTCCATCTAACGGATGGCTAGGGAAACCTAAGGGATAGTGTAACAGAAAGCAAACTTCCGCCTTGGCGGTAAAGGTGAAACGGCGGGGTAAGAGCCCACCGGCACGCTTGGTAACTTGCGTGGCCATATAAACCCAACTTGCAGTAAGAAGGGATGGTTTTGGTCTTATATTAAAACCCTTCGCTAGAGCTTGTTTGTAAAAGCAAGCGTAGATAAATGATCGCTCAAGACAGAACTCGGCTTAACGCCGTGCCTTTTAAATTTAAAGTGAAATTTAGAGATATTCAAGACAAGCCGGCTTTTAGCCATGCCTTGAAATTTGAAATTTAATTATTGATGTATTTTTGAGCTTTTTGTAGCTTTATAAGCTCGCTTTGGATGTGTGAGGACTTGCTTTTAAAAAGCTCTATCGCGCCACCTATCAAGGCCTTTGCCTCTTCAGCTGCAGCTAAGCTTTTAAACATATCTTCGTTGAAATTTTGTGATAAAACAGCTAGCTTTCTGACATCCTCGTCTATTAATGCTAGCTTAAACTCATTGACCCAGCTATTCACCTGATGTTACCTCCCTCCATGCTTCTGATAACTGCTTTACGACGTTTGTTACTTCATTTAGCGCGGCTATATCATTTTGGATATTAGCCATCGCAAGAAGCTGCATCTGCCTTGTATAAAGGCCGCTAAGATAGTGAGCTACGTCACCTTGAGAATAATCAAGCGAGTTTAAAAGCTCAACAAAAATGGCGTTTGTTCTATTTATGTAGTAGACTTTTTTCTCTATATCTCCAGCTTCTATCGCTTTTTTGGTGCGAAATATAAATTTCAAAATCCCATCATAAAGCATTTCTATTAATTTAGTTGGGGACTCAATGCCCCCAAAACTCGACTGTGCGTATGCACTATATGCGCTTTGATTCATTTTTCTCTCTTATTTTCTACTGTTTATCTCAGCATCTATCATTGATTTTAGAGTTGAGAATTGATTTTCCAAACTAGCAATGATAGCGTTGTACTTGATAAAGCGCTCTTGCATCGTTGTATATTTCTCGTCTAAAAGCTTTTGTGTAGCCTCTTTGTTGTCTGTAATTGATTTGTTTTCATCTCTTAGCTGATTTTGCATAGCAATCATTGTACCATCTTTGCCAACGACACCATCAAGCATTTTGTTAAGTCTTGTAAATAGACCATCTATCTTTTTAGTTATTGGATTTACAGTTGCTTCGCTCATTCCCAGGCTTGCAAGGGCTGTGCTATTGCCTTTTATCTCCAAACTTTGGCCATCATTTCTCTTTAGGATTATTCTCTTGCCACTTTGATCAAGGCTAGCTGTGACACCATCTATTCCAGCGTCATTTATAGCTTGTTGAAGCTTTAGAGCGTTGTCCTCAGCTGATGAGCCAGCTGCGGTTGAGAAAATAACTGACTTGCCATTTATAGTAAGATCGCCAGCTGCTATATTTAGAGCTCCGGCGCTAACTGGAGCATTTCCCATGTGAGTTATCGGCTCAGTCTTGTTTGATCCCATGAAAAATCTCTGAATTTCCTCAGGATCTTTGCTAAGAGCAGCGTTAAATTTATTTAGATCAAGCTGAAGCTGACCATCTTTATCAGGTGTTATGCCAAATTTACTTAACGCCTTTCCTTCACTATCTTGTCCGTTTATGAGACGGCCGATGTTTGATCTAAGGCCTGAAATTTCGCTCACGCCTTGGAAGGTGCCAGCGCCTTTTTCCTCATCATAGCTTGTCGCGATGCCAAGGTTCATGGTCATTAAGTTGTAGTCTTTTATAAACTCTTCAACCGCTTTTATGACTTCGTCTGTATTTTGTGAAATGCTAACATTTGTTTTACCAACCTCATTTAGTGTTATAGTAACACCTGGCCTAAGATTATCAAATGTATTTTTATCCCTTTTAACATTTACGCCATTATATGTAAATTCTGCATCTTGTGCTTTTTGAATTCTATTTTTTTCCAAATTTGATGTCATCTTTGGTGAACCATCAGGATTTGTTAATAGTGCGCCATTCTCATCTGTGTCTTGAAACTGCGTATCATCCCAGCCAAGCTTGTCTAAAATGCCAGATGTATCATTTGAAATTTTGATAGTCTGTGTTGCACCAGTTTTGCCTGATTGAAGCATTATTTGATTTGGTTTGTCGCCACCAACATTTAAAATTCTAGCTTGCAACTTGCCACCACTTACGTCATTTATCTTATCAACGATATCTTGATATGTTGTCGATCTTGTCACGCCGATAGAGAACTTTTGTCCGTCGATCTCAACGTCAAATGAGCCAGTGCTTGTTGCGCCCACTATTTCTGAAGCTTTTTTGAAATTTTTGCTTTGAAATGTATCTTTTTGAGCAAGTTTTTGCACGTCGATACTAAAGCTTTGCACGCTAACGCCATTTGCTGCAGATGCTGTGACGCTTGAGCCAGCGTTGTTTGTATTTCTCTTTAGATACAAAGCCTCGCCACCAAGTGTTTTGCCGCTCACATTTACGTTGCTAACAAGAGTTTTTAGCGCCGCAAGGTCTTTTTGTTTAAGATCGTTTTTCTCTAGCCTTGATGTTAGTGGCTTGATCTGTCCAGCCTCATCAGCCTCTTTTAGTTTCTTGATAAGCTCGTCGTTTAGGCCGCTATTTTTTGTACCGATGCCTAAATTTGTTATGTTACCTACTGCCATTTTTAACTCTCCTTATCAAAAAGTATGCCTATACTTTCCCTAAAGTATTCACTTATTTTTATAGCCTCTTTGCTTGGAAGCTGTGTTATTTCCTCGCCTGTTTTGGCATCTTTTACCTGAACAACCATCAAATTTAACTTCTCGTTGTAAGCAAATCTTACATTAGTATCGAGCTGCTGCATCTGATAGTTTAGCTTATCAGTGACCTCTCTTGTCCTTCTTGCAAGATCTTCGTTACTAAGTCCGTCTAGCTCGTTAATATCCTTTGATTTGTCGTTTTTCTCGACATTTGCACTGATATCAGTATGCTCGATAGGCCTGCTATCTATCTGGCGCTGAGCTGATGAACTCATATTTGCTTCGAGCGTTTGATTTGCTGCTGCCTTTAAAATTTCCATAGTTTTACTCCTTAAAACTTACATCAGCATCTACATCGGTAAAATTTTAAATTCCTTTAGTATTTATATAAATTTTTGATTATTTAGGTTAAAATCGAGCAAAATTTATAGGACGGGATATGAAAATTTCATTTGAATGCGACTGCATTTTGCTGCAAAAGACCTTGCTGCTTTTTTGTGGAAATTTAGCCGCTCATCATAAGGATTGTGATTTTGTAGTGAGTGACCGCGAGATCGTCACAAAAAAACCGCTATTTATAATAGGTAAGAACGCCCATCTTTCTCATCCATTCACAAGAGCAACCCTTCTTGATACGCTTGAGGAGTTTTACTCAGCTACGCAAATTTCAAAGGCAAAAGAGCCAGCGCAGATAGCAAATGAAAAGAGTTTGGAGCAAAAAGTATCGCTCTTAATTGATAAATTTAAAGCTGATCTGCTTGAAATTTTAAGGGCAAATCAGTGAAACTTTTTACCAAAATTTCAAGTGGTAAATTTAAAGGCAAAAGGCTTGAATTGCCAAGTCTAAGCACGACAAGAAGCACAAAAAGCATCGTAAAAGAGTCCTTTTTTAACGTCATCAGAGATGAAATTTACTCACTTACATTTATAGAGGGCTTTGGTGGAAGTGGCGTGATGGCAAGCGAGGCTGTTAGCAACGGAGCACGTGAGGCTATCGCTATCGAAAAAGATAGGGCTGCTTTTAAGATCACGCAAAGCAATCTTTCAAGCCTGCAAAGTTCAAATTTAAAAGCTATAAATGGCGATACTTTTACGCTTTTGCCTGATCTTGTAAATTCGCAAAATGGCAAGGTTTTACTCTATCTTGATCCGCCATTTGACATAAGGGCTGGCTTTGATGATATCTATGAAAAGCTTGTAAATTTGATCTCGCAGCTAAAAAAAGAGAAAATTTATATGATAGTTTTTGAGCATAACAGCGACTTTAAATTTAATGATGAAATTTCTGCATATAAACTTATTAAATTTAAAAAATTTGGAGCCACTTCTCTCTCTTATTTTCAGTAAAATTTGGAACATCTTTTGCTTTAAAAACCTAAAATAGCTAAATTTTAGGAAAAAATATGAAAAAATTTTTATCTTTTGTAGCAGCTTCAGTTATAGCTACTTCAGCCTTTGCTACGCAGATAAAAGAGCTTGCAAATATCGTTGGCGTAAGGGATAATCAGCTAATAGGCTATGGTTTGGTTGTCGGACTAAACGGCACAGGGGATGGCTCAACGTCAAAATTTACGATCCAGTCGCTATCAAACATGCTTCAAGGCGTAAATGTCAAGATAAATCCAGATGATATCAAGTCTAAAAACGCAGCCGCTGTTATGGTGACAGCAAAATTGCCTGCATTTGCAAGGCATGGCGACAAGCTTGATATCGAGATCTCATCTATCGGCGACGCAAAAAGCTTGCAAGGTGGCACACTTCTTATGACCCCGCTAAAAGGCGTTGATGGCGATATCTACGCTTTAGCTCAGGGCCCTCTAAGTATCGGTGGCAAGAGTGCAGGCAGAAGTGGTGGCAACCACCCAACCGTTGGCACTATCCTAAATGGCGCCCTTGTGGAGCGCGAGGTTACTTATGATATCTACAACCAAGATAGCATAAAGCTAAGCCTAAAAGATACAAATTTCAAAACCGCTCTTGATATCCAAAATGCCATAAATGCAAACATCTCAGACGATACTGCAAAGGCGATAGATCCAAGAACGGTCATCGTTAAAAAGCCAGATGACGTTAGCATCATCGAGCTTGCAAGCGCTGTGCTTGATCTTGATGTGGAGTATAAGCCAGATGAAAAGATCGTGGTTGATGAGAGAACTGGCACTATAGTTAGCGGTATAAACGCTGTGGTCAGTCCAGTTGTGATAACTCACGGCGCAATTACAATAAAAATAGAGCCAAACAGCTACGAAGAGGCAGCGCAAAATGATGTAAATATAGGTAGCGACACCTCAGTAGCCCCTAGTCAAAATCTACTTAAAATTTCAGGCGAGAAAACAACTGTTGCAAACGTGACAAGAGCGCTAAACAAGCTTGGTGCAACACCAAGTGACATCATCTCGATACTTGAAAATTTAAAACGAGTTGGCGCGATACAAGTCGATCTGGAGATAATATAATGCAAATAGACAACACCCTAGCACTAAATTCATATAGTGACATCTCAGCAAACAAGATAAAAAACGCAAATGCCAAACAAGATGCACTTTTAAAAGAGCAAACTGATGCTTTTGAAGCATTTATGGTAAAAGCTGTTCTTGATATCGCTTTAAAAGAAGATGATAAGAACTCACTCTATCCAAAAGCCGCTGGCAGCGACATTTATAGGTCTATGTATAACGACGCTATGAGCAAAGCTTTGAGTGGAAATTTAGGTTTTTCAGAACTTTTATACGATTTTTTGAAGAGAGACTCTTAAGTAAATTTATATTTTGCCGATGTAGTGATATAAACATTTTATTTTAAGAGGTATGGATATGATAACTCCTTTGAACCAAAGACCAAACTACCAGGCAAATACGCTAAATAAAAATAGCGATGCTAGAGTTGAAAATGAAAACAAAGAAGTAAAAACAAACGAAAACGCAAGAGTAAAAGAGATAGCTGATGCAATAGCAAATGGCACCTATCAGGTAGATATCTCTAAAACAGCAAAAGCTGTGGCTGATGCGTTGCTCTAAATTTAAAGGAATTTAAATGATTAAAAAGCTTTTGGACGAGGCCATAGGCGAGCTAGACGAGCTTATAAATTTAACGATGCAAGATATCGCCAATATAAAAGAGGCGAAACACTCAAGCGTTGATGAGAGCGTGAAGAAGAAAAATGCTCTCGTGCGTGCTTTTGAAGATACCAAAAGAGCTTTGGATAAAGAACTGCTAAGGGTCTCAAAAGAGAGTGGCACTACGACACTTGCAAGCGTTTTAGATGATGAAGTGAAGTCAAAGCTAGTGCTTATGCGTTCAAAGCTTGAAATTTTACATAAAGTAAATAAAGAATATGCAAGACACGTCGTTGTTGTTAAGGAGTTTTTCGACTCACTTAGCAAAAAAGTCTTTGGTACTCAGACTAATGAATACGGACAAGACGGCAGCGGCACAGATAATAATTTTTACAAATCAAGGGTTTAACAAATGGCTAATATCTTTATGTCATTAGGCACAGGCGTTTCAGGGCTAAATGCAGCCCAAGTGCAAATAAGCACAACTGGAAACAACATCACAAACGCCGATAGTAACTACTACACAAGGCAGCGTGTAGTCCAGTCAGCATCTCCAGCGATGAACACAGTCCCTGGTGGCGTTGGCACAGGTACGCAAGTAGATACTGTGACAAGACTTCACGACGAGTTTGCCTACCAAAGACTAAAATATTCATCATCAAATTTAGAAAATACAGGCTATAAACAGAGAATTTTACAAGAGGCGACAAAATACTTCCCAGATCTAAAAGATAACGGCATGGTAAAAGATATACAGGAGTATTTTGCTGCGTGGAATAACTTTGCTTCAAACCCAGACGAGGGCGCTCAAAAGGTAAATTTGATAAACAAAGCTAGCGTTTTAACAGCTAGCATCAACCGCTCATCAAAGATGCTTTATGATATGCACACGCAGATAGATGAGACTATAAAGATAAATATAAACGAGATAAACTCACTTGGCAAGCAAATAGCAAATATCAATAAACAAATTCAAAGAGTTGAATCTGGCGCAGACGCTGGCATCAAGATAAATGCAAATGACCTTCGTGACAAGCGCGATGAGCTAGAGCTTGCTATGTCAAAGCTGGTAAATACAGCTGTTTATAAAAGCGATCTAAAAAGCGAGTCAAGGATAGATACAGGCATAAGCGATCAAGGAAGATACTACAACCTAAATATCGGCGGTGTAAGCATCGTTGATGGCGTAAATTTTCATGAAATTTCTATGAGCTCAACTGAGAGTGGGCAATACACAAAAATTTATTATGAAAGAGAAGATGGCAGACGCATCCCTATGGAGGAGAAGATCACAAATGGCAAGATAGGCGCTGCACTTGATCTTAGAGGTCGCAACTACGAGCCAGATAATGATAAATTTAGTGATGGTATCATCCAAAAATATATCGACAATCTAAATACATTTTCAAAAACTTTAATAACTAGCACAAATAACGTCTATGCCGAGTCTGCGGTTGAAATTTCAAACTCAGATCCGATCAGCTACCTAGAAAATGACAAGACGCTGATGAACCACGACAACAGCATAAGAAACGGCAGTTTTGATGCTATCGTTTATGACAACAAGGGTAATGTCGTAGCTAAAAAGACTATCGAGATAAACGGCACAACGACGATGAACGATACAAAATACGGCAACTCTGTTGTGCAGGATTTTAACTCAAATTCAGACGATAACAACGATAACAACATGCTAAATGACGTCGATGACTTCTTTGAAGCGTCGTATTTTTATGATAAAAACACGCACCAAGGCACATTTGCGCTCATACCAAAGCAAGCTCAAGGGCTTTATAGCATCTCAATAGTCGATCACGGCACAAATTTCCCAGGCGTTGTTGGTATCAACAGATTTTTTTCTGGCACAAACTCAAATACAATAGGTATCAATCAAAATTTCACCCAAGATCACACAAAACTTCGTGCCTACTCAAAGCCAGTCGTGGGCAACAACGAAGTTGCAAATAAGATGATACAGCTTCAGTACCAAAAGCAGACATTTTACTCAAGTGGCACTGCGCTTGATAGAGATGAGACGATCGAGGGATATTACCGATATTTTACAACCGATATGGCGAGCGATACCGAGGCAAACAACACTATCCACGACACAAACACATCTTTGCAAAGGACTGCTGAAGAGGAATTTCAATCAACAAGTGGCGTAGATACTAACGAAGAGCTTACAAACTTGATCCGCTTTCAAGCAAGCTACGGCGCAGCTGCAAAGATCATCACGACAGTTGATCAGATGCTTGACACGCTTCTTTCACTAAAACAATGAGCGAACTAAAGAGCCTTTTAGACTCACACGTACTTAGCAAAAATACAAATTCGGGGCTATTTGACGCCCCGGACCCACTTCAAGTAGCTACTAAATTTAAAGAGCCAAACATAGCGCTCATTTGTGCGTTATTTGCCTATGGCAACGCAAAAATGATAGTGAAATTTCTAAATTCGCTTGAATTTAACCTGCTTGATGAGAGCGAG
This sequence comes from Campylobacter concisus, assembly GCF_003048835.2. Classification (NCBI taxonomy): domain Bacteria; kingdom Pseudomonadati; phylum Campylobacterota; class Epsilonproteobacteria; order Campylobacterales; family Campylobacteraceae; genus Campylobacter; species Campylobacter concisus. Next base: position 1,133,046 of record NZ_CP060705.1, on the reverse strand, counting down.
AAAAATATCAAGAAAAATCTTTCAAATTTCAAATACCGCTTTCAAAATGAAAATGACGTAAAAGAAATTTTTATCACACTTTCACGCCTAAAAAAAGAGGCTGACATAGAAGAAATTTTACGCCAAGGTCTTGCAAAAAATGGCGAGATGATAGAAGCAGTAAATGGGCTTATTAAATTTATTTACGGGCTAAATTCTTACCGCTCAGATGGATATGAGTTTTTCTTTGGTAAGAGCTTTAGCAAAGAGCCTCAAAGCCCATATAAACGCTATAACATGTATCTTCGCTGGATGGTGCGAGATAGCGACATCGACCTTGGATTATTTAAAAATTTGCCAAAAGATAGGCTTTTGATGCCACTTGATGTGCATACGCATAGGGTTTCATTAAATTTAGGACTTATAAACAGAAAGAGCTACGATTTCAAAGCGGTCATGGATCTTACAAAAAAACTTAGAGAATTTGACGAGCTTGATCCGATAAAATACGACTTTGCGCTTTATAGGATAGGGCAGAGCAAAGAGCTAGAAACCATCGTAAAAAATCTCAAAAAATAAAAATTATTGCTAAATTTTTAAATTTAGGATAGACTTCACCTACAATTTTATCCATAAGGAGTGTGTATGAAAAAAATCGTTTTACTAAGTGCTGTTTTAGGAACACTACTTTTTGCTCACGAGGGCCATCACTTTGATCCAAAGGCTGGCGAGCATCTTGTGATCCCAGTTAGCGAACTAAGCGAAAAGGGCGATAAGAGCGTTGGCGAAGTAGTAGCTGTTAAGACAAACTACGGCGTTGCGTTTTTTCCAAATTTAAAAGGTCTTCCTGCAGGACTTCACGGCTTTCACGTTCATCAAAATGCTGATTGTGGCGCGACTGAGAAAGGTCTTGGTATGAAAGCAGGTGGTCACTGGGATCCAGCTGAGACAAAAATGCACTCATTTGCATGGGACGATAAGGGTCACAAAGGCGATCTACCAGCACTTTACGTAGATGCCGAGGGCAATGCAAACTACCCAGTGCTAGCTCCAAAGATCAAAAACCTTGACGAGCTAAAAGGTCACTCACTAATGGTTCACGTTGGTGGCGACAACCACAGCGACCATCCAAAAGCACTTGGCGGCGGCGGCGCTAGAATGCTTTGCGGCGTTATTAAGTAATTAAACCCCCACAAAAAGCCTTTAAATTTAACGTTTAAAGGCTTTTTCTTTTAAATTTCACACTTCAATATCTAAATTTAACCCCCATTTCTAAGATAAAATTTCAAAAATTTAAACTACAATCCGCTTTTGACTTAAATTTACTAAAGAGCAAAAATGGAATTTGATCTACTTAGCTACGCCCTCTTTTTTGTGGCTGCATTTTTGGGTGGTTTTATCGACGCGATCGCAGGAGGCGGCGGACTGATCACCTTGCCAGCTATAATGGCTATGGGCGTGCCACCGCATCTTGCCCTTGGCACAAACAAGCTTCAAGGTGTCTTTGGCAGCTTTACAGCAACGCTAAATTTCACCAAAAAAGGGCTGATTAACTATAAAGAGTGCTTTGTTGGCATAGTTTTTACATTCATAGGAGCTGTCATCGGAGCGACGCTCATCTTATTTTTAAATGCAAATTTCTTAAAAATCATCATCCCATTTTTACTAATCGCCATCTTTATCTACACACTTTTTATGCCAAAGATAGGCGAGAGCGACAGAGCTGCAAAGATGGACGAGAGGCTATTTTATGTTATCTTTGGGCTCATTTTGGGCTTTTACGATGGCTTTTTCGGGCCTGGAGCTGGGTCGTTTTGGATGTTTGCGATGGTGGCTTTGATAGGGCTAAATTTAAAAAAGGCGGTCGCTCACACGAAAGCTTTAAATTTTACCAGCGGCATCGTAGCACTTGGTGTTTTTATAATAGGCGGCAAGGTGCTTTGGGCGGTTGGTTTTTTGATGGCTGTGGGGCAAATTTTAGGAGCTTATTTTGGCTCAAACTTAGTCATCAAAAAAGAGGTCAAATTTATTAGAACGATGTTTTTGATAGTTGTCGCAGCGACTATTTGCAAACTGCTTTTTGACTACTTCAAAGCTTAAAATTAAAAATGTTTTAACAATAATTTTGTTACAATCACGCAAAATTCTAAATCTAAGGTAAATCAATGAAAGATTTGTTTCTATTCTCAAATTTGCTAAACCATTCACATGCCTTTGTCTATGCGTTTCACTTTTGCCTTGTAGCTTTGATCATCCTCATCGTTGCCTATATCGCAAGGAGCAAGATGCAGCTTGTGCCAAGAGGCCTTCAAAACATAGTTGAGGCTTATTTAGAGGGCGTTATCTCTATGGGTAAAGATACTTTAGGTAGCGAAAAGCTAGCTAGAAAATACCTCCCACTTGTTGCAACTATCGGCTTTATCGTATTTTTCTCAAACGTCATCGGTATCATCCCTGGCTTTGAGTCACCAAGCTCAAGCTTAAATTTAACTCTAGTTTTGGCTTTGGTTGTATTTATTTACTACAACTTTGAGGGCATTAGAGAAAATGGCTTTTTCAAATACTTTGGACACTTTATGGGACCAAACAAATTTCTAGCTCCTATTATGTTTCCAGTCGAAGTCATCTCACATCTTTCACGTGTAGTTTCGCTATCTTTCCGTCTTTTTGGTAACATCAAAGGCGACGACTTGTTCTTGCTTGCGATGCTTACACTTGCACCTTGGTTTGCTCCACTTCCAGCCTTTGCACTTCTAACACTTATGGCTGTTTTGCAAACATTTATCTTCATGATGCTAACTTACGTTTATCTAGCTGGCGCAGTCGCTATTAGCGAGCACGAGCATTAAAATTTAAAGCCATATTTTTATTATATGGCTTTTCTCTTTTTAAATTTATTCTCCAAAAACATTTTTAACCTATATAAATAGATCACTAAAGCTCCCCTTTAGATATTTTAAAAGAAAGTATCGCTAAAATACGCACTAAAAATTTGCATAAATTTAAAGGTAAAAATATGTTTGAAGTCGTTATCGGTTTAGAAGTTCATACTCAGCTTAATACAAAAACTAAAATTTTCTGCTCTTGCTCGACTAGCTTTGGTGACGAGGCAAACACTCACGTTTGTCCGACCTGCCTAGCGCTACCAGGGGCTTTGCCTGTGCTAAATAAAGAGGCGGTCAAAAAGGCGATCAGCTTTGGCACGGCGATAAACGCTAAGATAAATAAAAAATCAGTCTTTAATAGAAAAAACTACTTCTATCCAGACCTTCCAAAGGCATATCAAATTTCACAGTTTGAAATTCCTATCGTAGAAGGTGGCGAGCTCATCATCGACGTAAACGGCACTAAAAAACGTATCGGAGTAACAAGAGCGCACCTTGAGGAGGACGCTGGCAAAAATATCCACGAAGAAAACGAGAGTTTGGTCGATCTAAATAGAGCTGGCACGCCGCTTCTTGAGATAGTTAGCGAGCCAGATATTAGAAGTAGCGACGAGGCGGTGGCTTATCTTAAAAAACTGCACTCGATCCTTCGCTTTTTAAACATCAGCGACGCAAATATGCAGGAAGGTAGCTTTCGCTGCGACGCAAACGTCTCTATCCGTCCAAAAGGCGACACCAAGCTTTACACAAGAGTTGAGATAAAAAACCTAAACTCATTTAAATTTATCCAAAAAGCGATCGACTACGAGGTAGAGCGCCAAAGTGCAGCTTGGGAAGATGGCAGATATGACGAAGAGGTCTATCAAGAGACAAGGCTGTTTGACACGACAAATTTAGTGACAAGGTCTATGCGTGGCAAAGAGGATAGCGCGGAGTATAGGTATTTTCCTGACCCTGACTTGCTGCCTGTTGAGGTGCCAGAAGAGATGTATAACGAAGCGATCAAAATTCCAGAGCTTGCCGAACAAAAGGTCGCAAGATATGTTAGCGAGCTAGGTGTAAAAGAGAGCGATGCCTTAAATTTAACTCAAAGCGTTGAGATGGCTAGATATTTTGAAGAGCTGATCGCTGCTGGAATTTCTCCAAAGCTTGCTACTACGTGGCTTATAGTCGAGCTTCTTGGCCGCTTAAATAACGGCGTGACGATTGAGACAAGCCCAGTTGGTAGTGCTAAGATGATAAATTTACTAAAACGCATAGAAGATGGCACGATAAGCGGCAAAGCTGCAAAAGAGGTGCTAGACTATCTAATGGAAAACGACGCGGATGTTGATAGCGTCATCGAAAAGCTTGGTTTAAAACAAGTGAGCGACGACTCAGCGATCGTTGCCATTATAGATCAAATTTTAGCTGCAAACGCCGATAAAGTAGAAGAGTATAAAAACGGCAAAGATAAGATGTTTGGCTTCTTTGTCGGTCAGGTGATGAAAGAGGGCAAAGGTGCCTTTAACCCAGGCAAGGTCAATGAGCTTTTAAAGGCCAAAATAGGCTAAAAAAGGGCTAAAATGAGCATAGCAGTCATCGGAGCTGGCAAGTGGGGTAGTGCGCTATTTCACGCATTTAGTGAGAATAACGAGTGCGTCATCAGCTCAAGAACGCCAAGAGAGATGCCAAATTTTGTAAGCTTAGAAGAGGCTTTGGAGTGCGAGTACCTAGTCTGCACGATCCCAACGCAAGCTACAAATTTATGGCTAAAGCAAAACTACAAAAACAAAGGTCAAAAGATCTTAGTCGCCAGCAAGGGCATAGACACGGCAAATCTTAAATTTCTAAATGAAATTTACGAGGATTTTGTGGATAGTGAAAATTTGGCTTTTCTTTCTGGGCCGACCTTTGCAAAAGAGATCATGCAAAAGCTGCCTTGCGCCTTGGTGGTAAATTCTAAAAATCAAAATTTAGCTTTAAAATTTGCTTCATTTTTCCCAAGCTATATGAAGGCATACACCTCTGAGGATGTGATCGGCGCTGAGGTGTGTGGGGCGTATAAAAACGTGATCGCCATAGCTGGCGGTATCTGCGAGGGTCTTGGTCTTGGCAACAACGCAAGAGCTAGCCTCATTTCACGTGGGCTTGTCGAGATGGCTAGATTTGGCAAATTTTTTGGCGCAAAAGATGAGACATTTATGGGGCTAAGTGGCGCAGGGGACCTATTTTTAACCGCTTCGTCGATACTCTCACGCAACTACCGCGTAGGTCTTGGCATCGCAAGGCATGAGAGACTAGAGAAAATTTTAAATGAGCTTGGCGAGGTGGCAGAGGGCGTCGATACTGCAAGGGCTATTAGCAAGATCGCTAAAGAAAAGAGCATATATGTGCCAATAGCAAGCGAGGTTGAAAATATGCTAAATGGCAAAGACGTTTTTGAAAGCGTAAAATCGCTTTTGGGAAGAAGATGAGAGCTTTTAAATTTATACTTTTTATGGCTATTTTTACTCTTGGGTTAAACGGCGCAGAGGTGAGCCTAAGAGCCAAGGTCTCGCAGATGATAATGGTCGGCTTTAACGGCGCTAGCACAAAAGACACTGCGTTTCGCGCGATGTTAAGCGACGCTGGCTACGAGAGATTTGGCGGTGTGATGCTACTTGGCAGAAATATCACCAGCAAAGCCCAGCTAAAAGCTAGCATAAAGGCGATCAAAGAGAAAAGCCCTAAAATTTTCATCGCTATCGACGAAGAGGGCGGCAACGTAAGCCGCATGAAAGACAAGAGCTTTGATGGCCCATATCCTAGCGCATACGAGGTCGCAAGCACGCTTGATATCAAAAGTGCCTATGGTCTCTACTCAAAAATGGCTATAAATTTAAAAGAGTGCGGCATAAATTTAAATTTCGCCCCAGTGGTCGATCTGCACGATGAAAACTCGCCCATCATCGCCGCTAAGCAAAGGGCGTTTAGCGAGTATGCAAGCAAGGTGGTGATCTATGCTGATGCTTTTATGGACGCATTTAAAGAGCAGGGTATCCTAACGACACTTAAGCACTTTCCAGGGCATGGCAGCTCAAAAGAGGACTCACATAAAAATAAGAGCGAGGTCACTCTAAGTAAAGATGCACTTTTGCCATACAAAGACGCTATAAGCACAAGTAGAGCGCAGATCATCATGGTCGGGCACCTTTTTGTAAAGGGTATCGACGAGGACAATCCAGCCACACTTTCTAAAAAAATAATAACCGATCTGCTTCGCAATGAGCTTAAATTTAATGGTGTGGTTATTAGCGATGATATGCTGATGAAAGGCGTTGGAGATGAGACTTTGGCGCAAAAAGTGGTGAAATTTATAAATGCTGGTGGTGATATCTTGCTCTTTAGTGAGTTTAAGATAAATAACCAAAGAACGGCCGATCTAGTCACTCAGATCATAGTGGATGCCGTAAATGAGAAAAAGATCAGTAAAGAGCGGATAGACGCATCATATAAGAGGATAATGGCTCTAAAAGCGAAGATTTAAATTTGGCTTTTAGAAAGTTACGCTAGTAAATTTGCGTTATTTTCGTCTTTTTCAAGATCAAAATATAAAATTTCAAGCCACATTTCATCGTCGTATCTAAATTTCATAGTTTTTTGTCTTATGCCCTCTATCTTTGGATAGATGAGGTAAAGCTTGTCACACTCGTGTTTTTTGCCGTAGGCATAGAGTTGATATAGGTCGGCTTGTGAGATTTTATACTTTTCCTCGTTTTCTTTATTATCTTGCCTGATGATCTTCCATTTTGTATCGGCTATAAATTTATCTTTTAAAAATATGTCAGGTCTTAGTTTAAAGCTTTTTGGATATTCAACGAGGTGCTTTTCTGAGTGTTGTAATATTGTGCCTGGAAAGCTTTTCTTTATAAAATTTCCAACATAGCTTTCAAAGAGCGCATTCATATCAAATAGTAAGGCAAAGGCTAAATCATCGCCTTTGTGTGGAGTAAAAGAGTTGCCAAGCAAAAATATCTTACACCATAAAAGCGTTTGCTCGTAGTGCTTTATTTGGCGGTTTATAACAAAGTTAGTAAAGAAATTTTTATAATCATCGCACGTAGAAACTTCGTCAAACATAAATAAAAACTCGCGTATTTTTTGCTGGTTTTTACTAGAATTTGACTTTTTGTATAGAAATTTAAGCGTTGATTTTATGATCCTATTTATCTTTATATCGCTTAAAAATTCGCTGTATCCTACGTAAAACCGCTCTTTGTGGATGCTGTTTTTTTGATCTGCTCGTTTATATTTAGCTTCCCTTTTAGGAAATTTAGGTTCTCCTCTAGCGCCACATAGTCACTTTTTATCCCCTTTTTTACAAGAGCTTCAAGCTCGCATAAAAACATAGAGATGAAAATTTCCAAAAGCGGTAAATTTTGGATTTTTAAACTAGCTAAATTTGAGCTTTTAAATGGAAAATTTTTTAGCGTCCTTAGCATCTTTATAAAAACTGCTTTTGATCTTTCAGCGTTGGTTTTGTCTGCTATTTTTGGCAAAATTTCTATCGTTAAGCCGCTTTTTGTCTGCAAGACGCCGACATAGCTTTTAGCTTGTATAAATTTCCCACCAACTCCGCTTGCTATCCTTAAAAAAGGCGCATTTTCATCGCTATTTTTAAGGATAAAATTTTCTATATCGCAAAAGTCTTTTTTGCCTATAATGCGCTCATATATACGCTCAAACTCAGTAATTGTTATCTGGGTTTGCTTCATCTGCTTGGCTACTTGTTAAATTGTAAATTTTTAGATAGTTTTGCTCGACGTAAAAAGCTTCTTTGTCTATTTCGTATAAAATTTTATCGTTTATATAGTCAGTGCCGCTTTTAAATAAAGCATTTGCTGACTTCTTTTCTTTGATAAATTGACTATCGCCCAAAACAAGCCTTATTTTCTCCCAGTCGTCGTAAAAATACTCTTGCAGTAGCGGTAAAATTTTGTTTTTAAAGACATTCGCAAGCGTTTTTAAGTCTGACACATCTATAAAATAAGCATGCCCTATCGTGTGATCTCTGTCATAAAGATACTCTATACGCTCATTTATCGTTTTTAGCATTTCACCTACATTGATGCCTTCAATGATTGTTTCATTTAGCGCATCGTATTCTGGCATCATCTCCACAAACTCAAACCTTCTTCTAAGAGCCGTATCCATAAGGGCTATACTTCGATCTGCTGTATTCATCGTGCCTATTATGTATAAATTTGACGGCACTCCAAATTTCTCTTTTGAATATGGTAGCTCGACCATTATCTCGTTATCTGCGCCGAGCCTTTTTGACGGCTCTATAAGAGTTATGAGCTCACAAAAAATTTTAGAGATATTTCCGCGGTTGATCTCGTCGATAAAGATGGCATATTTTGGTGTGTTTTCATTAAAAAACTTTTGTCGCTCATCTTTTGGCAGATCGCAAAAATCCCTAAGTTTGCCTTTGTAATCACTAAGAAGCAAGGCGTTTTCGCAGCACTGATAAAAAATGCCTTTTGATATCTCATAAGTTATATCGCCATCTTCGTTTTCGTCATCAAATACTGGCTTTATACCCTCAACAAATTCCTCATATCCGTAGCTTTGGTGAAATGTTATAAATTTAAAATTTTCTTTAGTGTAGCTTGTGCCTACTTTTTTATCTTTTATCTCTTTGTATTTTTCATAAAGATCTATGGCTTCAGGACACTCATCATTAAGTATTTTTGTATCTACACACCATTCACTTTTCTCATTTTTCTCAAATATAAAAGGAGGGTCTTTTCTTTTAATATTTACATACTTACAATCCATTTTTGTATGAGACAGTAAAACTGTAGATATTGTCTGGTTTGGTTTTTTTGAATTTGATTTTATTGATTTTAATTTAAATAAAGTGTGATTTACTATGTCGTTATTTAACTTAACCCAACCACTATTAATATTTGAAATAGCTGCATCATATAATATGGCTGCAGCCACTTGAAACCAAGTGTAGTTTTCTATTTTTAACATTTCATATAGCGCGTCAGTGTCATCGTTCGATTTTACATTGAGATTTTGAGTAAAATTATCCATGATCTTTGAAAGCCTATATGTTTTTCCTGTTCCTGGAGGGCCATATAAAATTTGATTTAGTGGAAAATTTACCTTAGCTTTTTGTTGTCCATTGTTTTCTGTTGGCATCGTCTCTAATTTACCTTTTTTAAAATCTCTATAATAATTTACTGCACGCATATACTTATTAAAAGTTTGTTCATTTCTGCCCGTTTTTGTAAATTCTTGTTCTAAATATTTTATATCCGCATTATCATAATCGGAAAATGAATAAATTTTATTATATTCCAAAAAACTAATGAAGTTTTTTAAGTAAGAATGATAGGCTTTAACAGAGCTATTCTCCATATATTTATTCTTATCACAGTAGTCCTGAAAACCATCGTAATCTATAAATTCAAACACGCTTACTCCTTTAATTATCAAAATTTACCAAAGTCACTTTCACAACCCATCAAATTCTTTCTTTAGTTCGTCCCTTAGCTCTTCGGCTCTTTCTTCGCCGTTTTTTAAATTTGCCTTCACAAAGCCATCGATCTCGTCTAAAATTTCAACCAGTTCGCTCTCCCAGTTTGCATTTTCCCGCTTTAAAAGCACCTCGACCTTATCTCTTATCTGCTCTAAGGTATCAAGCGCTTTGTCCTTATCGCCAGCCCCATTTAGCGCATCTTCAAAGAGTATGTCTTGTCTTAGAGCGTTTATCTTTTTTTGTATGACATTGCAAAATTTAGGGTATTTCTCAGCGTTATTTAAATTTTGCAAAACCTCTTGTGCAGCCTTTTGATAGGCAGGCACCGCTCCTTCATCGTCGAGCTTTTTTGTGAGTTTTTGTATCTGAAAATATAAAATAAGCGCCGCAAAAAATGCAAGCAGCAAATAAATCGTAACGCTATTCATTTTTACTCCTTTTTCTAAATTTATCCACGCTAATTATCGCAAGCGCCAGCCAGATCATACAAAATGAGATGACTTTGTAGCCATCTAAAATTTCGCCGTAAATAAAGACCGCGCAAAGGATCGCGATAGTTGGTGAGATGTATTGCAAGTATCCGATCGTCGTTAAATTTATCCTTGTCGTAGCTGCGTTAAATGCGACAAGTGGCACGATGGTTACGATGCTTGAAGCGATCATTAAAAGTGAGTCCCCGTTTAGCCCAAAGTGGCTTTGCGAGTGAAAAACCAGCCATAAAACGTAGCCAAGCGCAAATGGAAACATAAAAAATGTTTCGATAAAAAGCCCGTTAAATGCGCTAATCTTCGCCATCTTTCTAACCATCGCGTAAAATCCAAACGAAAGTGGCAAGATGATAGAGACAAGTGGCAGGCCACCTTTGGCGTAAATTTGCACGCAAACGGCTGCGATGACGATGCAAACGGCTATGGCGCTAGCTTTGCTCAGGCGCTCTTTAAAGATGATGACGCCAAGGAGCATGCTTATCAAGGGATTTATAAAATATCCCAAACTCGTATCTAAAATTTTGCCGCTACCCACCGCATAGACATAAACGCCCCAGTTTATGGTGATAAAAATACCACTTAAAAATAGAGCCTTTAGCGAGCGGATATCCTTAAGAAGCGCAAAAATTTCGCCCATTTTGCCATTAATGCAAAGCACTGCCGCCATCAAGAAAAATGACCAGATGATCCTGTGGGCTAAAATTTCATAAGCATCGACATCTTTGCTAAATAGATTGAAATAAACCGCCAAAAACCCCCACATAAAAAAGGCGCTAAGCGCGAGAATAACGCCTTTTTGGCTCTCATTTAGTCTTGGTATTTTTGTCGCCTTTTATAGAATTTATACTATCTATCATCAAAAGCGTGACCGAAATGGCTAGACAGATCATCAAAAAGTATGAGCTTTTCTCCAGTCTCTCGCCGATGGCAAATGAGACAAAAAGCATCATTATAGGCTCAAAATATGTAAGCAAACCTAGCACATTTATCGGCACGAGCGTGCTTGAGAGGATCTGGGCGATGAGGGCTATGCCACTGATAGCACCAAGCAAGATGAGTAGATAGTAGATGTTTGGATTTTGGCTCATCACGTAGTTCATGTCGGCTGTGAGCGCAAAATAAAATGAGAATAAAAACATAAAAATTATCTCTATAACAAAGCTTGAGAAATTTGCAAGGTTGTAGTACTTTCTAATGGTAAAATAGACTGGATAAAGGCAAAAAACTACAGCGCTCTCCCACGAGATGCCGCCACTTATAACTGCTGTGCTAAAGACGCCAATGGCAGCGAAAAATATCGATGCTAACTTTGTTTTTGAGAGGTGCTCTTTGAAAAATATCCGTCCAAAAAGGACCATGACTATTGGCATGATGAGGTAGCCTATCGAGACTTTTAGCGCTGCGCCGTTACTTGGAGCCCAGAGATAGAGCCACATCTGAAATGAGACGATGAGCGAGGTAGCAAGCAAAACTAGTAAAATTTTAGGTTTTAGCTTTATTTTTAGAAGTAAAAATTTGAAATTTCGCTGCTGTTTTAACAAAAAAATGGCGGCGATGACAAAAGGCATGGCAAAGATCATGCGGTATCCAATAAGAGCTTGCGTGCTGATGGGGTTCATGAGCACTGACATGTAGTAGATGCAGTTAAATAAAACTGAGGCTAAAAGCGAATAAAAAATGCCTTTTATCATGAAAAATTTATGCTCTTTTTTGGGTAAATTTAAAGTAGCGATTGTATGCAAAATATCTTTAATATCCCATTAATGGCTTTTATTTTTTAAGTTTGCCGTGATATAATCAGCGCTAAATTAAGGTAAAAGATAGGAAAATTTATGACTTGGAACAGAGATAGTTGGAGAGAATTTAATATCTTGCAACAACCAACTTATCCAAATTTAAAAGAGCTAAAAGAGGCTGAAGAAAAACTAAAAGCACTTCCGCCTTTGGTATTTGCTGGCGAGGCTAGAAGTCTTAAAAATGAGCTTGCAAAAGTTTGCAATGGCGAGGCCTTTTTGCTTCAAGGTGGCGACTGCGCTGAGAGCTTTACAAATTTTAACGCAAACAACATCAGAGATATGTTTAAGGTCTTACTTCAAATGGCGATAGTTTTAACCTTTGGTGGTGGCTGTCCGGTGGTCAAAGTAGGCCGCGTAGCAGGGCAGTTTGCAAAGCCTAGAAGTAGCGATTATGAAGAGGTAAATGGCGTTAAGTTGCCAAGCTATAGAGGTGACATCATAAATGGCTTTGAATTTGACGAGAAAGCTAGAGTTGCCGACCCAAAACGCATGATAGAAGCTTACTATCAAAGTGCTTCTACGATGAACCTCTTAAGAGCCTTTTCAAGAGGAGGTTTGGCAGACCTTCATCAGGTGCATAAGTGGAATTTAGGCTTTGTTAAAAGGCCAGAGATCGGTGAGAAATACGCAAAACTAGCTGACGATCTAACAAAAACTCTATCTTTTATGGCAGCTTGTGGCATCACTTCGGCAAATACCCCAGCGATAAATCAAACAGCAGTCTATACATCTCACGAGGCGCTACTATTGTCTTATGAAGAGGCACTAACCAGGGTTGATAGCCTTAGTGGCGAGTGGTACGACTGCTCGGCTCACATGCTTTGGATAGGCGAGAGAACGCGCGGCATAAACGACGCTCATGTGCATTTTTTAAGTGGTGTTAAAAATCCTATCGGTGTAAAGATCGGACCAAGCGCAAAAGCTGAAGACGTCGTCGCACTCGCAAATAAGCTAAATCCAGAAAATGAAGCTGGCAGACTAAATGTGATAATCAGAATGGGCGCTGACAAGATCGGCGAAAATTTACCAAAAATTTTAAGAGAGCTAAAACGCGAGGGGTTAAATATCGTTTATAGCATCGATCCTATGCATGGCAATACCGTTAAAGCCTCGAACAACTACAAAACTCGTGAATTTAGTAAAATTTTAAGCGAGGTTAGAAGCTTTTTTGAAATTCATAAAGCTGAGGGCACAAGAGCAGGTGGCGTGCATCTTGAGATGACTGGCAAAGATGTGACTGAGTGCACCGGTGGCGCGCTAAACATCACTGAAAGCTCGCTAAAAGAGAGATACGAGACGCAGTGCGATCCAAGACTAAATGCTGATCAGGCTTTAGAGCTTGCATTTTTGATGGCTGATCTAGTTAAAAAAGCTTAAAATTTATAAGCTGAAATGCCGTAAAATAGGCATTTAAATAAATAAAAAAGGGGTGAAAAGTCATCTACTTTTTTAAATTAAATTAGTATATTATAGCATATTTTTATCAAAAAGTGTCTATTTTTTTAAAATTTTAAATTGCTATATTCTTTAAAAAAGTTGCTCTTTGCCTAGTATCTTTTGGTAGATATTTAGCATAAGAGCGATAGGTCTCATTTAAATTTTTATGACCCATCATTTTACAACCAACCCACATCGGCTCCTCGCCACGACTTAACATTACAGAAGCGAATGAGTGTCTAGTATCATAAAGCTTATGTATTTTAAAGCCAAGGGATCTCTGCAAATCATTAAATTTTAATCTGATAACTGCTCGTGAAAGAGAAAAAATATTTTGATTAATATCGGTATAATCGAGTTTTATCAGTTCATTATAAACAATATCAAGCATATCGATTGTACGATTGCTGGATTTAGTTTTAGGAGAATCCAAAACACCTAGCTCCGATAGAGTTTTATTAATACGTATCTCCTTATTTTGAAAATCCAAGTCATTAAAAGTCAAAGCCAAAATCTCGCCAGTCCTAGCCCCAGTAAAGAATGCAACTATTAAAAATAAGCGTAGCTCGCCCTCGGCATGTTTTATAAGTTGCAAAATCTCACTTAAATTAAAAGGGGTAAAATCACCATTGTCGGCATTATGTAATTCTTGTTTGAACCTAGGTATATAGAATGGATTTTTTGAGATTATATCATTGGCAATAGCATAACGAAAAACCATTTTAAAAAAAGAGCAATACCCATTAATTGAGCTATCTTTTAAGCCCTTGTTTTTACAAAATTTTACAAAATCAATACTATCCTGCCTTTCAAAATCGGACAGGTAAAAGATGTTTTTTGAATGCAGAAAATCGATAACAGCCTGACTAGCAACATTATAAAACCTGATTGTTTTATCCTTTAAAAAGGATTTTTCATTAAGCAATCTATAAATAATCCCCTCAAAGCTAAACTCACTAGTATTTTTAATAGGCTCCAGCTTTTGCTCCCCTTTTCTGATTATGCGATCAGTTTGCATATCCTCGAGCTCATAATATTTGCTCTTAGCAAGTTCAATATCCTCTTCAGAGCCAAGAAATAAATTATAGTTTTTTCGAATAAAATCAAATGCTAAAGGGGATTTTTTCAGTCCAGTGGCACGGCGAATTCTTACGCCATCCTTTTGATAGTCAATATAAAAACGATTATGCTTAATATATATATTTCTATTTTTTTCTAAATTTTTCATGCGGTGATTTTAGCAAAAATTTAAACATAACACAAAAATTTACTTTAAATTAATTTTATTATTTAAGATTTTTAAAAAAGAGTATTTATATCTTTTAAAGCTTAAATAACCATATAAAGGGAAATAAATATTAATAAATGCTTAATATACCTTGCTTTAATGGCTTTATTTTACAAAATGTCCTTTTATTTGTTATTTTTATTTTAAGTTATAAATAAAAAGAATTAATTAAAAACACCAAAAAATAGGGATATTTTTAACTAAGGAAAAATTAAATAAAAAGTTTAATATTTTACAAAATGTCCGCCACGCTAAACACTAATATATAAATACATAAAATTTAAAAAGGGAAAGAAATTTTTTTATTAGAGATGTTGTTAATAAGAAAATTTAAATTTTAATAGAATAAGTAGAAGCTTAAAAATTTTTTAAAGTTATTTTATGTTGTTTTGAGTTTTTAAATTTTTTATTGTTTTGTAGGTTGAAAAAATTTAAGAAAGGAATTAGCGTTTAAATTGATTTTAAAGGGGTGTGTTGGCTTTTTAAAAAAATAATTTAAAGAAAGGATAGCATTAAACACTTATTTTTTTGATTGTAGAGCATTTAAAGATTGATTGTGGCTTTTTATTAAATTTAGCTTAAAAAAATAGTTGTTTTTATATATCACTTTTTTTAAAAGTTAGTTGAATTTAATAAAGGGTAAAATTAATTAAATAATCTATCGTTTAAGGAAAGAAAATGGCAGAAGAGCTAACTCAAGATCAATTGGCTGAATGGAGTTATCTAAAAGAGCAAGAAATGGTGATGCCATCCGAAGAATTAAAACAAAGCAGTGTAAAAGAGCAGGTGCTAACATGCAAAGAAGCTATCGATAACACAGGAATTTTTAAAAGCAACGAAACAGGTGCAGTAGCATGTGCCAGAGAATTTTATACAGCTTATGGTAGCAACGACGATAATGAAGTAAGAGAAGCTATTAACAATATCTATAAAACAGACATAAGTGCAGAAGATCTCAACAAAATTAAAACACTCACGATAAGAGAAATGGATATGGATTTGAAAGAGAACTTCGACAATGAAAAAGAATACACAATCCAAGATATAAATCGTAAATTTATTTTTGAAACAGCAGAATTAAAATTAAATAAGAATTTGAATGAAGCCGTTAATACCCTAGAAGAAAAAGAAAAGATAGATGAGCAGATCAAGGCAAAAGAAGCTGAGTTTAATGAATTTAAAAGTCCAAAAGAAAAGAGAGACTTTGTAAGCGATAAGCTGAATGAAATAGATGGTAATGACACCCTTAAAAGTAGCCTTGAAATTTTAAAAGAAAAAGAAAAGATAGATGAGCAGATCAAGGCAAAAGAAGCTGAGCTAGAGAATAAAAATGAAGCCAAGCAGGATGCCACAATTACAACAACACATTCACAAGAAAGAGAAGCAGAACAAGAAGACTGGAGCAGGAAAGCTGATGAGCTGGAAAACCAGCACGAAAAAGAGCTTGAAAAATTAAGAGATGAACAATCTAGGCTTGAAGCCAATTTTCAAAAATCAATTGACAATCTGATGAATAGTGGCGATATAAAAGACATAATGACTGCTCTGCAGGAGATGGATAGAAGTCTAGAAATGATGATGCGACAGGGCAAAGAAGAAAGCGAAACAAAAGAACGCCAGCGACAAGAAAAGCTAGAACTAGCCTTTGATAGTCCCAAATTTAAAGATGCAGTTGGGGATCTGGTTAAAGAAGTTTATAAACAACGCAAAGAAGTCAAGGGCGGTTTAAAAGAATTAGAAAACGAACATGCAAACTACGCAAAACTAAAAACAACGTATGAAAAAGAAATTAAAAAAGGGCTTGATGTAAAAGGATACGAAAAATTAAACAAAATGTTGAATGAAGTAGAGAAAGAAACGCCAAATTTTAAAAATAGTTATCCTAAATTTTATAAAAAAGTTAATGATAGTTTAGCGCAGAGTAAGGAAAAAATACTAAATAAGACAAAAGAAAAAGACCAAGAACAAAGCAGGAGCTTATAAAAAATGAGTAAAAAAGGGAAAAAATAATGAAAAGAATGATTATATCAGTTGCCGTAGCATCCTCACTATTTTTAAGTAGTGTTAATGCTAGCGGTATACCAACTATTGACGTAGCCGCGATAGCCCAACAAGTTATGGGATACACCCAAACACTGAAAGACTATGCAGAACAGATCAAACAATATGAGCAAATGGTTAAAGATACACTAAATTTCGAGAAACAAATGCAAGAGCTTGGTGTAGATATGAACAGCGTTTATGAGATATTAGGCGATGCACAAAGTTTAATAGCGCAAATGCAAAGCATATACGAAGATGTAAAAAATTTGCCAAAAGACATAATGGGGGATATAGCAAGAGTTAAGACAGCCTGCTCATTCTTAGAACAAAACAGCCAATTTTTTAGTCACTCAGTAAAAGCATCAGGCAATAAACTAGCAAATAAGCTAAATAGATGTACATTTGCACTACGTGATGGAGCAAATATAAGCAAGAGCATAGAAGAATTAACTCAAAAAATGAATAAGGCAGTTGACCCAATAGAACGAGCAAACTATCAGGCACAGATCAGTAATATTAAAAATGCGGAAAGGTTTTTGCAAGAGAGGGATAATATAGAGAAAACAAACAATTTATTAGCATTTGAAGACACATTTCATAATGGTGATAAAACGAAAGAGTATACAAGAGATAGAATGAGAGATGATTTAAAACAGCTATCCAAACAATTAAATAAGGCTAATAATCAAAAGCAGGCTCAAGCATTAACGAATACTATACTGCTTAAAATTTTAGAAAATATGCAACAGCAATATGAGCTAAATATCAATTACACCAGCGCAATGGCATCGAGCAGACAAGCCATGAAAGACGATAATGCTAGAGATTTAACACCAGATAGCTTTAACCAAAAAGTTGTTGAATATAAGCGAAATGATGCAATATTTGACCCAGAAACAAAGCAAATGCCAAAAGATGAGCTAGGGCTTCCAAAATTTGTATTTTTTAAATAAGGAGTAGAAATGAAAAAAATAGTTTTAAGTATTGTTGCCATAACAATGTTTGCAGGTAGTGCAGTAGCACAGGAAATAACAGGAGATGCAAAGCTGGCATGCGAAGCATTATTGTGCTTATCAAGCCCAACAAGACCGAGCGAATGTGCTCCAGCACTTAAAAAATATTTTTCGATAACAGACAAAAAACCACACAAACAAGCAAAGAAGCGTGAGAACTTTTTAAAATTATGTCCTAAACAATGAACAAAGAAAATTTAGTCGAACTCCCACTAGATGAAATTTTAAAGAATAATGGCTACTTTGAAAAACGAGAGAAAAGTAGCCAAAATTACAAGACACTCACAAACAACAACTCCGATACAATTATCATAACGAGAAAAAGCAACGGACACTATTTATACTTTAACCCAAGCGATGATAATGATAGGGGAAATATTTATAATTTCGCCAAAAATCGTGGCGTATCAATAAAAGATTTAATAGATGAAAATATAATAAACGATGTAAAGACATTAAAAAACAATACTAAAAAAATAATAAAACAAAAAGAAAATGATAGTATTATAGTAGAAAAATTTAAAAAATTAAATAAGATAGATGAAAACTCGTTTTTGACTAGCAAAAGAAAAATTAAAAGCGATATCCTGATAAAATTTAGTAGCCTCAAGCAGGATGAAAAATTTAAGAATGCAATAGTGCCAACATATACATTAAGTGTATTAGAACTAAGCAGTGGCAAAAGAGAATTTCTAAAGCAGACAGGATATATAAGCTACTTATCGAAGCCTTTAACGCAGGATCAGCAAGGAAAGGCATACGCTAAGCCAATAAAACAGCTCTGCAATGGAATAAAGGGGCTTGAAATACTCAAGGCAGACGAAGCACACAAGAATCCAAAGGATTTTAAAAATATTGTAATCTGTGAGAGCATGATAGATACATTATCATATTGTGAAATAAAAGACGTAAATTTAAAAGAAACACTCCTATGCTCAACAAATGGTCAAATATCGGCAACGCAAAAGGAAGTCATAAAAGCATTGACAAAGCTGGCACCAAATGCAGGAGTTGTACTAGGATTTGATAATGACGAACGTGGCAAAGAATTTACAAAAGCGATACTAGAAATAGTACCAAATGCGAGATCAGCCAAACCAATCCTAAAGGACTTTAATGATGATTTGGTAGCAGGCACAGCATTAGGTATAAGTAGTAATAAAATTAGTCTCGACAGCATAACAAAGCCTTTAAAGGAGTTTTCTCGGCAAGTTGAGTATTTGTCAAAGAAATACGACTTTCTCGAGCCAGATGCTAAGAAAAGTAAAATAAAAGACCTATACGCCCTTAATATTGAAAAATTTAGAGAAATAGAACCAAAGATCAAGACATTACAGGGAATGAGAGAAGGCTATAAGCGACTTAACTTGATAAACGCAAAAATTGAAAAAGACTACGAAAGATCATCTAAGACACGATAAAAAACAGCCATCTGCTTTTTAGACTTTAAGCTTTAAGTAAGTATTGATGAAGTTAGGTTTAGCCCCTTTGTATCGGCATTTGTAAGGCTTTTAAGTAGTAAGAAATTTTACATTTTCTCGTCAATAGTTCAGGATTTGGCTAGTCAGGATAAAGCTATGGTTTTTAGACTTTAAGCTTTAAATAAGTATTGATAAAGTGATGTTTATCCCCTTTGTGTGGGAGTTTGACGCATTGTTGAGTAAATTTATTTTTACAAATTGTCCGAAATTTTATGAGCCGTAATCGAATGCAAGCCATCTGCTTTTTAGACTTTAAGCTTTAAGTAAGTATTGATGAAGTTAGGTTTAGCCCCTTTGTATCGGCATTTGTAAGGCTTTTAAGTAGTAAGAAATTTTACATTTTCTCGTCAATAGTTCAGGATTTGGCTAGTCAGGATAAAGCTATGGTTTTTAGACTTTAAGCTTTAAATAAGTATTGATAAAGTGATGTTTATCCCCTTTGTGTGGGAGTTTGACGCATTGTTGAGTAAATTTATTTTTACAAATTGTCCGAAATTTTATGAGCCGTAATCGAATGCAAGCCATCTGCTTTTTAGACTTTAAGCTTTAAGTAAGTATTGATGAAGTTAGGTTTAGCCCCTTTGTATCGGCATTTGTAAGGCTTTTAAGTAGTAAGAAATTTTACATTTTCTCGTCAATAGTTCAGGATTTGGCTAGTCAGGATAAAGCTATGGTTTTTAGACTTTAAGCTTTAAATAAGTATTGATAAAGTGATGTTTATCCCCTTTGTGTGGGAGTTTGACGCATTGTTGAGTAAATTTATTTTTACAAATTGTCCGAAATTTATGGCAGGCGACCTGCACTAGAGTGCTGGAACGCCAGAGCCGAGCCTAGGTCTCGGCTCTTTATGGTATTAAGCGGGGATACCCCGCAACGCCCCGCAATATAGTAGCATCGCTAAAAGCGATGTGTAAAATTTAAAAAGGGGGAAGAAAAAAAGCATAATGTAACTTAAAAAAATGCTTAAATATTATGTTTGTATTTTTTTATTATTTTTATTTCATAGATTATTTTTTTACTACTGAATATTTTAATTATATGATATTCTATTATTTATTATTTTATTATTTATTAAGTTTATTTTGGATATAATCTTATTATAAAAAGAAAGGATAAGAGATGAAAGCAAACAGCATAATTAACCTACTTAGTCAATACGGAAAGATAAATGGCGATGAAAAAGCATATATCGATGCAAAGAAATGGTGTGGTATACGAAGCCATGTTAAACGACACGAACACAACTAACGTAGTTTATGTTACCTACAATAAAGGCGAAAAGACCGAGTTTACATCATTTTGTGAGTCACTAAGAGCCACAAAAGATGTTATAGAGCAAAATATAAGAGAAAATAGATAAGGAGTAGAAGATGAGAGAGATATTTATGAGCTACTGCAGGCATGAAATGACGCTAAAGGCGTTAAAAGAATGCAAATGGTTAGGGGATTTGGATGACGACAGCGAAGAAGTCATAGCCGAATGTGCTAGGCTTCAAAAGTACATAATTGAGCTAGCAGACGAGTTTGGTTGCGAAATTACAAATAAAGAAGATGTAATTAAGAGCATAGAAGACGAAAAGTCAAATTTACTAGCAAACTTAAATAATTAAGGAGTCTAAAATGCAAAAATTTAAATCAAATGACAGAATAGTCCTAAAAAAGGACATGGATAGACCACTTGATAAAACCGAGTCTATCTATAGAGTAGTAAATTTTTATAAATCAAGAGATGGTGAATATTACTATGAGATGGAATTAGCCGAACCAGCAAGCGATTATCTCAATAACATGGCACTAAATCAGGAGTATGTGGAAAAAAACTACATCAATATGGATGAAGTGTATTGGTATTTTGAGAAAAAAGATATTGAAGGTGGCTGGATCAAATATGATGATCGCAGGCATACATACAAGGAAATAAGAGAAACCTTGGCTAAAAGTGGGTTTCTAGAGAATGTGTATCCGATTTATGCAATAGGTTTTAAATTGCCATAAAAGGGACAAGCATGAATAGAGATTATAATAAATTTGAGAGAGCAAATGAAATAATGAATGAGCTAATTAAAGCTCCGCTCCCACTAGAGTCAAGAGAGCTTGCAAACATAAGTGATAGAGAGCTCTCGTTTTTAAAAAGCAGTGTTAGGCTAATGGTTGAATACTTAGACTCCCTTGGGTGCATGATATGGCACGACGACGAAGTAGTGTGTCAGATCGACGAAGAAGAGCAAAGAAGAGCCAGAGTATGATAAAGCTGGTCGAGAAACCAAATAGCCTTATAACGTAAAATTTTATACAATATGTTATAATTTTTCTTAAAAAAAGGATTTACAATGAAAGTAAATAAGGTTTTGATAATTACAGCAATAGCTGGATTGTTTTTTAGTGGATGTGCAGAGTTTCAACTGCCAAAGGTACAAAAACAAAAGCACGAGTTGAGTGACGAAGAATGTGAAATCATTTTAAAGAAATACAGAAATACCGAACCAAGCACATCAGACGCATATAATAAATTGAAGTATGACGCATATGAATGTAATACTAGGTATAAATCACCTATAGTTATTCCAGACTTTGAAAAATAGAGAGCAAACACATGAAAACTATAACTATTACAGGCGAAAATTTAAACCAACAAATTATCCAAGCTATAAAAAACGCTGTCGCCAAAGCCAGCAATCCAACATATACGATAAAGTATATCAACACATCGAAAAATAAGATCGACAGCGAAGCCTTGCAAGACATTGAAGATGCAAAGCTTGGAGCAAAGCTTTATTCTGAATATTTGGCTAGCGGAAGCAAATCAACCTCATGGGCTGATATAAAGAAAGAAAATGGCTTATAAGATACGATTTAGCGATTATGCTAAAGAGAAGTTTAATGAACTTGACGGCTCAATCAAAAAACCAATTCAAAAGTTTCTTGATCGACTCGAGGAAAGTGATGATCCACGCAGTAGCGGAAAAGGATTAACTGAGAATTTGAGTGGATTATGGAGATATAGAGTAAAAAACTATCGCTTGATATGTTTTATACAAGATGAAGAGCTTATAGTACTTTTTTTCTCGACATAAGTAAAAGAGATGAAGTTTATACCGATAGGAATGTAAAAAAAGTATTTTTAAAGAACGTGCCAACAAAATAACACATTTTTAATATTTACTATCTTAATTTTTTTATAAAAAAATTACTACTATTCTTAACTTTTTATTAATTTTAATTATATGTAGTTTTTGTTATATATTTTATTATTTTTAGCAAACTATCAAACAACAATCAAAGAAAATTTTTAAAATAGTAGATAATAGCATTTATCTACTACGATCGTTATTTTTCATTTTGAGTTTTTATCGTACGAAGAGTAAGCATTTAAGCCCATAGTCTCACGTTCCGCCAAAACATCCTTATAAAGCCTACGCTCATTTTTGATCCTGATAAGTCGTTCGTTAGCCGTAGTATCAAGCATAGATACACCTTTAAAATACTCTTTTAAAAGAAAATCGTCCTTACTAATTTTTTCAGATTTTAATAGCTTATTTTCAATATATGAAAAGCGTTTTTTGCAAATGTCGGCTATAAAATCTTTATTATCATCTAGTCGCTTTTTAAATTCATTTTTCTCAGTATCGCCAAGCTCGGAGTGATGTAAAATATAAAGGCTTTGATCTAAAATTTCAAGTTTTTTATTAAGTTTAAAAAGACTTTCATTGCGACCCAAAAGACGTGTAGCAACTAAGCTATCATCAAAGTATTTTTTAGCATTATCATCACGCCCACGAAGCACAGCAATAGATCGTTTTTACCTTTTTAGAAAATAACCAGTCGGCTTTTACTAGAGCCTTTGCCGTGCGGATAAATTTTGTTAAAGTTATAACTAAAATTTTTCAAGTAATTTAAGGGTATCAGATTGATCCTTGTAGTGAGCCAAATGCATATCATTAATCTGAGTAGCTTTATATGAAAGACTATCAAGCTTTTTAATCTCTTTTATTAAATCCTTACGTTTTTTTGAAGTAATATTTTATTATTCTCCTTTAGCTCCTTCCCCAGCTTAAAACGTTTTTTGCCCTTTTTCTGAACGTAGAGTAAAAATTGCCTAGTCAGCTCATCATTGGCTTTTTTTAGTAAATCAATCTCATCATTCATAGCCTTAATACGGCTGGAAGTTGCATTATATTCTATCTTATTTTTTTCTTGCATTTGCTCGTAAAATTCTAGTGTTTTATCCTTTGCCGTATAGCTATCCTGCTCGAGGTTGATACTAGATTTTATTTTAGAAAATTCTTTTTTTAAATCCTTATGCATAGCGTTTTTATTTTCGTATTTTAACCCTCTTGCACCAAGCGAATAGGCAAAATCAGTGCGAACTTCGTCGAAAAAATCTTTAATCTCGTCACGAGTATCAAAATGAATTTTACGCCTAGTCATATCATTACGCTTGTTAAGAACTACATGCACGTGTGGGTTATTTTGATGTGTGTGAAGCACCAAAGCATACTTATGCCCCATAAAATTTCTACTTAAAATTTCACTAACACTATCAACTAGAGCGTTTAGTGTTTTTTCGTCATTGCATGGCTCATTGATTGAGAAAATAAGATGCCAAGCGTCTTTTGAATTTTTATTTGTGCCAAAATCCTTACTCCAATTTTTCATAATTTCGTCACTGCTTACTCTCTCCCCTTTTTCATTGATGGCAGAGCCATCAATTGAGTTATTGAGAGTGTAGTCAATACATCTTTTAATACTTTCACGTGGTAAATTTGAAATCATCTTCACAACAGATTGTTTTGTATTTTTTGAGAAAGAATTTTTAATCGATGAAATATGGCTCGAGCTAAAAGATATATTTTTGTGCTCATTTATTGAATTTTTTGTTCGCCCAGCTCTGATAGTTTTTTAAAAATTCATCCCATTGTGCTTCTGTCCTAGCCAAAATAAAAAAACTCCAACTATTTAAAAGATTTGTAATGATGTTAGTGTAAGTAAAGTTAAAAATATAATGCGAGAAGATAGGCAGGATAACCCCTTTTTATATATCACTTTTTACACTAAACGCCGATATAATCGGCTTTATAGTGTGATTTTTTTATTCTTTTTACAAAAGAATAAAAAAATAAAAATAAAAATCTCATTTTATTTTTAAATAATAATAGTAATTAAAAAGAATATTTGTAAAAATATAAAATAAGTAAAATAAAGATGATAAGAAAAATTATATTTATAAAAATAAATTAAAATAGAATATATAAAAATTGAAAATATATAGTCAAAGACACAAAAGATAATAAAAATAAAAATACATATAAAGTGACATTTTTGTAAAAAGAAAATTTATAAAAATAAATGAAGTGCCAACGCTACTTTAGAAAAATTAAAAAGTAAATAAAAATTAAAAACTTATATCATATTTTAGAACTCCCATAAAAACATACATCTTAAAAATATTTATACAAAAAGTCCGTTTTTAAAAAATAATATAGTAACGGAAACAAAATAAATTACACAAGGAGTATGGAATGAAAAAAATTCTATCAAAAGCGAAAAAGCTTTTTTATCTAGCAATGTGCTCACCATTGTTTCTTTTTGGATCAGGTGGCGGACAAAATGTGTTGAAAACACTTGAGCAAAACACTAATACTCAAATAACTGAAGCAGGAAGCAGTGTTGCAAGCGTTCTAAACACGATTATACTCGTTATTGGAATTTTATGGATAATTGTCCTCATGCTTACGGCACTTTTTAATGTCGAACAAATAAAACAACACATAAGGTTTGTGCTAATCGCATCGATAATCCTAGGAGTTTGCTACGGATTAACTGCATCTGCAATGTAAATTTAAGCGAGTGTAAAATGGTTGTAACTGACTGCTATATGGACTTAACGAGAAAAACAAAAATAATGGGGCTAACTACAACAAGCTTACTAATTATCTTTGTAATCGGATTTATATCGTGGTTTATCCTTATTTTGTATTCATTGGCAGTCGTTGCAGTTCTATACTGCTTTTTTTTCATTTTGGAATTTTTCGATGAAGATATCTATGAGATCATCGGCTCAAATTTTAAAATTTCACAAAGAAAATTTTTTGCATAGGATTAGACAATGGCTCGTGGACTTATAGATGTTTTTAAAGATTGGAAACAAAACAAACAAGAACTTGGAATTGAAACAAAAAAAGAAAAAGATAGTGATATCCGCTCAAAAATAAGTCAAATAAATAAAAAAGCTGACAGAATAATAATGCTGGGCGAACCTGAAATATACACAATGGCAAAAGAGAACAATATCGCATGCAAATACGGCGAGAATGCTATTGTTACAAAAGATGGCAATATAACAATTGCAGTGGAGCTTAAGGGGACAAGCTACGCAGGAATTAGTCTTGACAATGAAATGGATTATCTAATAAATCGAATTATGTTTTTTACAACGCTAAAAGATAGTGTAGAAACTAATTTAATTATCAAGAAAACTAAGATCAAGGCTAAGGATTACATAGAAAAAAATATAAATCAATATGCAAATGAAATAATTGAAAAATGGGAGAAAAATCAAGATATTTATTCAATCAAATATTTTTTATTGATATCAACTACAACTAAAAATATAACTGGATTTCTTGAAAGTTTTAAGACAAAAGTAACTAGCGAACAAGACGAGAAAAATAAAGAAAGCTCAAACTATAGACAAAAAATGGAGTTGTTAAATAACACACTTCTAAATATAAAAAATCATTTGGCAACCTATCAGCCACGCCAGATGAGTAGTGATGAGATAATTAATTTTTATGCGACGTACTCAAACGCACAGGAAACAAATTTAAGATACACAAACGAATTAATAACAGATAGCTACATTAGCTCTTATGTCGAATTTAAAAAAGATTATATTGAATTTTATAGAAATGATGGCACAACAAAATATGCGAGATTTATTAGCGTTAAGGCATACGAAACAGAGCAAATAAAGTCAATTATTACGTCAAATTTAATTAAGAGTGATCATGAGTTTATGACGATGATTTACTTTAAGGCGTACGAAAAACGCAAAGCAATCAAAAAAATAAAAGATACTAGAGCCTTCTCGGTTGAACTAGTCCAACAAAAACTAGATCATTTGATGGAGCTTATCCAAGCAGATAGAGAAAACCTAGTTGAAACAAGCTTTTCTATATATTGCCTAGCCGACAACCTAGCAGAACTAGATAATCGCACAAACGAACTAAAAAATATCCTTGAAAATCAAGGTCTCAACGTTGTTAGAGAGACTATTAACCAAAAGGCACTATATTTTAGTCTCTTCCCAAGTCGTGGAAATTTAAATGCAAGAAAGAAAACATTAAACATAAGCAACCTAGCTACGATCGCAAATTTTGAGAACGAAGTAACTGGATTTAATCAGAATGATTGGGGTGACGAAGCAGTTACGACCTTTAAGCACTTAAACGGCACACCATTTTTGTTTAACTTTCACTGCCAACCTGATGGAGATAGACCAGCAGGTCATACAATGATCATAGGCGGAACAGGAACTGGTAAAACAACAACAATTCAATTCTTGATGACAAATCTTTTCAAATATCCTGTAAGCATTTTTGCAATGGACAAGCTAAGGGGTATGTATTGCTTCACAAATTACATGGACGGCGAATATCATGATAGCGAAAGCGATGGGTTTAAACTAAATCCATTCAGCCTAGCCGATACAGCAGAGAATAGAGAATTTTTAGCGTCATGGCTAAGCTCAATGGCAGAGCTAAAGCCTGAAGAGCATGATGCAACAAAAGATATTAGAGAAACAATAAATAGGCTTTTTGACAATAAGCAAGCGGATCAAATATTGTCGTTAAGCGATTTCATAGACTCACTGCCAGCCGATAATGAAGCAAGATTAAAGACTAGATTTGGAAATTATAAGGGCTCAATATTCGACAACAAAGAAGATGCCCTAAATTTCACAAAACAGCTATCAGTACTAAACATGGATGGAATATTGCCAAACAAAAAGGTATCAGCCCTCACCGCAATGTATGTATTTCACAGACTGAAAAATCAGGCAAAAAATAGCGAAAATATACGTGGCTTTTTTTGTTTCATAGACGAGTTGAAGGACTATTTAAGAGATGAAGTAATGTCAGAGAAAATCCTTGAAGGTATTTTGGAGTGGAGAAAGATAGGCGGTGTTGGATGCTTTGGCTTTCAAAACATAAGCCTGTTTAACGGAAATGAGCGTGGCTCATCATTTCTTGACAATATCGCAAATTTTCTTATCTTCCCAACAAACAATGAAGATACGCTAAATCAGCTAAGCGAGATAATAGGACTAACGCCTACGGAAGCTAAATTCTTAAAAGACACTCAATCAAATGCTAGGCAGGTGCTTTTAAATATGAAGCTACGAAACGAGAGCGCAAAACTAAATGTCAATTTGTCAAGCCTAGGAAATTATTTAAGAGTATTCTCGTCAAGCTCAGATAGCGTAAATTTGATAAAAAAATTAAAGACTGAAAGCCCAATACATTGGCGTAAATACTATATAGAACACAAAGAACAAAGGAGCTAAAAATGAAACTAGCAGTAATTGTAACAACGGCTTTAATGATATTTTTAAGCGGATGTGCTGATAAGCCAAGCAAAATAGAAAAAGTAAGCCCTTGCGCTTGCTACGACATCATACAAGTAGGTTAATATGGCATACGAAGGCAAAAAAGTAGACCCAAATTTTATTTTTAAGGCGGAGCGAAACATAAAAGCGTATATGTTTTATGTGATCATTGCTTTAACAATAGTTAGCATAAGTTTATCCGTTGCGATAGCACTACTAACGCCTCTTAAAGAGACAAAGCCTGTATTGTTAAAATTTTCAGATGGTGACTCAAGGTTTGTGACAATAGACGATACCAGTCTAAACGTTAGAAACAATGAAGAGCTTTTAAAAAGCATACTTGCAGGATATGTGAAAAATAGAGAGCTAATTAATCGCATAGATGATGCCGAGCGTTATAACGAAATACGTACGCAAAGTAGTAGACAGGTATGGGAAGCGTTCGAAAATTTGGTTAGTGATCCTAATTCAATTTACACTACCAAAAACTACTATAGGGATATAAAAATTCTAAACGTAGCGATTTTAAGCCAAAATGTAGCTACGATAGATTTTCAAGCAGAAATTACAAATCCAACTCGCACTGAAGTTAGCTATAAAAAATATAGAAGTGCAATAGAGTATGACTTCCGTAACCAAACTAGTAATTATGCGGACACAATGAAAAACCCAACAGGCTTTATAGTGAACAAATATCAAGTAACGCAGATAATAGATGAAAAGGATAAGAAATGAAAAATTTAACTAGATTATCTTTAATAGCATTATTTGTTTTAAATTTAAATGCAGAACAAGACCAAGGCGGATTAAGTGAAGAACAAATGAATGAAGTCCGTGCAATTATGCGACAGACACAAGAACTAGTTAATGAACAGCAAAAAAATGGCTCAATGGGCGAAGATATTTTTAATGACAAAAACAAGGATATCAATAGTCAAGTTCAATCAAATTTCAAGGTAAAACCATTTGGCATGGGACAGAACAATCATCCGCAACTAGCAAAATTTAATAATTCTCAACCACAAATGGCGCAAATGCCAGACCAAGATGGAATGGGTGCAGAGCAATCGCAAGATATAAGCAAAGAAGAGCTTGAGCTTATGCAAAATGCCATAAGAAATCAGGACTTAAAAGCACTACAAAACAAATTCCACACTAAAAATTATAGCGGATATGAAAATACACAAACAATAAAATACGTACCAAATAAGACGCATAAAATACGTACTCGCCAAGCAATGGCAACAACGCTTATATTTGATAATGATATAGATAATTTTGTATTGGGTGACCAAACAGGATTTAAAGTAGAGCAAATACCAAGCAAAGCAAATGCGATAGCGATAATCCCACAGCTTATAGGAATTGATACAAGTCTAACTATTTTTACAAGCGATGGAAAAATCCACACATTTTATTTATATTCGACAGATTACAAAAATACGAATGATCCAAGCTTTGTAATTCGCATACAAGACGATGAAGTGCAAAAGGCAAAGCAAGCCAAAGCAAAAGATGAAAGCGATAAATATAAAATCATAAAAGATGGCATAGCAGAGCTAAAAGTGCTAAAGAGCGATATTTATACTGGCTATACGCAAAAAGCAAAAAAAGAAAATGAATGGCTTTTATCAGCAGAAATTTTTAGCGACAAGAAATTTACATATTTTAAATATGCCAAAGATGAAATGCCACAAATTCCTACAATTTTTGCAGTTATCGACAAGCAGGACAGCCCAGTAGAAACAAGAGTAATAGGAGATTACATTATAGCCGAAACCATAAATCCAAAATTTACTATTAAAAGTGGCGATAGCTATGTGTGCGTAGAGAGAAAAGAAACGCAAGAAGAAAGAGATAGAAAAGAAATAAGAAAAAACCTAAATACAGATAAAGAAGCAATAAGACAGCACCAAAAAGAAAACAAAAAAACAATAAATGAAACTAAAGGAATTTAAAATGAAAAAGGGGAATAGACTATTTTTAAGCATAGTTACAATTAGCGTTATATCTGCCCCCCTTTTTGCCACCAATACAGCTACGGCTGAAATATTTGATGACGAAAATATAAGCAAAAAAGCAAAAGATGAGAAGATCAGGAATTTGCAAAATCAAACAAATTTAAATCATCTATTCGAAAATTCAAAATTCCCAGTAGATGATTATATCTATAGAGCTGGCAAGAAAGAGCCAAATGAAGATCAGAATTTAACTGAGATTTTAAACAGACTCGAGAAGCTAGGCAACAAGCAACAAAATGCTTTAAATGAACAAAGAAATCAAAATTTACAAGATCAGACGCCTGAGCAAGATATACAAGAGCAGGAGCAAATGGCACAGCGTGCAAGAGAACAACAAGCCAAGCTTCAAGCCAAACAAGAACAATTGCGACAAGAAATGGCAATAGACAACCAAAGGGCGTATAAAAAACGAATGCAGGAGCTAATGCGAGCGCAAATTTTAGCAAATCGCAATAATGAAGTAAAAAGCGTAAATCAAAACAGCTCAAAATATGGCGTTGATAGCTTTTCAAATCAAAAGCCAGTTGATATAAGCACAAATGAGCATAGGCTGTATCGCACAATTAGAGCTGGCAGACTAATCCCAGCCATATTAACTAGTGCAATAAGCTCGGATTTAAGCGGAATAGTTACGGCTCAAATAGAGCAAGATATATATGCCGCAATGGGGCGAGCCGTATTGATACCACGTGGAAGTAAAGCAATAGGATTTTACACCAACGACACCAAGATCGGACACGAGCGATTAGAAATTAGATGGCGAGAGATTATCACGCCACAAGGCATAAACATAATGCTAACAGATGCAATAGTAGCTGATAACATGGGTATGACAGGAGCGGTTGGAGCAGTCAATAACAAATATTGGGAAAGATACGGCATAGCATATTCAATCTCAACAATTACAAATGCCTTGCTTTTAGGCATAGCATCGAAAATTAATAGTGGAAACAATGCAAACAACACCTATGTAAATGAAATTTACTCTAATTCAAGAAGTGATGTAAGTAGTGTGGTTCAAGACATAATCCAACAACAAAGTCAAATTAAACCAACAATTGAAATCAAAAGCGGAAGCCGTATATTTTTAGTGCCAACAAATCACATGTGGTTTGCAAAACCTAAAAATGGCGAAGTTTTAATGCAATATTTCAACGATTAAGGAGCAAGCGTGCAACTAGAAGATATTAAAGCGGAAATCAAAAACCAAAACGCTTATAACAAAATTTTGGAGCGTATAGCAAAACAGGTAAAGAAAACCGAGAAAGCTCAAGCAAATGCAGATAAAGAGAAACAAAAGCTTGAGATGTTGCTAGAAGAAAAAAGAAATTTAATGAACCAAGCACCAGACCAAAAGCAAAACGAGCAAGATGAGTGAAAGTATAATTTTAAAAAACATTCTTAATGTTTTAAAGCCATATCTAAATCTAAACGCAAATGAGCTAATTTTTAACCAGCCTTGCGAAATTAATATAGATTATGGCGACCACTGGGAAGTGGTAAAAGACGAAAAACTAGATGCTAAATTTTTAAATAGTTTTTTAGTCGAGTTGGCAACTAGAAGAAATCAACGTTTTGATGAAAGCCATTGTCACTTGTCTTGTGAATTGCCAAGTCCATTTTTGCGATATCGTGTCCAAGCACAGCACAAATCAAGCCTATTTAATAGCGAAATAGCAATCTGCATAAGGATACCAAGCAAAGAAATTTATCCGCTTGAAAGCTTTATCCTAAGTGAAAAATGCATAAATAATGGCTGGAGCTATGAAAAAATAAAAGACTTGATACACGAAAAAAAGAATGTGCTTTTAAGCGGTGGAACTGGAAGCGGAAAGACAAGTTTTTTAAACTCACTAATGGGAGAAATAGACCCAAGCGAGCGAGTAGTAACCATAGAAGATAGCCAAGAACTAAGAGTTGAAAACATAAATAAAACTCAACTTGCCGTCCCTAAAATAGCAACAGAAATTTATAGCTACCAAGTAGCGATCGACAATGCAATGCGTTTGCGACCTGATAGGCTTTTCTTAGGCGAGATAGATATCAGAAATACGTTTTCATTTTTAAGAGTAAATAATACAGGACACGCAGGCAACCTAAGCACACTACATGCGAACAACCCAAAAGATGCCATAAAAGCAATAAAAACAAATATTATATTAGGCGGTGGATTATCAAACGTAGATGAAAGTATGCTTGACAGCCTAATAATGACAGCAATTGACTATATCATTCAAATAGCAAGGGTAAAAAATAAAAGAGTAATTACAGACATCCTCAATTTAAAAGAGATAGATATTGCAAGGATGATCGCATGAAAAAAGTATCTAGCCATTTTATTTATTTTACCGAAGCCGATGCAAGAATTTTAACAAAAATGATGCAGGCAAGGAATGAAAGCAAATCTGCGATCGTTAGAAAATTAATTCATGTTGAAAAATATGCACAAACCCTAAAACAAATTGAGATTAATAATGAAATTTTGGCTGATTTTTTGAAAGAATTTAAGCACCTCGGAAAAAATTTAAACCAAATAGCATATCACCTAAATGCTCATATCATAAAAAAAGAAGAAGCTAAAAGCGACTTAGAAAAGACTATGTATGAGTTTTTTGACGCAATAGAAAGACTAAGTAATAAGATCGGTAAGCTAAAAATAAAAATAGACGTAGAACGAACAAAGCAACCTAATAACAAAGAGATAAAAGGATTGCAAAGTGAATAGCAAAGAATTTACAGCTAAAAAGTGGATATTAATATACGTAACATCCCTAATAATGGGGATAATTGCATATTTGGTAGTTGTAAAACTTATTTTCAACCCTGACATAGTAAATGTGCCAATTGTGGCATTTAAAATTTTACAAAATATTGGCACGCCAACGTTAAAAATGAAAGCCTATGTCGCGGTATTTGCACTAATAGCACCACTCTTGGTCGCTATAATTTGGTGGCTAATGCCATATCTAAGAGATAATGAAGATTATGGATCAGCAAGGTTTGCAACGCCAGCAGATTTTGAAAAGATGAAGATAAACTACAAAACAGGACTTGTGCTAGGATGCTTTGACATTGACAGCACAAGCCCAAAATTTATACGAGCAACACAACCGCTCTCAACATTAGTAGTGGCACCTCCTGGAAGCGGAAAAACGGCTGGTATGATTATCCCAAATTTACTGAGTGTGCCGAATTCTTGTGTAGTATTAGACATCAAAGGAGAGCTTTACGTAAAAACGGCAGGCTATCGTCAAAAATATTTTAATAATGAAATCCAACTATTCTCCCCTTTTAGCTGGGATAATACATTATTTTTTAATCCGTTTGATCATAGCCTAGTTAAAGATTTACAATATCTTCACATAAAAAAATTAGCCGAGCAGATCGCCTCCACAATATTTGTAGGCGAAAAAGGTAGAGAAAACGATCACTGGATAATATCGGCAAAAACAATGTTTGTATTTTTTGCAGAGTATTTTATGCAAAAAGACAAGCACGCAACGCTAGC
The DNA here is from genome assembly GCF_003048835.2 of Campylobacter concisus. Taxonomy (NCBI): domain Bacteria; kingdom Pseudomonadati; phylum Campylobacterota; class Epsilonproteobacteria; order Campylobacterales; family Campylobacteraceae; genus Campylobacter; species Campylobacter concisus. The sequence continues at coordinate 1,099,985 of NZ_CP060705.1, read as the reverse complement.
GCAATTGGCACAAGCACCAAAGGCTGATTATTTCGACTATCTTGATGAGAAATTTGGTGAAGAAGCCATGAAAGAGCCTGATGAAGACGATCCAACGAAACCAAGAGAACGAGATTATGATGTAGATACTTTCAAAATTTGGCTCAAGCAGACTAGTTTTGACGAAACTATAGATGAGAATACGAGAAATCAAGCTAGAGCCTACTCAAAATCTGCCGACAATGAGTTTGCATCGATAAAATCCACATACGATACTTTTATGAAAGTTTTTACAAACCCACAAGTTGCTAGTGCCACCAGCAAAATGAGCTTCACATTTGAAGACCTAAGAGAAAAAAGAATATCGATGTATGTAGTCGTCCAAACCGAAGATATGGACATCCTAGCGCCACTTATTAGAATTTTTGTAGAAACGCTATTTAAAAAACTTATGAGCGGAAAAGAATGCAGTGATTTAAATAAATTTATTTATGCGTTTTTAGATGAATTTGTTAGATTTGGGAAGATGCCATTCTTACTAGAAGCACCAGCACTATGTAGGAGCTATGGCTTATTGCCTGTATTTGTGACCCAAAGCTATGAGCAAATCAAAAAATATTATGGCGAAGATGATATGAATATCGTTAAAAATAACAGCGGTTATCAAGTAATTTTTGGCATGAACAGCGACAAAGATGCTGAAGACACAAGTAAGCTAATAGGCGATTACACCAACATAAAAATAAGTAAATCGCAAGGCAATATGGATCTTTTTAAAAGCAATATCTCAAAAAGCAAAGAAGCAAAGAAGCTGGTCACAGCACAAGACCTAAAAAATCAGGATAGTAGCGATATTTTGATACTTGTAAAAGGATTTTTTAAAATACCTATCAAGGCGAAAGTGCCGTATTGGTTCAAAATAGAGCAATTTAAAGGGGCAGATAAAGTAGAAGTAGTATCGACCCAAGAAATTATAGAAACAGCAGAAACAACTAAGACAATTACAAATCAAGAACAAACACAAGTAAAAGATGAAAGAAAAGAGCAAAGAGATGAATTATTAAAATCATTAAGAATAAAAATAGATAAAGAGTAGAAATTTTTTAAAAAAATTTATAAATATTACTAATAATTTTAAAGGAATAGTATTTATAAATTTTAAATATTTTTACTTTTTAATATTTTATTATTATATATTTTATTATTTATAAAGTTTTTAATCTAAAATTTAAGTAAGAACCTAAATTTTAGATTAGAGCCTAAAAACTCTAAAAATCTGTCCTAAGGAGTAGAAAATGAACTATGCAGAAAAGCTAAAGCAAGAAGAAGCATATAAAGAGTATGAGATGTATCTTGCAAAGCAATTCGAAGAGAGCCAAGACGGCGAGTTTGAAATCAACGATGATGAAAGCAAGAAGTGGGATTATCTAAAAAAAGACCACCAAAGCCTCGAAATCATAGAAGAAGAAAATGAGCCTAACTCTAACCTATAGCCCAAAAGTTATAGGTTATTAACAGATGTAAAGGATAAAAAATGGCTGATTTTACAAAGTATATCAAGTCAGAACAACAAGAGAGAAAAAGCTGGAACCAGATGGATAACGCTGAAAAGAAAGAGAGCTTTGATAAATACATGAAATATAAGCTCTTTGAAGCCCACAAGACAGCAAAAGCAGACTGGCAAAAAGATATGAGTAAAGAAGAAGTCGATAGGACAATTCCATACAACGCAAAGACTGGAGCCACATACTCGAGAGAGACTAGTATGCTATTAAGAGCCGAAATGGCTATAAAGGGTTATGACAAGCCTCAATTTGTGACAATGGAGCAAGGTAACGCAATGGGCGGAATACTAAAGCTAAAACACGATGAGAAAACAGGCGAAATCCTAACCACTAAAAATGGCTTACAAGCTAGAGTCGATGGTGTTAAAATGCTCTATATTGCAGACCATGAGATAAGACCAAAGCTAGACAAAGATGGTAAAGAAATCATGGCTGTTGTTAAAGACAAAGACGGCAATATAAAGTATGACAAAGAGACAGGGGAAGCAATGACCTATGTTGTAAAGGAAAAAATCCCAATTAATCCACGCCTAGAAACAAAAACTCTATATCACGTAAGTCAGTTTGATGGACTAGACGAGAGCAAGATCAAAGAAAGAGATCTAACAGCAATCCAGCACTATAGAGAGCAAGCAAAAAATCAAGATTTTGAAGTAAAAATAGATTACAACAAGACCTTGGGGATAAGCGGAAATTTAGAGAAACAACTAAATAACCTAACGCTAGCTCAAATTAAAGGTGTAGATTATTTTAATCCAGCTAAAAAGATCGACATGACCAAAGAAAAAGCTCAAACCAAAGAGCAAAACAAGGGCATGGAGAGATAAATAGGTCATAAACGAAACTTAGGACAAATAGGGAGCAAAGCTCCCTATTGTTTGTAAAAAGGGAAAAAGATGTTAAGCGATTTTATAAATTTTTTAGGGCTGAGCGACAAAAAGAACAATAGCAAAATTCAAACAAATGTGGGCAACCCTACCACAAAAGAAAATACGGAAAATTTTATCATAGAAATGCAAAGTCCATACTTTGAAGAAGAAATCGCAACAGAAACAATTATAAAAAATAATAAAAAAATAGAAATAAAAAAAATAAAGACTAAAAATCCATTAGGTAATGGGAGAGCACTAATATCAATAAAAACATATATGAAAGAAATAACAAAGGCGTAAAATGGCACAGACAGAAGTAGCAAAAGATATATTAACCGATAGCAATTGGATTAATAAAGTACAAGCCGTTATGCAAGAAAACGTAATGAGCTTATTTGAAAAATTTTATAATGGATCGCATGATTTAGTATATTCAACTGCATCGGAAACTATAATAATTCTTATAGTGGTGTTTTGGCTATTAGGTAGAGTTAATAATGGCTACCCAACAAGAGATGAGATCTTCGGAGCTATAAAATATTTAATATTGCTATGCTTTATATTTGCAACTCTTAGCTCCTTTAACGCCTATATGGGCGTTTTATACATTCTGACAATCCCAGAGAACGCAATAACCGCAATAGTTAGCTCAATTTTTGAAAATAAAGACTTTGGATCGATTGTTACAGAGTCAGCAAACAGGATCGATAATCTAAGAGAAATGATGTGGAGCTACGGAACAAAAGAGTATTTACAATCGCAAGAGTGGTCATTTCTAGGCATTAGCTTTAATGGTGTGATGGATTATTTATCGGCAGGCGTAATAACAGCAATTCGCATGATACCTTTTTGGATTTTTTATTTAGCATTTTTTATACTTTTGATAGGAATTACAATAGTGATTTTCTTTAGTAAATTTATGGCATTTTTAATACTTAGCACCTTGCCTTTAGTCATACCATTTTTAATAATGCCAAAATTCTTACCATATTTATGGAGCTGGTATAAGCTCTATTTATCATACGCAATTATTGCACCATTAGCATTTATAGCCCTAAATTTAGCAATGAACCCAATTTTAGAACTAGAGAAATACCAAGATTATATAGGCGAACTATTTACTAAACAATTCGAATACCTAATTACAGGATCGATAACCTGCATAACAGCATTGTTTTTATTAAGGAAAATTCCAAGTTGGATCAACGCAGTGCTTGGTACACAGATGGAAAATGGAAGTGGCGGTGTAACTGGTGGAATAGTGGCTGGTGCAGTAGCAGGCAAGACCATATTAAGCGGATTAGCTAGAAAAGCTGGTGGCGGAAGTTTTATAGGCGGAGCAGTAAGTGGATTTGGATCAGCTACAGGAGCTGGAGTAGCAGGACAAATAGCTAGTGCAAGTATAGGAGCAGGTGCAAATTTAATAAAAGATATCGGCGCAGGCTCAAAAGCAATAGGTCAAGACGTAGGAAAAGCATATGAAAAGTATAAAACATTTCGTGGCGGATATGTAGCTCCATAAAAGTAGGAGAATAAAGCAATGAATAAATTGGTAATAAATATTTATGGTAGTCCAGGAGCTGGCAAAAGTACGCTAGCTAAAAATTTAAAAAAATACATGAGAGAAAAAAGAATAGATGTTGGCTTAATTTCGGAATTTGCAACGGAACTCATCGAAAACAACCAAAAAGAGAGGCTAAAAGACCAGCCATACGTTACCAAAGGACAGATGTTAAATATAGTCAAAGTGCTTAAAGAGCACGACATAGCAATCAGTGACAGCCCTATAGAGCTTGGTAAATTTTATTGCGATCCAAAAGATAAGAAAAGAACAAATGAACTCATAAAAAAATGTAAAAACTTCTATACGAGTATCAACTTCTTTTTAAAACTTGACAAACAAGCCAAACAGGACTACACAATGGAAAGCAGAGTTCACACATACGCACAAAGCCAAAAATTGCAAGAAAGAATGCTGGCTTCGTCTATTCTTAGAGATGAAACGTTTATGATTATAGACAGAAACACGCAAATCAAGGAAGTTTTAAAAATGATTGAAAAATCAAAACAATGGAAAGAACACCAAAATCAAAGCAAAGGATTAGAGCTATGAACGAAAACACAATAATCATAATTGAAAGTCCAAACAAGGTCAATAAGATAGAGCAAATAACTGGAGCAAAAGTTTATGCTACAAAAGGGCATTTCAAAGAGCTTACAAATCAAATAGTGGTTGATTTTAAGAACTATGAGCCAATATTTGATTTCAAAGAAGATAGCAAAAGCCGAATAAATGCAATATTTAACGATTGCAAAGGGAAAGATGTCGTAATTGCGACAGACCCTGATAGAGAGGGATACGGAATAGGCTATATGGTTTATCAAACTATTAAAAATATAGCAAAAAGCGTTAAACGTGCAGAATTTCACGAGATCACAGAGAGTGGAATAAAAAAGGGGCTAGATAGTGCTGTGCCATTTGCAAACTCAAATTTAAAAGAATTTGATAGCTTCAAGGCAAGAGCGGTTGGCGATAAGCTAGTGGGCTTTATCATGTCGCCAACATATATCAACAAGCTAAATGATAAAAACAATAGCGTAGGCAGGGTGCAAACCCCAGCTCTTGCTCTAATTGTCAAGCGAGAATTGGAAATAAAAGAATTTCTGGAAAATAAGGCAAACGCAAAGATCGATTATAAAATAAAAGTAAAACTTAAAACAAAAGACGGCATAGAATTCAATGCGGTAAATGACAATATATTTACTGACAAAGATGAAGCAAATGCCAAAATATCTGAATTAGCTGGTAGTCTAGCAAAGGTATATAAAATTGATGTTAAGCAGGCACAACAAAAGCCTAAAGTACCTTTTAGAACCTCACAACTACAAGAGTACGCAAATAAAAGATTGGGCTTTAGCCCTGACAAGACGATGAGCCTTGCTCAAAAATTATTCGAAAAAGGCTTAATTACTTATCATAGAACCGATAGTAACAGCTTATCAAACGAATTTATAGATGAAGTAGGCGTTAAATTTGGCAGTGAAGAATGGTATGAGAAAAAAGAATATAAAGCAGGAAGTCAAAGCCAAGCAGAAGCACATGAAGCAATACGTATCTCACACATACATGATTTTAACCAAATAGAAGAAATAGCAAAGAAAGAAAGCCTAACGGATGACGAAAAAAGCCTTTATGAGCTTATCTTTTTAAATTCGGTTCAAAGTCAAGCCAAAAATGCGATTAACGAAAATACTATATATGATATAGATATAAAGACGCTAAGCTTCAAGGCAAAAACGAGCAAATGTATCTATAAAGGATTTAAAAACGCTATCGTAGCCACAACTGAAGATGAAGACGACAAAGATAAAGAAGTTCAAGAGATAACATTAAATCTAGCACAAGGCGACGAGCTCCAAATATTAGAATTTAATCTACAGGAAGTAAAAAAACAAGCGCCACAGCACTATAAAGAAAGTAATTTTATATCTCTTTTGGAAAAAGAAGGTATCGGACGTCCAAGCACGTATGCAACATTTCTACCAACACTTATTAAAAGAGAGTACGTAAGCATCGAAACAAAAGGCAAAAATAGCAATATCATAGCAACGCCAAAGGGTATAAATTTTATTGAAACTATAAAAACAAACAACGATGAGTGGATCACACAAAGCGAATTTACGAAACAAATGGAAAGTGTGCTAGATGAAATTAGCAATGGAAAGGTTGACTATTTAGACTTTATAAGACCGCTCCATGAGAAAATGGGTTTCAAAGAGCTAAACGATAGCACACAAAAGCCACCAAGCGAGAAACAACTCGAGTGGGCTAAAAATATAGCACATAGTTTAAATATGCAATTGCCAGACGGCATCGAGAAAGACTGGAAGATTTGCTCTAATTTTATTGATAAAAATAAAGACAAAGTCATAGTGCCACCAAGCGAGAAACAAATAGAATTGGCTAAAAAGCTATCTAAAGACAAAGGAATGGCACTGCCAAAAGATTACGAAAAAAATCTAAAAATTTGTAAAGATTTTATAGACAAAGCAATAAAGAAAAAATAATAAAACAATAAAAAGGAGAAAACATGCATACATATGTGTCAGTAATAGGAAATTTAACAAGGGATGTTGAGCTCAGATACACACCATCAGGGCTAGCCATAGGCAACACAGCTATCGCATCAACATACAAGTACACTATTAACAATGAGAAAAAAGAAGAAATCTGCTTTATAGATACAACTTTTATGGGTAAGACCGCAGAGATCGCAAATCAATATCTCAAAAAAGGGTCAAAGGTTTTCGTAGATGGCAGATTGAAATTCGACCAATGGACAGACAATAATGGACAAAATAGGAGCAAACATAGCATTGTCGTTGATAAAATGGTAATGCTTGATAGCAAAAAGCAGGAAATTAACGAAAAGGAAACGCCGAACGAGCGAGAAGAACAAGCTGAAAAAACCGAGTATGTGCAAGGGGAATGAGCAGTAAAATGCAAAATTTAACCCAAAGCGAAAGAGCTCAAAGCTGGTTATCGGATAAAGATAAAAGAGCCAATATCTACTTCATGAGTGCAAAATATGACGTAGATGATGAGTTTTATACGAGTTTCGATGAGATAAGAGCCGAAATACAAGATTATAGAACACATTTTAAAGGCAAAGTAGTAGTATGCCCTTGCAACGACGGCAAGAAAAGCAACTTTTATAGATACTTTGCCTTAAATTTTAAATCCCTAGAGCTAAAAAAGCTAATTACAACGACGTACAATATTAAAGACCCAAAATCAAAGGGGATGAAAATAGAGATCAGCGAAAGCGGAATAAATGAGACGATGTTGCAAGGGGATGGTGATTTTAGAAGCGAAGAAGTAAGAAATATTATGGCAAGTGGCGATATAATAGTTACAAATCCACCTTTCTCCCTTTTTCGCGACCTAATAGAAATTGTAGAAGAACAAAACAAGAAATTTTTAATAGTTGGCGGAACCTACTCAATTACGTATAAAAAAATATTTGAGCTATACAAAAAGGGTAAAATTTGGCTAGGCAATCATCAAGTAAATATTTTTACACGACCAGACGGCAGTAAGAAGCGTTTTAGCAACATATCATGGTTTACAAATTTAAAAAGTATAAAACACCAAAATGGTATAAGATTAACCCAAAAGTATAAGGGCAATGAAAATAAATACCCAGAGTACGATAATTACAAGATCATAGAAGTCAAAAATTGCAAGGACATACCAATTGACTATGACGGAGTAATTGGTATACCGCTAACATTTTTTTTAAGGCACAACCCAGCACAATTTAAAATTTTAGGCTGTGACTTTGAAATTAAAGACAAATACCCTGAACTAGTTAAACATACCTACAAAGAAAACAACACAAAATCAGCGGTTCTAAAAGGGCAAGAACTTTTTACAAGGATCATCATACAAAGAAAAGGCGGATTAAAGCCTAGAGCAAGAATATTTAATCAATTTTAGGTAGCAAAAGGACAAAAGTGCATGAAGAAGAAAAACAAGCTACAGCTTTTCAATACCCCAGCAAAGCGGTTTATGTGGGTTTTTGCATTTATAAATTTATTTGGGATCGGCATAAATACTATTTTATATCTTTTAAAAAAACCAAATAAAATAGAGACCCTACTCAATGCAGATGCCTTTTTTATAGCTCTCGCTATTATGTGCTATATAATTTTTAACGTAATGCTATATTTTATTATTAAGATAAATTTTATTATTTCAGAAAGAAAAGAATAATTTTTATAAAATACTATTGTTTTATTTATAAAAAAATATTCAATATATAATTTTTATTCTTTATATATTTATTTGAAATACTATTTAATAATTTAATATTTTATTATTTATTAAGTTTAAAAGTATATAATCATTTAAAAATCTAAGGCAAAGGAATAAAAATGATTGTTTCTATATGTAATGAAAAAGGCGGAAGCGGTAAAAGCACCTTAGCTACTAATATAGCGATAAACCAAGGCATAGTAAAAGGCGAACCACTATTATTGGTCGATACAGACCCACAGAAGTCAATAGCTACATTTTTAAACATACGAAACGAAGAAAATCACCCAAAAGCATTTGACTTTGCATATAAATACGGCGAAGAACTAAAAGTATTCCTGCAGGACAACAAAACAAAAAGGGATATAGTAATCGATACAGGCGGACGAGATAGTCGAGAAATGAGAATAGCGATAGCACTAAGCGATATTGTTATAATTCCGACAATACCAAGCCAGTTTGACGTCAGCGTCCTTGATAAAATGGTAAATATAATCAAGATGGCAAAGGAACAAAACACTAATCTGCAAACATATATTGTGATCAATAGAGCGTCCACAAATCCATTTTTAGCCAAAAAAGTAGAAAGTCTCAAGAATTTTATAAAAGAAATTCAAGAAGACTATATAAAACTAGCAGAAACAATTATATTTGAAAGAGAGCGATATAAAATTGCGACCCAGCTAGGACTGAGCGTAGTTGAAATGAACGACGGCAACAAAACTGAACAAGAAATCAAAAATTTATGCAGTGAGATATTTTAAAGAAATGAAGATAATAGTAGCATCGCCAAAAGCGATGTGTAAATTTAAAAAGGGGAAAGAAGAAAAGCATTTTTTATATTTTACTTATAATTTTCACTGAAAAAAATATTTTTTATATTATTTAAATTTTATATATTTTTTAATCATTTATTAGTTTATTTTTGCTTATTTTATTATTTTTTAAGCAAATTTTCACTATAATAAACTAAATTCAATAAGGAAAGGATACAAAATGGAAAAAAACACAAGAGATGAACTAATAAAAGTTGGTGCTTACATAGAGTCAAAGAATGGCGTAGAGTTTAGTGTAAGAATTAGTAAGATAGAAGGCTCAAATGTAACCGTTAGTTGGAGAAATGATTACTACGAAGAAAACTCTCAGGTAATTCCTAAGTCTATCATTAAAGTAGATGGCGATGGCGAATTAAGTGTTCCAAATTGGACAATAAGAAGGTAGTCAGCGGATTGTTAAAATATAGCAAGAAGCAGATATGCGAAGAGATATTTTAAAAGGATAGTAAAGGTAGCGACTATGCGCCGATCGGTGAACCAAAATGTAAAAAAGATAGCGACCGACAGGAGATAAAATGACGATAGAGACGATAAAAGAAATTTTGGGCTGGCTTGATCAACACAGCTGGTATATAATATCCATATTTATACCGATAGGCTTATTTTGTATATTTTATAGCTCCAAGCAAATAGAAAAGGCGAATAAAGAACTTATAGAAAATTTAAAGAAGCTACTTAATGACGAAGAGTTTAATTTTTTGATCGACGATAAAAACAGGACAAAGTACTTACGCAAATTTAACGACATAATCAAAACAGAGATGTCGATAACAGAAGATAAATATATAGCTATTTTGGCAGATTTTCGCGATACGATAAAGGTCGATTTTCAAGAAAAGCTAAGGCTTGACGAGATAAGGAAGCAAATATTATGAAGCCTTTAAGAGAATATAAAAATTTATAATTTTTATCGCTTTTTTGGTATAAATTTAGGAAATTTATTATTTTTAGTTTTGTGAAAAATTAAAAATAATGCTATCTTAATTTTTAATATTTTATTTTTTATTAAGATTAAGAGATTAGAATTTTAAAAAAATAAAAGGGAAAAAGAGATGGATTTTAAAAGAATAAGCAATTCTACTGACAAATTAGATGAATTTATAGCTGGAGCAGATAGTCAAAAGGAGCAATCTACAAAAAAAGGCAAGGTATCGGTTGGAACTAAATTTTCTAAAGAACTAGGCATAAAAATACGCAAGAAATATCCAACGTATACGCTAGCAAAATTTATAGAATTAGCATTAACAACACCTATACCATATATAAAAGATGAAGTGCTTGTAACGATCTATGACCAAGCAAAATGGCACAATACGAGCATGAGCGAATTTGTAAGATTTAAAATGGGATTAATAGAAGCCCCACAGCCAAATGACGCAAAAGAGAAAGAGCATCAGCAAAACTATATAGTATTTGTAAGTGAAGCAAAGAAAAAAAAGATAAGACAAATCGCAGAAAGCCTAGAAATAAGTATTTTAACCTATTCAGACATTAAAATTCTAGCAACATACGAGCTAAAAGATATTTTCACATTTGATGAACTAATGCAATTTAAGGCGGAAGCGAACAACTTTGACCTAGATCTGGAAGAGTACATAGCCATGAGAATAAGAGGTTGATAAGCCAAGAAACAAAAATGACTAAAAAAATTAAAAATAACCTTATAAAAATCCATAAAATTTTAGTAAGAATGTTTAAAAATAAAAATAACGATAGCGATAGTAAAAGGCAAAATTTACCTACCCCAAAAGCTGAGCAAATAAATTTTGACGTTCAAAAGCTAGAGCTAGATTATTAGGATAAGTAAGAGTGATCGTAGCTCTAAGCAAAATCAAGCATCCTCATTTAACATAAACCTAAAAGAGTAGCCGATAACGTTCTTTTTAGAGCCTTCAGCAATTTTCTTCTCGAGAACAATCTTTTTAAAGTAGTTTTCGTTTAACTCTTCTATGGCAGGATTTATTACACGGCGATCCAAATCTCTCGTTTCGTATTTTTCAGGAACGCTCATAAATCTTTCGAAATCAGGTCTATTAAAATTTACACACTTAAAGCCATCTTTGTCGGATCTGATATTTTGATATTGTAGTAAGAGGCGATAAAGAGACTTTGCAAATTTACTTCGAATTGAAATAAAATCGTGTAAATTTATTCTCATAAATTTTAGAGTACCAAATAAAATATCGAGAGCTTCTGTATTTAATTTAAATTTTAAAATTTGCGTATTTCTAAAAGCTTTAATAGAAATGAAAAAAACTCCAGCCGTCATAATTTCATCATTATTTGTAATCTCTAAACTTTTGTAGATTGCCGATCCGTTTTCGCCTAAAACCTTTTTACAAAACTCAAGCACCTCGTTATTAAAACGAGTTTTATTTAGACCTTCAGCAAAGAATTGTGATATCTTAGAATACGGCATTTCAATATAATTTCTGCTATCCGAATACCCCAATTGCTTTGCATACCAGCAAATAGTGAAGAAAATATCATAATCCCTAGATGTAAAATTTACTGGAAACAATATAGAATTCATTTTATTACGGAAAACGAGCGTTCCATTGCTTTCTATATGAGCGACTCTTGTGGTTTTAAGCACGAAATTACCTTTCTCAAAATAGAAAGACATTTCACACATTTTTTTTACCTCAAAGTTCAATTTTAGAATCTCGATAGTAAAATACGTTCAATTTATTACAGCTTAAAATTTATAAAATTTGGAGAAAAATATGGCAAATATTTATGATCTGATAGTAGTTGGCGGCGGACCTTGCGGCATAGCTAGTGTAGTGGAGGCTAAAAGAAATGGCTTAAGTAATGTTTTGCTCCTTGAAAAAGGTGACAACCACAGCCAGACTATAAGAAAATTTTATAAAGACAATAAACGCGTGGATAAAGAGTATAAAGGGCAAGATAGCACGATCCATGGGCTAGTTTCGTTTGAAGATGGCACAAAAGAGAGCACACTTGATTATTTTGACAAGCTGCTTGACTCTGAAAAGATCGAGGCGTTTTTCAACTCAGAGGTCGAAAGCGTAAAAAAAGAGGGAGAAATTTTTAAAGTAACAACCTCAAAAGCGACCTTTAAAGCCAAAAACGTCATGGTATCTATCGGCAAAATGGGACGTCCAAACAAGCCTGACTATAAGATCCCGCCGTCATTAAATTCAGTTGTAAATTTTAACCTAGATAACTGCACAAACGGCGAAAAAGTGCTAGTTGTGGGTGGTGGCAACTCTGCGGTTGAGTATGCTATCGAGCTTTGTCAGTATAACAAAACGACGATCGCTTACAGAAAAGATAAATTTAGCCGTGTAAATGAGACAAATTTAAGCGCTCTTTGGGAGCTTGAGAAGCACAATAAGATAAAAGTAAGGCTAAATCACGATATAACCGAGATCGATAATGAATCAGGCAAGGTAAGAGTGCATTATGAAAATGGCAAAATCCGTGTCTATGATAGGGTTGTTTATGCGATCGGTGGCTCAAGTCCGGTTGATTTTTTACAAAAATGTCAGATAAAAACTGATGAAAAAGGCACTCCGATAGTTGATAGCAGCTACCAAAGCAGCGTGCCAGGACTATACGTGGGAGGCGACATCGTTTTAAAAAATGGCGGCTCGATCGTGGTCGCACTAAATCACGCTCATAGCGTCATCAAAGACATCTTAAAAGGCAAGGCACAAGCTTGATAAATAAAATCGCACTAGCTATTGTTTGTCTGATAGCTGGCTTTTCTCTCTCGTTTTTGAAATTTCAAAAAGAGGACGAGGCGCCAAAAGATACTAATCAAACGATTTATTCTATAAATTTTGATGATCTCCCCGAAGAAGAGAAGCAAAGATATGTAAGCAAAGATGATCTTTACGAGTATGGCGGCTACATCACGCCAAAAAGCTACATGCAAAATTTTGTTGATGATAAGGATCTAAATTTATCAAACAATGTAAATGAGCTTCAAGAGCAAGTGCGCGAGCTAAGCAAAAAAAATGAAATTTTAGCCGCTGATAATGTCGATATGAGCGAGAAAAATTTAGACTTTATAAGCAAAATTTCAGAGATGAAAAGAAATATCGAAAATGAAAAAAACGAGATAGTTGAAAAAAATCAAAAGGCTCTTGGCGAGCTTGAGGCGCAACACTTTGAAAATATCCAAGCTCTGACAAAGCGCCTAAATGAAGCGCAAGCTGATATGATAGAGAGCTCAAAGGCTTATGAGAAAAAGATAATCGACCTTGAAAATGCGATAAATGACGCTAGAAATGGCGATGAGAGCAAGCTAAAAGATGCCAAGGCCGGCTTTAATAAATTTAAAGAGAGCTTTGAGGCAAACTACACCGCTTTAAAAGAGCAAAATAACGAGCTAAATGCGACGCTTACGCAAAAAGAGGCTCTTATAAAAGAGTATGAAAAAGCTCAAAGTGAAAAAGATAGAGGCGAAAAAAAAGAAATTTTGCTTTTAAAAGAGGAGATCGAGCGAGTTAAAAATGACGCCGACACTCAAAAATTTAGCTACGAAAAAGAGATAAATGCGCTAAATGATGGCTTTGAGACACAAAAGAGCGTTATGGAGGATGAGCTTTCTAAAAAGACAAATAAGATAATCGATCTGCAGGAGGCTCTTGAGTCAAACAAGACCGCACTAAAAGATAGAATTTACGAGCTTGAAGAGATCAAGAAAAATTTAAACTCAAAAGATCTAATGGCACAAAGCTATAATGGCAAAAATTTAGAGCTAAATGCCTCGCTTGCGGCACTTCATAAGAGTTTTGACGATCTAAAACAAAAGAGTCTAAAAAGCGAGCAAGAGAACAAACTTGCAAATGAAAATATAAGCTCGCTTAAAAAAGAGCTTGAGAGGGCAAATGCCCTAAATAAAAAGCTTGAAAAGCAAAATTTAGACGCAAACTCAACTCTAAGTGAGCTAAGCAAAAAGCTAAGTTTGAGTGAAGAGAGCCTTAAAAAGAGCCAAGAAGAGCTAAAAGCGTTTGATACGAAGACAACTAAATTTCTAAAAACGCTATTTGATCAAAACCAAACCATCTCTTTGCAGTCGCAGAAACTTGGCTCAAACGAGGGTGAGCTAAAAAATTTGAGCTCAAAGCTCGATCTAAAAGATGCAAAGATAAAAGAGCTTGAAGAAAATGTCACAAAGACAAGCCAAATGCTCCTTTCTAAGCAAAGCGAGCTAGAAACTCAAAAAAGAACGCTAAAGATCGATATGCAAAACTATGAAATTTTGCGCCAGCAAATAAACATGCTACAAAAAAAGATAGTCGATACCTCAACATTTTTAACAGACAACAACAAAAGTGGTGGCAAAAATTTACTAAGCTTGCAAAATGAACTAGAAAATGCAAAGCAAAAGCTAAATGAGAGTAACAAGACGATAGAGAGGCTAAATTCAAAGATAAGTGAGCTAAGCTCAACCACTCACAAAGGCGGTAGCGGTAGTGTAAATGCCCAGATAGTCGAGCTCCAAAAAGATATCGAGCAAAATTTAAACAGACAAGATGAGCTTGAAAATGAAAATGTAAATTTAAAAAATATCTTGCAAGCTACGACAAAGCCTGAAACCCCAACAAAGCTAGTCCTCATCTCCAGCATCGAGTGCGACGATATGGACGCAAAGGACAAGGTTAGCATAATGTGCAAAAACAGAGTGAGTGAGTTTTTGCAGAGATTTAACTCAAACTACATGTATGAGATCATCCCGATCGTGGATAAGAAAAATTTTGTCATCCCATCAAATGTCGCTCAAAATATCAAAAAAGATGACCTTGGCAAGCTAAATAACTACGTAAATTACGGCGTTGGCAAAGAGCGTGCAAAGGCGGCTGCTGAGCTTATAAAAGAGGAATTTGGCGACTTTGCAAGGATCAGCTTTAGCTCCGAAGTGATCGTAAAAGATGTGACACGCGGCTTTATCATCAAGGTTTATAGATGATCTTAGCCCAGCTTGAAAATGGCTATCGCTACAACAGCGATACGCTCGTTCTTTATGATTTTATCTGCTCTAGCGTAGGCGAAATTTCTGGCAGAGTTTTGGACGTTGGAGCAGGGTGTGGGATACTTGGACTTTTGCTTAAGCGTGACTTTAAAAAGATAGATCTAAGCATGCTTGATCTTTTAGAGCTAAATAGCAAAATTTCTAGCTTTAACGCAAAGAGCAACTGCCTAGAGGCTAGAGCCATAACGGCTGATTTTGCAAATTTTAAAGATAGTGAGAAATTTGATCTAATCATCTCAAATCCGCCCTTTTATCATGACGGTGTTACAAAAAGCCAAAATGAACACATAAAAGTTAGCAGATATGCAAGCTCGCTAAATTTAAAGGATTTTATAAGAGGCATAAGCGTAAATTTAAAGCCACATAAAAGGGCGTTTTTTTGCTATGCACCAGATGATCTTAGCGAGATAGTAGCATGCTTAAAAGAGTATAAACTAAATTTGGTGAGTTTAAAATTTATCCATACCAAAAAGGATAAGCCAGCAAATTTGGCTTTACTTGAAGTGCGAAACAACTCAAATTCAAAGCTAAAAGTCCTACCACCTCTTGTGATGAGCGAAGATGGCTCACACACGAAAGAGGCAAGCGAGATCTTTAAAAAAGCTGATACAAACAGCGTCTCTTACAAGGAGATCGCGTGAGGGCTGATGGTTTTAGCTATGAGTTTGATCCTAGCTTTTGCGAGAGTTGCGGGGGCAAGTGTTGCACTGGCGAGAGTGGCTATATCTGGATAGATGAGGGTGAAATTTTAAAATTTTGCGCCGCTTTTGGTATCTCAAAAGATGAGTTTGAGAGCAAATTTTTAATACGTGTTGGGCTTAGGCGAAGCATCAAAGAAAAGCCTTATGATGATGGTTTTGCTTGCATATTTTTTGATGAGAAAAACAAAAACTGCTCGGTTTATGAGCTAAGACCTAAGCAGTGCAGGACATTTCCGTTTTGGGATTATTTTAAAAAAAACTTAAAGGAGCTAAGAGCAGAATGCATTGGCGTAAAATTTTAATAATTTTTATAAGCGTATTTTTTAGCACGCATCTACTTGCAGATGATAACAAAAGTGTAAATTTACGCCTAATGCAAGCTCTCATATCGCAAGATAGTGGCGACGTAAATGCTAGTATCCAGACCTATCTAGGGCTTTTTAAAGAGACAAATCAAAAGACCTATCTAAAAGAGGCGATCAAGCTAGCTTTTGCCACAAAAAATGAAAATTTAGATAGCCTTATGAGTGAGGGCGAGAAGAGTTTAAAAGACGATAGCGATTTTATCAGGATCAAGGTTGCAAATTTGGTCAATCTCTCTAAGCTAAACGATGCAAAAGAGCTGATGCAAGAGCTTGCCACAAAAGAGCCAAACGCTCAAAATTTGCTCATGCTTGGCACTATTTGTATGATGCAAAATGATACGGTAACGGCGCTAAAATACTTCGAGGAGGCATACTCGCTAAAGCCTGAAGAGGAGAATTTACTCCGCATAGTTGATATCCTTTTAAACCGCATGGATAATGTAAAAGATGCGACAAAATACCTCGAGAAATTCCGCGAGGAGCAGGGCTGCACTCAAAAAACATGCGAGCTTTTAGCTGAAATTTACTCTCAGCAAAGAAATTTCCCAAAGGTGATCGAGCTTTTTGAAGAGATCTACGACATCACTCACGATACCACTTATCTTGATAAGATCGTGCAGTATTTTATCTATGATAAAAATTACAAAGCGGCTATTGAAATTTTGAAAAAATATGGCTACAACGACGCCACGCTTATGGATCTTTACGCTGCGACTGGAAATTTTGGCGATGCATACGTTTTGGCGGTTAAAATTTATAACGACAGCAGGGATCTAAATTTCTTAGCAAAGGCGGCCATTTACGAGTACGAGATGAACAAAGATAGTCTGGATGAAAAAAAGATCGCTGATATCTTAGATAAATTTGAAGCTAGCGTGCCAAAGCTTAATAACGATATGTTTTTTAACTACTACGGCTATTTGCTAATTGATCATGAGATAGACCCTAGAAAGGGCGTAGAGATGGTGCAAAAAGCGCTTGAGATCTCGCCAGACTCGCCTTACTATGAGGACTCGCTAGCGTGGGGTTATTTCAAGCTTGGCGAGTGCAAAAAGGCAAAGGGCATAATGATGCACGCGATGAAAGATGTTGATTTTAAGGCTTCAAAAGAGGCAAAAGAGCACTTGCACCTCATCGAGCGCTGCATAATAAATTTAAACAAAAGGCTTAAAAAATGATACTTGATGAGATCATAAAAAAGACAAAAGAGGATCTAAAAAAGCGAAAAGCTGACTATCCACAGGAGTGGCTAGGTCGCTCTCTAGCATACAACCCATACGTGCCAAGAGACGTTTTGGGCGCACTTAGATCAAGTAAAGATGAGCCTATAAAGATCATAGCTGAGATAAAAAAAGCAAGCCCAAGCAAAGGTGTGATAAGAGAGGACTTCGAGCCGATCAAGATCGCTCAGGAGTACGAGCAGCACGCAAACGCTTTTAGTATCCTAACTGAGCCTCATTGGTTTAAGGGCGACATCGAGTACATCACTCAGGTTCGCCGCTACGCATCAAGGCCGATCCTTAGAAAAGACTTTATCGTTGATAAGTATCAAATTTTAGAAGCTCTTGTTTATGGAGCGGACTTTATCCTGCTTATCGCTAAAGCGCTAACACAAGGCGAGCTAAAAGAGCTACTTGAGTACGCACACCACTTGGGGCTTGAGGTCTTAGTAGAGACACATGACGCGAGCGATGTGAAAAAGGCAGTCTTTGCAGGAGCAAATATAATAGGTATAAATCATAGAAATTTAGATGATTTTACGATGGATATGAGCCTTTGCGAGAAGCTCGTGCCGCTTTTGCCAAATGGCAAGATAATAGTCGCAGAAAGCGGACTTTACGAGCATGAGCAGCTTCGCGAGCTAAGTAAGATCGGAGTTGATGCCTTCTTGATCGGAGAGCATTTTATGAGGCAAGATGATATAAAAAATGCCGTTAAAAAGATAAAGGAGGGCGAGTGATGCAGCACCTTTGTGCCCCTTGGAGAAGCGAGTATTTCAGCGCAAAAAAAGATAGTTGCGTCTTTTGCGAGGTCATAAACTCAAAAGAAGACGACGAGAAAAATGGCGTGCTTTTTCGTGCTAAGCACTGCTTTGGGATCATGAATTTATACCCATATTCGCCAGGACATTTTATGATCATACCAAACCACCACACCGACAAGATCGAGGAGCTTGACGAGCAGACGTGGTTTGAGATGAGTAAATTTGTAAGGCTTGGGGTTGAAATTTTAAAGCGTGAGCTTCACGCTCAGGGCGTAAATATCGGTATGAATTTAGGTAAGGCAGCAGGCGCTGGCATAGCTGAGCATGTGCACTATCACCTTGTGCCAAGGTGGAGCGGGGATACAAATTTCATCACGACGATCGCTGATGTTAGGGTAAATGGCACGCCGTTTCATCCGCTTTATCAAAAGCTAAAAAAGGCTTTTAGTGGCGTTATTTGAGATTGATATCGATCAGTGGCTTGAAAAAAGAGGCGAGTTTGAAGTCCTAATAGACGCTAGATCGCCGCATGAGTATGCCTACTCGCACATAAAAGATGCTCTAAATTTATACGCGCTTGATGATGCTGAGCACAAAGAGGTAGGCACGATCTACAAAAGCGACAGAGCCCTAGCAAAGAGCCTTGGTGCAAAATACATCTGCAAAAATTTGCAAAATATCATCGACGAGGTCTATAAAAGGGCTAAGGTTGGCTCAGCGGTTGGGATATACTGCGCAAAGGGCGGACTTAGATCAAGCTCGGTTGGCTTTGTGCTAAGCATGATAGGATATAGAATTTATAGGCTAAATGGTGGCTATAAGGCATATAGAAACCATGTTTTGGAGTTTTTAGAGCGTCCTTTAAGTACGAAATTTATCACTCTTTTTGGCAACACTGGCTGCTATAAAAGTAAGCTCATAAGGGCACTTTCGCCATCAATAGACCTTGAAGCGATGGCAAATCACTTAGGCTCAGTTTTTGGCGCGATAAACGGCGCGCAACCAAGCCAAAAAAGCTTTGAAGATGCGTTGTTTGAGGAGCTTTCTGCACTAAAAGATCAAATTTGCTTTATCGAGGGCGAGAGCAGAAGGATCGGCTCACTAACACTTCCAAAAAGTCTTTATGAGGCGATGCGAAGTGGCATCTGCGTCGAGGTTAGCGCGAGCTTGGAAAATAGAATTTCTTGCATCACAAGCGACTATGAAAGTGTGGATAAAACCTTTTTTGATGAGTGCATAAAGAAAATTTCGCCCTTTATCGACAAAGAGGCCAGAGATGAGGCGGTGGCCAAATTTAACGAAAACGACATCGCCAAAGTGGCTGAAATTTTACTCACAAAATACTACGACAAGGTCTATAAGAAAAATGAAAAGATTGATGTTTTTGTAAGCTCTGATAATCTTGACGAGGCTGTAAAAAAGCTAAATTTGATAAGAGATGAGGCTAAATTTTAAATCCTTTTGACGCTTTGTTTGGGCTAAATTTCATCTATAAATTTAAATTTACTCTCTTTGGCTTGGTCAAATTTACTTTTAAATTTAAAATATATTGGTTTTTGCACTTAGAAATGGCTTATTTTAAGGCTATTTTTATACTTCAATATAAAATTTCTTGCTATTTTTGTGAAATTTCTAGCCAAATTTTCTGGGTTACTGGGTTAAATTTGGTTACTGGATTGGCTGGATTGGCTGGATTGGCTGAATTGGCTGAATTGGCTGAATTGGCTGAATTGGCTGAATTGGCTGAAAAGCCACGCCAAAATTTACACCGACAAACTCAAATTTAAAAATTTACCGCTCAAATTTCTTAAAATACTAAAAATATTACGTTAAATTATATGTAAAATACTTTGTAATATCCTTGCTCCAGCGTTAAAATTTTTTCAAAGAATTTAAGATAACGCCCAAATTTCGCTAAAAAGTTAAAATGGATTTAAAATGCTTTGGGATATAATTTGCGATAAATTTATCAAAAGGCTAAAGTGATGATAAAACAAATTTCTGGTTCGCAGATGATAAGCGAAGCCTTGCACGAAGAGGGCGTTGAGATAGTTTTTGGCTATCCTGGCGGTGCAGCTTTAAATATCTACGACGAGACATATAAACAAACTTATTTTAAGCATGTCTTGGTTCGCCACGAGCAAGCGGCCGTGCACGCAGCAGACGGATACGCTAGGGTTAGCGGAAAAGTGGGCGTTGCATTTGTAACAAGCGGTCCTGGCTTTACAAACGCAGTGACAGGCCTTGCTACGGCTTACAGCGACAGCATCCCAGTTGTGCTTATAAGCGGTCAAGTACCAACCTTTATGATCGGCACAGATGCCTTTCAAGAGATCGATGCGGTCGGAATTTCACGCCCCTGTGTCAAACACAACTTCTTAGTAAATAGTGTCGAGGAGCTACCTCGCATCATAAAAGAGGCGTTTTACATCGCAAGATCAGGCCGTCCAGGACCAGTTCATATCGACATCCCAAAAAACGTAACTTCAAAGCTTGGCGACTTTGTCTATCCAAAAGAAATTTCTATCCCAAGCTACAAGCCGACCTATAAAGGCAACCAAAAGCAGATCAAAAAAGCAGCTGCTGCGATAAATGAAGCAAAAAGACCACTTCTTTACATCGGTGGCGGCGCAGTCGCATCTGGAGCAAGCGAGATCATACGTAAATTTATGAAAAAAACTGGCATCCCAGCGGTCGAGACACTTATGGCTCTTGGCGTACTTGATGCAAAAGATGAGCTAAATTTAGGCATGGCAGGCATGCATGGCAGCTACGCTTCAAATATGGCGCTTAGCGAGTGCGACCTTCTTATCTCGCTTGGAGCTAGATTTTGCGATAGGGTCACAGGCAAAACTGACGAGTTTGCCAAACATGCAAAGATCATTCATATCGACATCGATCCAAGCTCTATCTCAAAGATCATAAATGCTCACTATCCGATAGTTGGCGACCTTGCAAACGTGCTAAGCGAGCTTTATGAGGAGGTGAAAGGTGAGCCTAAAAACTATGCGCCTTGGAGAGAAATTTTAGATAGATATCAAAAGCTAAATCCACTTGGTTACACAGATAGCGACAAGGTCTTAAAGCCTCAATGGGTAGTTGAAGAGACCGCAAAGATAGTTGGTCCTGAGGCTATCATCGCAACTGACGTTGGTCAGCACCAGATGTGGGTGGCGCAGTTTTATCCATTTAACCGCGCAAGGCAGCTTGTCACAAGTGGCGGTCTTGGCACGATGGGATACGGCCTCCCTGCAGCGATCGGCGCAAAGTGTGCGATGCCTGAACATTTGGTTGTAAATTTTACAGGCGATGGCTCGATACTTATGAATATCCAAGAGCTAATGACTGCTTATGAGACAAATGTCCCTGTCATAAACATCATCTTAAACAACAACTTCCTAGGCATGGTGCGCCAGTGGCAGACATTTTTCTATGAAAAGCGCTACTCATCGACTGACCTTAGCCTTCAGCCTGATTTTGTCAAGATCGTTGAGGGATTTGGCGGTGTTGGCTTTGTATGCAAGAGCAAAGATGAGTTTAAAAAGGCTTTAAAAGAGGCGATCAAGAGTAAAAAATCAGCTCTTATTGACGTGAGGATCGACCGCTTTGAGGATGTGCTTCCTATGGTTCCAGCTGGGGCTGCGATTTATAATATGATATTAAAGAGCAAGGAAGAAAAATGAGTATCAGAAGAACGATTTCGGTTATAGTTTTAAATGAACATGGCGTTTTGGCTAGAATTTCTGGGCTTTTTGCGGGCAGGGGCTACAACATCGACACGCTCACAGTCGCTCCGATACCTGAGAGCAACTTCTCAAGACTAAGCATAGTCACAAGCGGCGATGAGAGGGTTTTAGAGCAGATCGTAAAACAGCTTCACAAGCTAATCCCAACATACAAAGTCATAGAAAGTGGCGAATTTGTCGAAAAAGAGATGGCTCTTGTGAAAATCCCGCTTGGTGAAAATTTTGCGGGCCTTGAGGCGATACTAAAGACATATAATGGCATCGTCACAAATACAAACGAAAACTACATCGTCGTCATGGTGGCTGACGATGCGAGCAGAGTAGAGAGCTTTTTAAAATCGATAAAGAAATTTAACCCAGTTGATGTCGTGCGCGGCGGATCTGTGATAATGGATATATGATGAAACTAAGCGAAATAGCCTTAAAAGTAGATGCTACTTTTAGTGGAGAAGATCTTGAAATTTTTGCTCTAAATTCTTTAAAAAATGCAAATAAAGCTGAGCTAACATACTGCGATGGCGAGAAAAATGCTAAATTTATAAGCACTTCAAACGCTGGAGCTATCTTGGTGACAAAATCGCTTTTAGACTTAGTACCAGCTGGCATGGTAGTGCTTGTGTGCGACAACCCGCACCTTGCATTTGCCATCCTTAGTAAAATTTACGCTAAGCCGCTTTTTTGCGAGCCAAAACCATCAAATATCGCCCAGAGCGCCACTATAATGCCAAATGTCTATATAGGCTCAAACGTGAGCGTGGGCGAAAATACGATAGTGATGGCTGGGGCGTTTTTGGGCGATAACGTAACTATCGGTAAAAACTGCATCATCCATCCAAACGTCGTCATCTATAATGACTGCGTCATCGGCAATGAGTGCCACCTGCTAGCAAACTGCGTTATAGGCAGCGACGGCTTTGGCTATGCGCATACAAAAACTGGCGAGCATGTGAAAATTTATCACAATGGCAACGTTGTTTTGGGTGATTTTGTCGAGATCGGCGCTTGCACGACGATAGATCGTGGCGTTTTTGAAAGCACGATGATCGCAAACTACACAAAGATAGACAATCTCGTTCAAATAGGCCACAACTGCGAGCTTGGAAATGGCTGCCTCATCGTCTCACAAACTGGACTTGCTGGCTCAACAGTGCTAGGCAGAAACGTCGTCATGGGCGGACAAAGCGGTTCAGCTGGTCACGTAAGCGTCGGAGACTTCGCTCAGATCGCGGCACGAGGCGGCGTTAGCAAAGACCTGCCTGGCGGCAAAAAATATGCTGGAGCTTATCCGATAATGGAGCTTTCAGAGCAGTTTAAATTTCAAGCAAAGATATTGAGATTTTTTAAGAAAAACTAAATTTGGCGGAGCTCTCCGCCAAATAGTTGTCATACTTCTATAATTTAAATTTAAATTTTCTATTTTTTTATTTCACTGAAATCATAAACCATATTTATGGATAAATAAAAGCCCACTGCTAATAAAAAGTAGCCGGTAAGAGTTCTAGTTTAAATGGTTGAATTTTTATTGTAAAAACAAATTTTTGTATATGAAAAAAAATTAATGCTCATAACAAAATGGCTGAACTAATATGGGTAATGTATTAGTAAGATATAGTAAATTTGGACACATGCTTTGATATACAAAAACTTATAAAAGATATCAAACAAATCGCTGGCGAGTAAAATTTTACTAATATGATTTGCCTAAACTTGCAAGGTAATATCACACTAACATCTGCTTTGTAGCCTTATGACTTTAAACCTTTACAGTGATTTGCTTTAGAAATATGAAATTTTAATAGTAAATTTACAAAACTAAATTTATTTTCTATTTTCGTCTAGGACTTTTTGCATGCTCTCTCTAGTCGCCTCTAGCCAGTTTTGTTTTGAAGTATCGACTAGATCAAGACAAAAGAGCTTGATGTCAGCTTTTTTAAAGCTAAATTCTTTTACTTTCATCGCATCGCTTCCGACGATTACGATAGGTTGAACCTTTAAATTTAGCTTTTCAACTAGCAGCTTTGCGCCACCTTTAAATGGCAAGAGCTCTTTAGTTTGAGACCTTGTGCCTTCTGGAAATATCGCTAAAACACGGCCGTTTTCTACTCTGTCTTTTGCTTCGCTTAAAAGTTTTATTAGCGAGTGCTTATTTTCTCGCTCGACCGCTATCATCTTTGGGAGGCTCAAAATTTTACCTATGATTGGGATCTTGCCTATCTGCGCCTTTGCGATCCAGCAGATGTTTTTAGGATGAATCTCTTCAAGCACGATGATATCAAGCATACTTTGGTGATTTATCAGCAAGATATTTGCTTCGTCGCTAAATTTACCGATAACTTCTAGCTTATATCCGCCAAAAAATCTCTGCGATCTGCCCCAAAATTTTCTTATGGCTCTATTTTTAGAGTTAAAGAGCCACATAAAAAATACGACGATAACAACGCTTATCACAAATTCAATAGAAAAGAAAAAAGCTCTAATTTTTGACAAGATCACCCTTTCTTACCCAGCCGATTTTGCCATCTGCGAATAAAATTTTTGAGTAGTCATCTTTTGTGTCTAAAATTTCAACATTTTCGTTTTTACGAGATGTATAAAAAACGGTTGAATTTTTAGTCGGCAAGATAGTGACACTCACATCTGGCTTAAGCACTGCTTTGCCAAAAGGATTGTAAGTGTAAATCCCTAGTGCGATAAAAACAGCTGCCACAAAGAAGTAGCTTAGCTTTCTTCGCCAGATCGCTAGCAAGATAAAGATAGCGACCAAAGAGTAGATCGTGATATCTTTGTAAGTGCTAAATTCGCTTTGCTTTGGATTTAGACCGATTTGCGTGCTAACCTCGTCCTCTTCGACGCTCACAGGCAGTGAAAAGCTCTCAAATTTAGCTTTTTTTAGGTTGTAGTAGTTAAAGTCAAGTGTCTTTTTGTTTGGCTTAAATACTGCAAAATAATATGCACTTTGTGAGTTAAAGTCGCCATTTATCGTATCTACGCCTTGCTTTAGGATCGTTTTATTTTCGATATTAAAGGCGCTTAGATCGACATTGTTGCCATAAATTTCAACGACCATGATGTTGTTTATATCATCAAATTTAGTCGTTTTAAATTTCTTTACCTCAAGGTTATCAGCGACGATGTGGTTGTAGTTTTCGTCACTTCTAAGCTCTTTTAGCTTTGGTAAAAAGATATTTATGTTTGAGTTTTGATAGTTCTCACCATTTCTTTTTAGATCCAAGCTAACTCGTAAAGTCTTTGCGTCAATGCTCGTTGCTTCAAGGTAGAAAGTGCCGATATATTTGTTCTCATCGCCTTTTACCCATTGAAAATTCTTCTTATTTAACCATTTGATATTTGTCTCATCAAGCTGTGTCTCAAACTCAAACTCAAGGTCACTTTGCGTATCAGCCACGATCTCAACGCTAAAAATTTCTCCTACTACGACATTTTTAGGGATATTTGTCGCTTTTAAAAGGAGGTCTTTTATCTTGATCTTGTCATAGACTTGATTATCAGGGATGCTGATATCTGGTTCGTTTGTCGGGACGATATTTCGCATCTGCTCTGGAGTGATACGCTCTGGCTGTGGGGCTATAGAGCGTGGAGAGACGAGTTTTCTTGATATATCTTCTTCGCTTGGAGTCTTTGTTTGTGGCTTTGATGCTTGGCTATTTACAAATTTATCCTCTCTTGCCTCATCCATCATGTCAAAAACGCTGACTTCATCAGTGTTTGCAGCAAATAAATTTAGCGCGAGTAGGGCGATAAAAAGTGTTCGTTTTACCAAACTAGCCCTTTTAACATCTTCATGCCATCATCTGTGCCTAAAATTTTCTCGCAAGCACGCTCTGGGTGAGGCATAAGACCAAAAATCCTCTTACTCTCATCGCAAATCCCAGCTATGCTATCAACTGAGCCATTTGGATTTATCTCATTGCCGTGGCTGTCACAGTACTTTAGCAGGACTTGCTCGTTATCATATAGGCTTTTTAGTGTATCTTCGTCGGTATAGTAGTTGCCCTCGCCGTGAGCGATAGGGATATTTACTACTTCGTTTTTGGCTAAATTTGCTAGGAATTTATTGTTATTTGAGATCACTTTTAGATGGTGATATTTTGAGACGAAATTTAAATTTTCATTTCTTCTCATCGCACCTTTTAAAAGTCCAAGCTCTAGAAGCATCTGAAAGCCATTGCAAATTCCTAATATGTAGCCACCTTTTTTCGCATGCTCTTTTACAGCCTGCATAGCTGGGCTAAATTTAGCTATCGCAGCCGTTCTTAAGTAGTCGCCGTAGCTAAAACCACCAGGCAAAACGACTAGATCAGCATCGATCTTATCTTCTTTGTGCCAGATGATCTGCGTTTGGCAGCCAAGTAGTTTAAAAGCGTGAGCTGTGTCTTCTTCGCAGTTTGTGCCGGGAAAAAGTATGATCGCTACTTTCATAGCACGATCTCGTAGTCTTCGATGACGGTGTTTGCTAGAAGCTCTTCACACATCACTTTTAGCTGCTCTTTTGCTTTGTTTTTATCGCTCTCGTCGATGTCTAAAACGATTTGTTTGCCTATCCTGACATTTGAAACACCGCTAAATCCAAGCGAATTTAGCGCGTGCTCCACTGCCTTACCAGCAGGGTCTAAGACCCCACTTCTTAATGCTATATTTACGACAGCTTTCATCTTTGTCCTTAAGAAAGAATTCTTCTTAAAACTTCTTCGTAAGCTACTTTTACGCTACCAAGGTCTTGTCTAAATCTATCTTTATCAAGTTTTTCATTTGTTGTTGCATCCCAAAATCTGCAGCTATCAGGGCTTATCTCGTCAGCTAAGATGATGTTGCCATCTTTGTCGATACCAAATTCAACTTTGAAATCAACTAGTTTTAAATTTCTCTCTGCAAAGAATTTAAATAAGATAGAGTTGATCTCTCTTGCTGTGTGTCTTAGAGTTTGAAGATCTTTTTCGCTTTTTACTAGACCCATGATGATGCAGTGCTCGTCAGTAACTAGTGGATCGTGCAAATCGTCGTTTTTGTAGTAGAACTCAACAAGTGTAAAAGGTAGAACTGTGCCTTCTTTTATGCCAAGCCTTTTGCTAAGTGAGCCAGTTGCGATATTTCTCACAACAACTTCAAGAGGTATGATCTCGCATTTTTTGACCACTTGCTCGGTGTCGCTGATCGTTTCAACTAGGTCAGTCACGATACCTTTGCTCTCTAGCAGTTTAAAAAGCTGAGTAGAGATTTTGTTATTTAGTGCGCCTTTGCCAGCTTCGTTGCCTCTTTTTTGAGCGTCAAATGCTGTTAAATCGTCTTTAAATTCAGCCACAAGTAGATTTGGATCGTCTGTGGCGTACATTTTCTTGCCTTTTCCCTCGTAGATAAGCTCTCTTTTTTGCATGTTGTTCTCCTTTAAATTATTGTTGTTTTATCTTTAAAATTTTGATCGTATCAATCGCTGTTTTTAACTGAATATCCTCATCAACTTTTTTCTGTGTGATTATGTTTTTATCATCTTTTGCTTCAGTTTTATTGCCTTCACTTGTTGGATTTATCTTGTTTAGTTCGCTCTTTAGATGTGCTTTTAGTTCGCTCTCTTTGATGTTAAATGCACTATCATCGCTTTGTGGCACTTTGCCAGGATGCACGACTACATCAGGCGTGACGCCAACTGCTTGGATAGTTCTGCCGCTTGGCAAGTAGTATCTTGCAATGGTTAGTCTTAGCGCTTCAGTGTCGTCTATTGGTAAGATCACCTGAACGCTGCCTTTGCCAAATGTGTTTTCGCCAATTATCACCGCACGCTTATGATCTTGCAGTGAGCCACTGACGATCTCGCTAGCACTTGCGCTTCCGCCATTTACAAGGACAACTAGCGGGAGTTTTGAGAGAGTTTTGCTAGCGCTTGCTTTATACTCTACATTTTCAGATGCATCACGACCCTTTTGAGATACGATGATGCCGTTATCTACGAAAAGATCCACTAGATCGACAGCTTGATTTAAAAGACCGCCAGGGTTGTTTCTAAGATCAAGTATGATGCCATTTGCTTTTGGATGCTCTTTGATAGCATCTTTGACCTTTGTGACGACGTTTTTGTCGAAATTTGTGACGCGTATATAAAGGATGTTTTCATTTTCTATCATTTTTGCATAGACAGACTCAACTTTTATAAGATCTCTTATGATCTTTACGTCAAATGGCTTTTGCTCGCCTTTTCTCAAAATAGTAATTGTTATCGGGGTTTTTGGTTTACCGCGCATTTTATTTACGGCTTCATCTATCGTTGTGCCGATAGTCGAGTTGCCATCGATTCTTAGTATAATATCGCCTGCTTTTATGCCTGCTTTATCAGCTGGAGTGTCCTCGATAGGCGAGATAACGGTTAGTGCGCTATCTTTCATGCCAACTGTTATGCCAAGTCCGCCAAATTCTCCGCTTGTTTGCACCTGCATATCTTTATATGCTTTTTCATTTAAAAAGCTCGAGTGAGCATCTAAATTTTGCATCAAACCAGCGATGGCTTTGTCGATTATCTCTTTAAATTTAATGTCATCAACGTAGTATTTTTCAACAGTTGAGATGGTTTTTGTAAGTTTTGAAAGTGCTTCAAGTTTCGCACTCGCCTCATCTTCAGTTTTAGCAAAAAGTGCATTTACTGCTACGCTTGAGATGAGTATGGCGCCTGTTATTTTTAGCGCAAAAGATCTAGTAAATTTATTCAAAATATCTCCTATATTTTTTGGCTCAATTTTATTAACATTTGGCTAAAAAAAGCATAAATTTAACCTTATATTTTTAGCTTTTGTCTATTTTTAACACAAATTTATAACAGCAAATTTTAGCAATTATATAAAAAGAGTGACAAATGCTATAAAAATACTTGACAATATAAGACTAAAGTTATATAATGCCGTCATTATAAAATAACTTAAGGAGCTTTAATGGCTGACATAACAGAAAATTTAACAGCGCAGATGCAAGAGACACTTGAAAAAGGCGTTAGCTTAGCGATCTTTTCTAAAAATCCACAAGTTGTGCCACTTCACGTCTTTTGGGCTTTGCTCGCTGATAGCAATTCTATTTTAAATCAAGTATTTAATAAGATGAATATAAGCAAAGACGCAGTCGAGCTTGAGATAAAAAGCAAGATCTCGTCACTCCCAAGCAGCTCAAACGTCACAAAAGATAACGTTTCAGTTTCAAGAGAGCTTATAAATTCGCTTGAAAATGCAAAAGCTTTAATGGTAAGCATGGGCGATAGCTACATAGCTGTTGATACTTGGATCATCTCGGCTCTTGAGCTTAGTGAGATCAAACAAATTTTAAGCAAATTTTGCGACATCTTAGAGATCAAAAAGAATCTTGAGAGCATAAGAGGTGGTAAAAAGATAGATAGCCAAACTGGCGATGATACTCTTGATAGCTTAGAGAAATTTGGTATCGATCTAACACAAAAAGCCCTAAATAAAGAGCTTGATCCAGTCATCGGACGTGATGAAGAGATCACTAGAATGATGCAAATTTTAATAAGAAAGAGCAAAAATAACCCTATCTTGCTTGGTGAGCCAGGCGTTGGTAAAACAGCTATCGTTGAGGGGCTAGCTCAAAAGATAGTGGCTCGCGATGTGCCAACAAGCCTTGCAAACAAGCGTGTCATCGCGCTTGATATGAGCGCAGTTGTAGCTGGAGCAAAGTATAGAGGCGAGTTTGAAGATAGGTTAAAAGCCGTCATCGACGAGGTCAAAAAAGCTGGCAATATCATACTTTTTATAGATGAAATTCACACCATCGTTGGAGCTGGTGCGAGCGAGGGTGGAATGGATGCTGCAAATATCCTAAAACCAGCTCTTGCGCGTGGCGAGCTTCACGCTGTTGGTGCGACAACATTAAAAGAGTATAGAAAATACTTTGAAAAAGATGCAGCGCTTCAAAGACGTTTTCAACCAATAGACGTCAAAGAGCCAAGCGTAAATGAGGCACTTCAAATTTTACGTGGTATAAAAGAGCGTCTTGAAGTTCATCACGGCATCACCATAACTGATAGCGCGCTAGTTGCCGCAGCAAGGCTAAGCGACCGCTACATCGCAAACCGCTTTTTGCCGGATAAAGCGATCGACCTTATTGACGAGGCAGCAGCTGAGCTTAAGATGCAAATAGAGAGCGAACCATACGAGCTTTCAAAGATAAAACGCGAGGTCGTAACGCTTCAAGTAGAAAAAGAAGCTCTAAAGATGGAGGATGCGGATAAAAACAAAGAAAGACTTGGCGAGATCGAAAAAGAGATAGCTGATCTAAATGAGAAAAAGCTAGCGCTTGATACTAAATTTGAAAACGAAAAGGCCGTTTTTGGCGGAATTTCAAAAGCAACAAAAGAGATCGATAGCTTAAAATCACAAGCTGAGATAGCAAAAAGAAATGGCGATCTTCAAAAGGCTGCCGAGATAGAATACGGCAAGATAGCAGACGCCAAAAAGCACAAACACGAGCTTGAAGAAAAATGGGAGTACATGAAAAAAGAGGGCGTACTTCTTAAAAATCAAGTCGATGAAGAGCTTGTGGCTGAAATTTTGAGCAAATGGACTGGAATTTCAGTTAAAAAGATGTTAACAAGCGAAAAAGAGAAATATCTGCGCATCGAAGAGCATCTAAGAGAGAGTGTTGTCGGTCAAGATGACGCACTACACGCACTTGCACGTGCTGTTAAGAGAAACAAAGCTGGACTAAATGAAGGTCAAAGGCCGATTGGTTCGTTTTTATTTCTTGGACCAACAGGCGTTGGCAAAACTCAGTCTGCTAAGGCTTTGGCTAAATTCTTGTTTGACGATGAGAAGGCGCTTATCCGCTTTGATATGAGCGAATATATGGAAAAACACAGCGTGAGCAGGCTACTTGGTGCGCCTCCAGGATATGTAGGCTACGATGAGGGCGGTCAGCTAACAGAGGCAGTTCGCAGAAGACCATACTCAGTCATACTTTTTGACGAGGTTGAAAAGGCTCACAAGGACGTATTTAACATACTTCTTGGCATACTTGATGATGGACGCGCGACTGATAACAAGGGCGTAACGGTTGATTTTAAAAATACTATCATCATTTTAACTTCAAACATCGCTTCAAATTTCATAATGGAGCTAAAGGGCGAAGACCGCGATGTAGCTGTTAAAAACGAGCTTAAAAACTACTTTAAACCTGAGTTTTTAAATAGGCTTGATGATACCATCATCTTTAATCCTCTAAATGAGCAAGGCTTGATATCTATCGTAGAGATCATGTTTAAAGAGCTTGAAAAAACTCTTCACAACCGCGGTATCAAGGCAGTTTTAAGCGAAGAGGCTAAGAAATTTATTGCAAAAGCTGGCTTTGACATAGTCTATGGTGCAAGACCGCTAAGAAGAGCACTTTATGAGCTAGTTGAAGACAAGATCGCTGATATGATCTTAAAAGATGAGCTTGAAAGTGGCGATGAGATCACCATTGATAGCGATGGCGAGAAGATCATCATTAAGAAAAAATAACTTCAAATTTACTTGGTAGGTTGGATCAACTTGCCAAGCATAAATAAATTTAACTAATATCCTTATTTGATCTGTAATAAAATATAAAAAATAGCACGCAAAGCATCGCTATAAAGGCAAAGACTATCAACGTGCCATCTTTAAATGAGTTTAAAAACATGCCGTTTGTATTCATGCCAAAAAAGCCAGTGATAAAATTTAGTGGTAAAAATAGCACCGAAAGCAGCGTCAAAAGGTAGATATTTCTATTTATCTTGTCGTTTTTGTCACTTTGTATAAATAAGTAGATGTCATCGACCCTATAGGCGTATTCGTTGGCTATGGTTTTAAAGACGCTTGCTTCGTGGATGCTATTTTTAAGCTCTTTTTTAAGCCCTTGTTGTTCGCTTTGACAGATCGCAAGTGCTTCGTAAAAGTGTGAGATGCTATTTTGAAATTTTCTGATCTCATACTTTAAAAAGTGGTGCCTTTTTATAAATTTCTCAAGATTTCTCTGACTAGCATAAATTTTCTCATATTCATTTAGCTCGTCTTGATGCTCTAAAATTTTATTTGCATATTCGTTACAAATCCCCTTAATAGCTGCTTCAAATGTGCTTTTGTCGCATTCATGCTCAAGATCTTCTTTGTAAATTTTGCCATCTTTAAATAAAAATTTAAAAACTTGCTTTTGCGATAATGAGATGAGTGTTATGTAGTCAAACTCATCTCCATAAAAATATCCGCTAAGTGCGTTTTTATAGCTCATATGTGCTCCTTTTTGCGTAGAAATTTCGCTTAAATTTAGCAAATTCGCCAGCCTCTATCGCCTCTCTCATCTCTTTCATCAAATTTAGATAGTAGTGTAGGTTATGAAGGCTTGCTAGTCTAAAAAACGTGAGCTCTCTAGCCTTAAAAAGGTGGTTTAGATAGCCTCTTGAGTAGCGCTTGCAGGTGTAGCACTGGCAGGCTGGATCGATCGGTGCGTGGTCGTTTATAAATTTGGCTGATTTTATATTTATCTTGCCAAAGCTAGTAAAAAGCGTGCCGTTTCTTGCATTTCTTGTTGGCATCACGCAGTCAAACATATCGACCCCTCGCTCCACGTTTTCGACCAAGTCTTCAGGCGTGCCAACGCCCATTAGATAGCGAGGTCTAAGCTCATCCATAAATGGCATAACCGCCTCAACAGTGTCATACATCGCCTCGTTGCTCTCGCCAACACTAAGACCGCCGATGGCAAGGCCGTCAAATGGCATTTCAGTTAGTGCCTCGGCGCAAAATTTACGTGCCTCATAGTCGGTGCCGCCTTGAACGATACCAAAGATATTTTGCTGCAAGCCAACGCCCTTGCTTTGCATAAATTTGTGATAATCAATCGCCTCTTTTGCCCATTTTATCGTTCGTTTTATGCTGAGATCTATCCTTTTTGGCTCAGCTGGCAAGGCAACCAAATCATCAAGTATCATCATGATGTCGCTGCCAAGCTCATACTGCGTGTCAAGGACGGATCTTGGCGTGAAGTAGTGCGTGCTGCCGTCGATGTGGCTTTTAAATTTTATCCCGCCATCGTCGTTTTTGGTGTTTGACCTAAGCGAAAATGCCTGAAATCCGCCGCTATCAGTTAAAAACGAGCGATCAAATTTAGAAAATCCATGAAGTCCGCCAAACTCACGCACGACCTTGCTACCAGGGCGCAGATACATGTGGTAGGTGTTTGCTAAAATTATCTTTGCGTCTAAAATTTCACTCATATCAAAGGCGTCTAGGCTTTTAACTGCGCCAACAGTGCCAACTGGCATGAAAACTGGCGTTTGTATCACGCTGTGAGCGGTTGTTAGGACGCCGCGCCTTGCGTTACCATCTTTTTTTATAACTTCAAATTTCATCCAAGTCCTTAAAATTTTTGATTTTTTATTTTAACAAAATTTATAATATAATCCAGAAATTTTAAGGCAAAGGAACTTTTTGCAAAAGAGAAATGACATCGTTTTTACCGAAGCAAACGGCACTGCGACCATAAAATTTGCAGGTGAGTTTAGCTATAAAGACGCAAAAAATTTACAAAGCATTTTTAAAAAAATCCAAAAGCTTAACGGCAATGTTAAATTTGACTTTAGCGAGCTAAAGAGCATTGATTACGCTGTTTTGATCCTTTTAAAAAACACGCTAAATGGCAAGAAATTTGAGATCGTTACAAGTGATGAGAAGATAAAGGCGATGAGCGAACTGCTAAATGACGAGAAGATCGACTTTAGATATATGCCACCGCACAATAGCCTAAATTTTTTCTCACGCTTGGGAGAGAAAATTTGTGAAGGTTTTGTAAATTTAGTTGAGTTTGGCTCGTTTTTGGGTGAGTTTTTGATAAAAAGCGTCAAAATTTTCCTTAATCCTGCAAATTTAAGGTTTAGAGAATTTAGCAACTACATAAAAGATGGTGGCGTAAATGCCGTTTTCATCGTCTCGCTCACCGCTTTTTTGATAGGCGTCGTGCTTGCATATCTTGGTAGTGCGATGCTTGCAAGCTTTGGGGCAAGTATATTTATAGTAGAGATCATGGGCATGCTAACGCTTAGAGAGGTGGCACCGCTCATCGCTGCTATCGTCGTGGCAGGCAGGTCGGCCTCCAGCTTTACTGCACAAATTGGTGCTATGAAGCTAACTGAGGAGATAGACGCGATGAAGACGATGGGCTTTGAGCCCTTTAACTTCTTGGTGCTGCCGCGCATCATCGCCATGGTGCTTTGCGTGCCTGTCATCATCTTTATAGCTGACGGCATAAGCATTTTAGGGCAGATGATCATTTGTCAAACGATACTTGATATCAGCTTTAGCGACTATCTCAATAGATTTCGCGAGATGGTCGAGCTTAGGCACTTTGCTGTTGGCATGATAAAGGCTCCGTTTTTTGGTGCTGTAATAGCGATCATTGGCTGCATGAGGGGGTTTGGTGTTAGCCAAAACGCCCAAAGCCTTGGAGCGATGACAACCGTTAGCGTTGTAAATGCGATATTTTGGGTCATCGCGCTTGATGCATTTTTTGCGATAATTTTTATGTGGCTAAAGATATGAACGAGATAATAGTTGGAAAAAATATAACTACAAGTTATGGCGATAAGATAATGCACGATAATGTGAGCTGGAGCGTCAAAGAGGCTGAAATTTACGGCTTTTTAGGTGGCAGTGGCACTGGTAAAACGACGCTTATGAAGACGATGATATATCTAAAAAAGCCAAGCAAGGGCGATATAACGTTTGACGGCGTCAATATGTGGAAAAGTAGCCCCAAAGAGCAGCAAGAGATAAAGCTAAAAAGTGGGACGATGTTTCAGTTTGGAGCGCTTTATAGCTCGATGACGATACTTGATAATGTGGGCGTTTTACTGCATGAGTACTCTAAATTTAACAAGCGTCAGATCGATGAGATAGCGATGTTTTGGATACAAAAAGTTGGGCTTAAAAAAGAAGTTTCTATGCTTTATCCAAGCGAGCTAAGTGGCGGTATGAAAAAGCGTGCTGCGCTTGCAAGAGCCTTGGTGCTAAGTCCTAGGGTGCTATTTTTGGACGAGCCAAATAGTGGTCTTGATCCTGTTAGCTCGCGCCAGATGGACGCGCTCATAAAAGAGCTTCGTGATAGCATCGGCGTAACAGTTGTTATGGTGACTCATGATGCTGATAGTATTTTTGATATTTTGGATAGATTTTTGATAATAGATAACAAAAAAATAGCCTTTGAGGGAGATATAAAAGAGCTTGAGCATCTTGAAAATAACCCGCTTGAAGAGCTATTTAAAATGAGGAAAAAATAGATGGAAAATAGAAATTCTTACACCATTGTTGGCATGTTTTTCATAGCCTGCCTTACAGCATTTGCGATATTTATCTGGTGGATGACTAGCAAAAATAACACAAAAGTTGATTTTAAGGAGTATTACATCCACACAAGCGAGCTGCCAAGCGGATTAAAGGTGGATTCTACGGTTAAATTTATCGGCGTGCCAGCAGGAAGCGTCAGTGATATAAATTTTGTCGATGATAAAAACGCTCTTATAAACATCACGATGAAGATAAGAGAGGATCTGCCTATCAAGGCTGATAGCGTGGCAAGCATCGAAGTTCAGGCTATTAGTGGCGTGGCTAGTATCAATATAAGCCGAGGCACAAAGGATTTTAAACCAGGCGATAAGCCTATTTTAAAGCTTGAAGAGAGCCTTTTTTCAAAGCTCGGAAACAACGCAGAAAACATCACTTTAAAGATAAATCAAACCCTTGATAAGGTTGATGGCTTTTTCTCGGCTGAAAATATATCTCACATCGAGTCAATCCTAAGAAATATCGATAAATTTACACAGGTTTTAACCGATGAAAATGGTTTAAGCGAGGTTGATAGCATCGTTAAAAATGTAAAAAATTTCACCGATAGTTTAAACAAAACCGACACAAAAGAGCTTGCTAAAAATTTAAACACACTAATCGCCAGTGCAAATTCAGTCTTTAAATCAGTAAATTTGGCTGTCACTGGATATAGCTCGCTTCAAGATATCGTCACTAAAAAGGTAAAAAACGGCGAGTATGACCTTAGAAACACGGTCTCTCCGCTGCTTAGAGAGGCTAGCGATTTTTTAAATGGATTTGACAAGACGCTTCGTGAGTTTAGGGGTGCGCTTCAAAGGCTTGAGGACAATCCTTACGAGTTCTTCTTCACAAATCCAGTGCCAAATATAGATAAAAAGGACAAAAAATGAGAAATTTAATCTTTCTAGCGGCTGCATTTTTATTTTTTGGCTGCTCGCTAAAGACCGACGTACCACAAGCCACGATGTATGAGATACACTACTCAAACAAGGAGTGCTCGGCTGAAAACAAGCAGAAAGAGCTAAAAAATGTCTTCATAGAAAACGTGAGCGCCCTTGATATGGTTGATACTAGAAAAATTTTGATCGTTGCTGAAAACAACAAGATAAGGTATTTGACAGACGCTAAATTTGTCTCTGAACCAAGCGAGATGATCTATAAATCGCTCGTAAAAGGACTATACTCAAACTGCGCTGCAAAGCCGATATTTTCGCCAAATGCAAAGGATCTTAGGCTAAAAGTTAGCATCATCTCACTTCAAATAAGAGGCGATAAGGCCGAAGTTTCGCTAGCTTATGAGCTATTTAATGCAAACACCTCGCTAAAATCAGGCATGATCACAAAAGAAATTTTCTGCCCAGATCCAAGCTCAAGCACCATTTTTGAGACGATAAATAAGGCTGCAAATTTAGCTATCGATACTTTAATCTCTGAAATAATCTACTAAAATTTTCTTAAATTTTTTGGCTGTGAAAGCTTAAATTTACAGCCAAAAATAGCTTATTTTAAAGACCTTTTGTTATAATGTGGCTTTAAAATACGGAGAATTAATGAAGAAAATTTTAATAATCGCAGATGGAGCTTTTGCAAGAAATTTTTTAGATAGACTTCTTGGAGCAAAATCAAATTTACACCACTATATCGTCGTTTCGAGCGAAGACCTTAGCCAAAAGGCAAATTATGAAAATTTCACATTTTATCAGTTTGACTCAACGAGCCTATCAAAGCTAAAGAGCATAAGCGACGGCTATTTTAGCCAGTTTTGTATCGTGAGCGACAATGAAAAAGAGGCGGTTGTCATTTATGAAAATTTAAGACAGATCAGCACAAAGACAGAGACCATTTTCATGAACTCGTGGGAGCTAGATGAAAAGTGCAAGGAGACTTTCGCGAGCGATAAGCATCTAAGCGTGGTTGATATCAGAGATATCGCGGCTTCAAGGCTTATGGACTATCTGCCAGACATGCCTGTATATGCTGATAATATCGGCTTTAGCGAGGGCGAGATCATGGAGGTTAAGGTGCCTATTGGCAGCTCATATATGTATCGCCATATCAGCTCAGTAGCGCAGAAAAAGTGGCGTATAGCGCTCATTTATAGGGGCAATGAGATCATCTTGCCAAAGCCAAATTTGATGATACAGCCAAGCGACATCTTGCTGATCGTTGGCGATCCAAACGTGCTTCAAAACGTCTATCGCTCAATAAAACGCGAGAGCGGGCAGTTCCCAAGCCCATTTGGTAGCAACATCTACACTTTAATCGATATGAAGTCGATGAGCAAAGAGCGCGTTAGCAAACTCATCGAGGATAGCCTATATGTGCATTCAAAGCTAAATAACAAACGCCTTATCTTTAGGGTGATAAACCCAACTTTAGGCGAAAATTTAGAGACACTAAAGGCGATAAAAGAGAAAAATATCCTTGTTTTGATGGATTATTTTAATAGCGACAATAAATCGATAAAAGATGACGTTTTAAAACACGACATCGGGCTTATCATAAGCGATGATAGATACTTTTTTAAATTTAAAAAGCTATTTTATGAGCTTAAAATCCCAGTGCTAAAAACGGGTAAAATTTTGCTCTCAAAGGTAAAAGAGGGTGTGATACTTGGCGATCAAAGCCAAGAGGTCGAAAATCAATCAGCTGTCATCACAGACTGCTGCGCGCAGCTTGATTTGGAGATGAAATTTTACTATTTTGATAACAAACACAGCGATGATGAGGCGCTAAAAGAGCACTTTGAGAGCATTAGCACGCTTTTTTCAAAGCGCATAAAGATAGAAAATCACAGCCTCAAAAACCCGCTAGTGAAGCTAAAAGGCACAAATGATCTGCTTCATTTTGTGATGTTTAGCAAGAGTGTGGCAAATGGTAGTGCTTTTGCCTTCTTATCGACAAATTTAAATAGACTTTATAAAAAACTAAGCCAAAACGCACAGCTTTTTGTGCCAATAAGTGAGTAGAAAATGCAGATAAATCTAAAACTTAAGGAAAAGGGCTCAAGCTATAAAATTTACATAAATGAGCTTGAGAAGTTGGAGCTAAAAGGCAAGGTTGGCATCGTCACAAATGCCAAAGTAGCTGGGCTTCACCTTGAAAAACTACTTAGCGTTTTAAAGTGCGATGAGAAATTTATCATAAGCGTGCCAGACGGCGAAGAGTATAAAAATTTAACAACGATAGAGCAAATTTTAGAGCAGCTTTTTATTAGTAAATTTGACCGCGCATCTACGCTCATAGCCCTTGGTGGTGGCGTCATAAGCGATATGACCGGCTTTGCGGCAAGCATTTATGAAAGAGGGATAAACTTCATAAATATCCCAACCACGCTTCTAGCACAAGTCGATGCTAGTGTGGGCGGAAAAACGGGCGTAAATAACAAATTTGGTAAAAATTTAATAGGCTCATTTTATCAGCCAAAGGCAGTTTTTTGTGAGATAAATTTCTTAAAAACATTGCCAAAGAGAGAATTTGCAGCTGGCGTGGCTGAGGCTTTAAAAATGGCAATAACTTTTGATAAAGAGATGTTTGACTGGCTAAAGAGCGTAAATTTAGACGATGAAAACTTAGCTAAGCTGGTTGAAAAGTCTATAAATTTAAAGGCTAGAGTGGTCGAGCAAGATGAGAAAGAAAAGGGGTTAAGAGCTATCCTAAACTACGGTCACACCTTTGCTCATGTCATCGAAAATGAGACAAATTACAAGGAATTTTTACACGGCGAAGCAGTGGCGATAGGTATGAATATGGCAAATCGCCTAAGCGTTAGACTAGGTCTCATGAGTGAGGCGCAGGCAGAAGAGATCAAGCAGGTTTTAGTGAAGTTTGATCTGCCTGTAAGCTACAAAATAGAAAATGAATATGCATTTTACGAGGCGTTTTTTATGGATAAAAAGACAAAAGGTGATAAGATAAATTTCATCATCGCAGATAAAATCGGCAGTGCGGTCATCAAAAATGACGTCAAAAAAGAGGACGTTTTAGAAACTTTGAGAGAATTTAAATGAAAAAGATCCTAGTTTTTCTACTTTTTTTCTTTGCGCTTTATGCTGAAGAAAACGCTACGCTTGAGCAAAATGTCTCACAAAATTTACAAAATAGCGAGCTTATAAAAGAAATTTCAAACCTAGATAACTCCCTAAAAAACAACATCTGGATCACAAGATACGCCAACTACAATACCTATCAAAAGCTTCTTGATGAGCTAGAGCAAAATGAAAATGAGCTTAAAAAGCTTGATAAAGGCTCAAAAAGAGGTGGCGATCTCATAAAGAGAAGTCAAACTCTAAAAGAGCAGATAAATTTGCTAAAAGAGTATGAGAAAACGCCATTTTCAAATATGCTAGCAGCACCAGAAATGGAGACGCCGCCTAGGATAAATAGCCCAGTTGCGCTAGTATCTGGCTTTTCATACATCAAAAAGATAAGAAGCGACAAGATCGAGTACCAAAGGCACATCAAAGAGCTTGACACCTTGCTTGAAAAGCTTGAAGCAAAAGAAAATTTGCTAAATAGACTAAATTTGATAGATGATAGCGAGCAAAATAGAGCAAGTCTAAACCTTGTAAAACAAGAGATAGGCGACTTCAAAGCAGCAAAACAGATCGCTGATACCACTTATAGCGTCTATGAAAAAAGGGCTGATGAAGCGATAAATTTGACGACCTCTGACATCAAGGCTCAGTTTTTGAGCATGGGCTACACAGCCATCGTCATACTTCTAACGATCGGATTAACATTTATCGCTAAATTTATCGTTAAAAGAACGATCACAGATAACGAGAGATTTTACACGGTCAATAAATTTTTAAACGTGCTAAACATCACAGTTATCATCATAATCCTGCTCTTTTCATACATCGAAAACGTCACATATCTAGTCACCGTGCTAGGTTTTGCCTCAGCTGGTATCGCCATCGCGATGAAGGATATGTTTATGAGTATGCTTGGCTGGATGGTTATCATGTTTGGTGGCACGATCCACGTGGGAGACCGCGTAAGGGTCTATCACGATGGGAGCGAATTTGTAGGCGATGTGATAGACATTTCACTGCTTCGCCTAACAGTTTTTGAAGACGTTAGCTACTCTACCTATAAGACAAACCGCCGTGCAGGCAGGATCATATTTGTGCCAAATAACTACATCTTTACAGACCTCATCGCAAACTACTCGCACTACGGTATGAAGACCGTTTGGGACGGTATAGATGTCGTGATAAGCTTTGATAGCAATCACAAAAAGGCCGCCTATCTAGCAAAAAATATAGTAAAAAAATATTCAAAAGGCTACACTGACATCGCAAAACGCCAGATGAATAAGCTAAGGAGCCAGTACAGCATCAAAAATCCAAATGTAGAGCCAAGAATTTACACATTTTTTGAGCCTTATGGTATCAACATCTCATGCTGGTATATGTCCAACTCATACGCCACGCTCGCTCTAAGAAGCACAATAAGCGCTGAGATAATCGAGGCATTTTTGGCTCACGATGATATAAAGATAGCTTACCCAACACAAACTATGTTTATAGGCAAGAAAGAAACGCCAAGCGATCATGTAGCTCACGCTGAGCAAGAGGGCGAAAATATCTAATGCAAAAGATATTTTTTAAGACATTTGGATGCCGCACAAACATCTATGATACCGAGCTTTTAAAGAGCTACATCAAAGACTACGAGATCACAAACGACGAAGAGGCCGCTGATATCGTAGTCATAAACTCATGCACCGTGACAAACTCGGCTGATAGTGGCGTTAGAAACTATATAAACGGCGTAAAAAGACGCGGGGCAAAGGTCATACTAACAGGATGTGGGGCGGTTAGTAAGGGCAAGGAGCTGTTTGCAAGCGGAATTTACGGAGTGCTGGGAGCTAGCAAAAAGAGTGATCTAAACGAGCTTTTAAAACAAGAAAAGCCATTTTTTGAGCTTGGAAATTTAAACTCAGTCGATAAAAACATCGTCACAAACTACGAAAATCATACAAAGGCATTTATAAAGATACAAGAGGGCTGCAACTTTAACTGCAGCTA
This sequence comes from Campylobacter concisus, assembly GCF_003048835.2. Taxonomy (NCBI): domain Bacteria; kingdom Pseudomonadati; phylum Campylobacterota; class Epsilonproteobacteria; order Campylobacterales; family Campylobacteraceae; genus Campylobacter; species Campylobacter concisus. The sequence continues at coordinate 1,058,731 of NZ_CP060705.1, read as the reverse complement.
CTGCATCATCCCATCAGTGCGTGGCAGAGCTAGGAGTATGGACGAGGCGATGATATTAAAAGAAGCTAGAATTTTAGCTCAAAATGGCTATAATGAGCTCGTTTTAACTGGCACAAACATAGGCAGTTACGGCAATGATACAAATAGCTCTCTTGGCAAACTGCTAGCAAATTTAGGCAAAATTTCAGGCATCAGACGCATAAGACTTGGCAGTATCGAGCCAAGCCAGATAGATGAGAGCTTTAGGGAAATTTTAAAAGAGGAGTGGCTGGAGCGCCATCTACACATCGCACTTCAGCACACGAGCGAGGCGATGCTAAAGATCATGCGCAGGCGAAACAACGCATTTAGCGACTTAGAGCTTTTTAATGAGCTAAGCTCTCTTGGTTTTGCTTTGGGGACTGACTATATCGTGGGTCATCCAGGTGAGAGCGAGGAAATTTGGGCAGAGGCGGTGGAAAATTTCAAGAAATTTCCTATCACGCATCTGCACGCTTTTGTCTATTCGCCTAGACGTGATACGCACTCAGCGACGCTAAAAAGCGACGTTAGCGGCGACGTGGCAAAGAGTAGGCTCAAAATTTTACAAGGCATTGCTTTGCAAAATAATGAAAATTTTAGAAAAAAACATAACGGGACTTTAAAAATTTTAGTCGAGCAAAAAAACGGCGACTTTTACGAGGGCTTTGACCAGTTTTACAACAAAGCTAAAATTTATAGTCAAAACGACATAACAAAAGAGTGGTTGGAGGTAAGCGAATATGAAATTAAGCCAGATGCCAATTATGCAAAAATTTAAATTTAACAAGAAAAACATCCTGATAATAGCCGCTGTGGCTCTGATAATAGCGCTAATTTTTGCTGTGAGCAAAGAGCCACGAAACATCACCTACTCGCAATATATGCAACTAATGGATGGAAATTTCATCGATAAAGCGGTCATCGACGAAGACGAGGTCATCCTCTATGCGCAAAATAATCGCTTTGCCATCATAAAAGAGGGCATAGACATAAAAGAGCTCATCAAAAAGGTCCCAGTCGAGCGAAGCGTGCAGTATATCACTCCTGGCATGGTCTGGGGAAGCATCATCTTTGTTTGCCTTGTGCTTTGGTACTCCTATATTTTTAGGGCTATTAAGAAAAAAGAGGAGAGCCTTTTAAACAAAAAAGATGGCGCTTTAGAGATAGAAAGCGTGCTAAACCAAAATGCGATGCCAGTTATCTCAAACGTGAGATTTAGCGATGTGGCAGGCATTAGTGAGGTCAAAAGTGAGCTTAGCGAGATAGTTGATTTTCTTAAAAATCCGCAAAAATATAGAAATTTTGGTATCAAAATGCCAAAAGGCGTGCTAATGATAGGTCCTCCAGGCGTTGGTAAGACGCTTGTGGCAAAGGCAGTCGCTGGCGAGGCAAATGTGCCGTTTTTTTACCAAAATGGTGCAAGCTTTGTGCAAATTTATGTCGGAATGGGCGCAAAAAGAGTTAGAGAGCTATTTAGCAGAGCCAAATCTTACGCACCTTCAATCGTCTTTATCGACGAGATAGACGCTGTTGGCAAGAGCAGGGGTGGGGCTAGAAACGACGAGCGAGAAGCCACGCTTAATCAGTTGCTAACCGAGATGGACGGCTTTGAAGATAATTCAGGCGTCATCGTCATAGCTGCGACAAACAGGATAGAGATGATCGACGAGGCGCTACTTAGATCGGGTCGCTTTGATAGGCGTATATTTTTATCAATGCCTGACTATAACGACAGGGTGGCGATCCTAAACACATATCTAAAAGATAAAAATTGCGAAGTGCCAGCTGAAGATATCGCTAGGATGAGCGTTGGCTTTTCTGGTGCAGCACTTAGCACGCTTGTAAATGAAGCTGCGATAAATGCCCTAAGAAACGGCGAGAGCGTGCTTAGGATGAGGGACTTTGAGGCTGTTTTAAACAAGGTCTTGCTCGGCAAGAAAAAGGTGCTAAGCTACAGCGAGAGCGAGAAGAAAATTCAAGCCATCTATCAAGGCGCAAAAGCGCTAAGTGCATACTGGTTTGATGTGAAATTTGAAAAAATTTCGCTCATAGAAGACCGCTTTATGGCGACTGAGCAAGAGATCGAGTCAAAGTCGCAGATGCTCTCACGCATAAAGGTGCTTATCTCTGGCATGTGCAAGCTTGAGATAGATGAGAACGACATCTTTTCAAACTCAAGTAACGATCTAAATTTAGCAAAAGAGATCGCTTCAAAGATGGTTTATGAGTATGGCATGGGAAATTCTTTCGTGCCAAATCCAAACGACGTGGAAGAAATTTTAAAACAAGCAAAAGATGAGATAATGTCATTTTTAAAGGGCACAAACGAGCAAATCGCAAGGATAAGCTCATATCTGCTTGCTTATGAAAGTGTAGATAAAGAGACGCTTGCTAAAATTTTAAATGAAAACTACTAATAAAGGAGAAAAAATGAAAGCAAAAATAGGAATTCTGACTATGTCAGATCGCGCAAGTGAGGGCACATACGAGGACAAATCAGGCCCAGCGATCAAAGAGGTACTTGATGGTTGGATAGTAAGCGAGAGAGAGTATTTTTACGAGGTGATCCCAGATGAGCTTGATCTCATAAAAGAGAGGCTCGTGCACATGATAGACGTGCTAGGATGCGACCTTGTGCTAACAACTGGAGGCACTGGACCAGCTGTAAGAGACGTCACTCCAGAGGCTACTGAGGCAGTTTGTGAGAAGATGATGCCAGGCTTTGGCGAGCTAATGAGAGCTGCAAGCTTGCAATACGTCCCAACAGCGATCCTATCACGCCAAACAGCAGGCATCAGAGGCCATGCGCTCATCATAAATTTACCAGGTCAGCCAAAGGCGATAAAAGAGTGCTTGGAGCCGGTATTTCCAGCGGTGCCATACTGCATCGATCTTATAGAGGGTGCATTTATCGAGACTGATGAAAACGTGATGAAAGTTTTCCGCCCTAAACAAAAGAAAATTTCATAAACAAAATTTGTTAAACCACTGAAATTTATAGCCACCGCTTTTATGAAGAGGTGGTTTATATACTGCTACCTCTTTAAATTTGATGCTTTTTAGCTATTATTTTAATTTTTGCTTTCGTATGTATCTTTTTTTGACTAGTTTTTAGCTTGCTTATTTATTTTGATTTGTTATTGTTGTTAAATTTGATGAAGAATAGCTTTTATGTCATATTTTGCGATTAAATCTAGAGTGATGAAAAATTTTGCAAAGCATGGCGCTAAAGATTTCTTGCATAGTGATTATTGGTGAATTAAATTTTTAAAATAGCTTTGACTTAAGTGCCCTTAAAACTAAAAACATCACAGGGCTGTTATGTTTTAGTTTTTAAATTTACAACCTCTTGTATTAGAAAATATAGATAAAACATTTGAATTTTTAACCAAAGGGCTTAAATTTATTGTTTTTTTCTTTTGATATCTATTTATATAGATATTTGTCTCTTATTTTTGTAAAGCAAGCTAGCAACATTTTATAAAAAGATTTGCATTATTTTTAAATAAATACTATACAAACTAGTATTTTTTTAATAATAAAAAAATTAAATATAAATTTTTATTTTTATTTAAAAAAAATTATCATATATGTCTAAAAATTTTTATAAAAAAACTTGATAGCATTACTATCAATGCTAAGAGTATTTTTTTATCACTTTGTGCTATAATCTGCCAAAGAAATTTAAAAACAAGGAAAAAGAAAATGGCAGATAAATTTGAATTTCAGACCGAGGTCAATGACCTTTTAAATTTAATGATCCACTCTCTTTACTCAAATAAAGAGATATTTTTAAGAGAGCTCATATCAAACTCAAACGACGCACTTGACAAGCTAAACTACCTATGCTTGACAGATGAAAAGTATAAAAGCTTAAGCTATACTCCAAGGATCGACATAAAGGTCGATGAAAAAGCCAAAATTTTAACTATCAGCGACAACGGTATCGGCATGGATAAAGATGAGCTTATCGCAAATTTAGGCACCATTGCAAGAAGTGGTACAAAGGGCTTTATGCAAAGCTTAAGCGGCGATGCAAAGAAAGATAGCTCGCTCATTGGCCAGTTTGGTGTGGGCTTTTACTCAGCATTTATGGTGGCAAGCAAGATCGAAGTCATAAGCAAACGTGCGCTTGGTGAGAAAGCCTATAAATGGACATCTGACGCAAAAAGCTACGAGATCGAAGAGGCTAGCAAAGATGGCTTTGGCACGGATATAATCCTGCATTTAAACGACGATGAATTTGCAAATTCTTGGCGCATAGAGGAGATAGTCAAAAAGTATTCAAACCACATCCCTTATCCTATATTTATGGATAAAGAGAGCTACGTCGCACCAAAAGAAGGCGAAAAAGAAGGCACATACGAGAGCAAAAATGAGCAGATAAACAAGGCAAATGCGCTTTGGAGAGTAAGCAAATCAAGCCTCAAAGAGCAAGACTACAACGACTTTTATAAGCAAATTTCACACGACAGCAGCGACCCGCTACTTTATATCCACACAAAGGCCGAGGGCAAGATCGAGTATTCGACGCTATTTTATGTGCCAAGCACTGAGCCGTTTGATCTCTTTAGGGTTGATTATCAAAGTGGCGTGAAGCTCTATGTGAAGAGGGTTTTTATAACTGACGATGCAAAAGAGCTTTTGCCACCGTATTTAAGATTTATCAAAGGCGTGATCGATGTTGAGGATCTGCCGCTAAATGTTAGCCGCGAAATTTTGCAAGAAAATGCGATAATGCGAACTGTTAAAGAGCAAAGTGTGAAGAAAATTTTAAGTGAGCTTGTAAAAGTAAAAGATAACGACCGCGAAAAATACATAAAATTTTACAAACTATTTGGCAAGGTTTTAAAAGAGGGACTTTATGGCTTTAATGCTGAAAAAGAGCAAATTTTAGATCTTTGCCTGTTTAAAAGCTCAAAAAGAGACGGGCTTATCAGTTTAAAAGAGTACAAAGAGGCGATGAAAGAGGATCAAAAGTCGATCTACTACATCAGCGGCAACAACGAAAATATGCTAAGAAATTCGCCGCTTCTTGAGAGCTTTAAGAAAAACGACATCGAAGTATTAATAATGGATGAAGAGATCGACACGATCGTCATGCCAATGGTCAATGAATTTGACAAAACACCTCTAAAATCAGTCTCGCACGCTGATATCAACGACGAGATCAAAAACGACGAGAAGGTCGATGAGAGCAAGGTTGCAAACACACTTGTTAAGATGAAAGAGATATTAAAAGACGAGGTAAAAGACGTTAGACTAAGCTCAAGGCTCTCAAGCTCGGCTGCGGTGCTAATATATGACAAAAACGATCCTGATTACGCTATGCAAGAGATGCTAAAACAGATGGGACAAGGCGCAAATGCTCCAAAAGTTAAGCCGATCTTGGAGATAAATGCTGATCATGAAATTTTCGCAAAACTTGAGAAAAACGAGGCGATGGTTTATGATATAGCGCCTTTGCTTCTTGATATGGCAAGGCTAAATGAGGGTATGAGCCTAGAAAATCCAGCTAAATTTTCAGAACTTCTAACAAAAGTGATGATAAAAGCTATATAAAATTTGTAAGCCCAAAGAAATTTGGGCTTTTTAAATTTGTAGTCTAGTAAAAGCTCAAAATAATGCAAGCTAAGCGAAATTTGGCTCCACTATTAGTTTGAATTTTGCTTATTTTTGCTCTTTGTATTTTAAAATTTGGGCGTAAATTTCGTCTTTTAGTTTTAATTTTTCTTTTTTCAAGGCATCAAGCTCAGAGGCTTGTGCAGCTTTACTGTCTATTTTTTCATTTAGCTCGTCATGCTTTTTGCAAAGTGCGGCAAAATGAACATCTACTTTTTTCAACTCATTTATGAGATCAGTGTATTCGTGTAACATACGTAGCTCCTGTAAAAAATTTATAAATTCTAACAAGGCTTTGTAAATGTTTGGCTATCTAAATTTAGATCTATAAAAGCTTCTAGTATATAGTGGTTGAGTCAAATTTATGCCACAAACCAAATGCAAAAACTAAACGTATTTTAGTTCTTCTGGCTTGTGTTTGCTCTTTACTAGGCGTTTGGTTAGGCGTATGCCATCAACTGTGCCGATGACTAAAAGCTTTGTGCCAGTGCCGATTAGAGTATCGCCATTTGGCATAGGGATAAATTTGTTATTTATGTCTCTAATGCCTACCACGTCAGCATTCGTGATATTTCTTAGGTGTGTCTCTTTTAGTCTTTTAAACCTGATCCAAGAGTAATCAGGCACAAGAATTTCTTCTATGTCAATAGGCGAGCTTTTTGTGTATAGAAATTGCTCGAGTAAATTTTCCATATCAGGTCTTACGCTCATGGCACTTAGGCGCTGTGCAACTAGGCGAGATGGGCTTACGACGTTATCAGCACCAAGTTTTTTTAGCCTTTGTGTGTCATCTTCGCTATCTGAGTTTGTGATGATGTGGTAAGGTTTTTTGCGGTCTATCTCTTTTTCATAAAGTCTAACAGATGCGATAAGTGCGATATTATCAGCGATATTTGGGCTAAGAGTGATTAAGCCTTTTGCACTTGATAGATGCGTTTTTAAAAAGGCGATTTGAGTATGAGGCTGAGCTTTTATGAAGTATGGATACTTGTAAATTTGAGCTATTTCTGCGATATCTTCTCTATCGTCAACCACTACAAACGGTATGTGATTTTCACGAAACTGAGCGCTAAGCTCGATCGTGTAGAGGTTGTGATAACAAATAACGAAGTGATTTTTTAGTCTTGCGATCTTGTAAAGCATGCGCCTTTCCTTTAAAATGCTAATTAATGTGCCTCTTTTTAGAACTTCTACAACGATACCGATTGATAGCGTGAAAATGATGAAGCCAACAAGGATAAATGTTATAGTAAAAATTCGCCCCTTTGGAGTTATAGACGCAACTTCGGTAAAACCGACCGTCGTGAAGGTCATGCCTGCTTGGTAAAAGGCATCTATGAGAGAGAAGTTATCTATAAAGATATAGCCAAGTGTTCCAAAAAGTAACAGTAGTACGACTGAAATTAGTGGAAATCTAAAAGGTTTTAGTTGTTCGTAAAGCTCAGTATCTAGGCTTATTTCTGGTTTTGCGGAGTTTGACCAGTTGAGGAATTTTAAAAGTCTTGAGAGAAAAGACATAAATTCCTCTTCATTTTATCTCTTAGTTTGACTGTTTTTTCATGGTTCTTAGAGTAGAAGCAGCAACTTTTATTCTTCTTGTTGTGCCATCTTCTAGAGTAACACGGATAGTTCTAAGATTTGGTAAAAATCTTCTTTTAGTTTTATTGTTGGCGTGGCTCACGTTGTTGCCTACCATTGGTCCTTTGCCAGTTATCGCACATCTTTTTGACATTTTTTTTCCTTATAAACAAAAATTTCTGCTGATTTTATCTAAACAAAACCAAAGTATTGCTTAAAATGAAGATTTATATTTATAAGTTTTGTTGATTTTTTATTTAATTAAGGCTAAAATAGCCCCAAAATAAAAAATCGGTAAAACAAAAATGCTAACTAAAAATCAAATAGATGAAATTTCAAATTTTATCTATACAATGCCCGATGTTTTTTATGAGTGCCAAAAGCACTTGGATGAGGGCGACATCACTACTGCTATGGAGCTTTTTAGGGGGAGTGAGACTTTTAAAGCGTACTTTGCAACGATAGTAAATTTAGGCGATTTTGGCGTTCAAAACCACACTAGAGATATCTATGCGATGGCTTATCCGCTAGGCATAGACAACCTAAAAATGATAATTTGCTCTTATTTTGTTTTTATCAAATCTCCAAAAAGATATAAAAATTTTGGTGTAAATTTATACTCGATGATGGAGTTTAATGCCAAATTTCTATCTGACTGGAGCAAGCTTCTAAACTACCTTGGGCTAAAAAATCAAAAAAATTTATTTCTAGCTGCCTACGCGCTCATTCTTCTTATATTTTGCGAGCTGATCTTTTTAAAGTATCCGCACTCGCTTAAACATATCGTTGGTTTTTCTGATATGAGCTTTGATAGGATATTGCAGCGAAGGTTTGATATTTCGCTATTTGGAGTGCTTTTAAAGCTTGCAGGATGGGAGAGCGATAGGCTCACCAGAGAAGAGGTTTTGGTTTTAAAATACTTTAAAATTTTGCTCTCCTATGAGGCTAGCACTGCTAAATTTTTTGACTTTGGCATCGATAGGATCACCGATGTTAGCGTCCATGCTTCGGCTGATATGGTTATAAATTTAAAAAAGGCTCTTAGAAAATGAAAGTAACTTTTGAGGGCTCTTTGGCCATTGTTAGGCCATTTGGATTTTTGGAGGTTAATATCACCCCTTCAAGTATCAAAAAGGCCGATGTGGAGCAAATTTGTGCAAGGCAGATAAGTGCTATTTTGCTTTCATTAAAAAATGTCACCTTTTTTAGCCCGCTTTGGCTAAATAGCACGTGCGAGCATCTCTCAGGCATAGCTAAGCAGATAGGCGCTGAGTTTGCAGTTTGCGACTATGACGATACTTTTTACGAGCTTGTGGCAAAGACTTCAAAAAATATTTTGAGATTTTCACTCTTTGAAAATGAAAAAGTTGCGACGCTATTTTTAAACGATACGCTAGCAGATAGTAGCGAAGCCATCGTGATTTATAACAAAAATGAGCAGTATAAAGACTACATCAACTCGCTTTTGGAGCAAAAGTGTTACAAGTGTAAATTTGTAAAAAGCGTGGAAGAATTTAACGCGGCCAAGCAAGCTTACAAATACACCATCAGTACCCTAAATCACATCGTTTTAGGCAAAAAAGAGTTTAGCACCTTTGTAAGAGGCGACGTCGTCATTTACAAGACAGTAGGGCTCATAGATAGCTCTTTTGTGCAGAATTTTGACTATAAATTTCACGAAAGATTACAAAAGATAGGCTTTAAATTCTTTGTTTTTTGGTCTGATTCGGTCGGTGCTTTAAATACCATAGGTGCTAGTTTTTTGATAAAGCTATCTGAGCTGAGCCAAAAAAGTGGCGGTATATTGGCGATTTGCGGCTTAAATGAGGGCAACATCTCAGATACACTTGCCTCAAATTTAAAAGCAGCAAAGATACTTTTATATAAAAAGATGGATGATTTTTTCAAAGATGACTCGACGCTCTATTTTAAAAAGCGCCTTATCGACATTGAGCCTACAAAGATGAATAAAAGCTTAGTTGAGTTTTTGCCACTTGTGATCTCAAGTGTCACAGACGTGCTCTCGCCTTTGATAGAGAGTGAAATTTTATGCCTTGATGCAAAGATTAGCAACTTTAACGTAGAGGGTGAAAATGACTATCTGAGGGCTTGCGTGCTCTTTTATGGCGATATACAGATGAGAATTTTGCTTGGTGTTAAAAAGGACAAGCTTAGCAAAATTTGCTCCATTTTTTCAGATAATGGCGATCTGGAGTGTGGCTGTTTAAGCGGATTTTCTCAAATTTTTAGTATCATTGCAAGCAAAATTTTAGACATTTTCATCGAGAGAAATTTAAAGGTAAAGCTTAGCAACTTTAAATTTTACGAAAATGAGATGTTTTTTGACAGAGCAAGCAGTGGAATTTTTGCCACATTAAATGCAAAAGAGAGCCAAACTGGCGTGATTTTTATAAGCAAATAAGGATTTAAAATGTACGTTGCACCTAGTATTTTGTCGGCTGATTTCGGAAATTTGGCAGCTGAGATAAGAGCCATTTGCGAGGCTGGGTGCGATCTGGTACATGTTGATGTTATGGATGGGCATTTTGTGCCAAATTTAACCATCGGACCAGTTGTGGTAAGTGCCGTTGCAAAGGCTGCTACAAAGCCACTTGACATACATCTAATGGTTGAAAATAACTCATTTTTTGCTGACCTTTTCTTGCCACTAAAGCCAAAATTTCTAACCTTTCACATAGAAGAAGAGAAGCACCCCATGAGACTTATCGATCACATCAGAAAAAACGGCGTTGGCCCTGGTATCGTGCTAAATCCGCACACGCCAGTTAGCGCGATCGAGCATATCATCGATGAAGTCGATATGGTACTATTAATGAGCGTAAATCCTGGCTTTGGCGGTCAGAAATTTATGCCAGTCGTGCTTGAGAAAACAAGGGCACTAAGAGAGCTAATAGAGCGCAAAAACGCCAAGTGTCTCATCGAAGTAGATGGCGGTGTAAATGGACTAAATGCGCCTGATCTTGAAGAGGCTGGAGCTGATGTCTTGGTGGCTGGCAGCTATATCTTCTCATCAAATTCATACGAACAAGCCATTCGCGCCATAAAGCTTGAGTTTTGAAACCAAAAAAACAGCGTTTAGAAAATAGCATTGAAATTTTAGCTAGGCAAAATTTAGGCTATCACGAGTTTATTTTAAAATTTAGCGATATTGAGGAAATTTCATCGCTCATCGACGTGCGTGACCTTGATATGTGGCGAACTCTCGGGCTTGATATCACTAGAAATGAAAGCAACGAGATTGAGCTTGGCACGAGATTTAGAGATATTAGCGAGCAGGAATTTTGCGTTGTAGATATCGAAACGACTGGTGGCACTACAAATGGTCAGATAATAGAAATTGGTGCTATAAAAATGAAAAATGGTGCTGAAATAGGGCGCTTTGAAAGCTTTATAGCAGCTCCTGTGGTGCCTGAAAATATCACAGAGCTAACTGGCATAAAGGCTAGCGATCTAGTCGGTGCGCCAAATTTGCTAAATGTGCTTGAGCGGTTTAAGATTTTTCTAGGGACTAGCGTTTTTATCGCACACAACGTAAATTTTGACTACGGATTTATCTCACACAGCCTAAATGAGATCGGCCTTGGCATACTGCTAAATAGAAAACTTTGTACCATCGATCTTAGCCGCCGCACCATCGCCTCGCAAAAATACGGTCTTGGCTCGCTAAAAGAGCTTCTTGGCATAAATAACACTCACCACAGAGCCCTAAATGACGCGATAGCAGCAGCTGAAATTTTCAAAGTCTGCTTAACTCGCCTGCCATTTAGCATACAAACAACAGAGGATCTCATAAGCTTTAGCAAAAATGCCCCAAGCGTAAAGCTAAAACCAGAACCAGTTTTGAGGGCTTTGGAGTAGGGCGGTTTTAAATTTAAGCCACTTGAGTGGAAATTTAGAAATTTGATTTAGTTGAGGGCTTTTAAACGAGACTTTATGTCCTTGTGTAGTTTGCAATCATCGTGCTTTCAAAAACGCTGCAGTCCTATCACCCTGCGCAAGCGCTGATCTTTACAAAATCCCTAAAACAACGTTGCTATTGTGGATAAATTTCTCGTGAGTGCTAGTTTTTGTGTGCGCATAGCCAAGCCGTCACTACTGATAACTCAGTTTGTTAGGCCGTTTTGCTTTTGTAGCAAATTTAGAGCTTGTGTCAATGTGAAAATTTACTTTGGCAAAAACTTTGCAGTAAATTTGGAGTTAAATGTACGGTCTTAAGCGACGATGAACTTTTGGCTAAATTTCAAAGCGTTGCGCCAAATGTCAGGGAGCTTAGGCAGTTTAAAAAGCAGAGTAAAACGCCTATTTGTGTGTTGAAATTTGAGAAAGATCGCCCTGTAAAAGAGCTATTTGCCAAGTTTTTGGCGTTTAAGGAGTTTTTCAAGCTACTGGTTGTTGTGGATATGCAAAACTATCTAGAAAACCCATATATGCTACTTTGGCGTGTGACAAATAACATCGACGCCTTGCGTGATATTTACATCGAGGGCGAAAATTTCTGCGTGGATGCGACGAGCAAGGACGAACTAGAGGGCTATACTCGTGGCTGGCCTATGCAAACTGACTGCGACCGCGAGGTGGTGGCTGAGCTTGTAAAGCGTGGTGTGGTGAAAGATGAGCCAAAGCTTTTTCATAAATTTGAGATATTTGGGTAGGTTTTGACTGCTGTAACGTTATAAATTTAAAATTAGGCAAGCATATAGCTTGCCTAAACTACGAAAGTTTTTTGATAGCTTCAACTATGAGGTTGCACTTTTTGACGACCGAGTTTATCTCTAGATACTCGTTTTTCGTGTGCATGTTGCCGCCAGTTGGACCAAGGCCATCTATCGTAGGACAGCCTGCTGATGCGCTGATGTTGCCATCGCTTAGTCCGCCAGCATCGACCCAAGTGACCTTCGTGCCTGTTGTTGCGGCAGCCTCGTCAAAGACCTTTTTGATATTTGGTAAATTTATCTCGTCTATCATCGGAGCTTCTTCGTTTATGAGTATGCGCTCGCAAGTAATGTCTGGCACGAGCTGATGAGATAAAATTTCGTCCATTTTCTTGCGTAAAAACTCCACCGAGCTAGCGTGGCGATATCTCATCTCAAATGTCACGCTAGCAAAGTCTGGCACGACGTTTTGGGCGTCACCGCCTTTTGTCATTATGCTATTAAATGTATGTCCTGCCTTAAAATCAGTGAGTTTTGAAAGCTCAACGATGAAATTTGCAGCCTCCACGACAGCTGAACGGCCACGCTCTGGGTGGTTACCAGCGTGTGCGCTAACACCACGGAAATTTAGCACATAAGAGACCACGCCCTTTCTAGTAGCCACCATCGAACCATCTTCTCTTGCAGGCTCGACAACTAGGGCGTAGCGCGACTTCTTGGCTAGCTCTCTTATGGCGTCTTTGGCGAAATTTGAGCCAGTCTCTTCGTGTGAGTTTAAAAATAGGCCGATTTTTAGCTTGCTTAAATCAAGCTCTTTGATGACGTAGAGCGAGAGCAGGCTACCGCCTTTATCGTCGATTGCGCCAAGTGCATTTATGCGCTCATCTATCTTTTTAAATAGCACATCAGCCTTTGTTCCCACAGGAAAAACGGTGTCCATGTGACCTATGAATAAAAAGTCGTAGCTTTTTGCCTCAAGGTCGTTTGAGATAAAAAGGCAAGGAGCAACTTTGTCGGTGTCAAGCTCTATGCTCCTACTTTTTAAGCCTAAAATTTCAGCTCTTTTTTTAAACCAAGCTGCAACTTCATTTACGCCGTTGATGCTTGAAGTTGGGCTTTCGATGTCGGTTAGCTCTTTTAAGTCAGCTAAATATTCATTTATTTCACTATCTTTCATCTTTTATCCTTATACGAGTAAGCTCATCACAAACATCGCTAAATAGGCATTTAGGATGCAAATTCCAAAAAGTACGAGATAGTGTCTGCCTGGTACTTCAAGCACGCCTAGAACTCGTCCCATGTACTGCACAGTCGAGCCAACTAGCGCCATGCCAGGGAGCAAGACAGCGATATCGTTTGCGTTTAGCGTACCATCTCCCACAAGTGCGACTAGCACGCCTGCTGAGCCGCCCCAGCTCAAAAATGCAGCCATGAAAACGGCTATGGACTCACCTGGAAGACCAAGTGGGAGCATGATAAATCCTAGAAATTTGCCTATCACGCTAAGCGCGCCAGATACTTTTAAGATGTGGATGATGACAAATGCCATAAGCACGTTTGGGATGGTGTTTTTTACAGCGATGTCCCAGCCTTTTCTAGCGCCCTCTACAAATACGTCGGTTATTAGTTTATTTTCAGTCATCTCTTACTCCTCATCATCTTTGACAAATTTTTTGACATAAAGTCTCATCAAATTTGCTCCCAAAATTTTAAAGACAAAGACGATACCAAGCACCATAGCTATGGTAGCAGGGGCTGTGTTGCCAGCTTTGTCAGTCACAAGTAAAACCGGTGCAAATGAAGATAAGAAATTTGTGATCATCGCACCAGCGCTAAACTGAAAGGCTGCAAAGATGAGAAGCTCTTTGTGTGTGATGAGGCCATCTTGGCGCAAAAATTTAGCCGTTGAGCTACCTGCGTCGGTGCTTTGTGTGCTTGCTATCAAAGAGATAGAGCAACATCCCGGTATGCCAATAAGTGGCTTTAGTACAGGCGTTAGCAGTCTTGAAGCTGCGTAAAGCGCATGGTATTTCTCAAAAATAGCGACAAAACCAAGTGCGAGCATGACGGCAGGAGCAAGGCTAAGGGCAAATAAAAAGCCGCCTTTTGCGCTAGTGCCGCTTCCTGTTTTAAACCATTCTGGAAATTGACCAGCAAGTTTGCTAAAGTCAAAGATGCCACCATAGGTGTTTTGTAAAAAACCTCCGAAGAAAACGATCGCAATTGCAAGTGTGATCGTACCGATGACGAGTTTTTTAGTATCACTACTCTCTTTCATAAAGCCTCCTTTGATTTGGAATTTGTTTAAATATTATAACGCCTATGCTTATGTAATATTTAAAATATAAAATTTGATAATTAATTATGAAATTTTATGAGTAATTTATATATAAAAATTATTATGCGATAAAAGTTAGCATTATAGAGATTTAGAATGTAAATTTAAAGTATATGAAATTTTAAAAATTTGAATTTAATATTTATGATTTATAGTAAAAATGGCTTCTAAACTTAAATTTAAAAGCCATTTATCTTTTAGCTCTCTTTTAAAAGCTTGCTCGCAAGCATATCTGCTTTGGCTTTGTCGGTGTCTTTCTTGACGGATTTATAAATTTTAGAGATGTAGTTTTCTAAAATTTCATGGCAAGAGATCACTTTTTCGCCATCGCGTCTAGCTACTTTTGCGTATTCGCCGCTGCTTTGTAGCTCAAATGCTAAGTCATTATCGCTTAGTTGAAGCTCTAAAATTTCAAGCAGCCTCTCTTGAAGTCTTGGCTCAAAGATAGGTGTCATGAGCTCCAAGCGGCGCTCTAAATTTCGTGGCATCCAGTCAGCACTTGAGATGTAAATTTTTGGATCGGCGTGTTTAAAATATAAAATTCTAGCGTGCTCTAAGTATTTGCCGATGATCGAGCGAACTCTGATGTTTTCGCTTTTGCCTTTTACACCTGGTCTTAGTCCGCACACACCGCGAACGATGAGATCGATCTTTACGCCTGCATTTGAGGCGCGGCTAAGCTCATTTATCACGTCTTCGTCTATTAGTGCGTTCATCTTAGCGATGATCCTGCCCTCGCTGCCTTTGCTAGCCTCCACTCTTATCTTTTCGATGATGCGCTCTTTTATCTGAAAGGGCGACATGCTAAGGGCGTTTAGACGTCGGTTTTTGTTATATCCTGAAAGGATGTGAAAAAACGAGGTCGTATCTTGGCTAAATTCCTCTTTGCTCGTAAATAGGCTCACGTCAGTGTAAATTTTTGCCGAGCTGCCATTGTAGTTGCCAGTGCCAAAGTGCATGTAAAATTTAAGTTTATCGCCGATCTGGCGGATCACTTGGCTAACTTTTGCATGGACTTTAAAGCCTGTGATGCCATATATCACGTGCGCGCCAGCATCTTCAAGTGCCTTTGCCCAGTGCAAGTTATTTTCTTCATCAAACCTAGCTTTTAGCTCGACCATCACGGTTACTTGCTTACCGTCGCTTGCAGCGTCTATTAGACTTTGAATGATCGGCGAGTTTTTATCGACCCTGTAAAGTGTCATGCGTATCGAGATCACTTTTGGGTCTTTGCTCGCTTCTCTTATAAAGCTAACGACTGGATCAAAGCTCTCAAATGGATGAACTAGCAGCACATCCTCTTTGTCTATGGCGTCAAAAACTGAGATGCCGTTGCCAAATGGAGGCAGTGTTTTTGGGGCGTAGGGCGGGTTTGCTAGGTGGCTGAAGTTCTTACTCCCAGCTATCTCCCAAAGAGAGCTAAGTGTGAGCGGGATGCTTGAAAAATAGATATCTTTGTGAAAAATTTTCATGTGAAAATTTAAAAACTCTAAGATATCAGCGTCTGCATCCTTGTCTATCTGCATACGCACAAAAGCCCCTTTTCTACGAAGCTTTAGCCCTTGCTCAAGTATCATCATAAAGTCATCCGCCTCTTCTTCTTCGATGACGATATCAGCGTTTCTTGTCACTCTAAAAGCAGCCGAGCTGATAAGCTTATATCCTGGGAAAATTTCTTCTGCGTGGCGGTGCACGATCGTTTCAATCGGCACAAAAACGTTGCTACTTGGCTGGGTAAATCTTGGCAAAACTCTTGAAATTCTTATCATGCCGTATTTTAAAATTTCAGGATGCTCTATGTCAGCAAGTTTAACGGCAAGCGAGAAGCTAAGGTTGTTTAGGTGCGGAAATGGATGGGTCGCATCAACGGCTATAGGGACGATGACTGGCAGGATGTTTGAGAAAAAGTATTCGTCGCATTTTTGCTTTAAGCTATCATCAAGCTCGTCGTAGTTTTTGATAAAAAGACCCTCTTTGCTAAGCGCATCGACGGTGTTTTTATAGTGAGCCTCGACTAAATTTTGCTCATCTTGCAGATACTTTCTGATCTCTCTTAGCTGATCGAGCGGACTCATGCCGTCACTGCTACTTGTCGTCACTCCAGCTGCGAAAAGTTGCTTTAGACCAGCCACTCTGATCATGTAAAACTCATCTAAATTTGTCATATAGATCGCTAAAAATTTTAGCTTTTCAAGTAAAGGTATATCCTTTTCACACTGAGCGAGCACCCTTGAGTTAAAGCGTAGCCAGCTTAATTCACGGTTGATAAAAAGAGTTTCATTTTCGCTCATCATTTTCTCCTTATAATTTTTGATTATTTTATGATATGTGCGGTTATAAAGTTCTTATTTTGTTAAAAATTTAGTTACAATAGTGCAAATTTTAAACGTAAAGGTTTCTTATGTCGGATTATATTATATTAGTTGGCATTTTTGTTGTGGCGGTCGTTGTCTTTGCGCTTATCAAAAAGGTCTCTTTTTAGCCTTTAAATTTCTCCCACCACAAGTAGGCAAAGATGAGCCCAAAGCCCTTGACCTTGCTCTCGTCAAAGGCAAATTTCATCATATCTTCTCGTTTTATAAAAACTAGCTCGATATCCTCGCCATCTACGCCACCGCCTGCATTTACCTTCATGCTCTCATCGATCTTCGCGTAAAACATCGTTTGCATGTTGCCACCAAAGCCAAAAGCGCCATACGTCATCGTGATGCGCTCCATCTCTTTTAGCTCGTATCCGACCTCTTCGACCGCCTCTTCTCTAGCGGTCTGCTCCTCGCTTAGTCCCTTATCCATAAGCCCTGCGCAAAGCTCATAAGTAAAGCCTTGCTCGTTTGTTTTGATGCCTTCTTTTTCTTGCGAGTACCAGACAGCTGGGCGAAACTGCTTGACAAACAAAAATGCATCTTTTTGCTCGTGATATAAAAATATACTGACGCTATTCATCACTTTGACGCAGTCCCAGTCTCTTTGCATGCCATTTTGTTTAAATTTCATCTTAAATGGCTTTAGGTATTTTGACTCACCAAGAGGTAAAATTTCTAAATTTGTTATAGTAGTATCCATTTTGCAAGTCCTAAAAAGCTAAAAAATCCTATCGCATCAGTAAATGTAGTAAGAATGACCGCCGAGCCAACGGCAGGATCGATGTTAAAGCGCCTTAGCGTCAAAGGTATGATCGTGCCAAAAAAGCCAGCAAAGAATAAATTTGTAACCATACTAAGGCTAATAACCACACCAAGCATGCCTTTATCAAACCAAACAGCGGCTATGACGCCCATGATAGCGCCAAAGATGAGGCCATTTACGAGTGAGATCGTCACCTCACGCTTTAAAACGCTCTTTGCATCTTTAAATTCTATCTCGCCAAGTGCCAAACGACGAACCGTAACGGCAAGTGCTTGCGTGCCAGTGTTGCCACCCATTGAAGCAACTATTGGCATCAAAACGGCAAGTGCGACGTAAGCTGCGATCGTCTCATCAAAAAGTCCGATGATAGATGAGCTAAAAAGTGCTGTTAGTAAATTTACACCAAGCCAAACCGCACGGCCACGACCAGCTTTAAATAGCGTATCGTCCTCTTCTGACTCGTCATCAACGCCAGCTAGGTTATAAATTTGCTCTGTTGCGCTCTCTTGGATGTAGTCGTGGATATCATCATACGTGATACGACCTAGCAAAATTCCAGTGCTACTTGTAACTGCGATAACGTTTAGATCGTACTCTTGAAACATATCAGCGACATCTTGCATGAGATCCATATCGTTTGCCATGTGAGGCTTGTAGTGGTCGATCTGGGTTGATTCGATATTTTGTTTTAGCGTCTTTGTAAAGTCAAATAGAATGAGATCTTCAAGCGGGATAGCGTATTGCAAGATGCTATTTTTATCGATGATGAAAAGCTGTGAGACGTTTTCTAGTTTGCCTTCTTGCTTCTCTTGTCTTAGTCTTGCGACTGCGCTGCCAAGCTTCTCTTCAAGATGAGCTGAAAATAGCTCTGTTTGCATGTGCGCACCAGCTCTATCTTCGTCATAGCTTCTAAGTCTTAAAATTTCGTTTTGATTTTCTTTATCTAGCTCGTTAAAAAGCTCTCTAGCCTTGTCCTCATCGATATCCTCGATATATTGAAGTAGGTCTGTCGCATCGTCACTCTCTAGCTCTTCAAGCGCTTCTACGATCTTTTCAGCTGGGAGCGTGTCGATCACGTCTTTTAGCATGTGATCAGGTAACTCTATCGCCACATCACCCAAAATTTCAGGATCTAGCTTTTCAAGGTACTTGGCAAAAAGCTCTTCATCGTGCTTTTTAAGTGTTTTAAGATGCTGGGCAAGCTCGTAAGCAGAGAGCTCGCCGTCTTCTAAATTTTCATCTAAGTGCTGATCTATCAGCTCTTTTGCTTCTTCTAGTTCTTGGCTCAAGTTTTACCTTTAAAAATCTATTACGTTAGGGAAAAATTCCACCTTGTGATACTCTTTGTCATTGCTTAGAGCTTGTCTTATCAGCTCATCATTTCTATTTATGACTGCTTTAAATTTAGCCGACTCTTTTTTATCTTCTATATTTTTTACGACCTTGATGGCACTTTCTGGATTGATCGGCTTGCCACCTAGATAGAGGCCAAAGTGCAAGTGTGGGCCAGTGCTCATGCCGCTTGTGCCAACGTATGCTATTAGCGTGCCTTGTTTTACTTTAAGACCGCTTCTTATGCCCTTTGCAAAGCCGTTTAGGTGGGCATAAAGTGTCTCGTAGCCGCCAGCGTGAGAGATGATGACGGTTCTGCCATAACCACTCTTTTGACCGACAAATTTGACCGTGCCATCGCCTGCAGCCTTGATCGGTGTGCCTTTTGGAGCACCGTAATCAACTCCAAGGTGCGCTCTATATCTTTGAAGGATCGGATGCCATCTTTTTAGAGTGAAATTTGATGTGATCCTAGCGTTTGCAAGAGGGCGAACGAGCAAAAATTTGTCATTTTTCTTGCCATTTTTATCATAAAATTTATCTTCAAATTTATACATCACGTAGCGTTTGTTTTTAGTTTCTATCATCGCTGCGTAAATTTCTGGCGTGCCAAAAGAGCGACCCATGCGTAGCTTTTGGTTATAGACAATAGCGATCGTATCGCCTTTGTTTATCTTTTTAAAATCGATCCCGCTGCCGCTAAAAACCTCTTTAAAACCAAGTGCTAGCGTGCCAGAGCCGGTGTAGTCAAAGATATCTTCAGAGACTGATTTATCGACTTTTAGGGCTAAAACTTTATCTTCGCTTTGGTATAAGATCGGGATAAACTCAAGCTGAAATTTACCCTTGTCGTCTCTATAAATATGTATCTGAAGCTCGTCACTAACGGGGATGAGAGCTTGTTTAACCTCGCCGTTATCGTCTTTGTAAATTTGATATTTTGTGCCAGCGATGATCTCTTCTGTTAGCTCTTGATCTTCGCTTGCTAGGTTGTAGTAAAGTGAAAGTGGGATTTTATTTGTTTCAAGGAAATTTAAAAAGCTGCTGCCATTTGGCCAACTAAGCTCATCGACAGTTGGTTTTATGGCATATAAATTTATACATAATATTGCAAAAATCACAAATATACGAGGCATCGATATCCTTTTAAAAAGCTGGAGGGGATTTTAACTAAAACTTGCTTTAATTTTGCAAAAGATAAAGCATTTTAGGCTATAATCGCTCTAAAAATTTAAACTTAGGAGATATTTTTGAAACGTATAATCGTGATTTTATCGCTGTTTTTTGGCTTTGCTTTTGGGGCTGATTTTTCTTTAAATGAGTATAGAACTCCTCTTATTAGCGTCGAGAGTGACGGCACGGCAACGATAGTTGATAGTCCTGAAATTTTGATCGGATCAAGCGGTGTTGTGCTTCATAAATTTGACACTGATAGTTCTATCATCGCAAGAGTGAGCGTTGTCTCTAAAAATGCCGGCTTTGCGAAGGTTAGATTTGAGGTGTTTGACCTGCTCGAGCAAAAGGCTCTTCCACTCCCTGGCATCGCACCTACAAGTGGCGATATAGTCGTGCTAAACTACCTTTATAACCGCTCGCTAATCGTCGTGCCAAATAAAGAAATTTATGAAGAGGTTTTGGGCGCATTTCCTAATATGATATTTATCCACCCAGATCTTGTTGGAGCATACTTGAGCTACGAATACAAGCCAAATCCAAGCAGAGACGACTTTAGAAAGATGTGCGCTCAAAGTGCAGCTGGTCTTATCTTTGTCGCGATGGATGGCAGAAGCGTTTTTGCTGATTGCCAAAGCTTTAAGGTGCTAAAAGAGTTTAAAACTGGCGAAGTTGAGTATTATCAACTACCATTTTATACAAGAGTTAGTGACATAGACACTGTGTTTTGGAAGCTAAATAGTGAGCACATCAACAACTACGACGCTCACTACGAAAAACTTTTCGAAGAAGATAACTGATAAATGAGCCGTTTGTCCTTAAGCAAGAGCGATTTAAAGAGTGGTTTAAATTTGCTAGCTGCTCTTAAGGACAAAGAGCTCTTTCACTACGCAGCAAGCCTTAGTTTTCACACGATCTTATCGATCATACCTATACTTCTTATATCGTTTTCTATCTTTACAAAACTGCCTAGCTTTGAGGATTATTACGCCAAAATTCAGGACTTTGTCTTCTCAGCTCTTTTGCCAAGTAACCAAGAGATCATCTCAAACTACTTGCAAAATTTCCTCCAAAATAGCGGAAATTTAGGCATAGTTGGCTTTGTGGCGATGATATTTACTTCGGCTATGTTTTTTAGCGATTATGAATACGTAGTCTTAAAAGTGACAAGAGCTAGCAAGGCTAGGGGCTTTTGGTCGGCACTTAGCTCGTACTGGACGCTCATCACGCTTGCACCGCTCGGACTTGCTGGCAGTTTTTATCTCTCAAGTCTCATTCAAGAGATGTTAAATTCAAACGTGATCACAAGCTCGATAAATTTCTT
Organism: Campylobacter concisus; assembly: GCF_003048835.2. Taxonomy (NCBI): domain Bacteria; kingdom Pseudomonadati; phylum Campylobacterota; class Epsilonproteobacteria; order Campylobacterales; family Campylobacteraceae; genus Campylobacter; species Campylobacter concisus. The sequence goes on along the minus strand of NZ_CP060705.1, from coordinate 1,037,544 downwards.
AAGTATCGTGCCATATCTCATCATCTGGGTTATATTTTGTGTCACATATCTCATCTCTGTAAATGACGAGATAAAATTTAAAAGCGCGTTTTTTAGCTCGTTTGCAGCATCGCTCGTTTGGTATCTTGGCAAGTCAGCCTTTGTCTATTACGTCCTTTACAACAAAACATATCTAAGCGTCTATGGTTCGTTTTCAGCTGTGCTTTTCTTCTTTGTGTGGATCTACATCTCATGGATCATCTTTTTATATGGGCTTAAATTTTGCGCTTATCTCTCAAACAGCTCTAAATTTAAAGGATAAATTTATTGCTAGCTGGCGATTTTAAATTTACCAGCTAGCAGAATATGTAATATTTTATGTGAAATTTTATGTATCTAGCGTTTAAATTCGCAAATTTCTATCTTGATATCAAGCTCTTTGCTAAATTTGCTAACAGCCTTTTCAAGCTCGTCTTTATCAAAGCAGATAAGATCAACATAAGAGTGCTTAGTGCCAGTCGCTGCACCCATGCCCTCGCAAAAAGTGCTAGTTTCAAGCTCATCTTCTATCTTAGTTTTGCTATCAACGCCAAACTGCACGTCGCCGCCGTGATACAATACTAAAAAGCAGAAATTTATACCAAGCTCATAAGCTTCATTATAGATATCGCTTTTGCCGTCATAGTATTCATTTAGCAGTGAGATTAGGCTTGTATATCCCATAAAAACATCGTCTCTTAGCTCGTCTGAGCGAGGCTCAAGCTCGTAAAAGCTAAACTGCTTTAGCGGCTCACTCGAGGCTTCTTTGCCAAATTTATCATCTATAAGATCGGCAAAGTCGGTAAGCGCGACGCCTTTCTCTCTTGGCTCATCTACGATCTCAAAGTCGCCAAGCGTGTTTATCATCGCTGTCTCGCCAACAACGTTGTCACAAAGTATGAAAGCTAGCGTGTAGGCCTTGTTTTCATCTTCACTTTTTAGCTTACTCAAAGTCTCGTTGTATAGGCACATATCCACGCTTTTTTCTTCAAAATTTGCATAGACCATGACCTCGTTTGCATCAACACTCACGCCATACATTTGTATAGTGGCTACTTCGCGCGGTGCACGTGGTTTGCCAAGTGTGCAAGTAAGTTTTGCCTCATACTCTTTTGGCATGCGTGATTTGGTAAATTTAAGCCAAAAAAGCCTATATTTCATCCCTTCTGGTGTTAGCACTAGATCGATCTTGCCATCAACAAGACCTATCATAAAAGTTGGATCGACTAAACATAAATTTAGCGCCTCCTCAGTCATTTTACTTGCAGTTTCGTAATTTTTATCCTCTAAATTACGCTTGATGACGTCTAAATTTTTACCAAGCTCGCTCCAAAATTTATCAACCCTGCTAGCAAAGCTAGAACTCTTTTTAGAAAACCACATCTTTATCCTTTTTGTTAAAATTTTCAATATTTCTTTGCGTATAAATTTTCATCGATGGAAACTCTAACGCACTTAGTTTATCAAAACCAACTTCATTAAAAACGCAGCCTGTGTCGATATCTGCGCTATTTTTATAAAATTTTACCTCTCTTACTGGCGTGTGCCCATAGACGTTAAATATACCACTAACTTGCATCTCGTCGCCTCTGCCTGAGAGCAGGTGCCTTCTAAACTCTTCGCTAGCATATTTATCGTTTCTTAGCTCCCACATATTGCCAACGGCTGAGTGAGAGACGACTAGATGCTCGCCATTTTGGGTTTTATAATCTTTAAATTCCAGATAAACTGGCCTGCTTTCTAAAAAATCCACATGCCTTTGCTTAAACTCCGTGCTTTGTCCAAGATATGATCTATATGTCGCTTCGCCGCCGTTTCCAAAGAACCAGCTCCTGTCAAATGGCACTTTGTTGTTTAAAAACTCAAATTTATTGTTTAGTAGCCTTCGCTCGTGATTTCCCATTACCATTTTATAGTCATTTTGCATGATAAGTTCGACTACGTCGCAGCTAAAAAGCCCACGATCTATCACGTCGCCAACAAAGCAAATTTGAGATTTTTCTTTGTTCGGAAACTGCTTGATAAGCTCTAAAAGCGTGTTAAAACAGCCGTGAACGTCGCCTATAATGTAAATTTGCTCGCTCAAATTTTCTCCTTTGGTGCAAATTTTAGTCTATTAAACTTAAAAATAAAGATTGTTAATTGTTGATAAATTTAGAAAGAAATTTTATTTATGAAATTTAGAGTAGTAGGGAGCATAAGCCCCCCTAAAATCATTGTGCGTAAAAGCCGCTAACCTTGCCGGTGAGATCTATCATGATGTTTTTCATCTGAGTGTAGTGCTCAAGTATGATCTTGTGCGTCTCACGGCCGATACCTGAGTTTTTATATCCGCCAAATGGGCTTCCTGCTGGGATTTGGTTGTAAGTGTTGATCCAAACTCTGCCAGTCTCCATAGACCTTGCAACGCGAAGTGCTTTTGTGATGTCTTGCGTGAAAATTCCGCCACCAAGGCCGTATTCGCTGTCATTTACCATTTTGATAAGCTCGGCTTCATCTTTAAATTTAATGACAACACCAACTGGTCCAAAGATTTCTTCCTGAGCCACTCTCATATCGTTTGTCACATCAACTAGCAGCGTTGGCTCGACAAATGCGCCCTTGTCGCAACCATTTGCGGTGTAGGCTTTGCCGCCGACTGCCACTTTTGCACCTTCTTTTTTGCCGATCTCTATGTAGTTTAAAATTTGCTCAGCTTGTTTTTTATTGATCTGAGAGCCCATTTGAGTCTTAGGATCAAGCGGATCGCCAACTTTTATAGTACTAAATTTCTTAACTGCAGCCTCGATAAATTTGTCATAAAAGCTCTCTTCTACGAAGATTCTAGACCCTGCGCAGCAAACTTGACCTTGGTTAAACAAAATGCCAAGCTGAAGACCGTCAAGCGCTTTGTCTAAATTTGCGTCGCTAAAGAAGATATTTGCGCTCTTGCCGCCAAGCTCAAGTGTGGCTGGGATGATACGACGAGCCGCAGCTATGGCGATATCACGGCCGATCTCGGTTGAGCCAGTAAAGGCTAGCTTGTCAAGGCCTGGGTGGTTTTTGATCCACTCGCCACTCTTGCTACCTCTGCCTGTTACTATATTTATCAAACCTTTTGGCAAAATTTTATCTATCAGCCTAAATAGCTCAAGCACGCTTAGGCTTGTCTCGCTTGAAGGTTTAAACACGCTCGCATCGCCTGCTGCGATCACAGGAGCTAGCTTCCAAGCTGCCATTAAAAATGGAAAATTCCAAGGAACGATCTGACCCACAACGCCTATTGGCTCGCGTAAAACGATAGAGAGTTGTTTTTCGTCAAGCACATTTGCGCTGCCTTCTTCGCCTATGATAACGCCAGCAAAGTACCTAAAATGCTCAGCTGCAAAGGGGATATCGACATTTAGCGTCTCTCTAATCGGCTTGCCGTTGTCCATACTCTCGACTTTTGCGAGGTGCTCTTTGTGCTCGTCGATGATATCAGCGATCTTGTTTAGCAGCTTTGCGCGCTCGCTAATTGTGGTGTGTTTAAATTTCTTAAAAGCCTCACGTGCAGCGCGAACTGCCTCATTTACATCTTCTTCGGTAGCGTCAGCGATCTTTGCAAGGTGCTCGCCGTTTGCTGGATTTTTAGCATCAAGGGTAGCGCCGTCTTTTGCGTCACGCCACTCACCATTTATGAAAAGCCCGTATTTTTCAAGTAGTTTCATACTTTTCTCCTTGATTAAGATTTTGTAAAAGGATTATAATATTAATAAAATTTATCAAAAATAAATTTTTGGTATAAATTCTATTTTTTAATAAATTTTATTGTTTAGAATAGGGCGGTGTTTTAAATTTAACTTTGCCAAGAGAGCGAAAACGTAGTCTTGCCATCAAGCTCACTTTGGCATTTTACGGCGATGCCGTTTTTCTTGCAGCACTCTTTTACTAAATTTAGCCCTATGCCAAAGCCGCCTTGATCGTCGTTAAATCTCGTGTAACGATCAAAAATTTTCATCTGCTGCTCTTTACTGATGCCACGTCCAGTGTTGCTTATGCTAAAGAAATTTGGCTCTAAAATGATGCTAACCTTTGAATTTGGTGCTGCATATTTTGAGGCGTTGCTTAAGAGATTGTCTAAAATTTTACTCACATCTTCAAGGTCTGCATTTATGAAGCTTGGTTTTAAGCTGGCATCTATCTTAAGTCCGCGTTTGGCAAAAAATGGTGAAAAATAGTTTAACCTTTGCGTGGTTAGTAAATTTAGATCTATGAGCTCTTTTTTGCTTGGCCTATCAAGGTTGAAGCTTAGATGAACAAGCGCGTCGTAGATGCTGCCTAGGCTCTTTGCGGCAAGGCTGATGTTGTTAAAACGCTTTAAATTTCGCTCATTTAGGTTTTCAAGATCGGCCGTTTCTATGCTCATAGAAATGACGCTTAGAGGTGTATTTATCTCGTGTGTTGAGTCTTTTATGAAGCGGTTTAGCGTATCTATCTTTTCATAAAGTGGCTTTAGGCTTAGTTTTGCTAGGTAAAAGGCGACAAAGAGCAGGGCAAAAAGGAAAAAGAGCGCCTTTAGCGTGGTTGAAATTTGCAAAGATAAAATTTCAACCTTGATATCTTTGCCAACTAGAAAAATATCAGCGTGCGATAGCTCGTCTGTGGCGTTGTCCTCCATGTACTGGATCTTTTCAAATATCGAGACCTTGCCGTCTATCAAATTTACATTTTTGCTTTTGTCGATCTTTTGGCAGTCAAAGTCTTTATAAATTTTCTCGCCATTTTCTAGCACAATACAAGCATGTACGCCCTTTTCGTTTGTGAGGCTTGAGACCGAGTCTAGGCCATTCATCCTGGCTTTCATATATATGCCCATCTTGATCTCTTTTAGGCTTTTTACCTCGTTTAAGATGAGCGCATTTTTTTTATTTTTATAGTCATTTATGAAAAAATAGCCCAGAAAGAGCACGGAGCTAACAAGATAGAGGGATAAAATTTTAAATAAAATTTGCGTCTTTTCAGACATAGATGTAACCATCTCCACGCCTGTTTAAAATGGCATCTTTGCCTAAAATCTGGCGTAGATTTTTGATATAGACACGGAGGCTAAGCTCGCTTGGCTCCTCGTCAAATTTCCAAATTTTATTAAAAATTTCATCTTTGGTTAAAATTTTGCCCTTGTTTTGCAAAAATAGGGCGAGCAGGTCGCTCTCTTTGCTCGAGATATTTACATTTTCGCCGTTTTTACTTAGAGTTTTGCTCTGTGGGTGAAAGCAAAGATCATCTAAAATTTTGATATCTTCGCCGTTTTGGTGTGAGAAATTTCTTTTTATGAGAGCTTGCATGCGGATAAGTAGCTCTTTTAGCTCAAATGGCTTTTTTAGATAGTCATCGCAGCCGCTTTTGTAGCCTTTTTCAAGGTCGTCTATGGTGTTTAGCGAGGTGGTAAATATGCTAGGTGTTGTGACGCCAAGCTCACGTAGCGATGAAAGTAGGGAGAAGCCGTCGCCTTGCGGGAGTTTGACGTCTAGTATAAGTAGGTCAAAATTTCGCTCGTATGCAAGATCTAGTGCGTCTTTGGCATTGTTTGTAGTGGTGACATCGTAACCATTTTCGCCCAGATACTCGCTTATTAGATCAAGTAATGTTTCATCATCTTCAACAAGCAAAATTCTGACCATCAAGCGCCTTTACATGCCTTTTTTCATTTCGTCTTTCATGCCCATGTCGTCTTTTTTCATACCCATGTCATCTTTTTTCATTTCGTCTTTCATGCCCATGTCTTCTTTTTTAGCTTCGTGTTTTTTGACAGGATGTTTTTTAGACATATCATCTTTCATCATCTGCTCTTTCTTCATCATCTCATCTTTGCCCATCTTGTCCTTTTGCATCATTTCAGTAGCATTTGCAAGACCGCCAAACATAAACATAGCACCAAGTGCAACTAAGATTAACTTTTTCATAAAGTCTCCTTTAAATTAAATTATGTTGCAATTGTAGTCACTTAGTGTGAAATAAGTGTGAATTTACGCAAATACAAAATAGATAACTGGAAGCGTGATAAATGAAAAAAGCACGCCAATGGCAACTGATGAGATGGCTAGTGAGCTATCAAGCCCAGCTTTTATGACCATCGCACTTGCAAGGGCTGATGTTGGCATCGCACATTGAAAGAGGCCGACGACCCAAGTTTTGCTCATCTGGATGCCTGAGACTTTTAATATGATGAAAAATACGATAGCTGGCAATATCATCTTGCACAAAAGTACAACACTAACGCCTTTATATGAGCTTGTGATACTGCTAAAGTTAAGACCAACGCCGATCGCAAAAAGTGCGACTGGGGTGACGCTACCTTCAAACATCCTAAGTGGCGCAAAGATAAAATCTGGAAGCGGGACTTCTTTTAAGATAAGACCCATAATGAGCGCTATAAATGGTGGAAATTTTAAAATTTTCATTGTATTTTGAAACAATGAGACCTTCTCTGGTGCGGCAAAAGATAGGATGAGTGGTCCAAGGATCGAAAGCGGGATACCAGTGGCTATTTGATCGTAAAAGATGACCTCATTTACCATCGCATCGCCAAAGAAGCCCTGAATGACAGGCATACCGACAAATAGGGTGTTGCCAAAAAGGCTTAGCATGACCATACTAATGGTTGTTATTTTGGTAAATTTAAAAACCTTGCCTATAACAAATGCCAAAGCAGCACTAATGGCGGTTGATGCAAAGCCGATTAGGATCGTGTTTATAAGCGAGGCATCGACATTTACGTGGTAAATTTTATCAAAGATTAGCGCAGGCATTGCAAAACAAAGGACAAAATCCACAAATGGGATCGAGTGCTTTTGCTCAACAATGCCGACTTTTTTAGCAAAAAAACCAGTTGCGATTATGAAAAATATTGCAAAAAGTGGTGTGAAATTCATAGCAGTCTCTTTTAAGTTTGGAATTTACAAAGAGTTGATTATATGCCCCAAAAGATTAAATTACAATAAACTTTTTCAAAAATTTATTATGTGCTTTATGTTAAAAAGAGCTTTTTACACAAATTTATATTTTTTGTCTTTTAATTTGAAGTAACTTGCACTATAAAATTTATATTCGCATCCATTCTAAATTCGTTCGTACTTTTTGATCTTAAAACTTGATGTAGTTGAAAGAGAAATTTAATGGTGCCCGAGGTCGGACTCGAACCGACACAAGGTTGCCCTTATCAGATTTTGAGTCTGACGCGTCTACCAGTTTCACCACTCGGGCTAAGTTAAGATTGAAATTTTATTTTTGTGAGAAGAAAGAAAAAGGGGAGACTTGCTCCCCGAAAAAGAAAATTATTTCTTTTTACCTTTTTTAGCAGCACCAGCAGCAACTGCTTCTTTAAGTTTTTTGCCAACTTTGAATTTGACTGCTTTGCTAGCAGGAACGTCGATTACTTTCTTAGTTCCAGGAACTCTAGCTTTCCTTGCAGCTCTGTCAGCAGTACCGAAAGTACCAAAGCCTATAAAGCTAATTGTATCGCCTTTTTCAAGAACCGCTTGGATTGTCTCCAAAGTAGCATCAACAACTTTTAGAGTATCTTTTTTTGAAAGACCAGCCTTGTCGGCAACCGCTTGAATAAATTCAGCTTTTTTCATGAACCATCCTTTTAAGAAGTTATGCGGCAATTCTACACTCTTTTAAAAAAAAATACAATACTTTTTCCCTAAATTTAGCTCTTTTTTTGCATTTTTTTAGTAAAAAAGACCAAATTTTGAACTCTCACTCACAAATTTCAAATGTAAGCTCGTTTTTTAGCCCTATCTTTTTCATATCCACAAGTTTTAAATTTTCAAAATTTAGAGCCATTAGTTCATCTTTGTTTGTCACTTTAGCATTTGCGATCTGGCGCAAAACCTCGCCTCTATAAGCTTTTGCATGATGGCTTAGTATCTTTTTGTTTTTCAAGAAACAAAATGTCGTAAATTCTTTTTTTATCACATAAAATTTCTCATAAAATTTAGCCCTAAGATCTAAAATTTCATCATTTTCTAAAAAGCTATCGACTGCCTTGCTAAAATTTTGCTCATAAAATTTTGAAATATCAAAGCCGGCAAGCTTTTCGCCTTGCTTTAGTTTGTACTCAGCTATCTCATCTTTTGCTAAAATTGGCCCAAATAAATTTGAAAAAATCAAAACATTATTATCTATATATTTTTGAGCTCCATCGCTTAGCCCGCGGTAGTTTAGGTGCTTGTAGGCAACGCCGTCATATCTTAAGATAGCTTTTATGCTGCCTTTTTGAGATAGACTTTCTCGTAGCTGCTTGCTCTCTTCAAGCTCTTTTAGTCCAAAAAGTTTTTTTATCTCGTCTAAATTTGCACTTTTTAAAAACTCATCATATTTATTTAAAATTTCAGCCCTTTTGCTAAAAAGCTTGGGAAATATCAAATTTTTTCCATCAAATTTATCACTTGTGTTTAGAGAAATTTTGCTTTCGCTTGGTGAGAAGAGGATTTTTAACGCCATTTTCTTTCCTATTTTATATATGTAAATTTTGGCAGATTATACAATAAAACTTTTTTGCACTAAAAAAAATCAAATTTTCACCGATATATCACAAAGCGGAATTATTCTTGCTTAGAGTGAATAAAAATTTAGGGAAAAATTATGAGAATTACAAATCAACTACGTTTTAGTCAGACTTTGCACGACTATCAAAAAAATATGGTTGGCGTAAATAAAAGCTACCAGCAGCTCTCAAACGGACTTAAAATACAAGATCCATACGACGGTGCTGCGGTTTATAACGATGCCATGAGGCTTGATTATGAAGCGACCACTCTCGCTCAAGTGGCTGATGCTACTGGTAAGTCAGTAAATTTTGCAAAAAACACAGACAATGCACTGAAAGAATTTGAAAAACAGCTTGAAAATTTTAAAACTAAAGTCGTTCAAGCAGCTAGCGACGTGCATAGCACAACCTCTCTTGAAGCTTTAGCAAACGACCTTCAGGGCATCAAAAACCACCTTGTAAATATCGCAAATACCTCTATAAATGGGCAGTTTTTATTCTCAGGAAGTGCTGTGGATACTAAGCCGATAGATGGCTCAGGCAAATATCAAGGCAACCGCGACTATATGAAAACTTCAGCTGGCGCGCAGGTAGAGCTTCCTTACAATATCCCGGGATTTGATCTATTTTTAGGAAAAGATGGCGACTACAACAAAATTTTAACAACAAACGTGATGCTAGCTGATCAAACTAGAACCGACATCTCCTATGCGCCAAAATATCTTAATGAAAATAGCAAGATAAAAAATATGATCGGTTTAAACTACGCTAGCGACTCAGTCGTGGGTAGTGACGGCTCTTATAAAGGCACGATCGAGCCAGATTTCGACTTTTTGGATACTTCAAATGTAAATTTCCCTGACACATACTTTTTTATGCAGGGTAAAAAGCCAGACGGCACGACATTTACAAGTAAATTTAAGATGAGTGCCGATACGTCAATGGCTGGTTTGATGGAGAAGATCGGTATGGAATTTGGCAACACAAAGACGACAAAAGTTGTCGATGTGAGCATAAATAACGACGGACAATTTAACATAAAAGACCTCACAAAAGGCAATCAAACGATAGACTTTCACATGGTTGCAGCTACTTCTGTGGCGGCAAATCGTGGTGCGATAGCTCCAAACAATACTCTTGATACGATAAATTCGCTACAAACGCTTGAAAATATGGCAAATGCTGTGCCAAAAACGGTTCATATAACTGAATTTACAAAGAGCAAATATCTTGATAAAGATGGAAATTTAACAAACGCATTTGACTATGACAAGGTTAGATTTGAGCGAAAGGACAATGAATTAATCGCAAATTTACCTCAGGTTGCTAGAAGAACGGGCGAGTTTGCAACTGATCAGACAAAGCTAAGCGAGGTTTCAGGCACAAAAGAGAGTTACAATAGAAATTTATACCCAAAAGATGTTGATGCAAGAAAGAGAGAGCTTTACAATATAGATAATCAAGAGATAGGTCTTCAAGTAAAATCAATAACTGGCACAATGTATGACATCAAAGTAAAAATGGGTGAAGCAGGTGGAGTAAATACCCCAGTGCAGTTTCAGATAACTTCAACAACGACTGCTGGCGTGGTCTCACCAACTAGAAATTTAACAGTTTATAATTCAGATGAGTTTGGCAGCTACAGAACCTATGCTAGCGACTTCACATACCGCCAGCTCATGGATATCGTCGCGATGGCAGCAAGCGATAACATCCCTGACCCTCAAAACGTAGAAAATGCAAATTTCGACACAGACATCGAAAAGGTCAGAAGAGATCAAAACTACAACGCCTACAAAGACGCCTTATCAAAGACTAAGGGTGCGGTAGAGGTAAATTTAGACGATCGTGGCAGAATGGTGCTAACTGACAAGACAAAATCAGTCACAAACATCGAAGTTACTATGTATGACGCAAAAAATGGCGATAAATTTGACGGAGATAGCACTGGTATGAATACAGCTGGCGTTGCTGGTCACGCTCAAGAAAAGGGCTCTGTTTTTAGCTTTAACGAAAACAACGCTTTAACGATCGATGAGCCAAGCACTAGCGTCTTTCAAGACCTTGATGATATGATATATGCTGTTAGAAATGGCTACTATAGAGCTGACTCTGAGAACCACGATCCGCGAAATACCGGCATGCAGGGTGCTCTAAAAAGGCTTGATCACCTGATAGACCACGCGAACAAAGAGCTTACAAAGATCGGCTCTCAAACCAAGCTTTTGACATCGACAAAAGAGCGCGCAGAGATAATGAAAGTAAATGTACTAAGCGTTAAAAATGACGTCATAGACGCAGACTATGCGGAGTCATATCTTAAATTTACACAGCTTACACTCTCATATCAAGCGACACTTCAAGCAAGCGCGAAGATAAACCAACTAAGCTTGCTAAACTACTTAAATTAAAATTTAAATCAGCAGGCTTGGCTTGCTGATTTTTTAAAAATTAAACTCTGGCGTGCTATAATAAGCCTTTTTTATAAAGGATCTAAGATTTTACGACATATATTATTTACTATTTTTGTTTGTTTTTTTATATATTTTGGTATCGCTACGGCTGCTCCGACTGCTGATTTTGTAGGCTCACTTGGACAAAGCCTTGGCGTTTTTAATATTAAATATTTTGGACTTATCGCCTATGTTTATCCATTTTTGCTTATCGTTCTAGGCTATTTTGTATATAAAAATTTTAAGAAATTTGACTTTGATTTTGCCCAGTTTGTGGTTGGGATTTTTCTATTTTTTGTCGCATTTTTGATGTTTCAAGCGCTAACTACTTCTGGAGCAAATAGCGGCGTGATAGGCGGCTTTATAGTCTCAGCTCTAAAAGAAGTCATCGGTGCTATCGGCACTGCGGTTGCTATACTTATGATATTTATCATCTCGCTTGGGCTTGCTTTTAGAGAAAATTTTATCATCGTTTTAAGAAAGGCTTTTGTAGATAAAGAGCCAAATAGCTATGAAGAAAAAAGCAGAGGCGTAAAAGAGGTAAGGGCAAGGCAGATACCAAAGATAGAGAGCAAAAAGCCAAAAGCCGAAGAGATAAGAGAAGAAGAGCTTATAGATGCTCAGGTGCTAAATGATGATGAGCCAAATTTAGAGAGCGAGCCAGAGCCAGAGATGGAGCCGGCACAAGAGAGCAGACCTGCAACTATAAGCGGGGTTGAAATTCTAAATGAAGTGGCTGAAAACAAAAAACTTCTTGATCAGATAGAACGCGGCAAGGTCGAAAAGCCAAAAGACTTTGTTTTGCCACCGCTTAAATTTCTAAACGACCCTCCAAAGCGCTCGCACAATATAAATGAGGCCGAGATCGACCAGCAAATTTCAAATTTACTCGATAAACTGCGTAAATTTAAGATAGATGGCGACGTGGTGCGAACCTACACTGGCCCTATCGTCACTACATTTGAATTTCGCCCAGCCCCACACATAAAGGTGAGTAAAATTCTCACTTTGCAAGATGACCTAGCCATGGCGCTAAAGGCTCAAACTATCCGTATCCAAGCGCCGATCCCTGGCAAAGATGTCGTTGGCATCGAGGTTCCAAATCAAAATTTAGAGACGATCTATCTAAAAGAAATTTTAGAGAGCGAAGTCTTTAAAAACGCTAGCAGTCCGCTAACAATGGCGCTTGGTAAGGATATCGTGGGCGCTCCTTTTGTAACCGACCTTAAAAAGCTCCCGCATTTGCTGATCGCTGGCACAACAGGATCTGGCAAGAGTGTGGGCATAAACGCGATGCTTTTAAGTTTGCTTTATAGAAATAGCCCACAAACTTTGCGCCTAATGATGATCGATCCAAAGATGCTTGAATTTAGTATATATAACGACATTCCACACCTTTTGACGCCTGTTATCACAGAAGCAAAAAAGGCGATCACTGCGCTTTCAAACATGGTCGCTGAGATGGAGCGAAGATATAAGATAATGAGCCAAACTCGCACAAAAAACATTGAGAGCTACAACGAAAAGATGAAGAGCGAGGGCGGCGAGCAGTTCCCATACATAGTCGTGATCATCGATGAGCTAGCCGATCTTATGATGACTAGCGGCAAGGACGTGGAGCTTTATATAGGCCGTCTAGCGCAGATGGCAAGGGCTAGTGGCATACACTTGATAGTAGCGACCCAGCGCCCAAGTGTCGATGTCGTGACTGGTCTTATAAAGGCAAATTTACCAAGTAGGATAAGCTATAGAGTGGGGCAGAGGATCGATAGTAAGGTTATTTTAGATCAAATGGGAGCTGAGAGCTTGCTAGGACGCGGGGACATGTTATTTACGCCTCCTGGAAGTCCTGGAGTGATCAGACTGCATGCGCCATTTGCTAGTGAAAAAGAGATCGAGACAATCGTAAATTTCTTAAAAGAGCAACAAGATGTGATATATGACGAGAAATTCTTAGCAGAAGAGGGCTCTAGCGCAGGCTCGGCTACTGGCGTGCTAGGCGAAGAAGAGCTTGATGAGCTATATGAAGAGGCAAAAGAGATCATCTTAAGCGAGCAAAAAACTTCGATCAGCTACCTACAAAGACGCCTAAAAATAGGCTATAACAAGGCTGCAAATATAATAGAACAAATGGAGAAAATGGGCGTTTTAAGCCCAGTCAATGCAAAAGGTCAAAGAGAAATTTTGGTTTAAATTTATAAAGATAAAGGAATAAAAATGTTTAAATTTGGAGTTCTCGTTTGTATTCCTTTTTTAATGCTAAATTTTACCTTTGCTCAAGATATTAGTACGAGTAATGTAGAGAAAAACTCAACATTTATGCTAAAAACTTTAAAGCAGATGAACATACCTTTTTCTGGTGATGAGTATGAGATAGAGAATTTATCCAAGCTAGATGATAAGATGCTAGCGGCTGTAAAAGCATCATTGCCAAAACAAACTGCACTATATGATGCCATCAAGGGTGATCTAAATAAAGATGACATAGAGGATGCAGTTGTAGTAACTCAAGAAACATTTAAGGATAAATTTTTAACTTTTAGTGATAGTTGTGATGGGAGCACTAAAGATGATAAATGGTGTCAAATAGTAAATAAAAATCGTCGTGGTATCGTGATCTTGCTCTCAAATGGCGACAAATATGAGGCTGTAGTAACTAAGCGAGATATATTTGAGAGCCCAAATGAAGATGGCGGAGCTTATTTTCCACCAGAGCTTGCAGTAGAGATAAAAAATAGCGAACTAAAATTTTTCTATAGTTATGGCAAGTACGGATACTGGGAATATGTTTTTGCGCTAGACGGAAAAGATTTTAGGCTTGTAAAGTATTTGAGTAATGTTAATAATGGTCCTGTGCCAGAGTATATAGTGCAAATGGACTTTGTAAATCATAGGCTAGATAAAAGTGCAAATTTGCTATACCCTGGCAATGAAGAGCACAAGAGATACAAAGAGTGTATAGAAAAGTATAAATCTTTAAATGATGCGCAAGAAGATGATGGTTATGATGGAGTATTTATTAGAAAATCTTACGAGCTAAAAACACAAGAAATTCTACTCTCAGAAGTTAAAAAGGTTGATTATATAGATGGTCGTTGGCTGGATTATTTGCAAAATTTAAAGGAATTAGGAAAAATTTTGAAGATTGATTTTTGGAGTGAATATCCGGGTGATAGTGAAGATGAACTTGCTAGATGTGTCGCGGATAAGATATAAAAAGCCTTGTGTTAATTTAAATTTATCTACTAAATTTGATGGTTAATGAAATTTTACAAATTAAAATTATCGTTAAAAATTTTAAAACGAAATTTTGAAACAGCAAAAAACATAATTATAAATATTTAAACTCTTTAGAGTAAAAATAGTGGTGCACCTCATATACGCGCTATTTAATGCCTTAATGAGCTTTATTATAGCTGCAAAAAGTAATACCTCACTGCCGAAATAAATTTGATGCCTTAAATTAACTTTATTATAGCTACAAAGACTTACCCCTAGATAAGTGTCCTATAACTCACCTAAATCACGATACAGCAAATCGTATGTGGTGGGCTGTGAGAAACCATCTTGGATATTTAGGGACTAGCAACACTCACGGACTTTATGTATTACGCCATACGGTGGCTTCTAGGTTAGTGAGTTTGAAGGGATTTAACGCTCATAAATTGATGGCTTTTATGGGTCATACAGATATTAAAAGTAGCCTGCATTACGTCCATCTAAATGTTGATGATATACGTGATGGTATGGGAGTTGGTGTTTAGTTAAAAGGTGGTAAAAGTCCTTGGTATTTGGTTGCGGAGGACGGATTTGAACCGCCGACCTTCGGGTTATGAGTGTTATGCGCTATTTTTATAAGTAGCCATTAAGCTACATTTGTTAAAATTTGCCCTATGAAAGTATTAAAAAGCTCAACATTTGATAAGTGGTTACATAAGTTAAATAATCCTATTGTCAAGGTTTCTATATTAAGAAGATTGGAACAGATAGAAACAAAAGATCATTTAGGGGATTATAAATTTATTGATACAGACTTATACGAACTTAGGTTTTTTAATCGTGGTGGGTTAAGGATATTTTTTACTTTTAATGGCAATGAAATAGTTATATTGTTAAATGCTGGTGATAAAGATAGCCAAAGCGATGACATTAAAAAAGCAAAAGAAATTTTAAAGGATTATAAATGAAAGAAGAATTTACTAAATTTAATTTAGAAGACTATTTAACAACTGATGAATTAAGAAAAGAGTATTTAAATCAAGTCTTAGCCGATGGCGATATTGAAGAGTTTAAAAGAGCATTATTTTATATAGCAAAGTCAAAAGGCATTGAAAACGTTGCAAAGAAGGCAAATTTAAATAGAGAAAGCTTTTATAAGATGTTTAAAGAGAATTCAAAGCCTAGATTTGAAAGTATATTTAAGGTCGTGAATGCTCTTGATATTAAGCTTGTTTATGCTTAGTCTATTTCATTATTATTTCTAGCTTCTTTTTTTGGTCTTTTTGTTCATCAATTTGTATTTTCCAAAAATTTATTTCCATTACTTCTGGGCTGTTTTTGTAGCGTTCTTTGTATTGCAGATATATTTTTTGTATTTCTGCTTCAATTATGCTTTTTACTGCTTCTTTTTCATTTAGTGATATTTCAAATTTCTCGCTTGTATCTAAGCCTTTTTTGTTTAATTCTTCTTTTACTTCTTTTACTTTATTGTTAATTTCTTTCATAAATTTTTCGCTTAGTGTTTCTTTGCATCTTATTTCATAAATAATTTTCTCTTGTTCGGTTTTTGATCTGTCTTTATTTTCTTTGCAGTATTTTTGTTCTTGTACTGGTCTTATATTTATTGCATTTAAATTTATTATAGCGATGATAAGAATTAATAATTTTCTCATTTGTCGATTTCCTTTTTTAAAATTCTTGTTTTTATGTCTGATATGTAGTATTGAATTTCTTGTTGCGATAGTTTTTCTAATAGATCTATTAATTCTTTATATGTATCATTTACATATATACTTTCTTTGTTTTCCTTTAAATTTAGACCATCTTCTATTACTTCAAATAGTTCTTTTCTATTTTTTCGCCAGTTGTATATTGTTTTTTCGGCTATTTTTAGCTTTTTTGCGATTTCTGCATTTGTCATTTTTTTACCTGTAAAATTTACATATTTAAGCTTTGTTTAATTTTATATTATGTAATATTTACGTGTTGAAAGTATGTAAATGTTACATATGTTTCGATTTTATCGAAATAATGTAAATTTTGCCCTGAATATGGCATTAAACTATTCTAGCCCCGTTTGGACGAAACACCTTTTCGGGGCTATGTTAAATGGTGTTTCAAAAATAAATAAACTAAAAAAGGTGTTAAAAATGCAAATCGTTAAATCTGACTATGATTTAAAATACATTCTAAAAGGCGGTCTTGTAAGAAGTTCAGCTTCTGGCAAGTTCGAAGGTAATGATTACTCTTCTTCAGTGCGTATTTCTTCATCAAATATCTATGACGTTGTCAATGAAAAGACTGGCTTTACCGATGAAGTAGAGCAAAAAGTTATCTTTAAAATTATCTGCCCTGATAATAACACTGCTGGTCTTGTAGCAAGTGCGATTAAAGAGAAATTTCGTAAAGGCGAAGAGATACCAGTTGAAGGCGGTTTCCCAAACGACCAAAGAATAATCACAATAGCAAATCCAGTTGAATATTTCTTATTTGACACAAAGCCAGCTAATAAAGCTGATAAGAAACAATAAATTAAAGGGGTTTAGCCCCTTTAACTATTTAAAAAAGAGTGTTTCCTTTTTTAAGTAGTTAAAGACTACTAAATTTCTTAAAAAAAGGATTTCAGATGAAATTTCTTGCTTCTGCTAAATCTAAGGTTTTAGCTGGTGTTGCGGCTGTTAGCGTTCTTTCAAGTAACGCTTTGGCTGCTGGTATGACAATGGCGGCTGACGGCACTGTTAGCGGAACTCCTGACATTGGTCCGTTTATGGGGATTGCTGGTGCTATTATCGGCGTTCTTGCTGTCGTTTTCGCTGTGAAAAAAGGTTTCTCTCTTTTGAGATAAAAGGCTTTTTTCTCTTTGAAATAAGTGTTTGCCCCTTAATTGGGGCTAATTTTTAAAAAGGTTAAAAATGTATTTTGATTTTATAGACGTTACGAAGTTTGGTATATTTTTAAACTCTTTCTTTGGTGCTGTTATAGTTTTCTTTGCTTTTGTTACTGGTATTACTTCAGCCCTTAGCCTTTTTAAAAATTAGCCCTTAAATTTATAGCTAAAAGCAGAGTGCGAAGCAAAGCTTTAAGCCGACAAACGAAGTGCGTCAGTTATGAATAGGATATAAATATTATGGATAAAGTCTATCTAAATTTAACATTAGAGCAATATAACTTCTTGATGTCCCTAACTGGGGCATTGTGCGGTTTCTTGCTCTGTATGTTTATTTTTATAGTTCTATCCAAAATTTAAAAAAGGTGTTTAAATGTTTAGTGTTATAGGTGTCCCAGCTTTTGACTACTTCTTTTCTATATTTGTTTGGTTTATGATCTTAACTCTGCCGATTTGCGCTGGCTTAGTCTTATTTACAAAAAAGGCTTTTTAAGGATTTCTTATGAAATTTCTTTTAAAACTTTTTTGTCTGCTTAGCTTGTTAAGCTCTTTTGGTTTTTCTGAAAATACAGGACGTGGTCTTTCTGGGTTTCGAAATACATCTTTAGATTTTTATGCTGGTTCTTTACCTTCTGTTAATGCTTCTTTTTTATCTAATAATTTTATTAAAATAGATAATGATGTTTTTCAAACTACTTCCCCAACCTATTTCGGTTTTAATTATTCTTTAGGTATTTCTTGGTCTGGTTTTCGTGCTGATTTTAAAAATGATTATTTATTTTTTTATAATCCTTCTTTCCAAAAACAATATACTTATTGTCAGTTTGATAAGGATGATAATCTTGGTTGTTCTGATGAATATGAAAAATATGTTGGACAGGGTGATTTTAGAAAAATAACTTTTTCTTATCTTGAGCGCTATTTTCTTTCAAAATTTACTACTTGTAATGCTGGCGAGAATTTTAATACTTCTTTAAAACAATGTGTTCCAGCTTGTCCAGCTGGTCAGTCTTGGGATACTGAAAATAATCTTTGTTATGTTGATTGCTCAGATAAAGATTTAAATAAATTTGGCTATCCAAATGGCACAGCTCAAGGCGGTTGCGTTGATTGCTCTAATGCTTTAAGTGTTGATCAAATAATGCGTTGTGCTTGCTCTGGTTTTGGTTCAACTTATGACCCTGGTGTTCTTCTTTACGATCATGATAGTCCAGGTTTTGTTTTGGGAAGTTGTAAATCTGGTCGTCAAATTTATTTTAAGCAACGAGATGATAAAAACCCTGACAAAGACAAAGATAAGAAAAATGATAACAATTCTACAAATTCAAGCGATAAAGATAAAGATAATCCTAAACCTGACAAAGACAAAGATAATTCAAATCCTGATAAAAAGGACAATAATGAAAACTCAAACAACTCTAGCGGAGAGAGTGGCAACTCTTCAAATAATAATAGTGGTGGCTCTGCTGGTAATGGTTCTAGCGGTGGCGGTGGGACTGGTGTAGAAACGAAGCCAAATCCAAATTATAACGGCAACGGTAAAGAAGACGGCAAAGGTGAAGAAGGTAAGGGCGATGATGCTGTAGCTCAAAAATTAGATTATGTTGATCTTAAAAAGGACTCTGATAAATTTAATTCAAATTTTAAAGATGCTTTGGATAGTGTCATTTCACAAGCACAAGATTTTAAGAATAGTTTAAATGATACTATTTCTAAAATTAAAGATGGTGGTTTGATGAAATTTAATCAAAGCGCTATTCCTAACACTTGCCCTTTAACTTATAATGTTGATTTTTCTTATTTTAGAAAAGATATAACTTTTGATATTTGTAAGGTTATTGCTCCAGCTTCTCAAACGCTTTATTATTTCTTTTATGTAGTGTTTTTTGTTTTGTTCTTAATAGTCACTATTAAGCTTTTTTTATTTATTTTTTAAAGGGGTAATATATGCCAGCTATTATCGCAATGATTGTTAATTTATTTGGTTTCTTTAAATGGGGTAAGGTTGTTGATTTTGTTCTTCGTGGAATAACCTTTGCAAAAATGGTTATTATAAATGGGCTTTTATTTGCTTCAATACTTGCTTACGTTGCTGCTGTATTGGTTATCTTAAATTTCATCTATACTAAATTTAATTATATTGTTGATTATATTAATAATCTCTCCATTGGCAATGATAAGATCGTAACTACTTCTATGATGGTTTTAAAATCTCTTGGCGCTTGGAATGCTCTTTGTGATGTTTTTGCTATCTTTTCGCCCGTTCTTCTTAGTTTTTTTGTGATCTATGCTACTAAAATTGGCATTTTTGTGTTTAAAAACGCTAGAGATACTTTACTTTCTTTTATTATTGCGAAGTTATAAAGATGATTACGTATTTAGTTGGCAACCCTGGAAGCGGTAAAACTTATTACGCTGTCTTTATGATATATAGGCTTTTTCTTTATGAGCCTAAGAAGACATTTTTAACTAAATTTGTTAAACCTAAAGAAAAGCCTAATTATTCATATTGCTACACTAATATTAATGAATTTAAGTTTGAGTTATCTGATAAATTTAAGAAGTTTGATTTTGATGAATTTTATTTAGGCTTAAGAAATTTATACGCTCTTTATAAAACTGGTGCGACCGATAACGAAGTAAATGAGAAAGCCAAAGAGTTAAATTTATTTGGTTGTGTATTCGTCCTTGACGAGTGCCACAACTTCTTTAAAGATAAAAAAGATGAAATTTTAGTATGGTGGCTTACGTATCATAGGCATTTATATCAAGATATCTATTTAATTACTCAAGATCTAACGCTCGTAAATAATGAATACAAACGCATAGCCGAGAAATTTTATAGGGCTGTTGATAGCTCTCGAAGATTATTTTCAAAAAAATTTCGTTATGAAGTATATGCCAGCTTTAGACTATATAAAAAAGATCAACTAGAAATTATAAATATTCCATTTCTTCAAGAAGTATTTAATCTTTATCATTCAGGGCAAAGCTCAAATAAAAAATCATTTGTTCGCTTCTATTTCTTTTTAGCTGTATTAGTTCTTGTTTTGCTTTTACTTTATTTTTATTTTATTGTTATGTCAATGTTTGAAGTTGAAAAGCCTGTTGATGAAAATATCCCAGCCTTTGAAAAAATTCACGTTCCAGCTTCTCAAACTCCAGCCAGCTCCAGCTTATTTTATGATAACAAAAAGCCTAAAAATAATAATATTGAATTACCTGAAATTTACATTTATGATATTACCTGCCTTAATAATAATTGCCATTTTAGCGATGATTACCATTTATACCCATTGTCATTGATTTCTTACATTTCTTCAACGCATACCCCATTATATTTTTATTTCGAGCCAAAATCTCACGAGCTTGTTAAATACTACTATGTATTTGACAAGCCAGTTTTTCAAAATTTACAAAAAAATAACAAAGGTGTTTCCGATGAAAAGTTTAATCAAATTTCTAATTCTTCCGTGTCTGCTATTAAATAGCCTTTTTTCTGCTGAAATTTACACTGATTTGCTAGATTTCGCACGTCTTACCAGCAAGGCTAATAATATAGCTATTGTTACAGATGAGAGCATTCATCAAGGCGAATACTACTTTATCTATCAAGACGAAGTTAAGATAACGATCTCGATGTTTAGAAAGATGCTTGAAGCAAAGAATTTATACTTATATAAAAAAGATAATTTCTACTACGTAAGCTCTCAAAAATTGCCTGATTATGATCTTAGGCGTATCGATCTAAAAAATTACGTTGTTGAAGATGTCAATAAAATTTTAAGCCAGTTTGACTTAAATGCTACCTATGCGACCGCTTCAAATTCTGTTTTCTTTAGAGCTGATGATTATATTTTCGATCAAGTTAAATACGCTATCGCTAAGATAGATAAAAGCTTAGAGCAAGTAACATTTAAGCTTACAATTACCGAAACAAATTTAAAAGATATAAAAGATTTAGGTACAAATTTACAAGGCTTGCTTAAGCCACTTAATCACGGTGATTTAGCCTATTACATAAATTTAATTACTTCCCCTTACATTACTAATTCAAACGTCATTAAAAACGATGATAGCGCATTCTTTGGCATACTAAATTTTCTTGATACAAACGGCATTACAAAAATTATATCTTCGCCAGTCTTGACAGCTAAAAATCACACAGAAGTTTATTTTAGTTCTGTCCAAAATATCCCTTATCTTGTTTCAAAAACTGATATATCAAACGTTAATTACCAAAAAACGGATAGCTATGAATATAAAGACATTGGTTTAAAGATAAATTTAAAACCTATAATTTTATCCGATCATATTGATTTCGATCTACATCTCATTTTAGAAGATATCCTTTCTCAAAGTTCATCACTTACTCCCATTGTTTCAAAGAAAGAGCTTAAAAGTTCGTATTCTTTAAAGCGTGGCGACGTTCTTGTGCTTAGTGGCATCAACAAAAAAACTATTGCTAAGCAACGTAACGGCGTTCCTATCCTTAAAGATATTTGGCTTCTTAAGTATCTTTTTTCAGTAGAGCAAGACAGCGAGATAAACTCTGTTTTAACTCTCACAATTCAAATTTTATAAGTTTAAAGGGGTGCAGGGGCTTTCCCCCTGCAAAAGGCGAGTAATAAGCTTTTTAGTTCGTCCAGCCTTTTCGAGCCGTGCAACAAACGAGCCAGCTGGGGTCATAAAAGCCCCCTTTCGCCTAAGTGTGTTTTGGCGCAGCCAAAAAGCCAACCATTTGTGCGGACGAAGTCCGCCAAATGGTGGCTCTTGTCAAATTAATAAAAAATTGTTACCTTTAAGGAAGTGACTATGCGAGCAAAGAATTTATACGGTGTTTCGCCCTTTGATGTAGAGCTTTGTCAAGAAAAGCTTGATAGTCAAAGGGAGTATATGCGCTCTTTTTCTTTTGTCAATAGCTTAGGGCAGGTTAAAAATTTGCTTGATATTTCAATGTCAGCAAACTTTAGCCCCAAATATTACGCTGAAGTTTCGAACCGCGTTAATGTGTTTAGCTCATTTGCGATTGATAATTTTCAAGTGCCAGTATTTTTAACTATTACATTAAATGGGTGTTTTAGGGGTGCTTTAAGTGGCGATTACTCTAAATTTAAGCCTATTGATTATAAATATCTGCCTAATGAAGTTAAATATAAGGCTAAAAATGCCGTTGCTTTGTCTATTTCTGATTTAGTGGCTGTTCTTAATTATCAATGGCATTTGTTTATTATGCGATATTCAAGAAGATTTAAAAAAATAGATCGAAGTTATATAAGATGCTTTGAGCCACACAAAAAAGATGGCGTGCCACATATCCACGCTTTATTTTACGTTCCAGCTTACACTTTGGATTTTATGAAAAGAATTTATACAAATATCTTTTACGCCCCGCAAAATTTAAAAACAAATGCTATTACAAGCGAGCAAGAGAAAAACGGCGAATTAAACGGCTTTCAAACTTCAATTAATAATCCTAGTGGCTATGTAATGAAATATATTCAAAAAACTTTCATCAACTTAAAAGAAACGCAGGATTTTGATGAGCTTTCGGCGTGGTATGTAAAGCATAAGGTTAGGCGTTTTCTAAGCTCACGCACTAAAGTGCCTTTATGGGTGTATAGGAAGATAAATTTTATTAGCTCAATGCAAGACTTTTATCACTTAAATGACCTAACAAACGATCATAGGGCATTGATAGAGTGGAATAAAAAAGATGATTATATTTACATAAATTTGCCTTTCAACAAAGAAGAGATCATTTATTTAAATGGTAGGTTGGAGCATTACATTGGTGGTAGGCTAATGAATTTTTACGATAGGCTTAAGATAAATAATAAAGTCGATGAAGATGCAAGCGATGATATAAAGAATTTTGGTAGCACTTTAAAACAAAGGCAAATTTTAAAAATTTGCGATGAATTATTTAAGACCGAAAAAAGAGTTAAGCCAGTAAGTAAAATGCGAGATTACGAGCTATTAAATTACTATCAAAGCTTGGGTGGTGATGTCAATGTTCAACATTTGGCTTATGTTGAAAATTTAATGTTCGATAGAAATTTAGACAATTTTACGCGCTATCACGAAAAGCACGATCTAAATGCCCCTGACATTGATAGTTTTGTAGATAGATTTTTGATTTGTAATGAGTTTTAAAAATGTGTTTAAATGATCTTTTTGATAACTATATTAGCTACTATGAGCTTATCTTGAGCCCTTCTACTCTTAGAAGTGATATAGCTACCTACAACAAGCATTTTAAAAACTCTCTTGGCTTAAGAGATATAAAAGAGATAAATTTCATCGATATTCAAAAGTTTTGCAATGATCTTATCAAACAAGATTACAAGATAAAGACAATTAAAAATATTGTTGCTAAGCTTAAAGTAATTTTTAAGCTTGGTATAAAACTGGAGCTAATAAATAAAAATCCTTGTGATTTTATCGAGCTCCCAAAATTTGACAATAAGAGATATTTTGATTATTCAATAGCTATTCAAAAACGCTTTATAAAAGCTATTTGCGAAAACACTGATGATAATTCTGATATATTCTTTTTCTTACTTCACGGTAGGCGTAAAAATGAAGTATTAAGCCTTAAATTTAGTGATATAAATTTTAAAACAAGAACTTATACTATCCCTTTTAAGATCAATAAGGCAAAAAGGGATATGATCTACAAGATGAGCGATGAGCTATATACTAGGCTTTATAAAAGGTATATAGTAGCTAAAGAGCAAAAACGTCTAAATGATTATGTCTTTATCAATCCTATGACTGATGATAAATTTAAAGATTTACGTAAAAGCTGGGCTTCACTTCTTAAAAGAAATAATCTACCAAAGATAAGATTACACGATATTAGGCATTTAATAGGTACTTACTCAATTAATTATCTTAAAATTCCTATCGAGCAAGTATCTTTTACTCTAGGGCATACAAATATAATTACAACTCAAAAATACATTACTGCAAACGTCAAAAAATCTCAAGAAACTATCGAAATTTTACTAAATTCAATTTCAGTTTAATTTAAGTGTTTTAAAAAGTGGCTCGTAGTGCCGATAAAATCGGTATTTGGTTGCGGAGGACGGATTTGAACCGCCGACCTTCGGGTTATGAGCCCGACGAGCTACCACTGCTCTACTCCGCGATAAGAGTTATTTGGGATTTTTAAAGGTGGATGGGGTAAGAGGATTCGAACCTCTGAATGACTGGACCAAAACCAGTTGCCTTACCGCTTGGCGATACCCCAATGTTTTTAAGAGTTGTAATTATATAGACTTTAATGCCATTTGTCAAGGTTTTTTAAAAAAATATGTAAATTTATTTTATTTTTCAAAGTAGCTTTTTTAAAATTTAAAAATAAATGAAATACTTTTGTAGCGTATAAAATTTAACTATAGCTTTTAAAACCCATGCGAAAATTTGCATGGGTCTATTTGGTTTTTAACCCAAAAGCTCTTTTGCGATCATGCTTATGCGTTTTGCTTCAGCGCTCGCTCCGATCTCATCTTTTGCCATTTTCATCACAGCACCTAAATTTTTACCAACCTTTTCAATGATACTTTTGATCTTCTCTTTTAGTTCATCATCGCTTAGCTGAGCTGGCAGATATGCTTTGATAAGCTCAATCTCGCTTTGCTCTTTTTTGGCTAGATCCTCTCTTGCTCCTTTTAGATAGAGCTCAACCGAGTCAGCCCTTTTTTTGATCTCTTTTTGAAGTAGTGGGAGCACGACCTCGTCGGTCATCTCGATCCTTTGGTCGACTTCAACTTGCTTAAGTGCTGCATTTAGCGTTCTTAAAGTGTCCCTTTTAAACTCATCTTTTGCTTTCATGGCCTCTTTTATATCAGCTAAAATTTGCTCTCTTATACTCATTTTCTCTCCTTTAAATTTTTGAAATCATAACTAAAATTTTGTGATAATTTCTTGAAATATGCCTTTTAAATAAGCCGCTCCAACGCCCTCTCTAAGCCCATCGTCGATAACTATAAATTTCGCTTCTTGCCCGCTTAGTAGCTCTTTTAAGAGCAGTGTCCCAGCGATGAGCGGATACTTTCTGCTTCTTCCAACCGCCACGTCAGCGCTTTTGTCATCCATCTTTAAAAGCTCATTTACAAACCAAGCAAGATCGCCATTTTTAAGCTCATATCCACTCACTTTTTTTGGATCATAGCTCTCGTAGTTTAACCCAAGCTTTAGTGCTGCGATAGTGGTCGGCACACCAGAAGTTAGAACGATAAGTCTATTGTCAAGACTTGTTAGAAATTCACTTGCCTCTTTTGTATAAATTTTTGCATTTTCTTGCATCAGATCAAGCGTTTTAAACCTCTCGTAAAAGGTGATGATGCCAAATTTAAAGCTTATAAATTTTCCATCTTCGCCTATCTCGGAGCTTGCACCGCCGATGTCGATCAGGCTAAATTTATCATTTATGCCAAGCTTTCTTAAGGCATTTTGCACGCCTAAAAATGTAAGTTTTGCTTCAGCTTGCCCATCAATGATATGAAAATTTATGCCAAATTTCTCTCTTATCTCGCTAAAAATTTCTTCGCTATTCGATGCCACTCTAAAAGCTTCAGTCGCAACTGCCACACATTTAAATTTAGTAAAGTCAAATTTGCTTTTAGCCTCCACTATCGCTTCAAAAAGCCTATTTTTAGCCTCCAAGCCTATCTTGCCACTTTCGTTTAAGCCCCTTGCAGCTCCAACTATCTTTTCATAAATTTGCTCGTTACCAAAGCCATTTTGCTCTTTTTTTATAAGTGCCACGCGAAAGGTGTTTGAGCCAAGATCGATCGCTATAACCAAAATTTATCCTTAATATTTTTGCCAAATTCTAACATATGATAATTTAGTATCATTTAAAGTGAGAAAATTCTAAAAACTTTAATAATTTTCAAGATATAATTTTGCTAAAAACTCTTACAAGGGGGCTTGATTGCTTCGAGATAACTTCTTGGCGTTAGTTATTTTTGCGATTTGCAGCGTTGGATTTTTCGTTTGGGGCTATCAATACATCCCGGCAAATAACTACTTTTTATTCTTGATCGCTGGTATGTTTGGTCTTTTTATGGCGTTTAATATCGGCGGAAATGACGTTGCAAACAGCTTTGGCACAAGCGTCGGCGCAAAAACACTCACACTAAAACAAGCTCTTGTAATCGCCGCCATTTTTGAGCTTAGCGGCGCGATATTCGCAGGGTCTGAGGTTACAAATACCATTAGAAACGAGATCGTGAAATTTCCAAGTGACATAAACCCGATGAAATTTGTCATCATCATGATCTCCGCCCTTCTAAGCTCTGGTCTTTGGCTATTTTATGCGTCTAAAAAGGGTTTGCCAGTCTCGACAACTCACTCGATCGTTGGCGGCATCGTTGGCGCAGGACTTGCCATGGGTTTTATGATAAAAGATCCTGAGCCACTTAATATGGTCTCTTGGGGTGAGATCGGCAGGATCGCCGTTAGCTGGGTCATCTCACCACTGCTTGGTGGCGTGATGTCTTACATTATATTTGGCTATGTAAAAAGCAAAATAATCGAGCCAACGCACGAACTAAAGACAAATTTAAAAGCGCTAAAGGCTGAGAGAAAAGCCTATAAAGAAAGCTTCATAAAAGCGCTTAAAACAAAGCCAGCTGAGGAGCAGATAGCCACTCTTTCAAAGATCGCAGTTATCGATGAGGACGAGATCGAAACCACTGAATACAGCGAGTACCGCTCAAAAATTCGCATCATGAAAGATAGCGAAAAAGAGATAGATACCTTTAAAGCGATGAAAAAGCACATCCCTATCATCGCTGGATTTGCTGCGATGGTCATCTCGTCAATGATGCTTTTTAAAGGGCTTGAGCATATAAATTTAGCCTTTAGTATCATCCAAACAGTCTGGATCATCTTTGTCATCGGCGCTCTAGCGTATCTTGCAAGCCTTGCTATCATAAACGTCATGAGCAAAAACGATAGCGAAAAGAGCATCAATAGAATTTTCTCATGGTTTCAAATTTTTACCGCTTCATCTTTTGCTTTTTCACATGGCGCAAACGACATCGCAAACGCAGTTGGACCATTTGCTGCCGTGCTTGACGTGCTAAAAACTGGCTCTATAAACGAAAGCTCACCCATACCAAGCATCGCAATGGTAACCTTTGGCATCTCACTTGTTGTTGGACTTTGGTTTTTAGGTAAAGAGGTGATCACAACTATTGGCTCAAAACTAGCTGAAATTTTGCCGACGACTGGCTTTAGCGCGGAGCTTGCCTCAAGTATCGTCATACTTCTAGCTACAAAGCTTGGCATACCAGTTAGCTCGACGCATATCCTAATAGGCGCGGTTTTGGGCATCGGTATCGTAAATAAAAATGCAAACTGGAAAATGGTAAGACCTATCATATTAGCTTGGCTCATCACACTTCCTGCAGCTGCTATCTCATCGGCTATATTTTATTTTGCCCTTGCTAAATTTCTAGGCGTTTAAAAAAAACACTTTGCTTGTAAATTTAAAATTTGCAAGCAAATCTAACTTAAACTAAAATTTGTAATTTTCGCAGACAAAAACTATCAGAAAAATAAAATTTTACTTACATTATTTAATAGATTAATTTATTAAAGATTAATCAATTTAGGCTAAAATACGACCATTTCAACAAAAGGACAGCTATGAAAAAAGATGTAAAAAAAGTTGTTTTAGCATACTCAGGCGGACTTGACACAAGTATTATTTTAAAGTGGCTTCAAGACGAATACAAATGCGAAGTAGTCACATTTACAGCTGATATCGGACAAGGCGAAGAGCTAGAGCCTGCACGCAAAAAAGCCCTAGCGCTTGGCGTAAAACCTGAAAATATTTTTATTGAAGATTTAAGAGAAGAATTTGTACGTGATTATGTATTTCCAATGTTTAGAGCAAATGCCATCTATGAGGGCGAATATCTGCTTGGCACATCGATCGCACGCCCACTTATAGCAAAACGCCAAAGTGAGATCGCAAGACTTGTTGGCGCTGATGGCGTGAGCCACGGAGCAACAGGTAAAGGCAACGACCAAGTTCGCTTTGAGCTTGGATACTACGCGCTTGGCGATAATCTAACTATCATCGCCCCATGGCGCGAATGGGATCTAAACAGCCGCGAAAAGCTCTTAGCATATGCTGAGAAAAATGGCATAGATATAACCAAAAAACCAGGCAAAAGCCCATACTCAATGGACGCAAATTTACTCCACATAAGCTACGAAGGCCTAGTGCTTGAAGACCCGAGCCACGCACCAGAAGATGATATGTGGAGATGGTGCGTTGATCCTAAAAATGCTCCAGATAAGAGCGAGATCATCGAGATCGGCTATGAAAAAGGCGATCCAGTGAGCATAAACGGCAAAAAAATGAGCCCAGCTGAAATTTTAACCGAGCTAAACCGCCTTGGCGCAAAACATGGCATCGGCAGACTTGACATCGTAGAAAACCGCTCAGTTGGTATGAAGAGCCGCGGCTGCTACGAAACTCCTGGTGGCACGATAATGCTAAAAGCTCACAGAGCTATAGAGAGCATCACGCTTGACCGCGGTGCAGCTCACTTAAAAGATGAGATCATGCCAAAATATGCCGAGCTAGTTTATAACGGCTACTGGTGGTCACCTGAGCGAAATATGCTCCAAGCTCTCATCGACAAGAGCCAAGAGCACGTAAATGGCTCTGTAAAAGTTGAGCTTTATAAAGGCAACGTCACTATCCTTGGCAGAAGCAGTAAAAATGATAATCTCTTTAGCGAGGCATACTGCACATTTGAAGAAGACAGCGTTTATGATCAAAAAGACGCGGAAGGATTTATTAAACTAAATGCTCTTCGCTTTATAATTGCACGCAAAAATGGGCGAAAATTTGACTAAAAATAAATTTTAAAAGGACAAAAATGAAAGTATTATTAATAAAAGATGTAAAAGGACTTGGAAAAGCTGGCGAGATAAAAGAGGTAAAAGATGGCTACGGTAACAACTTCTTAATCGGCAAAGGCTTTGCAAAAGCAGCTACTCCAGATGTCCTTCGTCAATATGAGGCAGCTCAAAAAAGAAAGGCTGAAGAGCTAAAATATGAGATCGCAAATTTAGAAAAACTAAAAGAAGAGCTTGCAAAAGTGACAGTCGTCGTCAAGAAAACTCTTGGCGCAAATGGCTCGCTTTTTGGCTCAGTTTCAAAAGAGGAGATCGCAGCAGAGCTTGAAAAGACGCATCATTTGGTAGTTGA
Source organism: Campylobacter concisus (assembly GCF_003048835.2). Lineage (NCBI taxonomy): Bacteria > Pseudomonadati > Campylobacterota > Epsilonproteobacteria > Campylobacterales > Campylobacteraceae > Campylobacter > Campylobacter concisus. Next base: position 1,008,208 of record NZ_CP060705.1, on the reverse strand, counting down.
GAAAAAGGCTATCGACCTAGACACGCACCTAAAAGCAGTTGGTCTTTATGATGTCTCTATAAAGCTTGGACACTCGATAAATGCGACCTTAAAGGTTGATGTGCAAGGAGAGTAGATGTTTCATGCGACAACCATCTTAGCCTACAAAGGCAAAAATAAAGCGGTCATCGGTGGCGACGGACAGGTGAGCTTTGGCAACACTGTCTTAAAAGGCAATGCTGTAAAAATCCGCAAAATTCACAACGGCAAAGTCTTAGCTGGCTTTGCTGGTAGCACAGCTGATGCGTTTAACCTTTTTGATATGTTTGAGAAAAATTTAGAGCATACAAAGGGTGATTTGCTAAAGGCAGTGATAGAATTTAGCAAAGAGTGGCGCAAAGACAAGTATCTAAGAAAGCTAGAAGCTATGATGCTTGTGCTTGATAGGGATAAAATTTTCTTACTTAGTGGCACTGGGGATGTAGTTGAGCCAGAAGATGGCAAGATAGCAGCTATCGGAAGTGGCGGCAACTACGCTCTTTCAGCGGCCCGTGCCTTAGATAAATTTGCCGATATCGATGAAGAGGAGCTAGTCAAAGAGAGTCTCAAGATCGCTGGTGAAATTTGCATCTATACAAATACAAACATCAAAACTTATGTTTTAGAATAAGAGAGAAAATGAACTTAACACCAAGAGAAATTGTTAAATTTTTAGATGACTATGTGATCGGTCAAAAGGACGCCAAAAAAATCATAGCGATCGCACTTCGCAACAGGTATCGCCGCATGAAGCTTGAAAAGAGTTTGCAAGATGACATCATGCCAAAAAATATCTTGATGATCGGCTCAACTGGCGTTGGTAAAACCGAGATCGCAAGGCGACTTTCAAAGATGATGGGGCTGCCATTTATCAAGGTAGAAGCTAGCAAATATACTGAGGTTGGCTTTGTTGGTCGTGACGTTGAAAGTATGGTAAGAGACCTTGCTATGGCGTCATATAATCTCGTAAAAAACGAGCAAAGCGAGAAAAACCAAGACAAGATAAACGCTTACATCGAAGAAAAGATCGTCTCAAAGCTACTTCCGCCACTTCCAAAAGGTGCAAGCGAAGAGAAGCAAGCAGAATATGCAAAGAGCTACGATAAAATGCTAAATAGGCTAAGAAATGGCGAGCTTGACGAGCTAAGTATAGAGATAGAGGTGCAGCAAAACCCGCTTGAAGCTGGCTCAAATGTGCCACCTGATATGGCGCAGATGCAAGAGAGCTTTATAAAGATAATTGGCATCGGTGGTAAAAATATCAAAAAAGAGATGAAGGTAAAAGACGCTAAAAAAGCCCTTCAAAGTGAAGCAAATGATAAAATTTTAGACCTTGAGAGCGTAAAAACTGAGGCTTTAAGAAGAGCTGAAAACGAGGGCATTATCTTTATAGACGAGATCGATAAGGTTGCCGTTGGCTCAGGTAGCTCAAACAGGCAAGACCCAAGCAAAGAAGGCGTGCAAAGAGACTTGTTACCTATCGTTGAGGGCTCAAATGTTAATACCAAATTTGGAAATTTAAAGACAGATCACATTTTGTTTATCGCAGCTGGCGCCTTTCACATAAGCAAACCAAGCGATCTCATCCCAGAGCTTCAAGGCCGTTTCCCACTAAGGGTCGAGCTTGATAGCCTTGATGAGGATGCGCTTTATCAAATTTTAACACAGCCAAAAAATTCGCTTTTAAAACAATATATCGCCCTACTATCAACCGAAAATGTCGAGCTAGAATTTGACGATGAAGCGATAAGAGAGATAGCAAGGATTGCTCACGCAGCAAATGAAAAGATGGAGGATATCGGTGCTAGACGCCTTCACACGGTGATCGAGCGTGTGATAGAAGATATCAGCTTTGAGGCTAGCGAAAAGAGCGGCGAGAAGATAAATGTGACAAAAGAGCTTGTAAAAGAGTGCCTAAAAGACGTGGTTGAGGATCAAGATCTAGCGAGGTACATACTTTGAAATCAGGCTTTGTTAGCATCATAGGACGCACAAATGCTGGCAAAAGCTCGTTTTTAAATGCCTTATTGAATGAAAAGATCGCCATTGTCTCGCACAAGCAAAATGCAACTCGCAGAAAGATAAATGGTATCGTGATGAACGGTGAAGATCAGATCATATTCACCGACACACCAGGGCTTCACGAGAGTAACAAGGCGATAAATCAACTACTAATAAACCAAGCTATAAAATCGATGGGAGACTGCGATCTCATCGTATTTTTAGCGCCTATTCATGATGATACAAGCGACTATGAGAAATTTCTAGCTCTAAATCCAGAAAAACTGCATATCTTAGTGCTAACAAAAGTCGATGAGAGCTCAAATGCAAAAGTGCTTGAAAAGATCACTCAGTATCAGAAATTTCAAGATAAATTTGCAGCTTTGCTTACTTTTAGTACCAAGCAGCCTACCTATAAAAAGCCACTTCTTGATGAAATTTGCAAGCTTTTGCCAGAGCATGAGTACTTTTATGATCCAGAATTTCTTACGCCGACAAACGAGAAGGAAATTTTTAGAGAATTTATACTTGAAGCGATCTATGAAAATTTAAGCGACGAGATCCCTTATCTTAGCGACGCGATCATAAAAAGCGTAAAAGAAAAAACAGGCATAACTGAAATTTATGCAAGCATTATCACGGAGCGTGACATTCATAAAAGTATGATCATCGGAAAAAATGGTGAAACTATTAAAAGAATTGGAATTTTTGCAAGAAAGTTAATACAAAATTTAACCAACACAAAGGTCTTTCTAAAGCTCGATGTAGTCGTTAAAAAAGGCTGGAGTAAAGAAGAAAAGAGCCTAAATCAGATAATCGGCTATTGATTTTTTATTTTAAAGATATTAAAATACCAAATATAAGCGTTTAGGAAGGTTTTTTGATTCATGATGAATATTAAAAAAAATAGTGAAATTTCTATAGTTGCACTAGATCCGTATGACTATAAAGGATTTCGTTATCACAACAGCAATGTAGAAGCTTTTAACTTTTCAAAAACAGTCAATAAACGCGACTTTTTCATCTCATACATAAAATTTAAAGACTTAAAAACAACAACTATTTTTATCCCTAGAAGCGTTGATAACGACACCCTTTATGAGGAGCTTTACTCAAAGGTCTATGCGGAGCTCTCACTTGATCCAGCGCTTGATAATAAGATATTTTTTTCAGAAGGCACTACAAAAGCTCAAGAGAGAATTTTTACTGTTTTTGCTATCACAAATGAAGATATAAATTCGACCTTTAAAGCAGTTGCAAAAAAGGTCCCATATATCGACTACCTTGCGCCTGAGCCTTTGATCTACTCTGCTATTTATAAAAAAGGCTTGTTGCCTAGCACACAAGCAGACTGCTTTATAGCGCTTAGAAAAGATGAATCATTTTTAAGCATATATTTAGATGGTGATTTTTTTACTGCTAGAGAAATTCGCTATAACTTAAACTATCTTAAAGATAAATTCTTAGAGCAAAGCGGCGACCGCCTAAGCGATGATAAATTTCTCGAAGTTTTGTCTCAAAGAGGGCTTGTAAATAAAGACGATGATGGCTTTAACTACGATCTAAACACAGTTTTTGAAGATTATATCTTTTACTTTAACGATATTTTAAACATTATAAATAGCCAAAATGGCATAGCCATAAAGAAAATTTACATAGATTGTGACTATGAGATCAAAAATTTTGCAAATTTTATCTCAACCAAACTTGGCTTGGATGCCGAGTATATAAATATAAAAGTTGCGATAAACAACAAAAACTACACTATCAACGAGCGTTATAACATTATGGCTTTATTTGGTAGATTTTATACCAAAGAGCCATTTTATGAGAATTTTAACCTCTCAAATATGCTTCGCCCAGATCCATTTGTCAAAAGAAAAAGTGGCAAATTTTTGCTCACTTGCGCTGCGGCATTTGCGCTAAGTATGTTATATCCAGCCTACAACTACATAGCTGGTCTTGTTTTAGAAAAAGACAGCGCAAGACTAAATGACGAATATAGCGTCCTAAACGCACAAGAGATGCAGATAAAAGAGACGCTAGCTAAAATTTCAAGAGAACAAGAGGCGGTAAAAGAGCAGACTCAAAAAGAGAATGAAAAGCTAAATTTCAGAAAAGGTTTGCTTGCTGAGATCGAAAATAAAAAAGATAATTACGCTATGAAGGGTTTAAATCTTTTTAAAATTACCGATATTTTAAATCTAAACGCAGTTCATATCACAAACATCGTAAATAACGATAGAAATTTGACTATAACTGCAGTTAGCGATAATGAAAAAAGGATAACCCAGTTGATCAAAGATATCAGCAAAGATGAAAAATACTTGGTAAATACTAAAAAAATTCGTTCAGATGACGCTAAACACGAGTATGAAAGCAATATAAGCATAGAGATTAGACAATGAGACAAGATATTTTAAGCAAAATAGATCAGTACTTCGATAGCAAAAAGCCAAACGAAACAAACCTTATTTTTCTTGGCTCAGCGCTTATCATAGCTTATCTTGTCTATATGCTATGCTTTGATCCTGCGCAAAATTTCTTTGATGAAAAGCTTGATAAACATACGAGAATTTCTACAAAGCTAGAAAACACTAGAAACTATCTAGCCTCAGTTAGCTCCCCTGATGGCGATAGAGATTTCAAGATAAATGAAGAAAATAGAAATTTAAGCAATCTAAAACTACGCTACACGAATATTTTGAAATTTAATACCTATTTTGACTCAAAGCTTAAAGAGCTTTCATTTTTGCTTTTTGACAATCAAAACTGGGCAAACTATATAGATAGCATCGTGCTTTTGGCAAAACAAAATAATATAAAAATTTTAGAGCTTAAAAGTGATATAAAAGAGCCAAATTTCCAAAAGATAGAGCAAATTTTAAATATAGATGTCACTTGCCTTGGAAATTTTAAAGATATGCTTAGCTATATAAATGGACTTGAAGAGTCAAAACTTGTAGTAGATCTTCACAAAATGGATATAAATTCCACTCAAAAAGATCTAGGTGCTAAGCTCTCTATCTCAGTGTGGGGTATGAAGTACTGATGAAAAAATTTGGTTTATTTTTAATTTTATCTCTTGGTCTATTTGGCAGTGAGTTTGAAGGCGAGATGAAAAACTATGATGAAGTTTTTATTAAGATAAAAGAGCAAAGAAAAGGGCTTAATGGTAGTGAAATTTCTAGTTTGCAAGATCCTTTTAAGCTAAATTTGCCAGTTGCTCCAAAAGGCGATCAAAACACTACAAAATACTCTTCTGCAAGGGGGTTTATGCTAAAAGCCATTTTGCTAAATAAAGCAAATATAAATGGCAAGTGGTATAAGGTGGGAGATATGATTGATGATTACAATATCACAAGTGTTTATGGCAGCAAGGTTATCATCATAAAAGATGATGAAAAACAAGAACTAACTCTTAAAAATGGAAGTAAAAATGTTGGTATCAAAATTAAGTAAATTTATTATAACTGTGGCGTTAGCTTCATTTTTAGCTACCCCTATGATGGCAAAACCAAGCACATGCTTGAGTAAAAATTTTAGTATGAAGATCACAGACGATATAAGTCTTGGAGATGTTTTAAATCAGCTCTCTGAAATGTGTGATTTTAGTATCGTCGCAAAAGATGCTTATAGCAAAAAAGAGCTTGATGATAAAGTATTTGGCGTAAATATAAGAAACATGAGCCTAAGCGAAGTCTTTGATCTGCTTTTAAATGAGAAAAATTTAAGCTATGAGTTTTCAAATAATGTCTTAAAAATCTCATCGCTTCAAACAAAAATTTTTAAAATAGACTATATAACCTCTATCCGTGAGGGCACAGCCATTACAAAAGCTTCTGTTGATGCCTCTCCGTCAGAAGTAGGTAGTGGCTCAAGCAGTGATACTAGCTCAAACGACATAAAAAATGAAAACAACTTGATAAGAACAACTGAGAAATTTGACTTCTGGGAGAAGCTTGATGCTGAGCTAAAAGCTATCTTGAATAATAGCAGTGAGCACATCACGGCGCCAGATCCTATCATAAACCAAAATGCTGGACTTATCACGGTTACAGCGACCCCATCACAGCTAAAACGCGTTGAAAAATATATAGCCGAGATGCAAAGAAGGCTTAAAAAGCAAGTCATCATCGATGTTTCTATCATCGCAGTTGATCTAAATAACGAGTATAAGCAAGGCGTTGATTGGAGTAAATTTGAGCTTGGATTTAACTCATATATCGGCAACCCAGGTTCTAGTACTAGCTCATATGCAAGCTGGACAAACAAGGGTAACAGCTTAAGCGATGGCTTTGGACGCACGTTAAACATCGCTGCAAATTTAAACTTTAGCCTTGATGGCATGATAAATTTCCTTGAAACAAATGGTAAAACAAAGGTCGTTTCAAGTCCAAAAGTAACCACTCTAAACAACCAACAAGCGCTAATCTCTGTGGGTGATAATATAAACTACCGCGTTATGGAAGAGACAGATAATGGTAGCAACAATAACAATAACAACAGGCTTACAACAACTTATAAGCAATACTCTGTATTTATCGGTATCTTGCTAAATTTGCTTCCAGAAGTCTCAGATAACAATAAGATCATGCTTCGCATCAACCCAAGCTTAAGCAGCTTTAAGTATGCAGAAGATGACACAAGATCACAAAATACAGCCATTAGAGAGATCGCCCCTGATACAGTTCAGAAAAAACTCTCAACCGTAGTTCAGGTAAATAGTGGCGATACGATCATACTTGGCGGACTTATCGGACAGACCAAAGATAAGCAAAACACAGCTGTGCCACTTCTAGCCGACATACCTTTAATAGGAAGTGTCTTTAAAAGCACAAGAGATGGCGTAAGAACTACTGAGCTTATCTTTGTCATCACGCCAAGAGTTGTTGATCTTGAAGATGCAAAACCAGTTCAGCAGTCGCTAAAAGATCTAGGATTTTCTAAATCGATCTATGAGTAACGAAAATATTTATACGCATATAAAAGATGTTTTCATAGATGAAGATGAGAGTTTAAATTTCGTAAATTTAGACAACTCTATAAGCTGCTACAATAAGATAGTTTTGGCTCTAAAAAAGCCACTAAAGCTCATCTTGTTTTATGGTAAGCCAGGTAGCGGCAAGACCTTTTTGCTAAACAAGATCGCAAATGATCTAAAAGAAGATAAAAGCCTCATCTTTTTTCCGCATCCATTTTTTAGCGAGGCGACATTTATCGAGGCACTTTGTGAGCAAATTTATGGAAAAAAGCTTGAAGATATAAACAACTTTGAGAGCTTTATAAAATTTTATTCAAAAGACTTTAGCAGTAAAGATGAAATTTTAAAAAATCAAATGACGGTTATCCTAGATGAAGCACAGCTCTATCCGACTGAGCTTATCGAGAAGATAAGGCTTATGGCTGATACTAGGATGTTTAAATTTCTTTTTACGATACATAAAACTGAAAATGAAGATATTTTGGCGAAAGATTATTTTCAGACTAGAATTTGGGAGAGCATCGAGCTAAGTAGTGCTGATGTAAATGAGATCATCATATACTTGCAAAGAAAGCTTAGTCAAAAAAACTATGATAAATACCTTAAATTTGAGAAAAAAGACTACGAATGCGCCTACTCATTTTGCGGTGGAAATTTAAGAACGCTAAACAAGATCATGTATAAATTCTATGAAATTTGCGAATACTACGAGCAGTATCAGCCTTCAAAGCTTAGCGGTGATAAGGCAAATATCATGATACTTACCATGGCTGCACTTGATGCGGGGCTAATCGATGCTTGAACCACAAGAAATTCAAAGACTAGAAAAGCTTTATGAGAGCTACAAGAAAAAAAATGGTGGCTTTTTGCATAAAATTTTTAATGCCAAAAACTCTAAAATTTTAATCATCGAGCTTTTGCTTATCATCATTTTGCTGGCTGCATTGATAGTGCTTAGCATAGAAAAAGCTCCAAGTCTTGCTAATAAAAGCGATAAAGTTTTAGCCAAAAATGCAACCACAATAAAAATGGTAGAAAAAAATGAGACAAATGTAAGCGTTCTTAGTGAGCTAAGGCAAAAGAGCGAGGTTGCTAAGGCTAAATTTGAAGAGGGTAAAAAGCAAGATGAGCTAGCTGACAAGATAGCTAAAAAGCTTGAAGAGGTTGTAAAGATAAACGAGACAAACGATACTTCGAAAAATGACCCAAAAAGGCAAAGAAACTCACAAGGTTGGCTTAAGCTAAACATCCCTGATGAAGAGCCACTTACCGAGCAAAATGGTATAAATGGCATAAGCGTGCCACAAGATGAAGTGATAGATCTTGAGTCAAAGCCAGCTAGAAAGCGTGTAAATATACAAGTAACTTCAGCATCAAATGAAGAGAGCGTGCTAAGAGAACAATTTTTAAAGACAAATAATCCAACTATTGCGCTCGAGCTTGCGAGATTAAATTTTAGAAATAATAATTTCAAAGAAGCTATAAAGTGGTCGCTTGCTGCAAACGATATAGATAATAGCTTAGAGGAGTCATGGATCATCTTTGCAAAGTCAAAATATAAGCTAAAGCAAAGCGATGATGCCGTAAAAGCTCTAAGGGAGTATAATAAAAACTTAAACAAAGCTTCGATAAATGAGCTTATAAATAAGATAAAAAGTGGAACATTATGAGATTTTTTGCTATTTTTTTGGTTTTTGTTTGTGAAGTTTTTGCTGTTAGTCTAACCGAGATTAGGGATGACTTTAACAGCGCAAACTACGCAAAAGTCTGCAACCAAAAGGTTGAGGACTTTTTAAAAACACAAAATAACGAAGAGCAAATTTCTATGTTTGGCATCGCTTGCATAAAGATGAACGATCTAAACAGGCTAGCAACTCCGATCGATAAGCTAGTAAAGAGCGAAAAATCAAGAGAAAATGCTGCCTATTTTGCCGATATATTGTTTAAGAAAAAGCTCTTATTTCACGCTATGATAGATGGCGTTGATATAAGCTATATCAGGCTTCCAAAGAGTGATTATATACTTTCATTTTTGTTTGATAAATTTGTAAAAAAAGAGTATGTCGAAGAGCTTGGTACATTTATCTTTGAAGAGCCAAACTCTGACACGAGGTATGAGATCAGTCCGACAAATGGACAAATACCAAAGCTAGTGCTTAAAATTTTTAAAAATAACGACCTGAAATCACAAATAGAGTATAGATAATGAAAAATGTAGAAAATGTAATCTTAAAAAATATAGAACAAAACGGCAAACTAAGCACATCAGATATAGAAAAGATAAAGCAGATAAGCGAGCAAGAAGGCAAAGGCCTTGTTAAAATTTTAAGAGATGAAAATTTACTAAATGACGATGACTTTATGGAAATTTTGTCTGATATTTATAGGAGGGGGCATGTAAATATCGATGAAATTTCAAACGACCTTGAGCTTGATATCAAGGCTTTTGTTAAATTTATAAGCGAGAAATTTAAGGTTTTATACTTTGATCTTGATGATATCGACATCGACTATCGCATCAGCGAAAAGCTAAGCACCGCTCAACTAAAGACATATAGCGCGATCCCAGTAAAAGAAGATGAGATAAGCGTATATGTCGCTTTTAAAAATCCATTTGACGTTATCGCTCAAGATAAGGTGCAAAATTTATTTAATAGAAAACTACTAAAAGTTGCCATTGCTCAGCCAACTCAGATAGAAAAATATATAAGCAAGCTAGCACTAAATGAGAGCATAAAAGATGTTATAACAGAGATCAGAAGAGAGCTTTCAAGCTCGGCTAGCCAAGGTCAAAACAGTGAAAACTCTGGAATTTTAAAGCTAATCGAGATCATCTTAAAAACATCTATCCAAAGCAGAGCCAGCGACATCCACATCGAGCCAACCGAGACAAACTGCATCGTAAGAAGCAGGATCGATGGCATGCTAAGTGAGACATTTATATTTGATAAAGATATCTATCCGCCGATGGTTAGCCGTATGAAGCTACTTTCAAATATGGATATCGCAGAGCGCCGCCGCCCACAAGATGGTAGATTTTCAGCTCAAATTTTAGACAAAGAGTATGATTTTCGTATCTCGACGCTACCTATCTTAAACGGTGAAAGTATAGTATTAAGAATTCTTGATAAGTCAAAGGTCATTATAAATTTAGAAGACCTCGGCATGCATCCTGATAACTTTGCCAAATTTAAAAAGAGCATGAAAGCGCCTTATGGTATCATTTTAGTCACTGGTCCAACAGGATCAGGTAAGACTACTACACTTTATGGTGCGCTAAATGATATAAAAAGCGTAAAAACTAAGATCATAACAGTTGAAGACCCGGTTGAGTATCAGCTAAATATGATCCAACAAGTGCATGTAAATGAAAAGGCTGGTCTTACCTTTGTTTCAGCGCTCCGTTCTATTTTGAGACAAGACCCAGATGTCATAATGATAGGCGAGATCAGGGATCAAGAGACACTTCGCATAGCGATACAAGCAGCACTTACTGGTCACCTTGTCTTTTCTACACTTCACACAAATGACGCCATAAGCGCACTTCCTCGTATGATAGATATGGGCATCGAGCCTTATCTAGTAAGTGGCGCGCTCGTTTGCATAGAGGCTCAAAGGCTTGTTAGAAAGCTCTGCCCACACTGCAAACAAAAGATTACTCTATCTCAAAAGGCATTTGACGAGGTTAAGAAATTTGTCCCTGAAAACTATCAGTTTTATAAAAGCGTCGGATGTCCGCAATGCTCACAAACAGGATATCTAGGTCGTGAGATGATAAGTGAAATTTTGCCTATTAGCGACCATATAGCAAGTATGGTTGCAAATGGTGCTTCTAAAGATGAGCTTAAAAGCGTAGCTTACGAAGAGGGCTTTATAGATATGTTTCATGATGGCGTCATAAGAGCGGCAAATGGCATAACCACACTTGAAGAAGTTTATAGGGTTGCTAAGATATGAAATACTTTGAGGTTGAGTACATCCAAAACGGCAAACGCCATAAGATGAGCCTAAGAGCGAACAATAAAAGCGAGATCAAAGATAAAGCAAATGTCACTGGCATGATCGTAAAGATCAAGGAGACGCAAACTTCTAGCATAAATAACTTTGAAAATTTACAAAATGTGATCGCAAAGGCTTTTACTAATCCAAAGGTCAAAATCCCAAATTTAGTTGCCACCATAAGACAGCTTAGCGTTATGACAAATGCTGGAATTTCTATCCACGATAGCATTAAAGAGGTTGCAAACTCCACCGAGGATAAGCGCCTGAAATTTATATTTCAGACTATAGATGAGGAGCTAAATCAAGGCTCAAGCCTCACAAATAGCATAGAAAATTTTAAAGAAGAGCTAGGCGACGTGACGCTTGCGATGATAAGGCTAGGGGAAAGCACTGGTAATATGGCTGACGCGCTTGCAAAGCTCGCCTCTATCTTGCAAGAGGTCTGGGACAATCAGCAAAAATTTAAAAAAGCTATCCGCTATCCGATAACAGTCATCTGCGCGATCATCATAGCCTTTGTCATCCTTATGATACTTGTTGTGCCGCAGTTTAGAGAAATTTTCGAGCAGTTAAATGCAGAGCTACCACTGCCAACTAAAATTTTGCTAAATATCGAATATGTCATGACAAACTACGGCTTTTATATCCTTGGAGCACTTGCATTTATCGGATATTTGCTTAGAAAATACTATCTTGAGAGTGAAGAATTTCAAGATAAGGTCGATAAATACCTTTTGAAAGTCTATCTCATTGGTAAGATCATATTTTATTCAAATATGAGCAGGTTTAACCTCATCTTTACAGAGCTTGTTCGAGCTGGTTTGCCTATAGCAGATGCCCTTGATACGGCTGTGATAACGGTCTCAAACAAGGATATCAAAAAGAAGCTAAGCGGCGTTAAGATACTTGTTGGTAGGGGCGTTAGCCTAACGGAGGCTTTTAGAGATACAAATTTATATGAAAATATGCTCATACAGATGATAAGCGCTGGTGAGCAAAGCGGTAGCTTAGACGATATGACTGGAAAAGTTACTGACTATTACAGGATGAAATTTAACGATATTATTGATAACATCTCAAACTATATCGAGCCTATCTTGCTCGTTTTTATAGCGGGCATGGTGCTTTTACTAGCTCTTGGTATATTTTTGCCGATGTGGGATCTATCAAAAGCCGTTAAAAACTAAAATAATTAAAATCTTAAAGGAGAGAAGATGTCTGAAAACAAAGAACATATGGTCGAAGAGAGCGCCTTTTTGGTCTCAAAGACCGACTTAAAAGGACGTATTACATATTGTAACGAGCCATTTTTAAAGATAGTTGGAGCTAAACAAGCTGAAGTTTTGGGTAAGCCTCATAACATCATAAGACACCCAGATATGCCAAGAGTAGTTTTCAAGCTACTTTGGGAGCGCATAAAAAATAAAGAAGAAATTTTTGCTTATGTTAAAAACAAAAGCTTTGATGGTGGATATTACTGGGTTTTTGCAAATATCACAACTTCGCTTGATGTACAAAATAATCCAGTTGGCTACTACTCAGTTAGACGCAAGCCAAATCCAAAGGCGATTGAGGTGATAGAGCCTATATATCAAAAGTTATTATCGGTAGAAAAGAGCGGTGGCATGGATGCTTCGATGAAATTTTTAACTGAATTTTTAAAAGAAAAAAATATAAGTTATGATGAATTTATAAATAACCTACAAAGGCTATAATATGTTTGGAAAAAAACTTGACTCTATAAATGAAATTTTAAGCGTAGTAGGCTCAGCTAGAAACGGCATCTTAGAGCCTAGGATAGTAAATGTAAAAGAAAATGACCCACTTTATGAAGTAGCACTTGGCATAAATGACTTGCTTGATCAAGTTGAGGCGCTTCAAAGAGAAATTTCAACCTCAATAGATGCTGCTCAAAGCGGACTAACATATAGAAATATCTTTACAGAGGGATTTCGCGGTATATTTAAACAAAATGCCATTTCTATGAGTAATGGCGTAACTGGCATAAAAGATAGTCACAAAAGTAAAGTAAGAGGTCTGCTTTCAAAAGAGCTTGATACACTTGGCAATGGCAACGACGGCATAGAAGATGTTAGAAACGATCTAAATGAGAGTATCAAAAACCTTAGCCAAATGGCACTCATGGCAAAAGATACGGCTAGAATCGCCGAGGATACGACGCACAGCATCAATGAGCTAAGCGTAAATATGAGCTCGCTTGAGGAGCTGATAGAGGGCTCAAGCCACGCTATAAGCACGCTAAATAGCAGAACAGACGACATCACTTCAGTTGTAAATTTGATAAAAGATATAGCTGAGCAGACAAATTTACTAGCTCTAAACGCAGCCATCGAGGCAGCACGCGCAGGTGAGCATGGACGCGGCTTTGCTGTTGTCGCTGATGAGGTTAGAAAACTAGCTGAAAATACCCAAAAAGCGACACACGAGATCGGCGTAAATATCCAAACACTTCAGCAAGAAGCCAAAGATATAGATGAAAACTCTAAAAAGATAGATGAAATTTCAAAGATCGCCACAGCAAATGTCGAAAATTTCAAACAAACTTTAGCTAGCTTTAACCAAAATGCAAAAGAGACAGCCCAAAGATCAAAATATGTAGAAGACAAGACCTTTGGCATCATCGCAAAGATAGCTATCATCGTTTATAAAGTGGGTGTTTATTCAGACACTGTAAATGAGCAGGGTTACGGCGACGATATAGCAAAAGACGCAGATGATCTTGTAGCGTGGTATGAAAATGAGTGCGCAAAGAGCTTTAGTCACACTAAAATTTACGAAAAATCACGCCATTTAGTGGATGAGTTTAACAAAAACATCAAAGCCATCTTGACAGAAGCTGGCAAGGGCTATAACGAGAAAAATTTAAAACATTTTGTCACTGAGTTTAGAAAGCTTGAAGATCTTAGCAGAGAGATATTTAGCTCATACAACGAAATGGTCGCTTCAAAATAACTTCAAATTTGCTAGACTCGCTTTGGGTCTAGCTCCTCTTAGATTGATTTAAATTTTATTTTCATAAATTTTTTCTACATTATCATTTAAAATTATGATAATTAATATTGTTTTTATGCTTGCTTTGTTAAATTTGCGTTTCGCTTTCATTATCAATGATTAAATTTAACAAAAGGATATCCGTGAATAGATCAAAATTTATCGCCATTTGCCTTAGTGCTTGTGTGGCAAATTCTCTCTATGCAGTAGAGAAAGAGAACAACGAAACTAAGCTAGATGGCGTCGTAGTAAGTGCGAGTGGCTTTTCGCAGCAAATCAAAGAAGCCCCTGCAAGCATCAGCGTGATAAGTGGCGATGAGCTTACAAAAGATAGCTTTACCTCACTTCACTCAATCGCGCAAAAAGTGCCAGGCGTAAATGTTGTCGGTGGCGAGGATGGTCCAGCTAGTGGTATCTCGATACGCGGCATGGAGAAGTCTCAAACGCTAGTTTTAATTGATGGCAAAAGAGTGAATTCAAGCAGCGCAAATCCAAAGGGTGGAGCAGGGGATATGAACTCAAATTTCATCCCGCCAGCTGAGGCTATCGAGCGTATAGAGGTCATCCGTGGCCCTATGAGTTCGCTTTATGGTAGCGACGCGGTTGGAGGCGTTATAAATATCATTACCAAAAAGGATTTTTCAAAATTTAGTGGCAACGTCGGCATCTCAACCACGATAAACACTCACAAAGGCATAGGCGACGGCAGACAAGGCGACTTTTATCTAAATTTACCTCTTTATAAGGACCTTTTCGCGCTTCAGCTTTGGGGATACAAAAAGCTAAGAGATGAGGATAATTACAAAGGCGGCTATCAAAAGAGCGATAAGAGAAATTTGAGTGCAAAGCTTTGGATCACGCCAGATGAACACAATAAATTTTTCATCCTTGGTTCAAACGAAAGGCACGACTACTCGCGCACAGTCGGCAAAACAGCCACTATAAAGACAAATAAGGTTTTAAACGCTTATGACTACGAGAAAAAGAGCTATGGCGTGGGCTATCTTGGCGAATTTGATAGCCTAAATGCCGATATCAGCTACATTTATGATGAGACGCAAAGAACGAGCCTTTTTGACAGCCTCATACCTGCAAAAGCTAAAAATCACAACTTTAACTCAAAATTTACAACATTTTTTGGCGCACACACTCTAACTTTTGGCTATGACTTTAGTAAGCAAAATGTCGGTACAACCTTTATCGTCTCAAACGCTTCAAGAAACGGCTTAAAAGACCCAAAGACCTACTCGATGAGCGAACATGCGGGATTTATCGAAGATGAGTGGCAAATTTTAGATGAGAAGCTCTTTTTAACGCTTGGCTCAAGGCTCACACACAACGAATTTTTTGGTAACCACCTCTCGCCAAGAGCCTATCTAGTCTATAACGCCACAGATACGCTAAGCCTAAAAGGTGGCGTAGCGACTGGCTATAAAACACCTAATGTCAATCAAATTTCTCCAGAAGTAGGCACTATCCAAGGTGGCTGGAGGATAGTTGATTTTGGCAACAAGGACCTAAAGCCAGAAAAGAGCACGACTTATGAAGTCGGGGCATATTATGACAATCAGGCTGATTTTAGAGGCTCGGTAACGCTTTTTAGAAATGAATTTAAAGATAAGATCCTAGACACAGACGGCAGTAACGTAAATAAAATTCCAGCCTTTGGCACTTGCACAAATGCACCAGACGTTACTTGCCCTGGCTGGGGAACTTACTTTAACATTGAAGGTGCGACCGTTTGGGGTGTGGAGCTAAGTGGCGACTATGACATCCTTTCAAATCTAAATTTAAGCTCAAACTACACCTATAATAAGTCAAAGATAAAAACTGGCAACCCAACGATAAATACGCCAAGAGGTCCTATGAAATTTAGCGAGACAGACCTAGCTAGACTTGATGGTAAAAGCCTAACAGCAACGCCAGAGCACACACTTCACGCCACGCTTACATATAAGCCTGTAAAAAGCGTCAAGACATTTTTTGGCGCAAACTATGAGAGCAAGCTAACAAGCGTAAATTTTGGTGCTGGCAACAGAGTAAGAGAGAACACAAAAGACCTACTCACCTTTGATACAGGCGTCAGCTGGGACGCAAACAAGCACCTAACTCTTAGCCTAAATGCCTACAACATCTTTGATAAAGTAAGATACGATGAGACGCTAGCAGACGATGGCAACTACTACTGGTATCCGCAAGAGGGCAGGAGATTTTGGTTTAAGGTCGCTGCAAAATGGTAAAAGCCTTTAAATTTTTACTTTTTACACTTGGCGTGACGCAAATTTTGCATGCAGGACCTAGCCAAACGCCTGAGCCACTTAGCCAAAAAGCTGCTAGTAAATTTGAAATTTCAACCTTTAAAATGAGCGCAAATGATGAAATTTATAAAATTTACACAGCCAAGCTAAAGGGGCAAGATAAGTTTAAAAATGTGCTTTTCTTGCTTGATGCAAACGCCCAGTTTAACATGCTTTTAAATGAATTTGATGGCAAGGCTGCCCCACTAATAATAGGCATAGGATATGACAGCAACAAAAGCTACGAGGTAGAAAAACGCACAAGAGATCTCACGCCAAAGGCAGAGGGCGAGGAGTTTAGCAAAGGTGGGGGTGCAGATGCGTTTTACCACTTTTTAACAAGAAATTTAGTGCCATTAATTGATGAAAAATTTAACGTGCAAAATAGCCAAAAAAGCCTTTATGGACACTCTTTTGGCGGTCTTTTTACGCTCTATGCCTTGCTTAAAAACGAGGGCATATTTTCAAATTTCTTTATCGCTTCACCATCTCTTTGGTGGGGTGAGTCTGAAATTTTAAAGCAAAACGTGAGCGAAGGTAAATTTAAAGAGAAACTAAAGGCTAAATTTGTCTTTCTTAGCGTTGGCGAGCTTGAAAAGAGAAAAGGCAAAACTGACAAAGCTGGCATTTTAAAGGCGAGTGATCTAGCCCAAATTTTAAAGCAAAGTGGGGTAAATTCTCACTTTGAGTTTTTTAAAAATGAAACCCATGGCAGTGTCATACCTCTAAATTTAAAAGAGCTTTTAAAATATCTAAAGGATTAAAAATTTAAGGCTATTTTTGTTAAAATCCGCCGCATGAGAGTAGATAAATTTTTAAACGTAGTAAATATCACCAAAAGGCGTGCCGTTAGCGAAGATATGTGCAAAAGCGGCGTTGTGAGTATAAACGGCGTGCAGGCAAAAGCGGCAAAAGATGTTAAGATCGGCGACGTGATCACCATCAAATTTCTAGCTCGTGAGGCGAGATATGAGGTGCTAGCGATCCCAACTACAAAAAGCATACCAAAAAGCGCCCAGAGCGAATATGTAAAAGAGCTTTGATGGTTTTTGAGCTTTTAGAAAATGAGCTTGATGGGCTTGTGCAGGTGCTGCCAAAAAGTGGCGTGGTGCTACTAAGTGGCGATCTAGCAAGTGGCAAAACGACGCTTGTAAAAGCGATCATCAAGGCGCACGGCATAGACGAGAGCGTGACGTCGCCCACATTTTCTTTGATGCAAATTTATGGTAAAGATATCTACCACTACGACATCTATCAGATTGGATTTGACGGGATGGCAAAAAACGGCCTTTTTGAAAATTTGTTTGAAGAGGGGCTTCATCTAGTAGAGTGGGGCGATGAAA
Source organism: Campylobacter concisus (assembly GCF_003048835.2). NCBI lineage: Bacteria > Pseudomonadati > Campylobacterota > Epsilonproteobacteria > Campylobacterales > Campylobacteraceae > Campylobacter > Campylobacter concisus. Next base: position 990,551 of record NZ_CP060705.1, on the reverse strand, counting down.
ATTTAGAAAAAGCTCTAAAGAAAAACGGCGAGAGCTATACGTTAGTAAAAATTTCTCCTAGCAAAAATGGCAGAAAATACGAGGTTATAAGTGCATAAACTAGAAGTAAAAGATCTAAAAAAGACGATTAAGAAAAGTGAGATCATAAAAGGTATATCTTTAGAGGTAAATAGTGGCGAAGTGGTGGGGCTTCTTGGGCCAAATGGCGCTGGAAAGACGACCACTTTTTATATGATCTGCGGGCTCATCTCGCCAACTAGCGGAGATGTTTTTTTAAATGATGAAAAGATCACAAATGTCCCGCTTCATAAAAGAGCGCACCTTGGTATTGGCTATTTGCCGCAAGAGTCAAGCATATTTAAAGAGCTAAGCGTAGAAGAAAATTTACTCCTTGGCGCTGAAATTTTAAATCAAAGCAAAGAAGATATCTCTAAAAGAGTAAATGAGATGCTAAATATGCTAAATATCGAGCCTATCCGTCTAAGAAAGGGCGTTAGCCTAAGTGGTGGCGAGCGCAGACGCTGTGAGATCGCTAGAAGTCTTATCATAAAGCCAAAATTTTTGCTGCTTGATGAGCCATTCGCAGGCGTTGATCCTATCGCAGTTAGCGACATACAAAGCATCGTTAGAGACCTTAAAAAGCTAGGTATCGGCGTTTTGATAACTGACCACAACGTCCGTGAGACGCTAGCCATTTGCGACAGAGCCTACGTCATCAAAGATGGCTCGCTGCTAGCAAGCGGCAGTGCGAGCGAAGTAGCAAACAACAAGCTCGTTAGAACGCACTATCTTGGCGAAGAATTTAAGCTACTTGAGTAGATGATGCTAAGGCAAAAGCAAACTTTAGCGCCAAAGATCAAACTAAACCAAACGCTAAGAAGCTGGCTTCCTATCCTTCAAAGCGGCCTTGATGAGCTAAAAGAGACGCTTGAGCCTTTTATAAAAGAAAACCCATTTGCTACGATCGAGCATAAAAATTTAGAAAAAAGCGAAAAAAGGCGAAATTTTTTCGAGCAGGTTAGTAGAAATTCTGTTAGCGAAAGCATAGAAGCTTTAAGCATCTATAAAGAAAGCCTTTATGAAAAGCTCATTAGCCAGATAAATCCACCACTTTTCCCCACGCAAAAGTCCCAAGATATCGCATATAAGATCATTGAGTGCTTAGATGATGAGGGATATTTTTCTTATGATGATGAAATTTTTGCGGGTTTTAATGAGAATGAGGTGGAGCGAGTTAGAGCGAGATTTGCCTACCTTGAGCCCTGTGGCGTTGGCGCAAAGGATGTGAAAGAGAGCTTTTTGTTTCAGCTTGGCGAGGTAGAGTCAAGCGAAGAGATCATAGAGTGCGCAAGAAAGATCATCTTAAATTTTGAAAATATAGAAAAACTTAGAAAGCTTAAATTCTATGATGACGCGCTAAAAATAATAAAGAAATTTAAAAATCCCCCGGCCATTGAGTATCTTGAAGATGAAAAAGAGGCGGTGCCTGACATCTTCGTGCTAAGCACAAGTAGCGGCATAAGCGTGCAGATAAATGACGAGTATTATCCTGAAATTTCTATCGACACCGAGGGACTAGACGAGAAAGAGGCCTTTGTAAGCTCGCGCATAAAAGAGGCTAGTGAGCTCATAGACGCCCTTGAGATGAGAAAGGCGACACTTTATAAGATAGGGCTCATGATAGTTGAGTATCAGTATGACTACTTTTTGGGTGGCGACATAAAGCCTATGAAGCTAAAAGACCTAGCTGACGAGCTTGGACGCAATCCTTCAACCATCTCAAGAGCGATCGCGAACAAATATCTAAGCTCCCCAAGAGGCACGGTCGCACTTAAAAATTTCTTCGCAACTGGCTTTGACGAGGAGACTTCAAACGCCGCGATAAAGGAATTTTTGCTAGAGCTTATCAAAAATGAAGACCACAAAAAGCCACTTTCTGATCTAAAAATCCAAGAGCTAATCCAAGCTAAATTTAACATCCAAATAGTTCGCCGAACCATCACCAAATACCGCAAAATCCTAAACATCGGCAGCTCAAGTCAGCGAAAAAAGATCTATCAGATAAACGGCTAGCTACCACTCATTTATGGCAAAAAGTGTGGCTTTATGCATCTGCGTAAAAAGCTCTGCACTAAGCTCATCGTACTCTTTGTCACGCTTTTTACGCTTCGCCCAGCCTGCTGCGTCGTCGTTCCATGAGCCCATACCACCAAAGACATCTGCCGCACTTGCCGCATTAAAAAGAGCCAAATTTAGCTTTGGCATAAGTGGTGCGTTTAGGACATTTTGCTCTATCTTTTCTGGCTCGTTTAGCGCTTTTAGCCCTTCCCTAAAGCAGTCGCCAAAATTCTCGCACTCTATCTCATCTGCAAATTTAGAGATCCTTGTTAGGATATCTTTAAACTCCAAAGTGTTATCACTAAATTTTTGAATCTCTGGCATGCCATCTAGACTAAATTCTTTATAGACTATATCCCAGCCCCTTTTGTCTTCTTCAAAGCTCCAGTGAGGCACGAAGTAGCTCATCTTCTCTTTATAAATGCAAAGAATCGACTTGTAGCTTACGTTTGAAAAGCCTTGCAGCGAGCGCTCCTCTGATGTGACGCTCAAATTTGTGGCATATCTCACGTCGCTTAGCCCAAGCTTTAAGGCGTGCTTAAACCACTCATTTATGCTAGCTTGCTCTTTTTTTTCTGGCTCATCACCTAAGATAAAGTCAAAAACTAGGCTTTTTATATATTTTTCGCTTTTGTAGTTTAGCTCTAAATTTGACTTTAATGCTTGCTTTATAGAGGCTACGATAATGCAAGAGTTAAAAACTTCACCATTCATTTTTGCTCCTTTTTTGAGATATTTTATTAAAAGAAGTATAAATATCTTTTTAAGAATTGCAAGCGAAAACTTCAGTTTTTTATAGTAAAATAGCCAAAAATTTCAAAGAGGCAAAATGGATTTTAATGAGATTGAAAAGCTGATAAACACGCTTAAGAAAAACTTGGAAGTTATCGAAAACAACGGCGTTGTCGAGCCAGAAACAAAGATCGATGCGCTCACTTTTAATAAAAATGTCGAAGAGATCAAAAAAAGACTTTACAGCACAACAGACGAGGGCAGTTTTTTTAAAAATGTCTTTAATACTGAAGATTACTACGAAAACATTAGCTCATACCTCGAGCAGACAAACAAAAGCCTATACTACAAGATAGAAAAGGCTGGCGTGAGCCTAAAGACTAATCAAAATTTGCAGGAGAGCCTGACAAGCATCTCAAATATCATGCAAATTTTAGTCGCTGAGTATCAGATACAAAATAAAAAAAAGAAAAAGAGCATCTTCTCAAGAAGTGGCGACACAGCGATGATAAGAGGGCTACTTGCAGAGCTAATGGAGCTACAAAATAGGATGAATAAAATTTTACATCTCGACTCTCAAATCGTCTCAAACGTCGTTTTGGAAAATTTTAAAACTATCTATACATTTTTTTATAACTGCATAAGAGTGGCCAAACAAAGAGGCGACGAGCTACTTTTGGTTGAGATCGCTGGCATCACAGATAGGATCATCGAGATGATAAGACCAGTGCTTTCAGGCAAAAGCCTAAAGACAAATGAGCTTATCTATCACTACCTCATTTACGAGCTACGAGAGCTAAAAGCTTACGCCATAGGCGAGGATCTAGCTTAAAATTTTATCCACTATCTCTTTTGCTCCATTTGGCAAAAGGATATCTTTTAGAGCTTTGCTGCTTTTGTTTAGATCAAAGCTCTCGATCATTTTTATGACTTCGTCTTTGTCTAAATTTTCGCCATTTTGCAGGCAAATTTCAGCTATGCCTTTATCTTTTAGAAATTTAGCGTTATAAAACTGGTGATTGCCAGCAGCATAAGGAAATGGCACAAAGATAGAAGGCAGGGCGTTTGCGCAAAGCTCCCAAAGCGAGCTAGCTCCAGCTCTTGATATGGCAAGATCAGCCTCACTCATCTTCTTTTCTATCTCTTTGCTAAAGTCAAAAATTTCTAAATTTGCTTCGCTAAAGCCAAACTCATCATATCTTTTTTCAAGCTCATCAAGGGCGTTTTTGCCGCATTGATGAATGATCTTTATCCCTTTTTCTTTAAGATATGGGGCTAAATTTATAGCCAGCTCGTTTATCGCCTTTGCCCCTTGTGAGCCACCTAAAAATAGTATAGTTTTTAGCTCATCTCTAACTCTTTGGCTTTCAAAAAATTTATTTGCCACAGGATAAGGGCAGGGCGAGAGCTCATCATAAGAGCTAAAAAAGCCCTTTGCATACGGCTTTAAAATTTTATTTAGCTTGCCAGTTACGGCATTTTGCTCATGGATGAAAAGTGGCGTTTTTGAGATGATGGCTGCTATGGCTGCGGGCGCTGCTGAGTAGCCTCCCACGCTGATGACCGCTTTAACGCCATTTTCTTTAAAAATTTGCCTGCATTTTAGAGCTAGACTTATGATGTTTGTTAGTGATTTTAGCTTGGCTATGCCTCTTTTATTTACTACGCCACTGCTTGGCAAGAAAAATTTTTTTGCAAATTTATCATCATTTTCAAACCAAAATTTATCCTGACCGCTAGTTGAGCCGATGAAAATTGGCTTTATGCCTCGTCTATTTAGCTCCTCGCAAAAGCTTCTAGCGATCGCCAAATGTCCGCCAGTGCCGCCACCACAAATAACTATCATAGTTTCGCCTTTTTACTAACCATCAAGACCATGCCGATGCCGATGCATATAGCAAGCACGGAGCTGCCGCCGTAGCTAAGAAATGGCACAGCTATACCTTTTATCGGCGTGATCGATGTGATGCCGTAGCTATTCATCAAAAATGAAAACGACAAGATAAGCCCAATACCAAGTGAGAATAGGTGATAAACCTTGTTTTCGCTCCTAGCTGAAATTCTAAATATCCTATAAAGTAGAGTGATAAAGATCGCTGTGATGCATAAAATGCCAAAAACGCCGACCTCTTCAGCTATGCCAGCTAGCACAAAGTCTGTATGCACCTCGCTTAAAAAGCCAAGCTTAAATATCCCAGCTCCAAGCCCCTCTCCAAAAAACTCGCCATGCTTGATCGCATTTAGTGAGTGAGAAATTTGATAAGGCTCTGGTGCGTCTGCCACTCTAAGCACGTTTGCTACGCTATCTGGCAAGAAAGAGAGCACCATGTTTTGTATCGTGCCCCACCATGATTTTATACGTAAAATTCTGTGCTCTGAGCTAACGATCGCCACCGTCATGACAAAGGCAGCGCCCAAGATACCGATACCAAAGAGCCTAACGCTAGCCCCTGCAAAAAGCGCCATCGTCACAAAAGTAAGTGCCAAAACTACAACCTGACCAAGGTCGTTTTGCATAACGGCGATAAGAAAGATAGCGATACCAAAAAGAATGATATAAGGCAAAAGTATCTTTAGCTCAGCCATCAAAGTTCTCTTACCGTCGCTAAATTTTCTAGTAAAGCTCCATGCTAAAAAATAGACAAAACCGACTTTGAAAAACTCAACAGGCGCAAGCGAAAAGCCAGGCAGTCTGATCCAGCGTCTAGCACCTCCAGAGTCAGTCACCATCGAAGCTGGCAAGGCGTGCATGAGCCCCATAGCGATACCGCAAGAGATAAGCAGTCCAAAGCCTATCCAAACGAGCGCTTTGTCGGGATTTAGCCTTGATAGCCACCACATGAGAAAAATTCCTATGCAACCGACTGCAAACTGGCGGATGAAAAAGTGAAATTCGTCGTAGTTAAAAAATAAAACTGTAAAAACTGGCAAAGATAGTGAGAAAATGATACTTATGGCGATCAAAGTCGCGCAAAGATAAAAAATAACCTTATCAACTGCCAAATTTAGCTCCAACTTTAAAATGAGCCAAAGTATAATAAAAAACGGCTTACAAAGATATTATTTGCTATAATTGCAGGCTTTAAGGATGGGCATGAAGATAGGTATATTTGACTCAGGGCTTGGCGGACTTAGCGTCTTAAACGAAGCTTTAAGCAAGCTTAGTGAGCATGAATTTTTATATTACGCAGACGTGAAAAATGTCCCATACGGACAAAAGAGCAGAGATGAAATTTTAAAATTTAGCTTTGATGCGGTGAAATTTCTTGTTAAAAATGGGGCAAAAGCTGTCGTGATAGCTTGCAACACAGCTACAAGTGTTGCAATAAAAGAGCTTAGAGCAAATTTAAGCGTGCCGATCATAGGCATGGAGCCAGCTGTAAAAAAGGCTCACGATCTAAGCCATGATGACGCCCTAAAAACGCTTGTCATAGCCACTCCAGTCACGGTAAATGGCACAAAACTAAAAGAGCTGATCACAAATTTAAACGCAAAAGATAAAACCGAGCTGCTAGCTCTGCCTCGCCTTGTAAATTTCGCTGAAAAGGCTGAGTTTGAGAGCGAAAACGTGAAGTCATATCTAAAAGATGAGCTAGGTAAATTTGATCTAAGTAAATTTGACTTTTTGGTGCTTGGCTGTACACATTTTAACTATTTCAAAGATAGCTTAAGAGAAATTTTGCCAGCAAATATAAGCATAATAGACGGCAACGAAGGGACGGTAAAGCGCCTCATAAGTGAGCTTAAACTTCAAATTTCAAATTCAAATTTAACTCCAAATGTAAAATTTTTCTACTCAGGCGACGAGGTTTGCGAGCAAAGCGAGCTAGAGAAAATTTCAAGAAATTTAGCTCGCCTAGAAAAAATGAGAGCGATTTGCTAGGCTAAATTTAGCTAAAAACTTGAGCCAAATTTAGCTAAATACACTAAATTTTATGTATTTTTATATGTATTTACCTCTTTCTTTGCTTTACTATATAGATAGCACTTATTACCGCAACCACAGTTAAAAGAGCGATCGTGATCGTTAGAAGCGTCTGTTTATCTGGATTTGAACCTAGAAAGTAGCCAACTCCAAGCAAAACCGCACACCAAACCCCAGCGCCAAGCGTGGTAAATAGGCAAAATCTAAAAATATTCATCTTAGCAAGTCCAGCTGGCAGGCTGATATACTGACGAATTCCTGGGATGAGGCGTGAGTTAAAGGTCGAAATTTCGCCGTGTTTATTAAAAAATGCTTCAAATTTATCCATCTTTTCGTGAGTGATGCCGACAAATTTGCCGTATTTTAAGATGATCTCACGTCCAAAAAAGTAGCAAAGATAGTAGTTAAAAATGGCTCCAAGCAGGCTGCCAAGCGTGCCTGAGATAAAGGCAAGCACTAGGCTCATCTCGCCTTTGTGAGCTAGATATCCAGCTGGTATCATCGCCACTTCGCTTGGAAATGGAAAAAATGAGCTCTCTAAAAACATCATCACAAATATGCCAGCATATCCCCAGCTGCTCACGCTTGAAACGATAAAATCAATAATGTCATGTAGCATTTTTACTCCGAAATTTATCTTAAAGTGAGGCATTGTAGCAAAGCTTTATTTACTAATAGTAACTAACATGGAGTGATAAAATTTAAATTAAATGGGGTAGTAAAATTTATAAAGAAGTAGGGCGAAAGCTCGCCCAGTTTTAAAACGCAGGTATGACCTCGCCTTTGTAGCGAGTGATGATGAAATTTTTAGTATCAGGGCTAAGCACCGCATCGACTAAAGCTTTGATCTTAGGGTTATTTTCATTGCCAGATTTTGTAACGATGATGTTTGCGTAAGGGCTACCTGCGTCCTCAAGTAAAAGTGCGTCTTTTGCCACGCTCATGCCAAGATCAAGGACGAAATTTGTACTAATAGCTGCGATATCGACATCATCAAGCGTCCTTGGGATCTGAGCGCCTTCTAGCTCGACAAACTGCAAATTCTTAGGATTTTTCGTTATGTCATTTACGCTAGCTGTTTTGACGCCTTTGTTGATCTCTATAAGACCAGCTTTTTCTAAAATCCTAAGCGCTCTGTTGCCATTTGACGGATCGTAAGCGATCGCCACTTTTGCGCCATCTTTTAGCTCTTTGATATCTTTTATCTTTTTAGAGTAAAAGCCAAGTGGCTCGACATGCACGCTCGCAACGCTTACAAGATGCAAGCCTCTAGCCTTGTTTTGCTCCTCAAGATATGGTAAATGCTGAAAGAAATTTGCGTCTAAGCTACCATCTTCTGTGGCGACATTTGGTATCGAATAGTCTGAAATTTCAGAGATAACAAGATCATAGCCCTTATCTTTTAGCTTTGGTTTTACAAATTCTAAAATTTCAGCGTGTGGCACAGGTGAGACGCCAACAGTGATAGTGTGGTCTTTGTCGGCTGCGTGAAGGCTTAGAGCAACTAAAGATGCGGTTAAAAGTTTGATAAATTTCATTGTTTTTCCTTTTTTGGTTTGATTTGAAGCGACGCTAAAAAGGTAAAAGCTTTTACGTCGCTTTTTATAAATTTAATTAAAACGCTGGGATGATAGCGCCGTTATACTTTGTCTCGATAAATTTCTTAACTTCTGGTGAGTTGATAGCTTTATCAAGGGCTTTAGTTTTAGGGCTGTTCTCGTTGCCAGCTTTTACAACTATGTAGTTTACGTATGGGCTATCTTTACCCTCGATCACAAGCGCGTCTTTTGTTGGATTTAAATTTGCATTTAGCGCGTAGTTTGTGTTGATAACTGCGATAGTAACGTCATCAAGCGTTCTTGGCACTTGAGCAGCCTCGATCTCTTCAAATTTAAGCTTTTTAGGGTTATCAACTATATCAAGCGGAGTTTTTAGCGGGTTGTCATTTAGTTTGATAAGTCCAGCGCTAGCTACGATGTCAAGTGCGCGGCTCTCGTTTGTTGGGTCATTTGGGATAGAGACCACTGCGCCATCTTTTAGTTCTTTGATATCTTTAATCTTTTTAGAATAAACGCCCATTGGCTCGAGGTGCACGCCAACTGTTTTTACAAGGTGAGTGCCTTTGTTTTTGTTAAATTCTTCAAGATATGGGATGTGCTGAAAGAAGTTTGCGTCAAGGTCGCCGTCCTCTGTCGCAAGGTTTGGCGTGGTGTAGTCGTTAAATTCTTTGATCTCAAGTGTGTAGCCATCTTTTGCCAAAATAGGCTTTACAACCTCTAAAATTTCAGCATGTGGGATAGGTGTAGCACCGACGATTATTGTTTTTGACTTGTCAGCAGCATTTGCACTAACGCTAAGGCCTAGGGCAACTAAAGAGGTAAGAAGTAGTTTTTTCATTTGTTATCCTTTTTTAAAATTTGCCAAGCACCAAAAAAAGGATAAATTTAAGCTAGAAGATTAAATTTCTTTTTAAGTGCTTAAGCTTTTTCTAAGCACTTAAAAAGAAATTCTGTGCTTAGAGATTAGTCTTTCGACGACGCGTTTTTTAGTAGGCGGCACATCTGGCACATATCTGATTTCATTTTAGATCCTTTCGGTTAAATTAATTTCGCGCATTCTAAATAAATAAACTTTAAAAAAAAATAAATTTTAGAAATTTATCTTAGACTTTTTATGACACCTCTTGCATTTTTTGAGTTTTTGGCTGCTTTTTCCTCTAAAATATTTTTTAAACATTCCAAAAAATTTGGCAAACAGCAAATATCAACCGAGTAAAAAACATTAAGTCCGGACTTCTCGCTTTTTAAAATTCCCCCATTTTTTAATACCCCAAGATGCTTTGAAATCGTTGCTTGTTCTTTATTTAAAAGCTCGCAAATTTCACCTACGCTCATCTTTTTATCACCTAAAACCTCAACTATTCCGATCCTAATAGGATGAGCCAAAACTCTCATAAATTCGCTTTTTAGCGCAAGAATATCAACACATTGCATTTTTATACCTTTTTTATGATTTTAACTTAAAAGAGCTAAATTTATACTTGACTATATTCCTATATTAGTATATAATCATATAAAAATTTAAAGGTAAAAAATGCTCGATCTTTTTAATCAACACAATATATTTGAGTTTATTAAATTTTTCATACTTTATTTTACAGAGATTTCACTACTATTTTTTTGTGTCTCTTTTTTGGTATTCATCGTATCTGAAAAATTTAGTCAAAAACTCAAAAAACACCTTATAAGCACAAAAATTTCAAGCTTTATCAAGGCGTTTTTGGTTGGCGCTATTACGCCGTTTTGTTCGTGCTCTACTATACCGCTTTTAAATGGGTTTTTAAAAAGCGGCGTATCACTTGGCGTTAGTAGCGTATTTTTGTTAAGCTCTCCGCTTGTTAATCCTGTAATTTTAACGCTTCTTTTTATGAGCTTTGGGTTTAAATTTAGCATTATTTATTTTACGGTCATTTTTATCTCATCGCTTGCTTTTGGTCTTTTGTTATCAAAAGCAGATCAAAATCTATTTTTAAAAGATGATTTTTTAAAACCAAAATTTAGCCCATACAATCCAACCAAAGGCTTTGTTTTTACGCCCGTTAATCAGACACAAGCTTGCTCTTGCAAGGATATAAAAAATAGTAAAAATATTTACAAAATGGCGCTTTTAAACTCGGTAAAAGAGTATAAAAAACTATTTCATTACATACTGCTTGCGATGTTTATCGGCGCCGCTATACACGGATTTGTTCCGCAAAAGCTTATCTCAAACTATCTTGGTTCTAGCGACATCGCCTCGATACTTATTTCGGCATTGTTTGGAATTTTGCTCTATGTTAGAGTAGAAGCGCTAGTGCCAATTGGCTTAGCGCTTCTTACCTCTGGTGCTAGTGCGGCCGCATTTGGAGCGTTTGTAATAACGGCGGCAGGTGTTAGCCTGCCGGAAATCATACTTCTTAATAGGTTTTTTAAGCCAAAATTTATGGCAATTTTTATCGCTTTTATCTTATGTGTGGCATTAGCATTTGCAATGTTTTTAAAATCATTTTTTTGAAATTTTATAGAGATAGTTGCCTAAAACTTGGAAAATTTGCACCATAATAATTAGAATAACCACGGTGTAGAGCATGATATCTGGGCGAAATCTCTGATATCCGTAGTTTATAGCGACTGATCCTAGTCCGCCACCGCCAACTGCACCAGCCATCGCTGAAAAGCCGATATTTACGATAAGTGTTAGTGTAAATGCCGAAATGATGCCAGGAAGCGCCTCTACAAACATCACACGGAAAATGATCTGAAATTTCGAGCTACCAAAGCTTTGAGCAGCTTCGATGATGCCTTTATCAACCTCTTTTAGAGCATTTTCAATGAGCCTTGCCACAAACGGAGCCGCTCCGATAGTTAGTGGAACGATCGCAGCAGTCGTGCCAATACTTGTACCTACGATCATTTTTGTGACTGGAAATAGCACGATGATCAAAATGATAAACGGAAAGCTTCTAAGCACGTTTATAATGATATCAAGGACAAAGTAAAGCTGTTTGTTTGGCTTTAGACCGTTTTTGTCTGAAAGGATGAGCAAAACCGCAGGTATAAGGCCTATGGCAAAAGCGAGCAGGGTGGAGACGATACTCATATATAGCGTTTCGCCGATAGCTGGCAAAAGTATTCTAGAAAAAACATCTGGAAATTTAGAAAAATCAATACCAAACATTAAGCAACCTCCCACAAAACGCCACTTTGCTTGATGTAGTTAAGCACGTTTTCTTTATCTTTTTCATCTATGTTTATGACAAGCGAGCCAAGGACGTTGTCGTTTAGCTTTTCAAGCTTGCCCCAGACTATGTTAAAGTCGATATTTAGGCTTCTAGCCATGTGTGTGATCACGCTGTTTTGAGCCACTTCTTTTGGGAAAAATAGCCTGATATTTGTGCCAGTGCTTGGTAGAATTTCAACTTCACCCAAAAACTCTTTCATCTTCTCATCTGGCTTTAAAAATAGCTCTTCGATGCTTCCAGAGCCTATGATCTTGCCACCTTCTAGCAAAATCGCGCGTTTTGCGATAGATTTTACCACCTCCATCTCGTGCGTGACGATGACGACGCTGATGTCTAGCTCTTTATTTATCTTTTCAAGCAGCTCTAAAATTTGATTTGTCGTGTTTGGATCAAGAGCCGAAGTCGCCTCGTCGCTTAGTAAAATTTTAGGATTTAAAGCAAGTGCTCTAGCGATAGCGACACGCTGTTTTTGGCCGCCGCTTAGCTCGCTTGGATAGCTTTTTGCCTTGCTTTCAAGACCGACTAAATTTAAAAGCTCTCTCACTCTTTTTTCAGTTTCATCGCTTTTATAACCCCAAAATTTAAGCGGAGTAGCGACGTTTTCAAAGACATTTTTTCTAGCCATCAAGGCAAAATGCTGAAATATCATTCCAACATCTCGTCTTAAAATTCTTTGTTGCATTTCATCTAAATTTTTTATCTCTTGATCAAAGACTTTTAAGCTGCCACCTTGATAGCTCTCTAGCCCATTTATGCACCTTAAAAGTGTTGATTTGCCAGCGCCACTATGTCCCACGATAGCAAAAATTTCACCCTTTGCAACCTCTAAATTTACATCAAAAAGGATCTGTGTGCCGCCATAAAATTTGGTTAAATTTTCTATTTTTATCACTAAATTTTCCTTATTTTTAAAAGTGCGTCATCTTATAAAATTTCGCGCCTTAGCTCATCTGCACTCTTTGGCGAAAGAAGCGCTGGAGCTATGTCAAATACGCTAAATGCGCCACTCTCACCCCTTTGCGCCAAGCGATATGCTGCTCTGGCGTAGGCTACAAGCACGCTTGCTGTAAATTCTGGATTTGAGTCAAGTTTTAGAGAAAACTCGATCAAGTGTTTGTTCTCGCCATGCTCTCCGCTCACTCCGCTTCGCAGTACAAATCCCCCATGTGGGATACCGCCATGCTCTTTTTTAAGCGTCTCAAGGTCGATAAAATACACGCTTGTGTCGTAGTCGGCAAAATAATTTGGCATCGTTTTTATCTCATGCTCTATACGTGCCTTATCAGCGCCGTCCTGCGCCACTACGTAGCAATCACGCAGATGTTTTTCCCTTGTGGTTAAATTTGGATTTTCCCCAGCGCGAACTCGCTCCAAGGCGCTATCTATGGGCACTGTGTATTGACGAGCATCCACGACGCCTTTTATCCTGCGTATGGCGTCTGAGTGGCCTTGGCTCACGCCTTTGCCCCAAAATGTATAGCTGCTGCCATTTTCAAGCACGCTCTCGCCAAATAATCTATTTAGTGAAAATAGCCCCGGGTCCCAGCCAACAGCGATGACACCTACATTGCCACCTTTTTTAGCAGCAGCATCCACTGCGGCAAAGTGCTCTGGGATTTTAGCGTGCGTGTCAAAGCTATCAACTACGTTAAACTCTTTTGCAAATTCTGGAGTCTGCGTCGGTAAGTCAGTTGCGCTGCCACCGCAAAGGACTAAAACGTCAAATTTGCCCTTGTGAGATAAAATTTGATCCACGCTAAACACCGGCGCACCACACGTTTTTACCTCTCTTGGATCTCTGCGGCTAAAAACCGCCACAAGCTCCATATCCTTACTGTTTCGCACCGCGAACTCTACGCCACGACCTAAATTTCCATATCCTAAAACTGCTATTTTTATTTTTTCACTCATTTTTGATCCTTTAAATTTTAAAATTTAGTGCGTAAAACGGCGCGTCGCTGATAAAATTTTACTTAATCAAAATATAATAAATCACGTATATCCAACTTAAAAATCCGTGAATTATCGCCCACAAAATACTTTTGTTGGCTCCCCATGATAGCGCTACGGCTATTACTGTACCTAAGGTGAATCCACCAATACTAGTTTTTAACATTTTTTTCTCCTTCATTTAAAATTTAAAAATTAAGCGAGCAACTCACTCGCCAAACACCTTTAGTTCGTCGCATACTTTGGCGAATTTTTCCTGCGCGCTTTGCAGCCCTTCTCGGTTGGCTTCAACCACGGCTTGCGGGGCGGAGGCTACAAATTTCTCGTTATTGAGCATACCTGAAAGCTTGGCGATCTCTTTTTCAAGCTTTGTCTTTTGAGACCTTAGCCTTGTGATGATGCCGCTCATATCAAGCCCTTCAAGCGGGACAAATGCCTCTAAATTTTCGCTCACATCTCTTATTGAGTTTTCTATTTTTTCATCTACAAAGCCGATCTCTTCGCATTTTGCAAGCAGTTTGATATACTCTTTTACCTCGTCAAGGTCTATTTTTTCATTAAATTTAACAAAGGCTTTTGCGATCTTTGAGTTGCCTAGATCTATTGTCGCTTTTGCACGGCGAATAGCGACGATCGCCTCGATAACTAGTTCAAATTTCTTCTCAACCTCTAAATTTCGCTCTTTTATCTCTGGGTAGTTCATCACCATTATTGATTTTGCATTTTCAAGCTGTGTGCCGCTAAGCTCTTGAAATAGATACTCTGAAAGAAACGGCATGAAAGGATTTAGCAGCTTCATCGCCTCTTTAAATATGCTTCCAAGCTCTTTTACGCTCGCTTTATCAGCCTTGCTAAGCTCGATACCCCAGTCGCAAAACTCATCCCAAAGGAATTTATAAAGTGTGTTTGCCGCGTCATTAAAGCGGTAGGCGTCGATATTTTCACGCACCTCTCTCACGCACTCGTTAAAGCGGCTGTTTATATAAATTCCAAGCTTTGTTTCAAGCTTGATATCCTCTAAATTTGGGAATTTGCTCTCATTTAACATGAGGTATTTGCTCGCATTATAAAGCTTGTTGGTGAAATTTCTTACCTGCTTCATCTTGGCGTCGCTTAGCTTGATGTCGCGTCCTTGAACGGCTAGAAGAGTTAGTGTAAAGCGCAATATATCGGCACTATACTCATTTATGCTATCAAGCGGGTCGATGACGTTGCCAAGGCTTTTACTCATCTTTCTGCCAAACTCATCTTTTACAAGCGCGTGCAGGTAGATGTCGTCAAACGGCAGCTTGCCAAGGGCGTTTTCACCCTGAAACATCATCCTAGCAACCCAGAAAAACAATATATCAAAGCCAGTGATGAGAAGGTTGTTTGGATAAAACTCAGCCAAATCGCCTTCAAACCACTTTTCATTTTTTAGCTCATTTTCATTGCCCCAGCCAAGCGTGCTAAATGGCCAAAGACCAGAGCTAAACCACGTATCTAGCACGTCTGGGTCTTGGTGGAAATTTTTACTTTTACACTTTTTGCACTCGCATGGCTCTCCCTCGTCAGCCCACATATGACCGCAATCATCGCAGTAAAATACTGGAATTTGATGTCCCCACCAAAGCTGGCGTGAGATACACCAATCTCTTAGCTCTCTCATCCACGCATTAAAGCTGTTTATCCAGTGCGGCGGGTAAAATTTAGCAAGACCCTCTGAGACCTTTTGTATCGCTTCGTCTGCGATCTCTTTTTTGACAAACCACTGCTTTGAGATATATGGCTCGACGACGTTTTTGCAGCGGTAGCAGTAACCTACTTGGTTTTCGTAGTCCTCGATTTTCTCGACATTGCCAAGTTTTTCAAGCTCGGCCACGACAATGTCTCTAGCCTCAAGCCTCTCAAGACCTGCAAATTTATCGCACTTGTCGTTTAAAATGCCTTTTTCATCAAATACAGTGATAAACTCAAGGTCGTGCCTTTTGCCAACCTCGTAGTCGTTTTGATCGTGCGCAGGCGTGACCTTAACAAGGCCTGTTCCAAACTCCATATCAACGTGCTCGTCTGCGATGATCTCGATCTCTCTATTTATGATAGGTAGCACCACTTTTTTGCCGATTAAATTTTTATAACGCTCGTCGTTTGGATTTACCATTACCGCCGTATCGCCGAAATATGTTTCAGGTCTAGTGGTCGCAACAACAACAAATTCGTTTGGCTTCTCTGCAAAGTAGTATCTTAAGTGATAAAGCTTGCCTTTATTCTCTTTGTGTTCGACCTCGATGTCAGAGAGTGCGCCATCATGCGTACACCAGTTTATCATATAGTTTTTCTGGACAATTAGCCCTTTATCATATAAATTTACAAAGGCTTTTTTCACAGCTTTTCTTAAGCCCTCATCCATAGTAAATCTCTGGCGTGACCAAGCCGGAGTGATGCCAAGTTTTCGCATCTGATGGACTATCATGCCGCCACTTTTTTCCTTCCACTCCCACACTTTTTCTACAAATTTCTCGCGTCCAAGCTCTTCTTTTTTGATCCCTTGAGCCAAAAGCTGCTTTTCAACGACGTTTTGAGTAGCGATACCAGCGTGGTCAAGTCCTGGTTGCCAAAGTGTCTTGTAGCCGTCCATCCTCTTGTAGCGAGTCATAATATCTTGAAGTGTGAAGGTTAGGGCGTGTCCGATGTGAAGTGAGCCAGTCACGTTTGGAGGTGGCATCATAATGCAAAATTTACGTCCATCTTTTTGGATATCTTTGTTTGCGTCTATCTCGAAATATCCGCGTTCTTCCCAAATTTTATAAAATTTGTCTTCTATCTCTTTTGCATTGTAAAATTCTGCCACTTTTATCTCCTCAGTTTCGTTTAAAAAATGCTTAATGTTATCTAAAATTTGTTTAAAAAAATCTTTGCAAAAGTGGGGAAATATGGGCTTGGGGCGGTTAAACGCCCCAGAGTTTAAATAGCTATTTAACGTTAAAGCTTCTCACGGCTAGGTCGTAGTCGTTTTGTCTTTCGTTGTACATATTTTCAGTTGTGACTGCACCAAGAGAACATTTACCGCCAAGTCTTACTCTATAAGGTGTGTAAAGCACGGCGTCTTTTTCGTCGCTACTTAGAGTGTAAAAGCTTAGCACGCGGTCATCTTTTATGCTTTTATACTCAACTTGTAAGCTGTTTTTTAAGCTCTTGCTAAAGTTGCTTAAATTTTCATTTATCGGCTCAAAGCAACTACTTACGATCTCGTTTATCACGCCGTTTCTGACCATTGTTTTTGAGTTTATCACCACTTTTGAGTAGATGACGTCATTTACTTTTAGACTATTTAGATCTAGCTCTTTGCCTTTTTCATCGACAAAGACGCGGTAGATATCAAGCTCTTTTGGCTCGATCTTATGCCTAATATCAAGCGGCAAGTAAGCGTAGCTTAATATAGTTGCGTAGAGCTTGTTTGAGCCTAGTGGAGCGATGCTAAATTCGCCATTTTTTGTGGTAAATGACGTGCTTAAAAGACCGTCAAATTCTTTACTTTCGCCGTTGTAGCTAAGCTTAAATTTGTTATTTTTCTCACCGTTATCTTTGCCAAAGTATGCATTTAGCGCTCTAAGGGCAAATGCACGCTCTTGCGTTGAGCTTAGCTCATTTAAATTTACTATCAAGAAATTTGCAAGGTCGTCTGAGTAGTCGTTTTTCTCAAAGTATTTTGCGTGCAAGTATAAGATAAAGGCGTTATCTCTTACTTTTGAGCTAAAATCAGATGCATTTTCTTCGCTTGTTTTAGCATTTTTGATATCTTTTAGCGCGACCTTTGCCTCGTCATTTAGGCCGTTTAGCTTTAGAGCTGCTGCCATTAGGTATTTACTTAGTGCTGTTTTATTGTAGGCTTTGTCGTCGTAAATTTTATTTAAGATCGATCTGTCAGCCATATTTGCACGTGAGCTTACATAAAGAGCGTAAAGTGCCTCAAGGTCGTTATTTGCGTATTTTAAGAGAGAGTTTAGCGCATTTTGTTTGACGCCATTGCTTACCTCATATCCAGCCTCGCTAAGATCAAGTAAAACATCAGTTGCAAAGATACTTGCAAATGCATTTGTCTCGCCTAGATCGCTCCAGTAGCCAAAGCTACCATCTGGTTTTTGCATCTTAACTAGCTCATCTATGCCGCTAACGATAAATCTCTTTTGGTCATTTTTTTCAAGCTCATCTTTTGGTTTTAAATTTAAAAGCGCAAGCAGTCTTGAACTCCTTTGCTCCGCGCATCCGTAAGGATACTCTACTAAATTCTTTGAAGCTGCTAAAAGCACGCTTGAGGCCGAGCTTGACGCATCAACACTCACATCCTGATAGCCTTTTGGAAGTGAAATTTTACTCTCTTTGTCAAAGACACTGCTCTTTGCGTAGGTGCTGATCGTATAAGGACTAATGACGTCTAGTAAATTTTGAAGCATTTTTGAGCTATTTTTGTCGCTTACTGTTATATTGTATTCGCCAGCACCTGTTTCAAGGGCTGAAATTTTAAGCACAAACGCCTTGTTTTCAAGCGGCTTTAGGTTAGCTTTTTCTTGCGTTTTGATGTTTAAATTTTTACTTGCTACGATGTTTATAGTAAGGTTTTTGTCCGTATTTGTCGTATTTATAAGCCTTAAATTTGCGCTTAATTCATCGCCTTTTAAAAGATAAACTAAAGCGCTTGGCTTAATAATCACATCATCTTTTACTTTTATCTCGCTATTTACGGCATTCATTGCAGTTGCGTCATTTGCCACAGCATCTACTCTAACTGCGCCGTTAAAGCCATTTGGTGTTTTAAATTCGTATGAAATTTCGCCTTTGTCGTCTGCTTGAAGGCTCACTAAATTTGCATAAGTTTTTACATTTTTGCTATCAACTGGGCTTGCGTGTTTTGCCATTTTTGCCGCCACAGCCATCGCCGCGGCATCACCGCCAAAGCTTAGCGTTTTGCCCTCGACCTTGTAGTTTGTGAGCATATTGTAAATGTCGTAGTCAAAGACGCCATCAGGTAAAATTTTGTCAAAAAACTTAAGCGGATCGGCTGGTTTTTGCGAAGTGATATCAAGCACGCCAACATCTGTAATAAATAAATTTACATAAGCTTTTGGCTTTGTTTTTAGTGAAATTTTGATATTTTCATCGCTCTTTGCACTTTTTGGCGCATTAAGAGTAAGCTCTATCTTTCTTGAAGATTTATCGCCGTTTGCATAGACCTTGCCGTAGGTTCTAAACGGAGTTAGCCCAGTGTCAGTCATGCGGTAGATATTTGCGCTCACATAAAGGCCACTAAAGTCAAAGTCGAGCTTAAATTTAACGTTTGCTGAGTTGTTTTTGATCTTGACGACCTTGTAGGCTTTGACACCTGCATCTTCAAGCGTGACAAGCGCGATGCCTTCTTTTATGGCTGAGCTTATGTCTGCGCTTAGCTCGTCGCCTTTTTTATAGACACTTTTGTTTAGCTTGATCTGAGACTTGCTAAGCTCTTTTGTAGGTGCTAGGGTTGAGTAGTTGTAGCCGCTCACGTCCATATCAAGGCTCGTGCTCGCACCACTTACTAAATTTGTAGCAGTGATGACGTATGAGCCACTTTGCGTAAATTTATAGCTAAACTCGCCACTATTTTTATAAAAGCTATCCACATCTTCAAGTGTTTGGATCCATTTTATATAGCCGTTTGCGTCCCTTTGATACTGCCATGAGACACGTTTTATATCAAATTTCAAATTTGACTTCACTGCCTTTTGGCTTGACATATCAATAACTACTGTTCTTATCTTTACATCTTCATTTGGATCAGCAAATGCCGTGCTAGCAGCGATGCCAACCATATCTTTATAAGGATAGAGCGTAAAGCTTTTTGCGTCACTTACGTTTTTGCCATCGTCATTTACGTTGAAATTTATGACACCTTTTATTATTGATGGTGCGTTTTTGGTGTTAAAGCTAAGATCTATCATCTGGCTTGATTTGCCATCTTTTGAAAGAGTTAGATCATTTTCTATGCTTGGATAGGCAGCCGCTTTTAGAGTGTCGTTTTTAAATTTATACTCTTTAAATTCGCTATTTTTATACTCATCATCAAAGAAGCTAACCTGCATACTGCCAGCTAAGTCGCTAGCTGCTCCGCCAAAAAGATAACTACTTGTTAAATTTACCTTTACTAGCTCGTTTGCAAAGAATTTATCCGCATCTATGGCTATGTTATTTTTTATCTTGTTTGGCACGAAGCTCTCGACGTAAAATGGCACACTCGCTATCACTTTGCTAGCGTAGATTATCTGCATGTTAAATCTACCGCTTAGATCGCTTAAAATTTCTTTTTCGAAATTTATCATGCCAACATCATTTGTATTTTGCGTGATCTGGGCGCTACTTTTGCCTTGCGGATCGATAAATTTGATCTTAACTGGCATATTTTTAAGCGGGTTAAAGTCCCTATCTCTTAGATAAATTGCTCCTTTTAAGCTTTCGTTTGGTCTTATGATATTTGAGGCAAAATGTGTGTAAGCATCGATGTTCTCGCTTGGATTTTGACTGATGAGCTTTGCCTCATTTAGCGCTTCGCCATCTTTTATGATGAGGAAATTTTGCTCCTTGCTAAGTGAGACGACGACTGATGAGATCTCTTTGTAGATATCTTTTTTGTTAAATTTAAAGACGCCAACATCATTTGTCGCGCCAACTGCGATCTCTTCGTTTCTTTTGCCATAAATTTTTACATTTGCGTTTGGTAGCATTGTGTTTTCGCCAAGGCGGTTTGCAAAGACAAAAATTTCATCCTTGCCAAGCTTTGCATTTATGGCGATGTCGCTTAGATAGACGACCTTTGAGACGCTCTTATCTTTGCCGTAGTTTAAGCTTATCTTATAAACTCCGTCTCCTGCTCCTGCAAAGTCAAGTTTGATCTTATTTAGTGAAATTTCGTTTAATGCACCTTCTAGCTTGTAGCTTTTGCTTGCTACTTTTGAGCTAAAGTTGCTTAAATCTTCGCTATTGTCGTTGAAATTTAAAAAGTATCTAAAATTTTGATCGCTTAACTTTTCAACGCTCACATTTAGCTCAGGTAAATTTGCACTTCTAATGCCGATCTCGCCAACGCTTGAGATATAAGGCTCTTCATTTGTGAAATTTGCAAATGGAGTGAAGTTACTAGCGACCACCTCGTAGGTTTTAGCCTCTCTTACGACATTTCTATCGTCTCCAAAGCCCGGTTTTATCGTGATCTCGTAGCTATTTTGTGGTTTAAACTCATCGCTTGTGATATCGATGTAATAATCATACCCATCAAGCTCAGAATTTGGCGCGCCGTTCTCATCATCATTTTTATATGACACGTCGCTTATGCTAAAGCTTTTTACGCCTTTGATCTTTATAAATTTCTTTAGATTATTATCGTCACTTAGCCACTCTTTTAGATAAATTCTAAATGCCAAGATGCCGTTATCTAGGCTTGCTGGATAGATTTTAGCTATCTCAAAGCTTTTAGCTTCGGCATTTATATTTACGCTCTCACTGCTTACTTGCTCACTAAATTTCACCACGCCATCGCCTGCAAGCTTAGCGCCAAATTTACTCTCAAAATTTTCTCCAAACTCAAAAACAGGCTCGCTTATATTTTTATCAAGATCAAGCTCAAAGCTGTTTTGAGAGAGCTGCAAGGCGTTAAAGCTTGCGCCTTTTACGGCTATTTTTTTCACAAGCTCTTCACTAACTTCGTCATTAAATTTAAGGATAAATTTACTATCAGTGAGCTTTTCTATCTTCTCAAGCGCAAATTCTTTCGTCTCAAAGCTAGCGCTACTGCCATTTTCTAACTTACAGCTATATTCAGCACCTGCGTGCATATCTTTTGTAAAAAGTGTAAGGCTTTGAGCGTTAAATTTCACCGTGCCACTTAGTGCTGGCTCGCACGAGATAATCTTTTTCTCGCTTAGTGTGCCTATGAGATTTTTGCTAACATCATCTTCTAGCCCAAATTCCACGCTTAAAGGCGACTTCACCTCGACATTGCCATTTAGACTTAAAGCATATAAATTTACTGCTCCTAAAAGTGCTAGAAGTAGCGCTTTTTGCTGCATTTTATCTCCTTAGTTTTATTGTTATTTCACTTTGATTTGAGTTTTGATCAAGGCATTTTAAAGTGTGCTCGCCAAGAGTTAGATCTAGCCTTTTTTCACTTGCATTTTCTATCTTAGAAAAGTTCAAATCATCCACTTTTAGGTAAATTTCATCACCTAAAAACGCGTAGCATTTTAGCATAATTTGTGTTACATTTTCATCTGTCACGATCTCTTCGCCGTCATACGGATAGGCAAAAACTGGCTTTTTATCTTTAAAGACTTCAGCACAAGGGCTATTTTTGACCCCATTTTTGTCTAAAAAGCCATTTTTTATCAAAAACTCAAGCTCCTCGCCCCTTAAACTCTCGCACTTATCTTGCAGTTTAACTCCAACTATCCTATCATCAAGCGCCGTTTTTTTGCATGTTTCATAGCTAAAAGCATCAAGGCAGGTTGGCACTTTTTCGATGCCCTCTGGCTCGCTCATAAACTCTAAATTTTGCCTTTGCGCCGTGATCTTAAACATGTCAAAAACGATCTTTGAAACGTCATTTAGCCCAGTTAGCTTGTCAGTTTTTTCGGCGTTAAAGTTGCCCACCCAGACAGCTATTGTGTAGTCCTCATCAACTCCTATGGCGTAAAGATCGCGTGAGTTTGCACTTGTGCCTGTTTTAAAGGCGATCTTTGGCGTGTTTTGCGCGTATTGCCAAGCATTTTTTAGATATGACCTTGAGGCCTCGCTCATCATTTTAGCGGTTAGATAGGCGCTTTGAGGCGAGATGAGGGTTATGTTTTTATCTTCATTTTTATAGTTTTTCCCAGCAAACTCAAGCGGCCTATAAACGCCCTCATTTGCGTATATTGTATAAAGATGCGCAAGATCAAGCAGGCTCATCTCAGCACTACCTAAAACTATCGAAGAGCCGTAAAATTCCTTGTTTTCATCAACTAAATTTACCTTTTCAAGCAGCTCATAAAGCGAGTTGTCTTTTAGCTTTAAGTCTAAATTTATAACTGGGATATTTAGGCTAAAATTCAGAGCGTCTTTTGCGCTTACAAGCCCCAAAAAGTCATTACTAAAGTTCTTTGGTACATATTCATTTACATAAATTTGCGTGTCAATTAGCTGGGAATTTGGCGTGATAAGCCCGCTATCAAGTGCAAGCGAGTAGATAAAAGGCTTTAGCGTGCTGCCGGTGTTTCGTTTCATATTTAGGGCAGAGTTTTTGCCATCACGCGCACGCTCATCATGCGAGCCGATAAATGCAACAACGCTCATTTTTTTATTGTCGATGACCACGGCTGCGGCATTATTTGCATTTTTAGCCTTTAGCGAAAACATCGCATCTTTTAAAATTTTAAGCATATCTTTTTGCAAATTTAGATCCAAACTTGCCTTTGCGATTTGGTTTTTAAAAGCGACATTTGCGTAGTCGCCTGCATTTACGACGGCTCTTATCCTTACATTTTTAAATGGCTCAGCTTGAGCCCTTTTAAAGGCACTAAGATCGATTAAATTTGCCTTGTAAAGCATCTTTATGACCCTGTTTTTTAGGGCGTTTATGTTTGAGACGCGGTCAAGTCTATTTTTATTTGGATTTTTAGGGATCGTGCTTAAAAGTGCGGCCTGAGCGTAGCTAAGCTCGTTTAGCTCTTTGCCAAAGTAAAAGAAGCTTGCCGCCTTTGCTCCCTCGATATTGCCGCCATATGGGGCTAAATTTAGGTATAAATTTAAAATTTCATCCTTGCTAAAGTGAAGCTCGAGCTGAAATGCTCTAAAAATTTCTTTTATCTTATTTTTATAGCTTCGATCTCCAGGCTCCAGCATCCTGGCTACTTGCATCGTAATAGTGCTAGCCCCTATGCGGTTGTCGCTTCTTAGGTTGTGAAAAAACGCTCTAAAAATGGAGGCAAAATTTACGCCAAAATGGTAGTAAAAGTATCTATCTTCAAAAAGCACGACGCATTGTTTTAGCGAATTTGGAAAGCTTTGCTCGTGAAATCTCCAAATTCCGTCGCTGCTAAGCTTCATATTTATGATCTCGCCATTTTTATCAAGCAAAATTTTGGCTTCGTCTTTTTTTAGTGTGTCTAAATTTAGTGGATAAATTTGATCCAGTATCAAAAAAATACCGACCATTAGAGCCAAAAATAGGGCAAGAAATTTTAGAAATTTAAACTTTTTCATCGGCGTGATTATAGCTGTTAAAGTTTAAGTAGCTATAATTAGACCTTTTTAAAAAAGAGGAAGACATGCCCTTATCTAGGTTAAACAAAGAACAATACACCGCCGCAACTGCGCCATTTGGACACAATCTCATCATCGCTTCAGCTGGCACTGGCAAGACTAGCACCATAGTCGCACGCATAGCTCATCTTTTGAATTTAGGCGTTGCGCCAGAGAAAATTTTGCTTCTAACCTTTACAAACAAAGCAGCCAGCGAGATGATAGAACGTTTAAATAGGTATTTTGATAAACAAATCACCTCAAAAATCACCGCAGGCACCTTTCACTCGGTCTCATTTTCGCTTTTAAAAAGTCTTGATAAAGGCGTCACGCTAAAGCAGCCTAGCGAGCTAAAGACGCTTTTAAAAAGTCTTGTTGAGAGGCGTAAATTTTACCATTTAAGCGACGTCAAGCCTTACGGCGGAGCCTATCTATACGACCTTTATTCGCTATTTCAAAACAGCGAGCAAGGCACAACTTTTGGCAAATGGATAAGCGCAAAGAGCGAAGAGCAGGGCGTTTATGCTGAAATTTATGAAGATGTCTTAGAGGAGTTTGAGGCCGAAAAGGCTAAATTTTCTTACGCTGATTTTAACGACCTTCTTATAAAAATGCGCGACGAGCTAAAAAATGGGGCAAATTTAGCTTATGATGAAATTTTGATCGACGAGTATCAAGATACAAACACCCTTCAAGGCAGCCTCATAGACGCATTTAAGACAAAGAGCCTATTTTGTGTGGGCGATTTTGACCAGAGCATTTACGCATTTAACGGCGCAAATATCGAGATCATAGGCTCATTTAAAGATCGCTTCCCAAACGCAAATATCTACGCTTTAAATGTAAATTACCGCTCAAGCTCAAGCATACTTGCCCTTGCAAACAAGGTCATAAACAACAATCCAAGGCTTTATGAAAAGCACCTCACAGTTAGCCGCGAGGGAAATTTTAAGCCTCCAAGGTTGCTTGTCTATAACGAGCTTTTTGACCAGTATCAAAATATCGCCGATATCATCTCATTTTCGCCATTTAATAGAGAAAATATCGCCATAATTTTTAGAAATAACTCATCAGCCGATGGCATCGAGGTCGCGCTAAAAGAGCGAGGTATCGGCTCAAAGCGAAAGGGTGGGGTGAGCTTCTTTGAGAGCCGCGAGATCAAGGCGCTCATCGATATCATGGGAATTTATGTCAATCCAAAAGATATAATGGCATTTATCCACATCTGCGAATACGCAAAAGGCGTTGGTAGCGCAGTTAGCAAGGAAATTTTTGACGCACTGCTTAAGCTTGGGCATGGAAATTTGATAAAAGGGATAGTTGAGCCAGACGAGAGCGTAAATATCTCATCAAACAAAAGGCGAAACTACCAGCTTGGCCTTTTTGACGACCTTGATGAATTTGCCGAGGTTTCGAGGTTTTCTAAACTTGGCTTTAGCGATAAATTTCTAGGACACCCTGTGCTAAAACTGCAAAAGCTAAGCGAGAGTGGGGCACAGTTTTTATATGAAATTTACAACTTTTTAAGAGGCATGAGAAATATCTCAAAGCCAGCCACGATGATAAATGAGATAAAAACTAGCAAAATTTACTCGTTAATCGTCGAAAACATCAGCACAAAAAGGGCAACTCTAAAAAATGGCAATGTTGATCTCGCGCTCAAAGAAGAGGTCAAAGAGCGCATAATGGCAAAGAGCGTGGTACTAAGCGAGCTAGCTAAAAAGTATCAAGATATCAGCAAATTTTACAACTTCTTAGCCCTTGGAAGCAACGAGATGAGCGAAGGGCAGGGCGTTAGCTTGCTTAGCGTGCATGCGAGCAAGGGGCTTGAGTTTGACCAAGTTTTCATAGTAGATCTCGCGCAAAACCGCTTTCCAAATTTAAAGCTAATGAGCATGGGCGGCAGCCTAGAAGAGGAGAGGCGGCTCTTTTACGTAGCAGTAACAAGGGCTAAAGATGAGCTTTATCTAAGCTATGCAAAATACGACAAGATAAAGAAGGTCAATTATCAGCCAAGCAGGTTTTTGATAGAGGCTGGCATGGCAAAAGAGGAAGCTTAAAGAGTATTTACTCTTGTGAAGTAGAATTTACCAATTTTTTACAAAGAGAAGCGATGAAAAAAACTAAAATTTTAATAATCCTGCTTATTTTAGGCGTCGGTGGATACTTTGCCTACGATAAATTTTTTAAGGCAAAAGATGAAAAGGTGGAGTTTATCACCAAAAAGGCAAAGAAGGGCTCATTTAGCAAAAAGGTCGATGCGACTGGAGAAATTTTCGCCACCGAGCTAATCGACGTGGGAGCTCAGGTGAGCGGTCAGATAAAAAAGCTCTATGTTAAGCTTGGAGATCAGGTAAAAAAGGGCGATATGATCGCAAGTATCGATAGCTCAACCCAGCAAAATAGCATCGATAATAAAGAAGCTCAGCTTGCCATCTACAAAGCCCAGCTAGAAAGCGCAAAAGTGGCTCTAAATATCGCTAAAACGCAGTTTGATAGAGAAAATGCACTTTTTGCCAAAAATGCCACCTCAAAGCAAGAATTTGAAAGCGCAAAAAACACATATAGTGCAAATAGCGCAAAGATAAAAGAGCTTGAAGCGCAGATCAAGCAGACAAATATCGAGCTAAGCACCGCTAAGATAAATTTAGGCTACACAAAGATCACCGCTCCAAGAGACGGCACTGTTGTAAGCGTGCAAGTTGAGGAGGGTCAGACTGTAAATGCCAACCAAACTACGCCAACTATCGTAAATATCGCTAATCTTAGCCATGTAAAGATGAAGATGCAAATAGCAGAAGGCGACATCACAAAGATCAAAGTCGGCACGCCTGTTGAGTACTCGATCCTCTCTGAGCCAACGAAGAAATTTCAAACGACTGTTAGCTCGATCGACCCGGGGCTTACCACACTAAGTGATGGTAGCTACGGCTCAAGTAGCAGCAGTAAGTCTTCATACTCAAGTAGCTCAAGCAGCAGCTCGGCGGTTTATTACTACGCGCAAAGCATCGTTGATAATAAAGATGGTATTTTAAGAATAGGCATGACCACACAAAATGAGCTTTTAATAGCAAACGTCGAGGACGCCATCATCGTACCAAGCATCGGCATCAAAAAAGATGAAAACGGCACTTTTGTCTATCTGCTAAAAGATGGCAAGCCAGTAAAAACAGCGGTCAAAACTGGCATAAAAGACAATCTCGATACACAGATCATCAGCGGTATAAACGAAGGCGATGAGATCATCACATCTCAAGGCTCATCAAGCGAGATCGCTAAGATGATCGCAAAAGAACATAAGAAGTTTTAAGTGATAAGCCTAAAAAACATCACTAAAAGCTTTAAGCTAGGCGACAATGAGATAGAGATCCTGCATGGCATAAATTTAGAGATAAAAAAGGGTGAGTTTATAGCCATCATCGGTCAGTCTGGCTCTGGCAAATCAACCCTGATGAACATCCTTGGCTGCCTTGATAGCCCAAGTGGTGGGCAGTATCTGCTTGATGGCAAAGACATATCAAAATTTGATAGCGACGCACTTGCTAAACTTAGACGAGATAAATTTGGCTTTATCTTTCAAAGATATAACCTGCTTAGCACGATGAATGCTCTTGAAAATGTGGCGCTGCCAAGCATCTACGCAGGTGCAAACAAGAGCGAGCGAGAGAAAAGAGCTAATGAGCTTCTTGGCTCGCTTGGACTTAGCGAAAAAGCGAAAAATTTACCAAATAAACTCTCAGGCGGACAACAGCAAAGGGTCTCCATAGCAAGGGCGCTTATGAATGGCGGCGAGATCATCTTGGCTGATGAGCCAACTGGCGCGCTTGATAGCAAAAGTGGGTTAAGGGTGATGGAAATTTTAGTTGATCTTTACAAAAAAGGCCACACCATTATCATCGTCACGCACGACCCAAAGATCGCAGAGTATGCGAGTAGAGTGATCGAGATAAAAGATGGTAACATCGTAAGTGATAATGTAAAAAATAGTGAAATTTTTGAGGCCAAAAAGCAAACTCAGCCAGAAAAGAGCAAATTTACCTACTATAAAGACCAGCTCATAGAGAGCTTTAAAATGTCGGTAAATGCGATGCTAGCGCACAAACTAAGATCGCTTTTAACGATGCTTGGCATTATAATTGGCATTACAGCGGTAATTAGCGTCGTAGCCCTTGGCAAAGGCTCGCAGGAGCAAATTTTAGCTGGTATCAGAAAGATCGGCACAAACACGATCGATATCATGCCTGGTAAAGGCTTTGGCGATATGCTCTCAGGCAAGGTAAAAACGCTCTCCATAAGCGATGCAAACATGCTTGCTAAGCAGTCCTTTTTAGACTCAGTCACGCCAAATACAAGCACCTCAGGCGTGCTAACTTATGAAAATATCTCGCTAAGTGCGAGCTTAAAAGGCGGTGGGGTAGGGAGCTTTGACGTAAATGGGCTAAAGCTAGAAGAGGGCAGAATTTACGATGATGACGAGGTTTTAAACTCAGCTTCAGTCGCACTAATCGATCAAAACACCAAAAATAGCATCTTTAAAAATGATGATCCTATCGGCAAGATCATACTTTTTAACAAAAAGCCACTTCGCATTATCGGCGTTTTGCAAAAGGATGATTTTAAGATGGGCGATTCAAGCACGCTTAAAATTTACGCTCCATACACGACCGTGCTAAACAAGGTCACTGGAGATAAATTTATAAGCTCGGTCACCGCCAAAGTAAATGAGGGCGTCAATGCGCAAATCGCCGAAAAGAGCCTAAGCGAGCTTTTAGAGATCAAGCACGGCAAAAAGGATTTTTTTACAAGAAACTCAGACAGTATCAAGCAAACGATCGAAGAGACCATCTCAACCATGCGCCTTCTCATCTCAAGCATAGCCGTCGTTTCGCTCGTAGTTGGGGGTATAGGCGTCATGAATATCATGCTAGTCTCAGTCACCGAGCGCACCAAAGAGATAGGCATAAAAATGGCGATCGGAGCCAGACAGAGCAACATCTTGCAGCAGTTTTTGATAGAGGCGGTGCTACTTTGCCTTATCGGCGGAGCCATCGGCATCGTCCTATCCTACGCGATAGGCTACATCTTTAACAACTTCTTAAACGGCTTTAGCATGATCTTTTCAAACGGCTCGATCGTGCTTGCACTTGTCACATCGATGGCGATTGGCATCATCTTTGGCTACATGCCTGCCAAAAACGCCTCAAAACTAAATCCAATAGATGCGCTTTCAAGGGAGTAATATGAAATTTCTAAGCCTAGCTTTAGTGCTCGTTTTAAGCGGTTGCGCTGTTAAAAATATAGATGAAAACTACAAGCAAATTTTACTTGAAGATAACGCCAGCCGTGAGCTAAATTTAGACACTTCTTGGTGGAAGCAGTATGAGCAAAGCTATCTTGATGAGCTTGTAGCGCTTGCGCTTAAAAACAACACCGACCTTGCAAAAGCTGCGATAAATGTAAATAAAGCGCTCGCTCAAGCTGGCGTTTTGCAGGCAAATTTCATCCCAAGCTTTAATGCTGGTTTTGAGGCCGGAAGTAGCAAAAACATAAAAGAGGGCGGCGCTTCTAGTAGAAGTTTTGGCTCAAGCATAGGGCTTAGCTACGAGCTTGACCTTTGGCAAAAGCTAGCGAACAGCAAAGACGCAGCGATGTTTGAAGCAGATGCTAGCAAATTTGATCTGGAAGCTAGCAAACTAAGCGTCATAAACTCCGTAGCAGACGCTTATTTTCAAATTTTATATCTAAACGAGAGCATAAAAACTTATGAGCAAATTTTAGAAATTTATAATGAGCTAAATAAGATAGTTGGGCTTAAATTTGAGCTTGGCAAAGAGGAGGCGCTAAGTCTAAAGCAGATAAACTCACAGCAACTAAACGCTCAAAATAAGATAGAAAGTGCCAAAAAAGAGCTTGTGAATGCTAAAAAAACGCTTAGGATTTTGCTAAATGAGAGGCCAGAATTTGAGCTTAAATTTGAAGGTCTCACACTAAGTCCAGTTAAAAGAGTGGGTGTTGATCTGGATGTGCCAACAAGCACCATAGCAAACCGACCTGATCTAAGAGCGGCCATTTACCGCATAGAAGAGGGCATCTTAAACTACAAAGCGAGCCAAAAAGAGTTCTATCCGACCATCACGCTAGGAGCCAGCCTCAAAAGCAGCACCAACAAAAAAGAGGAAGCTTTCAGTCTTAAATTTCTAAATGGCAACATCGCTTTGAATTTGCCATTTTTAAACTACCACAAGCTAAAGTCAAATTTAAAGGTTAGCGAGGCGAATTTTGAGCTTGCAAAGCTAAACTACATAAGCACACTAAATAGCGCATTAAACGAGATAGACGCATTTTACAAAGGCTACTTAAATGACGAAGCACTACTTACAAACTACCAAGAGCAGATAAAAAACTACGAGGAAATTTCAAAAATTTACGAGCTAAAATACTCTTACGGAAAGGTAGAACTAAAGCAGTTTTTAGAGGCTAAAAATAGCGAACTAGAGGCCAAAATAGGGTTACTAAAAGCAAAATACACGCTTTTGCAAGATGAGCTAAATATTTATAAAGCGATGGCTGGCAAATTTAATTGGATCAAAATTTAAACACAAATGGTGCTAACTGCGAGCAAATTTTACTTAGCGATAGAGCGTCCGCTTGCTTTTTGTTTTCAAAGGACTCTAAATTTCTAGCTTTTTGTGAATGGACGGCAGATAAAATGCAGATCGTAAAGATAGTGCGCCTAGCTGATATGAGCATAAAAACCAATAACAAGCGCCAAAGAGTAGTGGAATTTCTCTCATTTGATGACGGCGTGCTTGAAATTTTAGACTCACCGATCTTTATGCCCAAAAACTATACACTAGATATCCGCACACTTTTTAACGATAAAATTTAATTCACGCACTTTATCTTTAAAAATAGTTTTCAGGCGTGTTTTCGCGCTAAATTTAAATACTAGCTCTTAAATTTAGCACGAAAGATCGCTCAAATCTAAAAATTTAACGCAAAAGACAACTCTTTGACATACAAAAACAATTTTTTAGTTTTATAAGTTGCATTTGAATGGCAAAATTAACCCCTTACTCCAAAATTTAACGCGCAATTTCAATATTTGGCGCACAAGAACAAAAATCATGCATTATTCTTATTTTACTGCTCTTAAATTTAGCACGCACATGATCACCTTATCAGTTTTTTGGAAAAACACTCGCTTTGGATTAAATTTGCCTCCAAAATGCCAGCTTGAGCAAGTGCTTTATTTACATTTATCGCGGCTTTTCAAGGTCGTGCTACTTTTTAGAGCAAGAAGCACAAGCGCTCAAGGTAACTCTCGCTCGCCATTTTCAAAATAGGGTAGATCAAATTTTAAGTTATGTATAAGATAAATGTAAATTTCACAATTTTTGAAAAAGTGTAAAATTTAACTAATTTTCTTACAAATATTTTTACACCAAATTTAATGGATAAATTTAGATCACACAAAAGATAAAATGCAAAATATAGCCAAATATAGTCATTTAAAACTTTTAAAAGAGCAGAATAAAGATTTTAAAATATCAATTTGAAAATTACAGTTTTCAATACAAAATATATAAAATACCTTGCATTTTACCTTTTATCATATTTTGGCATTGCAGTTATGGTTGATTTTAAATTTGTTTTTATGTTTGGTGTTTTGAACTTGAAATGGTTAAATTTTAAAAATTGGTAATATGAATTTGAATTGGAGTGATAAATTTTAAAATTTGAGTAGAAAATGTTTTTGGTTCAAAAGCAAAACTTGCATTTGAAAAATCAAATCTTTATGCCTGTGTCAGATCACAATAAATGAATTTGCGATTTTTTCTAAAACTTATCTTTGATGTTTCTTTGGGTGGTCAAAGAACAAAGCTTTTGCGCTGCCCTCTTTTAGTTCTTTAAATTTACACTCAAACTCTATACAAAAAATGCCTGAAGTTGGGATATTATCGATCGATGAGTCGCTTAGATATTCGCAAATTTCAGTTATGCTTGGATTGTGCGTGATGATGAAAATTTCATCTAAATTTTTATCTAAATTTCTTACAAACTCCAAAAGATCTTCAAAGCTTATGTCGTAAAGCTCATCTTTTATCTCTATGGATTTTTCTTTAAATTTTAAAGTTTTAGCGATGATTTTTGCTGTTTGCTCGCTTCTTTTAGCGCTACTTGAAAAGATAGCTCCTGGCATCACATCATACATTTTTAGCCTGCTAGCCATAAATTTAGCGTCTTCTTTTCCTTTTGGGCTAAGCTCTCTTGAAGCGTCTTTTGCGCTGTCTTTGTTCTCATCGACTGCTTTTGCGTGCCTTATGAAGTAAATTTTGCTCATGATCTCTCCTTTGAGAAATTCTTTATCCAACTAAGCTCTTCCTCGCTAAAACCTGCCTTTAAGCGGTCCTTTTCGTTGATCTCTCTAATGCTTTTAAATGAATTTGGATATAAATTTAATATGATGTCAAAGTAGCTTTTCTCATTGACGCCCTCTTTTTTACAGGCAAATTTAAACCACTTATCGCCCTTATAAACGTGAGAAACTTCCTCTTTTAAGATGACTTTTAGACACTTTATCAGCTCCTCATTGCCACCCTCGCCCTCTAGCCTTTTAATGATGTGAGCGTTTGCGTCAAGGCCGTTTGCCTCCATATATCTTGGTAGCAGTGCCATGCGGCTAGTGAGCTTGTCTGAAGTCTTTTGAAGTGCGATAAAAAGGCCGTCATGCACGCTTAGCTCGCCGTATCTGCCGCCTTGTTTTGTGAGTAAATTTTCTATCATGCAAAAGTGCCTGATCTCATCCTCAGCTACCTCCAGCCAGTCCTCATAAAACTCCCTTGGGAGCCCTCTAAATCTATAACAAGCATCAAGCGCGATGTCAATGGCACTAAACTCGATGTGAGCGACTGAGTGGATGAAATTTAGGTTTTTATCTTTTGGCTTTACCTTTTTGTTTAGCTCTTTCATACTAACGACGTCACAAAATTTAGTGTAGCATGGGGTAGTTAGCTCATTTGGCGCAGAAATTTCATCAAAGCAAATATCCAAATTTGATCTAAATTTCTCGTAAAACAGCTCAAATTTTAAAAATTTAAGCCCCACGTCGCCTTCGTTTAAAATGTCCCAGATCTCATCAAAAAATCTCATCTGCTCTCTTTAAGTAAAATTTAGCGTACAAACAGCCAATCCCCCAGCCTATAAAGTGCGCATACCATGCGACATTTATGCCCATAAATAGCGGCAAAAAGCTCATGGCGACAACGATAGCAAAGTAGCCAAACCACGCCTTTTTATCAGAGTATAGCATCGAGGTCGCCAGCATACCAAAGAGCATACACAAAGCGCCGCTTGCACCGACTAAATTTATAAATTTCTCATTTTCAAATGCAAAATATATATAAATAAAGCTTAAAATTTGCGTCAAAACTCCACCAACGATATAAAAAATGATAAATCTTTTCGTGCCAAGATATAGCTCGCTCATCGTGCCCACTTGGTATAAAAAGAGCATATTCATGAGCAAGTGACCTGCGCCTGCGTGCATAAAGATAGATGTGAGAGGCTGAAATAGATAGAGTTTTTCTAAAAAATAGATATTTAAGCCAAGCGCGAGCCATAACTCACGCGAGTGCAGAAAGGTGGCACCAAAAAATGCAGCTAAATTTAAAAGGATAAGTGCAAATGTAGCTGGGCTACTTAGCTTTGCCATATCCAGCAAATCTATTTGCCGCAAGGCAGCTAGCGTTTGAACATCTTACGACGTAGCTGTTTATCTCTTTGTCGCCCTTTAGATGCGTGTTTTTTTGTTTTAAATTCATATAGCTGTGGATGATCCTACCGCCAGAGTTGTGGATAAATTTCACCGTCTCGTCTGGGAGTATAGCTGTTACGATGCCAACGTGAGTAACATTTTTCTTGTCTTTATTTTTTTGTATGCCTTTGCCAAGAGTGTTTGAAAAGAAGATAAGATCGCCTTTTTTTGGATTTTTATGAGTGATTAAATTTTGGCTTTCATAGAAGTTATAGATGGCTTTTGACTTCCTGCCACCCTTGCTGTAATAGTTATTGATGGTTTTTTCATCAAAATACATATTTTTATATTTTGCATTTACAATAGAGACAAAGCCTGAGCAGTCGCCCCCTGCTCTAGTGTTTAAGTATTTTTTAAAAAATGAACCAAATTCTTTATCTGCTCTGCCGTCATCTTCGTCTAAAAGCTCACTTGAAGTTTGTCTGCTAAAGTCTTCGTTTGTAGAGGCGGTTTGATTATAGTCATTTTGTGGGGTTTTAGGCTCATTTGAGGTGAAAGAACAACCTGTAAAAAGCGCAATGCAGAGTGCAAAAAATATTCTTTTATTTATTAAACTTAACATATTTTTATCCAAAATAATTAATTTTCGTAATTTTAACTCTTAAATGTAAATAAAGCGAAAATAGCGCCCTGTTTTCTTTACTCTAAGTTTAAAAACAATATAATCGGCAAAAAATATATTTTCTTAAGGCAAAAAAACAATGATGCACTATCTAAAAATAGAAGGCAATGCCAAATTAAGCGGCGAAGTAAAGATCAGCGGAGCTAAAAATGCCGCCCTACCTATCATCGCCCTAACCCTACTTGCTAAAAATAAGATAAATTTAACAAATATCCCAAATGTCGCTGACATAAAGACGCTTTGTCAGTTGCTAGTTAATCTTGGTGCAAAGTGCGAATTTAAAGATGAAAACTCACTAAGTATCGACACGAGCAGTGTAAATTCGACCACGGCGAACTACGACATCGTTAGAAAGATGCGTGCTTCTATCTTGACGCTGGGTCCGCTTCTAGCGCGCTTTGGACACTGCGAAGTGAGCCTGCCTGGTGGCTGCGCGATCGGACAAAGGCCAATAGATCTGCATCTAAGCGCACTTGAGAAAATGGGCGCAAATATCGAGATAAAGCAAGGCTACGTTGTCGCAACCGCACCAAATGGCCTAAAAGGCGCAAAGATAGTTTTTGATAAGATCACCGTAACTGGCAGCGAAAACATCATCATGGCAGCGGCCCTAGCGCACGGCACGACAGAGCTTTTTAACGTCGCACTTGAGCCTGAAGTGGTGCAAATTTGTGAAATTTTGGCAAAAAGTGGCGTAAAGATAGAAGGCATCGGCACGAGCGAGCTAAAGATCACTGGTAGCGGTCAAAAGCTACTTGAAATTTGCGATATCGAGGTCATCCCAGATAGGATCGAGGCTGGCACATACCTTTGCGCTGGAGCTATCACAAATAGCAAAATTTCAGTCACAAGGGCGAATGCTGCGCACATGACAGCCATTTTAAATAAATTTGAAGAGATGGGCTTTGGTATCGAAGTGGATGGCGATAAGATCACGATTTTGCCGACAAATGAGATAAAACCAGTCGAGATAAGAACGACTGAATATCCTGGCTTTCCGACCGATATGCAGGCTCAGTTTATGGCGCTTTGTCTAGCAGCAAATGGCGTTAGCACGATAGATGAGAGGCTTTTTGAAAACCGCTTTATGCACGTTAGTGAGCTAGCTAGGATGGGCGCAGATATCCGCCTAAACGGTCACATCGCAAGCGTTTATGCCCCTGCAAATTTAAACGCAGCTGATGTCATGGCGACAGATCTTAGAGCGAGCTCAGCGCTGATACTAGCCGCTCTTATCGCAAATGGCGAGAGCTTGGTGCATAGAATTTACCACCTTGATAGAGGCTACGAGAGGCTTGAGGAGAAATTTAAAAGCCTTGGGGCAAAAATAGTTAGGCTTGAGGAGTAAAAATGCTAGTAAATGACGCACTTGAGGCTTTAAGGGCTAAATTTAGACCAAAAAATGAGAGTGAAATTTTACCTCTTAGCGAGGCTCTTGGCAAAACCTTAGCAAATGACGTGATAGCGGTCAAAGACCTGCCCTGCTTTGATAACTCAGCGCTTGATGGATTTGCGGTTAAATTTGATGAAAAAGATGAGCCTTATAAGATCATCGCAAGTGCCTTTGCAGGCGATAAAGAGCAGCTAAGTATCGGCAAAAACGAGTGTGTGAAGATAATGACTGGCGCAAAGATGCCAAAGGGCTCTGACACGGTCATGAGATTTGAAGATTGCGTAGTTGAGGGCGAATTTGTGAAAGCACCAGCTAAGCTTAAAAAAGGCGAGGCTTATCGCTTTAAAGGCGAAGAGACAAAGGTTGGTGAAATTTTACTAAAAAGTGGTGAAATTTTAAACACAAGAAGCGTGATGATGCTTGCAGCTCAGGGCATAAGCTTTATAGAAGTTAAAAAGCAACCTAGTGTTGGAATTTACTCAAGCGGAAACGAGATCATCGAGCCTTGGCAAAGAGCGAGCGAGGATGAAATTTACAACGCAAACGCACTTGGCATCGCTGCACTTCTTAGCTCAATCAGCCAAAAAAGCTCATATCTTGGCATCATAAAAGATGAGCTAAGTGCCGTAAAACAGGCATTTTTAAACGCTGAAAACTACGACATCGTTATCTGCTCTGGTGGAGCGAGCGCTGGTGAGGCTGACTTTATGAAGATAGCCCTAAGCGAGCTTGGATATAACGAAATTTTCTCACACCTTGACATAAGACCTGGCAGACCTTGTAAGGCTTACGAAAAAGACGGCAGACTTGTTTTTATCTTGCCTGGCAACCCTATGGCTGCTTATCTTTGCACGATGATGCTTGTTTTGCCACTTCTAAAAAGCGAATATTTTGTGACACAAAAAGCTATAAATAGTGAAAATTTAAAGGTAAAATCAGGCAGAGCAAATGCTGTTTTTGGCAATGTAATTGATGGTAAATTTATAGCAACTGACGGCGGAAAATATGGCTCAGGCATGATAAATCATATATTAAAGAGTGATTTTGTGTTGATAACTAGCCCTGATCAAGGTGAAATTTTACAAAATAGTGAAATTTCACTTATAAAGCTTCCATAATCCTTGACAAATGAAAAACAATCTGATAAAATGCGGACTTCATTTTGATTGCGGGAATAGCTCAGGGGTAGAGCACAACCTTGCCAAGGTTGGGGTCGCGAGTTCGAATCTCGTTTCCCGCTCCATCTTTTTTATACTCATTCTTTTATTTTCCACAAAACTTTTTGCAAATGAAGTCAGCATCTATCCGATGTATTGCGTCGTAAATGATCAAATTTCACTCAGTACTTTTGGCTTTGAAGGCGAAGACAATGAAATTTTAAACTTAGAGGGCAAAAGAGCTGCCAAGATAGATAGCAGAAAACTCTATGAAATTCTAACAGCAAATTTTAAAACATATAATGACAAAAGCGGCGGTAGCGTGGCTTTTGTGAAGAACTGCTCTATCATGGATGAAATTCAGATGCAATTTCTAAGAGAGATCAGCAACGAGTACCCAGGTATCAGCGTGAGCGATCTTAGCATAAGCCCGCAAAACAAACTCCCTGCAAATTTTAAAGACTTAGTCTTTAAAAATATCTTCTTAAACGACCAAAATAGCCAAAAAGGCGTTTTTAGAGCCTCATTTGAGGATGTTGATCTAAGCTTAAAGAGCCTTTACTTTAAATTTAGCTTTAACGCAAAAATGCCAGTTTTTATCGCTATAAATTCTATGAATACAAACCACATCTTAAGCCTACTTGACTACCAACCAACGATGATCGAGTTTAGCAAATGGCCACGTGACGCGCTTTTTGGACTTAGCGCCTCAACGCTTGTCACAAAAGTGCAGATAAGAAGCGGAGAAATTTTAACCAAACGCCAGTTTAACGCCATAAGCTTAGTAAAAAAAGGTCAAATGCTAAACGCCGTCTTAAGCGAAGGTGGCGTCAAGATAATTGCCGAGGTAAAGGCACTTGAAGATGGAAATTTAGGCGATATGATAAAGATAAGAACAAGAGAAAATAAAATTTTAGAGGCCACAGTTTCAGGCAAAGATGAGGCAGTTATAAGATGAAAAAAGTAGTTTTTGCAGCCACCGGAGCAAGCGGAGCTGGGCTTTTTCTAAAGCTAGTAAATGCCGCCAAAGATAGTTGCGAGGCGCACGTCATAGTTAGCAAAAACGCCCTGAAAGTCTTGGAGGCTGAAGAAAATTTGAGGCTAAATTTAGATGATCTTGGTGTAAAAATTTATGATGATCAAGACCTTAGCGCAGGCCCTGCTTCTGGCTCGTTTGGCACGGAGGCGATGATCATAGCGCCCTGCTCTACCAACACGCTAGCAAAAGTTGCAAACGGCATAAGCGACACGCTCATCACAAGAGCCGCAAGCGTCGCGCTAAAAGAGAGACAAACCATAGTTTTGGGCGTTAGAGAGATGCCGTTTTCTGCGATCGCACTCTCTCAGATGCAACTGCTCTCATCTCTTGGAGCCATCATCGCACCACCAGTTTTAGGCTACTATGCAGGCATAAAGAGCCTTCTTGATATGGAAAATTTCATCGTCGGCAAGTGGCTTGATGCCTTAAAAATCGAAAATAATCTTTACAAAAGGTGGCAAATTTGAAAAAATCTTGCATCTATCCAGGGACCTTTGACCCCATCACAAACGGCCATTTAGACGTTATCATAAGGGCTACAAAAATTTTTGACAAGGTAATCGTCGCAGTTGCAAAAAGTGACAGCAAACAGCCGATGTTCGCACATGAAAAGCGCATCGAAATGGCAAAAGAGGCAGTTTGTGAGCTAAAAAACGTAAGCGTGCTTGGTTTTGATAATTTACTCGTTGATTTTGCTAAATCTCACGGCATAAACACCGTCATCAGAGGGCTTCGCGCGGTTAGCGACTTCGAGTATGAGCTACAAATCGGCTACGCAAACGCTGCGCTTTGGGACGAATTTGAGACGGTTTATCTTATGCCAAGCTTAAATAACGCCTTCATCTCAAGCTCGATCGTCCGCTCAGTCTTGCGCCACGACGGCGACGTGAGCAACCTAGTGCCAGCAAAAATTCTAAAAAATTTAAAGGCGTAAAATGTATGTTTTGTTTGAAGGCATTGATGGCGTTGGCAAGAGCACGCAGATAGAAATTTTAGCTTCTAAATTTAGTGATGCCATCGTCACAAAAGAGCCAGGTGGCACGCAGCTTGGTGTAAATTTACGTGAAATTTTACTAAGCTCAAACATAAAAATAGGCAAAAGAGCTGAAATTTTACTCTTTTTAGCTGATAGGGCTGAGCATTTTGAAAAGCTGGTCGCTCCAAATTTAGGTAGGCTCATTTTAAGCGACAGAGGCTTTATCTCGGGCATTGCCTACGCTTTGGCAAATGATGAAAACTTAGATGAAAGCGTGCTTTTAGAGCTTAATAAATTTGCATTAAATGATAAATTTGCAGATAAGATCATCTTTTTTGAAGCAAGCCATGAGCTTATAAGCTCGCGCTTAAAAAATAGAGGCACAAGCGATAAGATCGAGGCTCGTGGGCTAGAGTATCTTTTAAAAGTGCAAAGCCTGATGAAGCAAATTCT
This sequence comes from Campylobacter concisus, assembly GCF_003048835.2. Classification (NCBI taxonomy): domain Bacteria; kingdom Pseudomonadati; phylum Campylobacterota; class Epsilonproteobacteria; order Campylobacterales; family Campylobacteraceae; genus Campylobacter; species Campylobacter concisus. Next base: position 951,305 of record NZ_CP060705.1, on the reverse strand, counting down.
TATAAAAAATGGCTTTGAAACACTTTTTATAGACGCGTCTAAAAGCATAGAGCTAATTTCAAAAGAGATAGAAAATTTTATAAATTTTAAGTAAAATCACAAAAAATAAAAAGGATAATGCGATGATAACGGCACTTCGTGGCATGAAAGATATGCTTCCAGCTCGCGCGAAACTTTACGCACAGATAATCAAAACCTGCGAGGAAGTCGCAAAAAACTACGGATATGAGCAAATTTTGACCCCGCACCTCGAGGAGACGGCGCTTTTTAAAAGAAGTGTCGGTGAGAGTAGCGACATCGTGGGTAAAGAGATGTATCAGTTTGAAGACAAAGGCGGCAACGACGTTTGCTTGCGTCCTGAGGGCACAGCTGGCGTTGTTAGAGCGTTTATCGAGGCGAAGCTTGACAGGGCAAACGCTATAAAACGCTGCTTTTATCATGGCTCGATGTTTCGCTACGAGCGCCCACAAAAAGGCCGTTTAAGAGAGTTTCACCAGTTTGGCTGTGAATGCTTTGGCGAGGGCAGCGTCTATGAGGATGCGAGCATTATTTTGATGGTGAGCGAAATTTTTAACAGACTAAATATAAAAACTACATTAAAAATCAACTCGCTAGGCGACGAGAGCTCGATGAAGTCTTACAAAGAAAAACTTGTAAAATTTCTAGATGAAAACGACGATAAAATTTGCGAAGACTGCAAAAGACGTAAGCTTTTAAACCCTATCCGCGTGCTTGACTGTAAGGTTGAGAGCTGCCAAGGAATTTATAAAAATGCCCCAGTTATCACAGATAGCCTAAGCGATGAGGCGCAGGCTGATTTTGCAAAACTGCAAGAAATTTTAACAGCAAATGGCGTTAAATTTGAGATAGACACTAAGCTCGTTCGCGGCTTAGACTACTACTGCAAGACGGCGTTTGAGTTTATAAGCAACGAGATCGGCTCACAAAGTGCAGTCGCAGGTGGCGGCAGATACGACAGGCTTGTTGAGTATCTTGGCGGTAGAGCAAGTTACGGCGTTGGTTTTGCGATGGGCGTTGAGAGGATAATGGAAATTTTAGGTGAGGCCCAGGATGAGCGAGCTGGAATTTATCTTTGCGCGCTTGATGCGGCAAATTTAGACTTTGTCTATAATCTTGGCTCAAAACTTCGCAAAAAATGTCAGGTCGAAATTTCATACGAAGCCAAAAAACTTCAAAAACATCTGCAAAATGCCGACAATAAAAATGTAAAAATTTTCCTTTGCGTGGGCGAAAACGAGATGAAAGAGAATAAAATTTGGTATAAAAATTTAGAGACCAAAGATGAAAAAACGATAAATTTAGATGAGCTTGAAAAGGAGCTGGGATGAATGATTTTGGACTTAGCATTTGGGGCAATTCAAATTTTGTGATAGAAGACGGCAAAGTCTGCATAAACGAAGCTAGCAAGCCAGCGATCATCGACATCGTAAAAGAGATAAGAGACGATGGCTACAGAGGTCCACTGCTGCTTCGCTTTCCGCACCTTATCCAAAAGCAGATCGAGCAGATCCACGCAAGCTTTGCAAAGGCAAAGAAAGAATTTGCCTACAAAGGCAGCTTTAACGCCGTTTTCCCGCTTAAAGTAAATCAATATCCAGGCTTTGTAAAAAATCTAGTTCGCCTTGGCAAGCCCTATAACTACGGCCTTGAGGCTGGTAGCAAGGCTGAGCTACTTCTAACTATGGCTTATAACAACGACAAAGCGCCTATAACGGTAAATGGCTTTAAAGATAAAGAGATGATAAACATAGGCTTCATCGCCGCAGAAATGGGGCATAACATCACGCTAACGATTGAGGGCTTAAACGAGCTTGAAGCGATAATCGCCATCGCAAAAGAGCGCTTTAAACCAAAACCAAAGATCGGACTTAGAGTGAGACTACACTCGACAGGATCGGGGCTCTGGGCAAAAAGTGGCGGCATACACTCTAAATTTGGCCTAACATCAACCGAGCTAATAGAAGCTGTAAAGATGCTAAAAAAGGCAAATTTGCTTGAAAACTTCACGATGATACACTTTCACATCGGCTCTCAAATAAGCGAGATCCACCCTCTTAAAAAGGCACTCATCGAGGCTGGCAACATCTACGCTGAGCTTAGAAAAATGGGCGCAACAAATTTAAAAGCGATAAATTTGGGCGGCGGTCTAGCGATTGAATACTCGCAGTTTAAAGAGGAGAGCAGCAGAAACTACACGCTAAACGAATACGCAAACGACGTTGTTTATATGCTTAAAACCATAAGTGAGCAAAAAAAGGAGATCGAACCAGATATTTTCATAGAGTCAGGTCGCTACATCGCCGCTTCTCACGCGCTTTTGGTGGCTCCTGTACTTGAGCTTTTTTCTCAAGAATACACCGAAGAGAAGCTAAATTTAAAGAAAAATAATCCAAATTTAATAACCGAGCTAGTTGATCTTTACAAATCAATCAAGCCTTCAAATGCCCTAGAATACCTGCACGACGCCATCCATCACACCGAGAGCATCCTCACGCTCTTTGATCTAGGCTATGTCGATCTGCAAGATAGATCAAACGCAGAGGTACTTTTAAGGCTCATTAGCAAAAAAGCTGTCGTGATGCTTGGTAATAAGAGCAACTCAAGCGATCTAACTAAAATTCAAAAAGAGGTTCAAGAGAGATACCTGCTAAATTTCTCGATCTTTCAAAGCTTGCCAGACTTTTGGGGGCTAAAGCAAAATTTCCCTATCATGCCGCTTGACAGGCTTGATGAGCGCCCTACCCTGCCAGCTTCGATCTGGGACATCACCTGCGATAGCGACGGCGAGATCAGCTATGATGACGAGAAAAACCCACTGCTTTTGCACGATGTGGATGTGGAGAAGGAGGATTATTTCTTGGGATTTTTCCTAGTTGGAGCGTATCAAGAGGTGATCGGCATGAAGCACAACCTCTTCACTCATCCAACAGAAGCCACGGTAGAGATAACAAGTGATGGCTACAAGGTCACAAATTTACTAGAGAGCCAGTCGATCCTTGATATCATGGAGGACATGGACTACGATATCTACGAGATCCAAGACACTTTAAATGAGCGCTTAGAAAAATCAACTCTGATAAACGAAACACAAAAGAAGCAAATTTTGGGCGAACTTTATCTATTTTTAAATGATAATAGCTACTTAAAGACAATCAACTAAAAAGGACAAAAATGCAACTAGCAAACAGAATGCAAACATTAAGCGAATCAATCACAATCGCGATCAGCACAAAGGCCAAAGAGATGAAGGCTGCTGGCATCGACGTGATCTCACTTTCAGCTGGTGAGCCTGACTTTATGACTCCAAAAAAGATAAGAGAAACTGTAAAAAACGCACTTGATAACGATAGCAAAAGCGGCAAATATACGCCAGTGCCAGGTTTGCCTGAGGTTATAGAGGCCATTAGAGCAAAGCTAAAAAGAGATAACGGACTTGACTACAAAGCAAATCAAATCGTCACAAATATCGGTGCAAAGCACTCACTTTTTAATGTATTTCAAGCGCTTATCAACCCAGGTGACGAGGTCATCATCCCATCTCCATACTGGGTGAGCTACCCTGAGATCGTTAAATTTTGTGGCGGCGTGCCTGTCTTTATCGAGGCGGACGAGAACACAAATTTCAAAGTCACAGCCGAGCAGCTAAAAAAAGCGATCACTCCAAAAACAAAGGTCTTTTCGCTAAATCACCCGACAAATCCAACTGGAGCTGTCTATACAAAAGAAGAGATCGCGGCATTTGGCGAGGTTTTAAAGGGTACTGACATCATCGTCACGAGCGATGAAATTTATGAAAAAGTAATCTACGGCAAAGAATTTCACGCAGTGGCCTCAGTAAGCGAGGATCTTTTCAAAAGAACGGTCACGATAAATGGCCTAAGCAAGTGTGGCGCGATGCCTGGCTGGAGATTTGGCTATATCGCAAGCTCGATGGACTGGCTCATCGCTGGCATCAAAAAGCTTCAAAGCCAAAGCACAAGCAATATCAGCTCGATCGTGCAAATAGGCGCTATCCCATCACTTCTAGGCGAAACTGACGAAGACATCGAAAACATGAGAAAAGAGTATGAAAGAAGACGCGATGTGGCAGTTGAGATGATAAACGCTATCCCTGGGCTAAGCGTAGTTAAGCCTGATGGCGCATTTTATCTATTTGTAAAATGTAAAGATGTGGACGGCGACTCACTTAGATTTTGCAAAAAGATGCTTGAAGAGGTAAATGTAGCAACCGTGCCAGGTGTGGGCTTTGGCATGGAGGGATACTTTAGAATTTCTTTTGCAACAGACATCGAGAGCATAAAAAAAGCGATCGAGAGGATCGCAAATTTTGTAAAAAGCTACAAAATTTAATGATCAAATTTATACTAAATGGCAAAATTTTCGAGCTTGAAAACGATATAAGCGTTTATGATTTTTTAGCTCAAAATGGCTATGAGCTTAAATTTATAGCCCTTGAGCGAGACGGAGAAATTTTGCCAAAAAAGTTTTGGAGTGAGCACTTTATGAGTGATGGCAAAGCTTATGAGATCGTCACTTTAGTTGGCGGTGGATGAGGAGAAAATGATAGAGATAGTACTAAACGGCACAAAATTTAAAGTGCCAGTAAAAAGCCTTAGCGAGCTAAAAGAGCTTGCTCTTGGCGATAAAGAGAGTGAAATTTATAAATTCTTAGAGAAATTTAACGCGACAAAGCCAGACATTTTTATCGTTGATGGCTTTGCTATAAAAGAAGATAGCGAGCTAAAAGATGGCTCAAATGTCGTATTTATAAGGCGTGGCGTGATGCCTGAGCGTGAAGTTTTACGCTCGATGATCGCTTCACGAAACAGCCCTGAGCTAAATTTAGCCCTAAGTAAAGCCGTGATCGGCATGGCTGGACTTGGCGGCCTTGGCTCAAATATCGCGCTAAGTCTTGCAAGAGTTGGCGTAAAAAAGCTAGTGCTTGCCGACTTTGACGTCGTTGAACCAAGTAATCTAAACCGCCAGCAGTATTTCGTCCGCCACATCGGCTTAAAAAAGACGCAGGCGCTAAAAGAGCTGATAAATGACGTAAATCCCTTTGTCGAGGTCGAGGCTCACGATATATTTTTAGATGAAAAAAACGTAGCTAGCGTCTTTGACGAGTGCGAAATTTTATGCGAAGCCTTTGATAACGTCGCTGGCAAGGCGATGATACTAAACGAAGCTGGTGCGAGCTTAAAAGAGAAAAAGATCATCGGCGCCTCTGGCATGGCAGGATACTTTAGCTCAAATCTCATAAAAACCATAAAATTTGCCAAAAATGTCTACCTTTGCGGTGACCTCACAAACGAAGCAAAGATCGGTCAAGGGCTCATGGCACCGCGCGTTGCGATCTGCGCAAATCATGAGGCAAATTTAGCCATTAGACTGCTTATGGGCTTGGAGGCGTAAGTGCAAAATGATAGTTTGATCCTTGGCGGCAAGGAGTTTCAAAGCCGCTTTATCCTTGGTTCTGGCAAGTACTCACACGAGCTCATCGACTCAGCCATAAACGAGGCTGGCGCAGAAATTTTAACCCTTGCTCTTAGGCGCATAAACGAGAGCAAAGAGCGAAATATACTTGACTTTATCCCAAAAGGCGTGACGCTCTTGCCAAACACAAGTGGCGCTAGAAACGCCAAAGAGGCCGTTCGTATCGCCCAGCTCGCACGTGAGCTTGGGTGCGGGGAGCTTGTTAAAATAGAGATCATAACTGACTCTAAATTTCTCTTTCCAGACAACGCTGAAACCATAAAAGCATGCGAAGCGCTGGCAAATGACGGCTTTGTGCCAATGCCTTATATGTTTCCTGATCTAAACGCCGCAAGAGCGATGCTAAGTGCAGGAGCTAGCTGCATAATGCCTTTAGCTGCTCCCATTGGCTCAAACCAAGGGCTAGTTTTTAAAGATATTATTGAAATTTTGATAAACGAGCTTGATACGCAGATCGTAGTTGATGCTGGTATAGGCAGGCCATCACAAGCGTGCGAAGCGATGGAGATGGGGGCGGCTGCGATCATGGCAAACACAGCCATCGCCTCATCTAAAAATATCCCACTCATGGCAAGAGCCTTCAAAGAGGCTATCATCGCTGGTCGCAACGCCTACCTAGCAGGGCTTGGCGCAAAAAGCAAAAGCGCAAATGCCTCATCACCGCTCACTGGATTTTTAGACTGATGAAATTTACAAGAACCGACCACATGCAGCTGCTACCTCACATGGAGGATGTTGGCAGCGACATTATGAATGAGATTTTAAAAGAGCGCGCGAATTACAAGCCAGAATTTTACACCGAAACAGACGTAAAAGCAGCTCTTAATGCAAAGCACTGCTCGCTTGAAAATTTAAAAGCCCTACTCTCACCTGCTGCAGCGCCATTTTTAGAGCAAATAGCTCAGCTTGCTCAGGCAAAAACAAGGGCAAATTTTGGCTCAAACATAACTCTTTTTACTCCACTTTACATAGCAAACTACTGCGATAATCTCTGCGTTTATTGCGGTTTTAACGCTAAAAATAAAATAAAAAGGGCAAAGCTAAGCGACGAGGAGATCACAAGAGAGCTAAGAGAAATTTCAAAGAGCGGCTTGGAAGAAATTTTGATCCTAACAGGCGAGAGCGAGACCAACTCAAGTGTCGCCTACATCGCAAATGCCTGCGCTTTGGCAAAGAAATTTTTTAAAGTCGTTGGGGTTGAAATTTACCCATTAAATTCAGACGGCTACGCCCTGCTTCACAAAAGCGGCGTGGACTACGTGACCGTCTTTCAAGAGACCTACAATCCCACAAAATACGAGAAGATCCACCTTGGCGGCAATAAAAGAATCTTCCCTTACCGCATAAACACGCAAGAGCGAGCGCTTCTTGGAGGCATGAGAGGGGTTGGCTTTGCGGCACTTCTTGGCATAGATGACTTTAGACTTGACGCCTTTGCGACCGCACTGCACGCAAGCTTGGTTCAAAAAAAATATCCGCACGCCGAGATCGCATTTTCATGCCCAAGACTTCGTCCTATCATTAACAACGACCGCATCAACCCGCGTGACGTGGGCGAGCGCGAGCTTTTGCAAGTGATCTGCGCTTATAGAATTTTCATGCCAACAGCTAGCATAACGATCTCAACCAGAGAAAAGGCGAAATTTCGCGATAACGCCGTAAAGATCGCCACAAACAAAATAAGCGCTGGCGTAAAAGTGAGCATCGGAGCTCACGGCGAAGAGAAAAAGGGTGACGAGCAGTTTGAGATAAGCGACGATAGAAGCGTGGATGAGATCAAGGCTATGATAAAAGCAAACGGACTAGAGCCCTTGATGAGCGAGTACGTATATGTTTAAAATTCTCTGTGTGGCCGACTTTGAAAGCTATGAGGGCGATGACTTTTTAAAGAGGATACAGCTGCTTTGCAAGGCTGGCGTGGATGAAATTTTGCTTCGTGCAAAGGGGCTAAGCGAGGCTCAATTTTACGATCTTGCTAGGGTTGTGGCTCAAATTTGTGAAAACTATCGCAAGAAATTTATTATTAATCAATTTTTTGACGTAGCCTGCAAGCTAAATAGCGACTTTTGGCTCACTTCAGCGCAGCTTGACTTTTTTAAAAATCACACCGTTTTTTTAGAAGAATTTAGACAAACAGCTAAAATTTACGCCCCAGCTCACGACCTAGAGCAGGCTAAAATTTCAGCCACTATCGCTGACGTGCTCGTTGCTTCTCATATATTTGCTACCTCTTGCAAGGCGGGCTTAGAGCCAAAAGGGTTAAATTTTATAAGCGAGCTAAAAAGCTTAGACAAAGAAATTTACGCACTTGGCGGACTAGACAACCAAAACTACAAAGAAGCTATAAAAGCTGGTGCAAGCGGCATTTGCTTTATGGGCTTAGCAATGAACGGCGATATAGAGCTTATAAAAAAGATAGTAGATAGCAAAAAAACGAGCAAATTTAGCTTTATTTACATAAAATTTTACATATTATTTTTATATATAAAACTACATAAAATTGAATTTGTAGACGATTACTATAAGTAAAAATAATTTATCTTATATAATAAATTGTGATTTTATCGCTATTTTTTATATTTAAAATTTAATGCAATTACCTGATGTAACGCTATTTTTACGATGATATAAAAGAGTAAATTTAAATAAATTTTAGCTGCAGGCAAATTTCTATGTCACAAAGTAAATTTTAAAACTATTTTGTTATCAAATTTTATTTATTTTGAAAAATTTATGTTTGAAATCTCCCACGCCAAAAGACGTGGGATAAAATTTACGCTATCTTGGTAGCGTCGATGATGTTTAGATCAAGACCCAAGTCTTCAACAGATAGTCCAAGTGCAAGACCTACAAGCTGAGAGAGGTGGATGATAGGTTTTCTAACATCTGAGTGGTTCTCATCTTGATACCTCTCTTGATAGATGTCAAGTTGCATTTGGCAAAGTGGGCATGGAGTGACAACTACGTCTGCGCCATTTTGATCAGCGTTATTTACGATCTGGCTTGACATTTTTCTTACTGATTTTCCAGCTGGATAGCTAGCGTGGAAGCCGCAGCAGTCAAGTCTTTTCTCAAATGGCACGATAGTAGCACCAAGTGCGCTTACAACAGTTTCAAAGCTCTTTGGATTTACTGAGCTTTCTCTATTGTGTAGATCTTTTTCAGGTCTTAGGCTGTGGCAGCCGTAAAATAGCGCTACTTTTAGTCCGCTAAGTGGTTTAACAACCTTTGCTCTTAGCGTATCAACATTTTGGTAAAGCTCCCAAAGAAGACTTGTTACCTCAGATGTACCATTATATTTCATATTGCCTTCAGCTAAAAATGTATTGATACGATCTTTTGCGCCCTTATCAAGCGTGCTTTTAGCTCTTGTTAGAGTTAGCATACAAGTTGAGCATGTCGTAAGCATCGGCATATTCATCTGTTCTGCAAGCGCTATGTTTCTAGCATTTGCCACAAGCGTAGCGATAGGATCGACGTCTTGTGCTTGTTGGGCACCACAGCAGCTCCAGCCCTTTATCTCGTGAAGCTTCCAGCCAAGTATCGGAGCGATAGCCTCAAGCGACATCTTAGCCTCTTTAGCTGCTTGAGAGAGTACGCATCCTGGAAAAAAAGCGAATTCGTTTTGCATAGTTACTCCTTACTAGCAGCTTTGCGAGCCGCATTTATCATTTTTACTAGATCATCATGTCCTTCAATGTCCTCTTCGCCGAAAATATGAAGCGGATTCATCTTACCAGCAAGCATTAAGTTTGCAGCGATGTCTAGTTTGCCCATATTTTTGATAACGCCTTCTGAACGAAGTGCAAGTCTAACCTCATTTAGTCTGCCTGAGCCATCAACTAGATCAGTCAAGAACGCCTCAGCGTGATCTGGTCCCATGCCCTCATTAAAGCCTTTTTGTATAGCCATGATACGAAGATCAGTTATGTCAGCGCATGCGCTTATGCCTTTTGGACAGCGATCAGCACACTCTTGGCACTTTACACACATCCAAAGTCCGTTGTCGATAGCTGGTTTTAGGTGTGGCATAGGATCTTTGCTACGTGAGTCAAAGGCAGCCCTATAAGCATGAACAAATACAAACGGTTGCATATAGTCACTCGCATCTGCTTCAAGCTTATTACACTCGCTAGCACACGCACCACAAAGTATGCAGTCCCACTCAAGCGCTACTTTATCGTACTCTTTTTGGCTTTGCTTACAGCCTTTTGCAGCGCTAAATTCTGGCTTAGCAGTGATGCTTGGTCTGATCTTGCGTAAATTTTCTATACTTGGCTCCCAATCCACCATAAGGTCTGAGATAACCTTGAAATTTCCAAGTGGTGAAATTCTAATAGTATCTGGGTTGCCATACTCAGCCAAAAGCTCATTCATCTTTGTGTCGCAAGCTAGATATGAGTGACCATTTACTCTAACAGCGCACGCACCGCATATCGCTGAGCGACAAGATGCTGTGAAATTTAATGTCGCATCCTTTTTTTGTTTGATATCAAAAAGCACTGTTAAAAGAGTTTTGCCTTTGACCTCTTCATTTGTTAGCTCATAAGTTGATTCATATTTTTTAGTTCCGTCAAAACGGTCGATAATAATTTTCATCCTAGCTCCTTACTCTGGCTTCTTGCCGTCAAGTGAAAATATGCCTATCACAACATCTTTGTAGCCAAGCTCCAACTTGCCGTCTTTTAGTGTGACTATGCTGTGTTTTAAGAAATTTACATCATCTCTTTTTGGATAGTCCTCTCTTGTGTGAGCGCCACGGCTCTCAAGACGATTTTGCGCTGCAAGACATGCTGCACGAGATAGAAGTATAAGGTTGCCAAGCTCGACGTAGTCAGTAAATGCTGTGTTCATTACTGGATTTTGATTTGGCACTTTGATGGTGTCATATTTTGCTTGGATGGCTTCTAGATTTTTAGAGAGCTGATCTAGTTTTGCGCCAGTTCTAAAGATACCCATTAGATCCCAGTTATTTTTACCAAGCTCTTCACGAAGTGCGTACATATCATTTACGCCACCCTCGCCTGTTGCGATAGATTTAAATTTATCTTGCCACATTTTTGCTAGCTCAGAAGTTTTCTTGCCGCTTGCAAATTTTGCATTTTGAGCATAAGCGCCAGCACCTTTGCCAGCTAGATCGCCAGTGACTACTGCATCAGTTAGACTGTTTCCGCCAAGGCGGTTTGCGCCGTGGATAGATACGCATGAAGCCTCACCACCTACGTAAATTCCAGGTATTTTTGTGCTCATATCATCAAATTTAGCCACCTCTATGCCACCCATTGAGTAGTGAGCTGTTGGGCGGATAGGCACTGCTTGCTCGACTAGGTCGATATCTTGGAAAAGCATCGCTGTGTGGCGAATTTTTGGAAGTTTTTTCATAATAGTATCTTTGCCAAGGTGGCGAACATCACAAAGTACATAAGCGCTCATGCCCTCGCCAAAGCCTCTACCTTCGCGAATTTCTGTCTCGATAGCACGAGCGACGACGTCACGAGGAGCTAGCTCCATTTTTTCATGGTAGTTTTTCATAAAACGCTCGCCCTTATTATTTAACAAGTATCCACCTTCACCACGAGCAGCTTCTGTGATAAGTGTGCCGCCGTTTTGAACGCCAGTTGGGTGAAACTGAAGCATCTCAGGGTCTTCAAAACCAAGACCTACTTTAAGCGCAGCAGCGATACCATCGCCTGTTGCTATAAATGGAACTGAAGTGCGGTTATAGAAAATTCTAGTGTATCCGCCAGTTGCGATGACTAGAGATTTGCAAAGAACTGGGTAAATTTGACCATCTTGGATGTTGCGAAGAACGACGCCCTCTACTTTACCATCTTCAAGACCGATCTCAAGTAGCTCATGATCCATTAGAAATTTAACCCCAGCTGTGATAGCGTCGTCAAGACAGGTGTGCATCAAAACGTGTCCGGTTTTATCAGCTGCGTAGTTACAGCGTTTTTTGCTAGCGCCACCCATGAAACGAAATGCCACGTCGCCATTATCTTTACGAGAAAAGAGCATGCCGTTGTAGTCTAGTTCGTGGATAACTGCGCCTGCTGCCTCACAAAATTTCACAACTGCATCTTGATCAGCAAGATAAGCTGCACCTTTTACGGTGTCATACGCGTGAAGCTTGAAGCTGTCACCGTTGCTAAAGTCAGTAACGCCGTTTATACCGCCCTCTGCCATACAGGTCGCGTTGCGTGATGGCATCATCTTTGTGGCAACTACGACTGTTAAATTTGGGTTTTGTTTGCGAACGGCTGTTGCTGCACGAAGTCCTGCACCGCCAGAGCCGATTATTAGCACATCAACAGATGGCAAGCCTTTTTCATTGCCCTTTGGCAACTCGCCAGCAAGAACATTGGTCGCACCAGCTGTTGTAGCTAGCGCACCTACGCTGATACAGGCGCTTTGTAGAAATTCTCTTCTGGTAAATTTTTCACTCATTGATAACTTCCTATTTTAATAAGTTTATTAGCGTTAAGACGCACCGCCAGTTCATTTCTTAATATTTTTTAAAATAAGTAGATTAATTAAAAAATTAATAATGTAACTTTACATAAAATTTACTTAAAAGAAACATAAGAATTTATTTTAGGTTGTATAGTGAGATTTGATAGCTAAAATCATTTGATAAAAGACCATTTTATCGTATTTGTGGCTAATACTTATAAATTTATTATTTTGATAAAGATAAAAATAATATTATCTCGCAATATATATTAATGAAAATAGATAAAATATTATAAAATAGCCAATTTTACGTATCTTTGAGGATATTTCTTAAAAACTAAATAAATAATTAAAACTAATAAATTTAAATGAGATAAAAAAATCGTATGATTATCAAAAAAATCATATAAATTTGTAAATTTCTTTGATAGCTAGAAAGTAAAATGATAGATAGCCCCGTAGTGTCTGACTGATAAAATAAAGCTTAAATTTATATCAAATATCTCAATGTCATCAAGTGACGGATACCAGATATCGCTAAAAAATTTAGAAAGGTCATCAAAATGCAAAATATCAATGCTCTCAAATTTATTAAAATTTATGCAAATTTCATTTGGCGTGGTGATGTTAAGCTTTCTAAAAACAGCCTTGAGATCAAAATTTTCTTCGTCCGCACTAAAGCCATCAAATTTATTAAATTTATCTATCTTAAAAAACTCATCTATGTTTTGTAGGCTAAATTTATGAAGTAAATTCTCTCTTATCTCTAAGCACTCAGCCGCCGATAAACTCCTAATGATAGGCATCTTAAAGCCATGTTCTTTGCGGAAATTTTCTAGTTTTATCTGATCCATATTGTGAGGTTTTGGCTAAATCAAATTTAGCCAAATTTTTATTTTAAAAGCTCTTTTGCGTATTTTAGGCCTAGCTCGTAAGCTTTGGCGTTTGCCTCTTTGACCTTAGCTGGCACGCTTGCTAGCATCTCTTCACGCACTAAATTTTCATCCATGCACCTACTCATCGCCACAGCCACACCAAGAGCCACGACGCTTTGAGTGATGACATTACCAACCTCGTCTTTTGCGATAGAGATGATAGGAATTTCATAAATTTTCCAGCGCTTTTTGTCCTCGTCGCTCACTTTTACCAAATTTGGCTCAACAACGATCGCACCACCCTCTTTCACGCCACTTTTAAAGGCGTTGTAGCTTATCTGCGCAGTGGCAAGCATAAAGTCTATCTCGCCCTCGTTTGCGTAAGGATATAAAATTTCTTTCTCATCTAGTATGATATCGACCTTTGTTGGACCGCCTCGCACTTGAGATGTGTAGGTAGATGCCTTGACGCCGTATCCGCCTGCTTTTATCTTGGCAGCTGAGAGGATCTCGCCAGCTAGTATGACACCCTGTCCGCCAACGCCGACAAATCTTAATTGTGACTTCATGCTAGCTCCTCAAAATTTATCGCTTCATTGCTCATTGCAGCTCTTCTTACCTTGTCGTAAGCCTTGGTGTATTCTATCTTTTCTTCATCTTTGTGCAGCACGCCAAGTGGGAAAATGCCCTTTTTCTCTTCATCGCTTAGCATGTCAAATTTGACCTTGCTAGTCGTGCGACCCTTTATCCACTCTAAATTTTTCACCGCCTCGCCCATTTTGTTTTTGCGGCCTAAATTTATGTGGCAGTTTGAAAATACATCAAAAAAGCTGTATCCATCGTGACTAAAGCCCTCCACAAAGAGCTTTGTAAGCTTCTCTGGCTCGATGACGCTACCACGCGCGACAAAGCTAGCGCCTGCGGCAGTTGCGAGCTTACAGGCGTCAAAACTAGGATCGATGTTGCCGTATTGTGCTGTGACCGTCCACATGCCCTTTGGCGTGGTTGGACTGGTTTGCGAGTTGGTTAGCGCGTAGATGAAGTTGTTGATTAAGATGTGATTTAGCCCGATATTTCGGCGGCATCCGTGTATCGTGTGGTTGCCTCCGATAGCTAGTCCGTCGCCATCGCCAGTTACAACTATGACGTGCTTGTCTGGGTTTGCCATCTTTACGCCAGTGGCATATGCTACGGCTCTGCCGTGAGTTGTGTGGATGGTGTTGCAGTCAAGATATCCGCTAAAGCGACCAGAGCAGCCTATGCCTGAGACCACGCAAACGTCGTTCATATCCCAGCCCATGGTGTCGATAGCGCGGATGAGCGCCTTTAGTATGACGCCGTCGCCACAGCCCCAGCACCAAAGAGTAGGCATTTTATCTGTTCGTAAATATTTATCGTAATTAAAAGCCATAAATTTCTCCTATCTTCGCCTCGATCTCGCTTGGGCTTATCGGTCTGCCGTTTGCTTTTAGCAGTTTTGCAAAGTCATCTCTTAAGATGATCTTTGAAATTTCGCCACTATATTGACCTAAATTTAGCTCGCAGACTAAAATTTTCTTAAATTTATTTGATATCTCTTTTAGCTTTTTGGCTGGAGCTGGGAAAAGTGTGAGTGGCTTAAATAGCCCTACTTTTAGCCCTTTTTCACGTAAATTTAATATCGCTTGCTTAGCTGAGAGAGCGACACTTCCAAAGGCGATGATACAAATTTGCGCGTCATCAAGCATAAACTCTTCAAATTTCTCGCACTCATCAGTGTGTAAATTTATCTTATCAAATAGTCTATTCATCGAGTTTTCAACGATCTTGCCATCTTCAGTTGGAAAGCCAGTAGCGCCGTGATGAAGCCCTGTTATATGGTAATGATAGCCTTTAAAGAAAGGATTTAGCGTGGCTGGCTCATCTGGTGCAGCCTCGTATGGTTTATACTCTTTTGGCTCGCCGCTAAATTCTCTTCTTTTATAAATTTCTAGCTCGCTAATCTCTGGCAGGCGCACCCTTGCTTGCATGTGACCTATCGTCTCGTCAAGTAGCAGCATAACCGGCGTCATAAACCTAGCTGCGAGGTTAAAGGCACGCACCGTTTGCGTATAGCACTCCTCTAGGCTACTAGGCGCTAGCACTATCATATTTACATCGCCGTGAGTTGGGTTTTTAGCCTGCAAGATATCGCCTTGTGCGACACGTGTTGGTAGGCCAGTTGAAGGGCCGCCGCGCATTACATTTACGATGACAAGCGGTATCTCAGCGATAAAACCAAGGCCTATTTGCTCAGCCTTTAGTGAAATTCCTGGACCAGAACTTGCAGTCATCGCTTTAGCGCCACTCGCACTTGCACCAAGAGCTACGGAAATGCCAGCTATCTCATCTTCCATCTGTATAAATGTACCGCCGTTTTTTGGCAAAAGCACGCTTAGCTCGTGGGCGATCTCGCTGCTTGGAGTGATAGGATATCCGCCAAAGAAGTTACAGCCACACTCGACGGCAGCCCTTGCTACTAGGGCATTTCCAGTTGATACTACCTCTCTCATGCGCTCTCTCCAAGCTTGGCAAATTTATTTGCCTTTACAGCCGCAGCTCGCTCTTTGCTCTCAGGCGTTAGCTTTGCAAATTTAAAGCCTTTATCAGACACATAAATGGCAAAATCAGGACAGTGAAGCTCACAGTCACGGCATCCTATGCATGAGTCAGCATAGACCACCTCTATCATCTTGCCAAGCACCGCCTTTGGCTCAAGCCTCATGCCTAGCACGCCTGCTGGGCAGTAGCTCACGCAGACATCACAGGCCTTACACCTGCTCTCATCGACCCAAACTGGGACATTTTCTTTTACGATCATATATCTTCCTACTCTAAGTTTTCTTTTAAAAATTTGATATTTTTTCTAATTTCAGCTTCACTTTTGTTTAGTTGCTCTTGCTCGTCTTCATCTAAATTTAGCTCTAAAATTTCTTTTAAGCCATCACGTCCGAGTCTTACTAGCCTGCCGCAGCTTAGTTCATCATCGATTAGCACGCTAGCGCTTATTATCTCATCGCTCTTACCAACGATCATCTCGCACATCTTCACAGCTGCAGCCGCTGGTGCGTAGTAAGCCGAAGTACCAAGCAGTTTAACGATCTTTGCGCCGCCAGTGCTTGTCTCTTTTTTAAGGATTGCAAGCTCATTTTCATTTAAATTTTCACTGATATTGCTGGCTGATACGATCATCTCGTCATTGTGAGTGCCAACGATCTTTGCTCTTAGCTTGCTGGCGTCCTTATCTTTTAAAAGCGCTAGCTCATATCTGCACCTTGCGCTGTCTAGCTCACCAGCCATGCCGATCACTTTGTTTTTGCTAAAACCGCTAAATTTATGAGCCGTCCAGACCATCACGTCAAGTGGATTGGTGACTACGATTATCACTGCGTTTTTGGCAAATTCAGCTATCTTTTGCGCAGTTTGTTTTACAACAACGGCGTTTTTAAGCAGTAAGTCCTCTCTAGTTTGACCCTCTTTTCTTGGGCTTCCAGCTGTGACTATGACGATGTCACTGCCCTCAATAAGTACAAAATCATCGCCACCACAAACGCTAGTTTTAGCGTTAAAGACACAGCTTGACTGAGCTAGGTCGATCGCCTTTGCACGCGCCACGTCACCAAATATATCCACAAGCGCGATCTCATCGCAAAGCTCTCTCATGCAAAGCGCATAAGCTATGCTAGCACCGACGTTTCCAGCTCCAACTACACTTATTTTCATCTCTTATCCTATTATTTTATTTAAAATTTCACTTGGTCGCATGACCTCATTTGCCATTGTTTCATCTGGCAGGTAATATCCGCCAAATTCCACGCTAGCACCCTCTTTTTCTCTGATCTGCCTTAAAATTTCGCTCTCATTTTTTTCTAGCTCGTCTGCTAAATTTGCAAATATCACGCTTAAAATCCCGCCACTTTTTGCCATCTCTCTCGCCCAAAATAGTGCTAGATAAAAGTGCGACTCTCTAGTATCAAGAGTAGCATTTGGCGCTTTGTTTTCATCCAAATAGCTAGCAACTGCTCTATTTAGCGCCTCGCTTAGCTCTTTTGCCTCTTTTTTTTGCCTAAAAAACGCTAGATGTTCAAGCGAAGCACTAAGTGCTAAAAACTCGCCAAGACTGTCCCAAAGCAGATGATTTCTCTCTTTTAGCTCTTTTACAAGCGTCGGAGCCGTTCCGCCAGCTCCTGTCTCAAACATCGCTCCACCAGCAAGTAGCGGCACAACTGAGAGCATTTTTGAGCTGCCACCTAACTCAAATATCGGGAAAAGATCAGTTAGATAGTCTCTTAAAACGTTGCCAGTTACGCCTATGACGTCTTTGCCAGCTCTTATTGCTTCAAGCGATCTTAGCGTCGCTTGCTCGTAGTTTAAAATTTTAAATTTCACACCGGCACTAGTAAATTTCTCTTTAAATTTTTCAAATTTAGCTATTAAATTTCGATCGTGAGCACGGCTGCTATCTAGCCAAAATATAAGCTCATCTTTTGAAATTTCACCTCTTTTTAAAGCAAGCTCAAACCACGCATTTATCGCATCATCCTTTGCCTGCGTCATCCTAAAAATGTCGCCACTTTTAACGCTAAATTTAAAGACGCTCTGCCCTGCCTCATCAAAAACTACAAATTCTCCGTCCTCTTTTGCGATGAAAGTCTTATCGTGGCTGCCATACTCCTCGGCCTTTTTAGCCATTAGCCCCACGTTTGCCACGCTGCCGATCTTACTCACATCAAGCGCACAATGCTCCTTAAAGTCCGCCACGCAGGCCTCATAAACCCTAGCGTAGGTTCTATCTGGGATCATACAAAGTGAGAAATTTAGCTCGCCGTTTTTGTCTTTTACCTTCCCAGAGTTTCTAATGAGCGCTGGCACAGAGGCGTCGATGATAACGTCATTTGGCACGTCAAAGTTGCTGACATTTTCATTTAATGCCCAAATTTTTGCTTTTTTGCTCAAAATTTCATCAAATTTAGCCAAAATTTCATCTTTATTTTTAAGAGTTGAAATTTTAGCAAACATATCTTTTAAGCCGTTTTTTGCCTCAACGCCATGAGCCTTAAACTCCTCACCATATAGCTCAAAAACCTCTTTAAAATAGCTCTTTATCGCGTGTGCAAAGATGACTGGGTCACTAACCTTCATCATCGTGCATTTTAGATGAAGGCTAAGGGTCAAATTCTCTTTTAGCGCCGTCTCAAAGCAGCTTTCATAAAATCTATCTAGCTCATCTGCACTTAAAAAGGTAGCATCTACGATCTCGCCGCTTTGAACGGTAAGCTCTTTTAAAAGCTCTTTTTTGCCCTCCAAGCTTATGAAATTTATATAAAATTTCTCATCTTTTTCTGCGATGATTGAGCGCTCATTTTCGAAAAAATCGCCCCTTTGCATGTAGCAAATTTTGGTTTTATTTGCCTTATCCCAGCTGCCGTTGCTGTGCGGATGCTTTTTGACAAATTCTTTAACCGGAGGCAGGACTCTTCTGTCTGAGTTTCCTTGTCTAAGCACAGGATTTACCGCGCTTCCTAACACTTTTTGGTACTTTTTAGCGATCTCTTCGTCGTAGTCTGTGATGATCTCGTCTGGATAAAATGGCACATTTATCCCCTTGTTTCTTAGCTCCTCAATCGCCGCTTTTAGCTGAACGATCGTGGCTGAGATGTTTGGCAGCTTTATGATATTTGCCTCTTTGTGTGCGGTTAGCTCGCCCAAAAGCTCTAGCTCATCGGCCTTACTTCGCCCAAGCTCTTTGCTAAAAAGAGATAAAATTCGCCCTGCCAAGCTGATATCAGCCCTTGTTATACTAATGCCAGCGCGGGATAAAAAGCTCTTAACGATAGGAAAGAGAGAGTAGCTTGCAAAAAGCGGTGCTTCGTCGGTTTTAGTCCAGATAATGTCACTCATTTTAGCCCTTTTGATTTTTTGAAATTTATCACGTTTTTTATTAAAGCTAGTTGTATTTTAGCCCTATTTTGCGATATTTTGATTGTGCTCGCTTAAGGTTTTTGAAAAAATGTGCTTTTTCGCCTTTTTATCAAGCACAAAGTATAAATAATCGCTCTTTGCAGGGTTTATTGCCGCTTTTATCGCACTTATAGAGACGCAGCAGACTGGGCTTGGCGGGATGCCGTCATTTAGATAGGTGTTAAACTCGCTCATATCGCTTCTTATGCGCTCAGCTGTGATCACATCGTGCGAGTAGATGCCATAATTTAGCGTGCCATCCATCTGCAGCCTCATGCCCTTATCTAGGCGGTTGTAGATGACTGAAGCGACAAGAGGCATCTCAGCGTCATTTGCGGCCTCTTTTTGGATGATCGAGGCGATGGTTAGAATTTTAAACCATTTTTTCTCGTTGTACTCGCCAAAAATTTTCCTGCTGATCTCGCTTTGCGCCTTTTTAGATGAATTTACAAGGTAATATGCCAGATGTCTTTCGCTGATGCCAACTGGAATTTTATAAGTATTTGGCATTAAAAAGCCATCACTAACTGGAGCAATGGCGTTATACTCGCTATTTAGTTTAGCTCCGTCAAGCCCAAGCTGGGCAGCGATCTGGTTTAAAAAAACGATCGTAGTCTCACCTGGTATTAGCGTGATCTCGGTCATCGCAGCCTTTGCTTTGGCAAGTTTTTTTAAAAAATCAACCCTTGAAATTTTATCTTTGCCTATCTCGATCCAGCCTGACTGAGGCGAGCCAATGAAGCGCATGGCGTACTTGTCGATCGCACTTAAGTTAAAGTTGCGATTAGCTAAATAAGATATAATTTCGCCCACACTTCCCTTTGGCACAAAGACGACTTTGCTCGTGTTTATGGGGCGTGCCAAATAAACAAATACGCTTAGGACAACGATGAGTACGATATCAAAGAAAATATCCAGATACGGCTTTTTTATAAAATTTTTTATCATTTTGATTCTTTCGCTTCTTTTGCTTTTAAAATACGGCATAAAAATTAACGATTTCGAGTTTTACGGCGTAAAATTGGAGCAATTATATATAAAGTTAGATAAAAAAATAATTGTAAGAGCAAAGCAGATCAAGCTACCTAAATTTAAACAAAACGCAGAGCAAAAAGCCAGCGACAAGCAGCTTTTAAACCTTAGTCAGGGTGTGGATTATCTTGACACATTTTTTCAAGAAATTTCGCTTGAGAGCGTGCAAATAGGCGATGATTTTAAGATCAAAATTTTATTTTTAGATGATATATTTTTCGTCGATAGCCCTTATCTAAACATCGATATCAAATTTCAAAATGAGCAACAAAATGGCGTTGATCGCTTCATAGTAAGAAATTTAAGCCTTAAAGATTTTAACGTAAGCATTAGCGGCGAAGGCAGCGCAAATTTTGACAAGGATGATTATAAATTTGATGGAAATTTCACCTCGCACGAGCTAAATGGCAAGCTTAGCTTTGCCTTAAAAGATACACTTTTAACTTACAAAGCCTATGACGTAAATGCAGGCAGTATCAAGGATTTCATCACTGAGCTTGATAGTCGCATACACCTAAACAGCGAGGTTAAAAACTGGATATATGGCTACATCGTGGCTGATGACTACCACCTAAACGAGATAAACGGCAAGGCTGATCTAGCCAAAAACGACTTTTATCTAAACGACCTAAATGCGACTGCCTATGCTAAAAATTTACTTGTTAAATTTGATAAAGGCTTACCAGCCATAAATGTCGCTGAGGCAAACATCACACTTAATAACTCAAAGCTTAAATTTGACCTTACAGCGCCTATTTATAAAGGCAAAAAGCTTGATGGCTCAAACGTCGCGATAAACAACATCTTTGATGAAAAGAGCGCAAATTTAGAGCTATTTATAAAGACAAATTCTATTTACGATGAGGCGATAAATGAGATACTAAGAGCTTATAAGATCAACGTGCCAGTTAAGCAACTAAGCGGTAAAATGGACGCTGGGCTTAAAATTTTAATAAAACTTGACGAGAAAAGCTTAGAGAATTTTGATGAAAAAAGCGTCATCGCAAATGGCGAATTTAAGATAAGTGACGCGGTTTTAGATATCGCTGGGAGTAAATTTAACGCTAAAAGTGCCCTTGTAAAGCTTGTAAATACTTCGGAGCTAAACATCGATGCAAGCGGCTTTGGGCTTGACTTTTTTAGAGCAAATGCAAAAGCAGATATAAATTTACAAAAAAGCACTGGCGAGATAAAAGGCGTCATAGAGAGCTTTGATCTAAAAGAGAAAAATGATGAAATTTTAGCCTTTAAAAATGAGCCATTTACCGCGCATCTTGACTTTAGCAAGCCAAGCGAAACGACGCTTAGCATTGAGCCATTTGGGCTAAATTTAAGCTTTGGCGATGAGAGCACGATAGCTACTAAAAATAGCGAATTTATCATGCAAAACTCCCCACTTTTAAAGCAAAATGGCGTGCTTGGTTTTGAAGATGTGAGTATAAAAAGCAAGGACTTTACTAATCTTGAAATTTTGGCAAAAGGGCTTAAATTTGACATGCCGTTTTTGGATAAAAATGGCTCAAAATACGCAAACGATGACTTTTTGATAGCAGTCTCAAAGACTGGCGTAAAAGTGCAAAGTGCAAGCAAAAAACTCTCTTTAAACATCGCTGAAAAGGGCATAGAGGCTAAGAGCAACGACCTAAATTTACTAGTGCTTGATGACAACAACACAAAAGAGCAAAGCACACCACTTGAGCTCTTTGCAAAAAATGGCGACATCATTTTGCAAGACCTTAACAAAACCTTGCCATTTACCAGCTTTAGCGCCGAAAAAAAGGGCAAAAGCACCTCGCTAAATGGACTGGCAAAACAAGGCAGAGTTGGATATTTTAGCGATGAGAAAAGCATAAATTTAGACGCAACCGACATAAGCGGCGAGTTTATCAACGATCTTTTTAGTATCAAGAGCTTTGAGGGCGGTAAATTTCGTCTAAAACTGCTTGGAGAGAGCACGAAAGAGTTTAAGGCGGAGGTGAGATTTTTTGGCACCTATCTAAAAGACTACATCTTTTATCAAAAACTGCTAAGCTTTCTAAACTCGGTGCCGTCGCTTCTTAGCTTTAAAACGCCTGACTTTAACGACAAGGGTTTTACTGTTAAAAACGGCAAAATTTTACTTACTAGAAAGGGTGACGTGATCGAGTTTTTGGCGATTGAGATGATAGGCACGAGCGCAGATATCGGCGGACGCGGCACGATCGATCTAAATAGCAAAAAGATAAATATCGACCTAGAGCTAAAGATACTAAAAGACGCAAGCGGCATCATCGATAAGATCCCACTTATCAACCAAATCATCCTTGGCAAAGACCGCTCACTCTCAACCGTCATCGCCATACGTGGCACGACTGAAAAGCCAGAGTACTCGACGCAGATACTGCAAGACGCCCTGCTCTCGCCACTAAAGATAATAAGAAACGTCCTGCAAGCTCCGTTTTTGATATTTGAGTAAAAAGCATTAAGCGTAAAATAATTATTGTTTAGTATAATTGCGACGAAGTTCACGGCGGAGCTTATTATCCGCCACTCATTCTAAGTATCTTGCCAGATCCTCATCAAAACAAAACAACGCATCATTAATAAAATCTTCTAACATTTGCGGATCAATGCCTACTAAAGTTTTACCAACACGAGTTGAAATTCTCGGCGTTTGATCATCATTTAGCTTATAAAGATTTTCAAAATGAAATGCTCGGTTTCTAATTTTAACAGCAAGGTCATATAAAATCTTTACTTTTTGATAGTTTAAAAGTTTATTCTTGCGGTTAAATTTAGAATACTTTTTAAAATCAAGCTTATCAAGATTGACAATATCATTGTGGATTTTGGCTTCATCGATGATTTTTGCCCAAAATCCAAAAGTTTGCTTTGAGACAAAGAGATCATCTAGCTAAAAGTAGTTATTAAAAGAGCTTAAAATATCTACCTTGTTATTATCCACCAAAGCCTTAAAAGCTAAATTTCTCGTAGTTATTTCCAAAATACCAAGTTTTGGAGCTAATGCCTGTACTAGCAAAAAGTTCTTTTTATGCTCTTGCTCGTTTTTATAGCTCTTTAGGCGTTTGATTGAGAAAAATTTAACACTATCCATAAAAAATCAATAAATTCATAAAATTTTACGTATTATAATACGTAAAATTTACTTCATCTCAAGGCGCATGAGATACATATCTTCGCCGTCAGTCACCTTTAAATTTTGACTTTTGCACTTTGGGCAAGTAAAGTCATTTTCGCTAAGCTCCCCGCCAAATCCACAATCCAAGCACTCGACCACAATGCCTTGTAAATTTATGACAAGCTCGGCGTTTTCGCAGATCGTGCCAGCCTTATAAACATCAAAGGCACTCTCTAGATAGTGTGGCTCCACTCCGCTTAAGCGGCCAACTTTTATCTCGATCTTGCTTATCTCTTTAGCATTTTCTTTGGCGGCATTTTTCTCGCAAAGACTGACTAAATTTTGAACGATACTAAGCTCGTGCATTAGCAGATCCTTGGTAGTAGCTCGCCCTTTGGTGGCTCGAGAAATCTTCTTGATTTATAGGCGTTTTCGATGATGACACGCTCGTTTTTAGCTTCCATTACCTCGCCAATTATCATCGCGTTTTTATCAAATTCTTTTAAAATTTTAAGCGCGTCCTCAGCCTGGCTCTCATCAACAGCCATAACAAAAGTGCCTTCATTTGCAAGCTCATAAGGCTCAAAACCAAAGAGCTCACAAACGCCCATCACTTCGTCTGCCACCTTGATATTTTCTTCAAAAACCAAGATGTCAAATTTACTAAATTTAGCCCACTCATTTAGCACCGCACTTAGTCCGCCCCTAGTCGCATCGCGCATGCACTGCGGCTTTATGCCAGCGCCAAATAACCTTAAAGCAACCTCTTTTAGGCTCTTGCAGTCACTTTTTAGATCAAGCCCAAGCTCAAATTCCTCTCTTGCTGCTAGCACCACACCGCCATGTCTGCCAACATCTCCAGAGATGAGAATTTTTGCCCCTGCTTTTAAATTTTTAAGCTCCACGCCCTCGCAAACTATCTCGCCGATGCCTGCTGTGTTTATAAAAATTTTGTCGCATTTGCCATTTGGCACGACCTTTGTATCACCACAAACGACGCTCACACCACTCTCTTTACATGTTTTTGCAAGTGAGCCAAGCACCTTTTCAAGCTCCTCTATACTAAGCCCCTCTTCGATGATGAGCGAGCAGCTTAGGTATTTTGCGCTTGCTCCAACCATCGCAAGGTCGTTTATCGTGCCGCAAGCTGCGATCTTGCCGATATCGCCGCCATTAAAAAAAATGGGAGTTACCACAAAGCTATCTGAGCTAAATGCGATCTTGCCGTTTAAATTTAATATCGCCGAGTCGTTGCTCTGCCTTAAAATTTCATTATCAAAAATTTTAAATATCGTTTCGTTTATAAGCGAGTTCATCTCCTCGCCGCCGCCGCCGTGGCTTAGCATTATCTTTTTCATTAAATTCCTTAACCAACTCTTGCGTATTTAAAATATGCCGCACAAGCGCCCTCGCTTGATACCATGCACGATCCTATCGGATTTTGTGGGTTGCAGACCTTGCCAAAGACCTTACAATCGGTCGGTTTTGCTAGCCCTCTTAAAATTTGCCCGCAAATGCAAGCCTTGCTCTCGCCAGCGCTCTCTACGCTGCAGTCAAACTGCACTCTGGCGTCAAGGTAGGCAAACTCATCTTTTAGTTTCATGCCACTTTGCGCTATCTCACCAAGGCCTCTCCAGACAAAGTCGCACGGCTCAAAATACTTAGCTATGAGCTCTTTTGCTCTTAAATTGCCCTCTTCTTTAACCGCCCTTGCATACTCGTTATAGACTTCATAAGTGCCTGCGTTTTGCTGACGGACTAAATTTAGCACACTTGCCATGATGTCAAGCGGCTCAAAACCGCTAATGGCGATCGGTCTTTTAAACTCATCTGCTAGCTCTTTATAAATTTTGCTTCCAGTGATGACGCTCACGTGGCTTGGCCCCAAAAATGCGTCTATCCTTACGTTCTCATCGCTCATTATGGCTCTAACTGGAGCTGGGACGGTTACGTGATTTATGTGAAAGTATAAATTTTTAATGCCCTCTTGCACCACTTTTTCAACTAAATTTGCACTCATCGGAGTCGTCGTCTCAAAGCCAATGGCAAAAAATATGACCTTTTTGTCTGGGTTTTGCTTAGCGATATTTAGCGCATCAAGTGGCGTGTAAAGTGCCCTTATGTCGTGTCCCTCGCCGCGAAGCTTTTGCAAGCTTGTCTTTGAGCCAGGCACTCTTAGCATGTCAGCTAGCGTGCAAAAGATCACATTATCCATGCTAGCAAGCTTACAGGCCTCATCTATGCGGCTCTTTGGCATCACGCAGACCGGACAGCCTGGGCCGTGGACGAAATTTATATGCTCTCCAACCAAGCTTGGCAGTGCAAATTTCATAATGCTATGCGTGTGGCCGCCGCAAATTTCCATGATATTTAGCGGTTTTACGCTCTCTTTTTGTATCAGTTTTGAAAGGGCTAGGATTAAATTTTTATCGCGAAAATCATTGATAAGATCCATCAAATTTTCCCCGCGTCCATATCCTCAGCGATCTTTTGATAGACCTCCAAGCTCTCAAGCGCAAACTGCGTGTCAATCTTTTGCATGGCGTATCCAACGTGGATTAGCACGTATTCGCCAACCTTTACCTCTTCAGAGATGAGATCTAGGCTTACCTTTCTAGTAACGCCCAGAGTCTCGACGGTAGCAACGTTATTTTCATCTATTTCTATTACTTTTGAAGGGATCGAAAGACACATTATCTTAGCTCTTTTTTAAATTCCAAATAACTTATCCATTTATCGATGCCCTCGCCTGTTTTGCTATCTACTACAAAGATATCAACCTTTGGATTTAGCTTTCTAGCGTCGTTTTTCACTCGCTCGATATCAAAGTCAAAG
The DNA here is from genome assembly GCF_003048835.2 of Campylobacter concisus. NCBI lineage: Bacteria > Pseudomonadati > Campylobacterota > Epsilonproteobacteria > Campylobacterales > Campylobacteraceae > Campylobacter > Campylobacter concisus. The sequence continues at coordinate 925,499 of NZ_CP060705.1, read as the reverse complement.
TGCGGTGCAAGCGAAGCTTTTGTGATCAAAAGCACGTCAGCAGCTCTAAACATCACTGGATATTTGCTCACCTTATCATCGCCCTCTGGCACTGAAAGAAGCACAGCGTTAAAGTGTGAGCCAACGTCGTAGCTTGCAGGGCAAACTAAATTTCCAACATTTTCTATAAAGACTAGATCAAGCTCGTTTAGTGGCAGATGATGAAGCCCCTCATGCACCATAAAAGCGTCTAAATGGCAGGTCTGACCTGTGCTTATCTGATGAGCTTTTGCGCCAGCTTTTACTATGCGGTCGGCATCTTGGTTAGTCTCTAAATCGCCCTCGACAACGCCTATTTTAAATTTGCCAGCCTTTATCGTAGCCTCTAAAAGCGTAGTCTTGCCAGCGCCCGGACTACTCATCAAATTTACACAAAGTATCTTTTTTTCATCAAGATGCGCTCTGTTGTGAGCGGCCTCTTTGTCGTTTTCAGATAGAATTTTCTCTATCACGTCTATCGTTTTACTCTCGTTTAGCACAGGGTGTGCGTGAGCCTCGTGGCTATGCTCGTGTGCGTCATGAGCGTGATCTGTATGCCCGTCGTGAGTGTGTGGGTGTGAGTGAGTGGTGCCGTCAGCATGAGTGTGAGTGTGGGCGTGATTTCCCATTGAACAACCGCAATCTTTACACATTTTATTATCCTTTTTTATTAATTTTTAGAGATTTTAACGCTTAAATTTAAAAATAAAATTAAAATTTAAGGGCATTTTATGCAAATGAGATAAATTAACCCGTTTTTTAATTAACCTTTAAATTTACCTTTGATCTTGCAAGCTTGTGTTTTTATCTAGCTCCTCAAAGCTTTCGTTATCATCTGTGTAGCCATTTTCATCAAAATTTTCATCGCTATTTTTTTGTTTGCCATTTGGTGTGATGATGAGATCTTTTAGCCTCGCTCTGCCATCATCCATCACCATCAAAACAGCAAAAGCATCCACATCTTGATCCATCATCTCTCGCTCGGTTTGCTGAGCCTTTTTAGTTGGCATATAAAACTCTTCGATGCCGTATTTTACAAATAAATATCCATCAAATTTGCCAGCTAAGAAAAGAGCATCTTTTGGCTTAGTAAAGCTAAATTTATCAAAAGCATAAGTGGCATTCGCATCTTGCTTTAAAATGGCGTAAATTTCATCATTTTTTGAGAAATTTCTATCATATAGATCTATCTCTTTGCCAGTTTTTTCATCAAATTTATACTGCTGCAAATTTGAAAAATCATAGCTCAAGCTCACGTAGTTTCCGCGAAAGAGATCCCTTGGATCATAAAGATTTACCCTCACTTTTACCTCTTTTCCAAGATAAAGTGGCATGAGTGCGTATGCGAGCATCGCAATTATTAGTAAAATTTGAAAAATTATGGCTAGTATTAGCGATCTTATCTTCATTTTTTGCCTCCTTTTTTAGCAGCAACTACGAGCACGACGAAGGCAAAGATGATAAATAGCGCCGTAGCCCCTAAATAATCGCCTATTAGTTCAAAGTATCTAATCACCGCAACTAAGAATATCATGCATAGTCCAAGTGCAAGCTCGCCATTTTTTATAAGCACGGCTGCAACGATAATGTTTGCTAGCGAGAAGAAGATATTTGCATATCCCACACCCAGACTAAAGACAAATGGCAACGCAAAGAGTATCAAGCCAAGAAACAAGCCACTTTTGTTTTTCTCTTTGAAAAATAGCGCAATGCTAGCGATGCTAAATACGGCAAAAATCTTGCCAAAGCTACTATAAAAAAATGCTTTTGCAAACCAAAATTTATCTTCTTCTAGCTCGTAGATATCACCATTTGCATAAGCTATCAGACAAACGACCAAGATAACGATGCCAAGATACTTGCCAAAGCCTTTTACAAGGTGTGCTAGCCTATCTCTAAAGCTAGCTAACGTGCTAAAGAGTGCAACAAGTAAAAGCGCGTATGAGAGCGATAAAGTAGCAGCCATCGGCGCTCTAAACATAAGATCATAGTCATAAAATTCGTTAAACCCACTGATCCTAGCGCAAAGTGAAACGATGTAGAAAAATATATCCGCTAAAAGCACAATCGCAAGAAATACTGAGTCGCTTTTATAAAGCGTGTAGGCACCAATGGCTATAAAGACGATAAATTCATAAGCAAACTCGCCGCCCATGCCCTTTAAAACAAACCAGATCGTCGCAAAAACGAGGCTTTGAGCCACTAGCAAGGCCTTTTTGCTAGCAAAAGAGAGCGCCATAGCTCCAACGCTCCAGAGCAAAACTCCTCCGCTTGGCTCGTCGCTAATATTATAAATTTGAGCGATGAGCGCTATGGCTGCGCCGTAGCAGAAATTTCCCAAAAAGAGCGTAGCCGTGCCAAGCTTGTCTTTGCCTTTTTTGAGATAATAAACTCCTCCAAAATTTAAAAGAGCAAGCACTCCAAAGATGATGACAAGGCGCCCCATCCTTGGTATCTCCTCCCAGTAAGCTCCAACAAGGGTAAAAAAAGCCAGCGCGAAAAAGAGATAAGCAACCAACTTTAAGATAAAGCTAGTCTTTTCGCTATGAGCGTTTAGATCTATTTCATATAAATTTGCTATCTTTAAAGCAGTGGCCTTATCGACCACATCCTCTTTTTGCCAGCGATCTAGCTCTTTGGCTAGAAAATTTCTATTGTAAAAATTCATCTTTCATTCTCTTTAAATGACATTTTTTTGTGGCTAATGATAGCATACAAGCGACAAAAATGCCAGAACAAAAATGAAGCAAAAAAGAGAGAAATTTAAAAAGTCAAAAAACTTGGGCGGGCTTTTGCAAATTTAGCTTTAGCCAAAGCCCAAGCAAAAAACAAACGGTCATCAAACTTTTCGCCACAAAAAAGATATCAGGCAAGCAAGAAATAGCAAACCTGCTATAAATTTGCAAAAATGGATCACAAAAACTGCTAAAAAACTAACAAAAAGACAAAATAAGACAAGCTCCGCAGCCAAGAAAGCGCTGCTAGCTATTTACAAAAATCCTAAATTTAACAGCCAAAAAGGCTTTTAGCTTAAAATTTAGGCACAGCGGCCTTTGTAAGTTTAGAAAACTTAACACCCTTTAAGCCAGCAATCCTATCAGCAAAGCGCTCTATCTTCTCCGCTTCGCCCCTTATAGAGATTGTTTCTAAGCAGTTGTGGTGATCGACATGGACGTGATTTGTGCAGATGATCTTCACATCAGAGTCATGCTCGATATCCATTTTTTTATTCACCAAATCGTTGTGATGATGCACATAAATAAGCGTCAAAACCCCGATCAACTCCTCGTTAGCGTCCTTCCAGCTGTCGCTTACGATCTTTTCACGGATCAAATCCCTTGTAAATTCACTCCTAGAAGCGTAGCCTTGTTCGCTAACTTTTCTATCTAGTTCGTCTAGTAATTGACTAGGCAAAGAAACACTAAAACGTATAACACTATCCATTTTTTGCTCCTTTCTCGTTTGATTACCGTTTAAAATAATTATACATCACTTATTAGAAAATGTGGATAAATAATAATAAATTTGCCCTAAATTTACGTTAGAATCGTTACTACAGAATTTCTTATTGATATAAAATTTCAAATTTACTTTAGTAAATTTTTTGTAAATAAGCTCAAGCAAAGTCTTATTTTGAAAAACTCCGCCACTTAATAAAATCTCTTTTTTCTCACTTTTAGAAATTTCAAAAATAATATCAGCCATGCCATTTATAAATGCCGTCGCAGCCACTCTTGGCTTATCTTTTAGAGCACTTTTAAAGGCATCTTTAAAGCCGATAACTCCGTCATTTAGACTAAATTTGTAACACGCATCTAAATTTTTATCATAAAGTGCTTCAAGCCTCATGCCACTTTCGCCCTCAAAACTCGAGTGAAAAATGCCACATATTATCGCACCAAATGCGTCAAATATCCTACCAACAGAGCTAGTTTTTACTAAATTTAGCCCCTTTTGCTCCATCATCTTGAAATTTCTAAGCACCTTTTCATCAAAATTTACTAAAAATTTACGCCCTTCATCCTCAAGCTGATACTTCAAAATAATAGAATAAGCGATGAGATAGATATTTTTTATGCTATTTTCGCCACCAAATAAGCTAAATTCATCAAAGTGACAAACCCTTTTGTAGCTATTTTTATCTAGCCTAAAAACCTCGCCACCCCAAATTTTGCCGTCTTCTCCGTATCCAGTGCCGTCAAAACAAAAGCCAAGATACTCTTTGTCTGGCAAATCATTTTCAAAGATCACACTTAGCAAATGCGCGTAGTGATGCTGCAGATGAACTAGCTCAAAGCCCTGATCTTTCGCCCATTTTGTATTTAAAAAATTTGGATGAAGATCGGCTATGACCTTGTCTATTTTTAGATCATAAGTCGTTTCAAAAAGGGTGAAAATGTCCTTAAACCTATCAAAAGTCGCCACGTTTTTTAGATCGCCGATATACGGACTAACCATCAAAAGTCCGTCTTTGTAGATACAAAATGAGCTTTTTAGCTCCGCTCCAAGGGCTAAAAATGTCCCTTTTTGCTTGAAATTTGTATGGATGAAATTTGGATTTAGCCCACGACTTGTTCTTGTAAAAATTATCTCATCACCAACGCAAAATGCAATACTATCGTCACTTGGCGAGTAAATTTCTCGGTCGTGATCAAGATAAAAGTCTATGACATCGCCTAGTTTTTCTCTTAGCTCGCTCTCGTCTTTTATGACCACTTCGCCTGAAATGTTTGCGCTAGTTGCGATGATGTCGTGTTCTAAGTGGTCAAATAGCAAAAGATGTATGCCACTAAATGCGAGCATAACGCCAAGTTTGTTTAAATTTGGAGCTACGCTTTTTGCGATATTTGAGCCATTTTTTGCTTCAAGCAAGACGATTGGCTTTAAATTTGAAGTAAGAAGCTTCGCCTCAGCCTCTGAAATTTGCGCTATCTCTCTAGCATTTTGTAAATTTTTACTCATCAGAGCAAAGGGCTTGCTTGGGCGATGTTTTCTAGCTCTTAGCTCGCAAACTGCTGCTTCATTTGTCGCGTCGCAAACCAGATGAAAGCCACCAAGGCCCTTAATGGCTAAAATTTTGCCCTCGTTTATGAGCTTAGCCGCCTCTTTTGCCGCTTCGTTCCCACTAGCCAAGACTTTGCCAAATTTATCTTTTAGATATAGTTTTGGTCCGCAGTTTGGGCAAGAGATCGGCTCTGCGTGGTAGCGGCGATTAAGCGGATCTTTGTATTCGCTCTCGCAAAATTTACACATCTTAAACTCGCTCATCGTCGTATTTACCCTGTCATAAGGCAAGGCTTTTATGATGGAAAATCTCGGTCCGCAGTTGGTGCAGTTTATAAATGGATATTTGTAGCGTGGATTTGTGGGGTCATAAAACTCGCGCAAGCAGTCATCACAAAGTGCGTAATCAGGCAAGATAGGCGCTTGCTTGGCAGCACTCTTTGAGGCGATGATCTCGAGCTTTTCATAAATTTTATCTATCTTAAATTTATGCAGTTCATCGATCCTAGCAAGGGCTGGTAGCGAGCTAAAAAGCTCCTTTTCAAAAGCCAAAAAGCTGGCCTCTTCGCCGCTAAAATTTAGCTTCACGCCCTCATCATCATTGTAAATTTCACCAACAAGGGCAAATTTATGCGCCAAAGTATAGACAAAAGGTCTAAAACCAACGCCTTGAACTAAGCCTTTGATCTCATATCTAAAGCTTGATCTCAACGCCAAATCCGGGGTCAAAATTTGTTTTTATATTTGGGTTTAGGTGCTTTTTTATCAAGTTGCTAACTACCTTATTATAAAATAAATCCCCGCTTAAAGTAACATTTTTGATCTTAAATTTATCTCGTTTTTCATAGCTAAAATCGCTCAAAAAGTGCGCCAAAGACTCGGTGCAACCAAAGCTGATATTCTTCTCTCCAGCGCCAGCAAGGATAAATGAAATAATACTTTTTACAAACTTAACCCCGTCTAAACCAAAGTCATCTTTCATTTTATAATCGATCCTAACGCCCTTTTGACCGCTAAAATCAGCTGCCATAAGAAGCAAATTCTCCCCTGCTTTTTTAAAGTCACTACTTGTGCCAAGCAAGCGTCCAGCTATGCAAAATAGCGAGAAAAAGCTAGCGTTTGAGCTAAATTTACCACTTGGCAGGGCGCGCTCTTTGCTGAAGTTTTCAAGTAGTCTTTCGCCACCCTCCTCAGCCCCTATAAGCTCATAAATTTCTTCAAAGCTACTAAATTTTGGTAAAAAGAGAAGCTGCGTTTTGCTTGATTTTGAAAGCAGGCAAATTTCATCATCGCTAAATTTGCTAAATTTTAGCCCCAAAGCCACCTCGCCCAAATAGCTAAGCTCAAATTTCTCATCTTTTACATAAAAAAATGGGCTTAAAAGTGCGCTATTTTCAAGTAAGGCAAGCCTTGAAAGGGCTCTTTTTTGCTCCTTTACAGAAACGCTTAAAAAGCTAAAGCCATCTTTATTTAGCTGTTCGCAAAGGGCGTAAAGAAAAAGGTCATTTGGCGCCATCACGTCAAAAAATAGCGGTGTGCCCTCGTGGTTTTGCCTATAAATAGCTGTCGTTTTTAGTGCCAAAAGTGGCTTTTCAAAGCTAGCAAGCGCGATCTGCGCCCTATCACCAGCTATAAAAATTTTTGGTAGCTGCTTTAAATTTACAGGCATCAAGAAATTTACATCAAATTTTACCACAAGAGAAATTTCATATAAATTTTCATCTTGCTCTACGCAAATGCTCTTACCATTTTTTAATAAATTTAGGCAGGTTTTTAGCTTTTCATTAAAATTATCAAGCGTTATCTCACCATCAAATTTACTCAAAGCAAGCGTGCCACTTTCATTTAAAATAGCCTTGCCATTAGCCAAAAATGCCGCCGCTTGAGATGGGCTAAGCGTGCCAAATTTTATATCTTTAATCTCACCTGCCACGTCAAGCTCATCTGCTGTATCAACCTCGCTATGCTTTATATAAAGGCTATAAGGCAAGATGACGCTAGCTCTGTCTGCTAGGGTGCTAAGCTCCTTGGCGAAGCCACTTACCTTTAGGCAAATTTGATCATCTTTGCAGCTTATAGAGTGCTTAAGATCTTTAGCTAATGAGCTTAGAAATGGCGCCAAAAAGGCTGGGTCTTTAAAGCAGTCAAATTTAAAAGCAAGTATCATTTTAAACCTTTTTTGGCGTAGTCATCGAGGGTGTCGTTTAGAGTGAAATTTGCCACCTTTTCACACTTAAAATCAAGCTCTTTTAAGTGTTCAAGTAGCGTTTTTTCTAGGATGTTAGAAGCTTTTATCACTTCATCTGAGAGGTTAAAATTTGATGACTCTATGCGGCTAGGCACGATGCCTAGGATTTTGGTTATCGGTCTGTCGCCTGCAAGCTCCATTAGATGAAGGGTTTGAAGCATCTCGATCTCGTGAGCCGAGCCGTCCCAGCTGATAAAATTTGGTACGTTTAGAAAGTCGAAAAAATAAACATCGCCCACGCTTGCGCCATTTGCACTAATGCAATCAACGACGATAAGATAGTCAAATTCGCTTATAATGTGAGTTAGAGCGAGGGCTAAAGTGCCCCCGTCCATTAGAGTAAGTTCATTTTTAGAGCTTGTAAATTTATAGTTTTTAGCCATCAAATTTACAAAATGAACACCTATGCCCTCATCAGCAAACATAACGTTGCCGATGCCAAGAACTAGCACTCTCATCAGTGTTCTTTTACAAATTTATAGCCACTAACGATGGCGTCCATCGCTCCATTTTTGCCTTTAACGGCGTTAAATATCGCCATATAAACGTGAATTGGCACAAATATCATGATGATCCACATGCAAATTCTATGTATCGTTCTAACATTTGCTAGTCCGCCCATAAGCTCTTCAAAGTATCTCGCTGGCTCGTAGATCGCTCCGCCAAGTCCATTGTGATAAACGTGAGCGTAAAGCACTAGGCCAGTTAGGCAGATGAGCGCTAAGACGACGTAAAAGAAAAAGTATGAGGCAAACTGCAATGGGTTATAAACGCCCCTTAAATGCGGGTGCGGTCCCATAAAGATGTAGTACTTTATCTGCGCTATCCAAACTTTTGGACTTAAAAAGTCAAGCACGCTCATCCACTCTTTTTTGCTGTGTTTATCAAAGACAAATAGATAGAATTTAAAGATAAATACCGCTATTAGCACAAAGCCAGCGACCTGGTGCGCCAAACGCCACTTTGCTTGCATGAAATTTGTAGGCTCGCTTGTGATCTCTGGACTCATAAAGACATAAGAGATGTAGTAGCCACTCACAACCAAAAGTGTGATAGCTATAAATCTAATCCAGTGTGTCAGCCTAACGCCGATGGAGAATTCGTATTCGCTGATCCTGTCAGGATTTTTATGTGACATCTTTTCTCCTTACAAATTTGGATTTATCTTATAAGTACTCAAATCATTTCCCTTCGTATCCATAACATGCACGGCACATGCAATGCAAGGATCGTAAGAGTGAATTTTTCGTATTATCTCAAGTGGTTTTGAAAGATCAGCGATCTTTAAGCCTATCAAGCACGCCTCGTAACTTCCCATTTGACCTTTGGCGTCTTTTGGAGAGGCGTTCCAAGTGCTTGGCACAACTGCTTGCCAGTTTGAGATGACGCCATCTTTTATGCGGCACCAGTGGCTTAGCGCGCCTCTTGGAGCGTTACCTTGAAAATTTCCTTTATATTCTTTTTTGTTATCTATTACATATTTTGTGCAAGTCTCTTGATCTGTCTTTAAATTTTCGATCAAGGCATTAAATGCGTCCATTGTGTGCTCTGCGACCACTTTTGCTTCAAGCATACGAGCAGCTGTTCTGCCTAGAGTTGAAAAGACTGCACTTAGTGGCAAGCCACTCTTTGCTAAAAACTCATCAACTATCTTTTTAACTCTCTCGTTGCCTTTAGCGTAGTTTATGACGATGCTTGCGATCGGTCCTACTTGCATAGGCATACCATCATATCTTGGTGCTTTGATCCAGCTATATTTGCCCTTTGTGTCAAAAAGCTTGCTGTGAGCTAGCTTGCCCTCGCCGTCTATGCTCTCTCCATCAACAAGACCTGTGTAGTTTGCCTCTGTCTCGCCGTCATACGGGTGAAGCGCTTTGTCATTTTTATACCAAGATCTTGTAGCCTCTTCTGTAATTTTGTTTTCGTCGATATCATAAACCTTGCTAATATCACCATTTAAGATGATACCGCCTTTAAATAGATGGTCATTTTTGCCGATCAAAAACTCATCGTAGCAGAATAAATTTGATACGCCAACGTCGTTTAGAACGCTCGGCTCGTTTGCATAAGCCTTAGCAGCCATCAAAATATCTGGATAGTAAGCTCTATCTACAAATTCTTTTATCTCGGCAAATTTACTTATATATTCGCCCATTCTAGCTGGATCCATAAGATCCATCACGCAGGTCACGCCACCAACTGTTAGGCTTTGTGGATGTGGGTTTTTCGCGCCAAAGATAGCCATCATCTGAGCTGCTGTTCTTTGAATTCTAAGGCACTCTAAGTAGTGAGAGAGGACGATTAAATTTTGCTCAGGAGTAAATTTATATGTGCTATGTCCCCAGTATGCGTTGGCAAATGGTCCAAGGTTGCCCTTTTTAACAAAGGCTTCAACCCTCTCTTTTACCTCTTTTAGCTTATCAGCTCCCGTGGCAAATGGCGTGCTTGTGTATTTAAACGCCTCTTCGCTAGCCTTATGCACGTCTGCGCTTAGTGCAGAGACGACATCTGCCCAGTCCATGCCGTGAAGCTGATAAAAGTGCACGATGTGATCGTGAAGATATAAAGCTGCGTTCATGAGCGTTCTAGTTAGCTCAGCATTTAATGGGGGTTTTATACCAAGTGCGTTTTCAACCGCAATTATACCTGCTCGGTAGTGCGAGTATGTGCAAACACCGCAAATTCTTTGCATGAAAAAGCCAGCATCTCTTGGGTCTCTGTTTTTTACTATCTGCTCTAAGCCCCTCCAAAGAGTTGAGCCAGAGTAAGCCTCTTTGACAACATTGTTTTCATCGACTACGACTTCTATTCTTAAGTGCCCTTCGATACGTGTTATAGGGTCTATTACTATTCTTTTTTCACTCATTTTTTTGCCTTATTCTTTATCTTTACTCATACAAGCTAGTGCAGCGTGAGCCGCTATGCCAACACCAGCAAGTGCTAAAATTCCAATGCCTATTTTATCACTTACATTATCAGCGCCAAGCCCCAAAACAGTGTCAAATAGCCTATCAGCCATCGGCTCTTCAAATGGCCCCATCGTATCCCAAAAGTCTGGCTCTGAGCAGCCTATACAGCCATGACCTGCTTGAACTGGCCATGATGTGTGTTGATTAAATCTCTCGCGTGAGCAGTTATTAAATGTATATGGACCTTTGCAACCTACTTTATATAAGCAGTAGCCATTTTTTGCGCCCTCGTCGCCAAAGCTTTGGACAAACTCGCCTGCATCAAAGTGACCACGCCTCTCGCAAAGATCGTGAATTCTTAAGCCATAAGCCCATTTTGGTCTGTTATAAACATCAAGTGCAGGCAAAGTGCCAAATAGTAAGTAGTGAAGCACGTTGCCAACGATGTTTTTCTCGCTTGGAGGACAGCCTGGCACGTTTATGACTGGCTTATTAGTCACCTTTGAAAGGCCGACTGCATTTGTTGGATTTGGCTTAGCTGCTTGGATACCGCCAAAGCTAGAACAGGTACCAATGGCAAAGATAGCAGCAGCGTTAGCAGAGGCATTTACGGCGTGAGTTTTGCCGCTTGTGCCGTGAGGTCCAACTGTTAAAAAGTGCTCAGTAGCTCCCGTTGGCACGCCACCTTCAACTAGCAGGATATATCTGCCCTTATATTTTTCTATCGCATGCTCTAAATTTTCTTCAGCCTGCCAGCCAGCAGCCGCCATGATAGTTTCGTGGTAGTCAAGGCTTATGTAGTCAAATATAAGGCTATCTATGCTTGGAGCGTCAGTTCTTAGCAAGCCCTCGCTACAGCCAGTGCATTCTGCCATGTGAAGCCATATCACTGGGAGCCTATCGCTTAGCTCAGCAGCGCGAGCAACCATCGGCGTCATCGCACTTGGCAATGCCATAAAGGCTGTCATCGCGCCAGCCCACTTCATAAAATCACGCCTAGTAAAGCCTTTATCTTTTAAAAGCTGCGCAATACTAGTGTCATTTTTCATCTTAGGCAATGCACTAAGTTCGCTTAAGCGTCTATTTATCTTTTGACGCAAGTCATTATTCATATAAGCTCCTTCATTAGAAATTTATTTATTTTGTATATTATCTTTTTTTGAAAAGAGAAATATTATTTTATTTCATTAATAATTATATTTAAATAAATTTTAAAGTATAAATTTTTAAATGCCTTGTTATCAATGGTCCTAAAATATGCTAAAAAAATAATATTTAGTGGGAATTTATCCTATTTTTTTACAAACTGCTAAAGAAAAAAAGATATTTTTTTCTGAAAGTAAATATCAATTCAAATTTTTTTAATAATTTTTAAAAAATATAATTTAGTATATTTAAGAAGAAAGAGCTTTGAAATATAAATTTTTAAAAGCCTAAACTGGTTAAATTTAGGCTTTTAAATTTGCATTAAAATGGCCAGATAGCCTCCATAAGCCTTGTGCCCCAAGGTTTTTTGGTTGATTTGTCTAGCTCGCCCTCGGTTTTATACAAAATTTTGGCATCAGCTATGTATTTTGAGTCGATTTCGTTGTTTTGCGAGATGTCGTAAGGTCTGATGACGCCACTTACTTGCATGATCTGCTTTTCGCCATTTATTAGTAGCTCGCGGCTTCCTTCAATGAAGTAGTTGCCGTTATTTAGGATCTTGATGATCCTAGCTGAGATGGTCGCGGTAAATTTCTCGCTTCTGTTGCTCGTGCCACTACCTGTAAATTTATTGCCGCCACCTGCTTTAAAGCCGATGTCACCGTATTTGTTTAGATTATCAGCCACGGTTGAGAGTGGTGCAGCCCCAGCTGCAAAAACGCCGCCGCCAAGCGAAATGGTGCTATCTTTGTTGGTGCTTTTGCTGCCACTTGAAATTTGACTTGCGTTTTCAGAGATGACGATGGTTACGATGTCATTTACATTCATCGCCTTTCTATCTGAAAATAGCGGGTTGTCGCCCTTGCCAAAGAGACTGCCAGCATTACTTTGTCCGCTACCACTATCTTTTGAAGGGAGTTGCTCGACATAAACTGGAGGTTTCATATTAATGTGAGGATCTGCACTTGGGGTGCAACCTATGTAAAAAATGCCCGCAAATGTGACGAGCCAAATATTTTTATAGTTCATAAAATGCCTTAAAATAAGTATCTTTGTGCTAAGATTAAGCAATTTAAGTTCCCAAAAAGGTCACAAATGAAAAGTTGTTACATTTTTTCAGACAAAAATCTAGCATATTTGCAGGAAATTATAGCTACAAAATTCAAAAAAGTTGAGATCTTTAAGATAACTCCAGACGAAAACGACAAAAAAAATCTAATAAATTTAAATGAAAAGGAGTTTTTTTTAAAATTTATAGATAAATTTGAAGAGTTAAAGGCAAAAAGCGACTTCGTCATAGTCATTGGCTGTGAGGGCTTTAGTGTCTTTGGCAAGAGCGAGCTAAATTTAAAGCTAGCTAGAAATTTAAACGCTCCAATCTTTGATGAAAACGCAAACGAACTAAGGGCGCTAAATTTAAACTCAAAGCTTCTAATAACTGATAAATTTGATGAAATTTTAAGCTACAACGCCGAGATCATCACGCCATTTAAATTTCAAAGCCTGCTTCTAAAAAGAGCCAAAGCGGCAAACAAAACAGTCGTTTTGCCAGAGAGTGATGATGAGAGAATTTTAAAAGCGGCCCACATCGTGCTAGAAAAAGGTGCGGCAAAGGTAATCTTGCTAGGGCTTGAGAGCGAAATTTCAAAAAAGGCAGCCACTTTGGGGCTAAATTTAAGCAAAGCAAAGGTGCTAAACCCAGCACAAAACGAGCTGAACGAAGAGTTTGCAAAGAAAATTTATGAGCTAAGAAAACATAAAGGCGTCGATGAAGGCAAGGCAAACGCGCTTGCAAAAGATAAAATTTACTTTGCCACGATGCTAATACATGAAGGCATAGCAGACGCCTTAGTAAGTGGTGCTACGATGAGCACGGCTGATACTATCCGCCCAGCCCTTCAGATCATAAAAACAAAGCCAAATGTAAGCGTGGTAAGCGGGGCATTTTTCATGGCGCTTGATGAGGAAATTTTACTCTTTGCCGACTGCGCTGTCACGCCAAATCCAAGCAGCGATGAGCTAGCAAGCATAACGCTAAGTAGCGCTCAAACGGCAAGTGCCTTTGGTCTTAGCCCAAAGATCGCTATGCTAAGCTACTCAACAGCTGATAGTGGTAGCGGGGCTGACGTGGAGTTTGTAAAAGAGGCTGCCAAAAAGGCGAGCGAGCTTGATGAGAATTTAAAAATCGCAGCGCCAATTCAGTTTGACGCGGCGGTTGATCTAAGCGTGGCTAGTAAAAAGATGCCAAATTCCGATGTCGCAGGACAGGCAAATGTATTTATATTTCCAAATTTAAACTGCGGAAACATCTGCTACAAGGCAGTTCAGCGAAGCGCAAATGCCCTAGCTGTTGGACCGATACTTCAAGGACTAAAAAAGCCAGTAAATGACCTAAGCCGCGGCTGCCTCGTCGAAGACGTGGTAAATACCATCTTAATAAGCGCGATACAAGCAGGAGAGTGATATGAGAATTTTAGTTTTAAACTCAGGTAGCAGCTCGATAAAATTTCAACTTTTTGATATGCAGACAAAAACAAGCCTAGCAAGCGGCCTAGTCGAGCAAATCGGCAGCTCTAGCTCAAGGGCGGTGCTAAAGGCAAATGGCGAAGTTTATGAGATAAAACGCTTCATAAAAGACCACCACGACGGACTTGAGGCGATGAACGAGCTCTTCACCACATCGCATACACTGCACGATCTAAGCGAGCTTGACGGCATAGGACACAGGATAGTGCATGGTGGCGAGAGCTTTTTTAGCTCGATGATCGTTGATGAGAGCGTCATCAAAAAGATTGAGGAGATAAGCCCACTTGCCCCACTTCACAACCCAGGTCACCTTGCTGGCATCAAAAACGCGATGAAAGAGAGCAAAAACGTGCCTCATGTGGTCGTTTTTGACACTGTTTTTCATCAAAGCATGCCAGAGTACGCCTACCGCTACGCCCTACCCTACGATGTTTGTAAGACTCATCACATCAGAAAATACGGCTTTCACGGCACATCGCACAGATATGTCTGTAAGCAAGCAGCCAAAATGCTTGGCATAGAGTTTGATAAATTTAACGCTATCTCGCTTCACTTAGGCAACGGTGCCTCAGCTTGTGCTGTGCAAAATGGCAAAAGTATCGATACTTCGATGGGTCTTAGCCCACTTGAAGGGCTCATAATGGGCACAAGAAGTGGCGATATGGACCCAGCCGTAGTCATCTATCTGCTAAATATCGGCGTTTTAAAGTGGAACGAGATCGATAACTTCTTAAACAAAAAGAGCGGACTTTTTGGAATTTGTGGCTCAAGCGACATGAGAGAGGTCGTAGCTAAGATGCAAAACGACGAGCGAGCCAAGCTTGCATTTGATATGTTTTGCTACCGAGTGAAAAAGTACATCGGCTCATACTACGCCATTTTAGGGCACGTTGATGCGCTCATATTTACCGGCGGCATCGGCGAAAATGCGCCAAACACAAGGCAAAAAATTTGTGATGATCTAAAGCATCTTGGCATTCACATCAACCACGAGCTAAATTTCTCAAACGAGCGAGGCGAGAGGTGTATAGATGAAGAAGGCGCTAAGATAAAAACGCTCATCATCCCAACCAACGAAGAGCTTGAGATCGCCATAGAGACAGCCAGAGTGATAAAAGAGAGAACGCTTTAAGTATGAAATTCCCACTTGACTGCAAAGATAGTTTTGAAAACTCATTTATATTTTGGCTCACAAGATATGTCAAATTTAAACTTAGCTCACTTTCAAACAAGGAGCTAAGAGACCCAAAGGCGCTTGCAAGTGTAAATTTCGCCCTAAGCCGCGAGATAAAAAACATAGAGCAGCTTGATGGGCTGGTAAAAAGCGCTAGAAATGCGGGGCTTACTGGCATAAATACCTACTTTAACCCTCTTAAAAAGATATATGAGACGATGAAATTTTATGAGCTTAGCAGTCTAAAACAGATCGATGAAGAGTTGCTAAGTGAAATACTAGCCAGTACAACTGGCGGACTAAGTGACGCAAGCAAGAAAAACTACCGAATTTCAGTGATAAATTTCTTTGCCTTTTTAGACAAACAAAATGAAGAGGACGGCAAGGCTCATGTTTTTGATATAAATTTAAAAAACTGGGGCGGCGTTAGTGGTAACAAAGGGCAAAAGCTGCCTGAGTTTATGGGCGAAGAGGAGGTCAAGAAATTTCTTGATGCGATCGAGGAGAGCGACTTTAAGCAAAACTCAAACCGCAACAAGCTCATCATAAAAACTATCATCTTTACTGGTATCCGTGTGAGCGAGGCGCTAAATTTAAAGAGAAAAGATATCACAGAGGACGGCGATCTTTTTATCATTAGAATTCGTGGCAAAGGCAACAAATACCGCATAGTAATGATAAAGCGACACCTAATCGAAGCTCATCTAAACGCAATCGCCATAAACTACATCAACAAAGAGGGCTATCTTTTTATAAATAAAAAAGGCACGAGGCTCACGCAAGCTTATGTTAGCCGTATCGTGGAGCAAATTTTATTTAAAGCAGGTATCAGAAAGGAGAAAAACGGCGCTCACATGCTGCGCCACACCTTTGCAACGATGCTTTATAAAAAGCAAAAAGACCTCGTGCTAGTGCAAGAAGCTCTTGGGCATGCAAGCCTAAATACCTCGCGAATTTACACGCACTTTGATAGTGACAAGCTAAAGCTTGCTGCAAAAGTGGCTGAGGACTTGGCTGGCGAGTAAAATTTACAAAAAAAGAGAGAAAATGAACGCAAGTTCTGTTATAGCAATGCTGCAAGATAAGCTACCAAAAAATCATGCTCAGCTAAAAACATTAGAAGACAAGCTCAACTCTTTTGATGAAACAAAAATAAATGATCTGGTTTCAAAAATCCCACAGCTTAACTTAAAATCACCTACGATTGTCTTTTGGGTGGGTAACTTCGTCTTTGGAGTGCTTGGCGTAAATCGCTTTATGACGGGGCAAATTTAGCTTAAAGCCCAAGCAATCCAAAGGCAAACGCCTATAAACTCCCAACTTTATAACGGGACAAATTTGACTTGGAGCACTAAAACTCGCCCTTTTCTAGCTCACGCCGTCCTTTTTATTTTCATAATCAGTGCGACACCTAACCCAGTTACAAACGTTACAAACGAATATCTGCAAAATGCCTTTAAACTAATCTGAGTAAATAGTTTTATAGTTGGTATCTAGGGCTTTGTCATAACCATTTGATGATTGCCTATCTTTCTAACCAGTAGCGCCGTGAGAAAGCAAAATTTAGAAAAACTTAAAAGCCACAGACGAGCAAGCCTAAAACCTTGCGGTATAATTTGCAACTTTTTAGAATAGGTCACTTTCATAAAGAGAGAAAAATACTAAGCATTTTGAGGCTATTTTTGCATATGCTGTAAATTAAATTTGATAAAAATAGCTTGCAAGCTTGCTAGTAAGATAGTTTTTTGCCGCATTTGATAGTGGGGCTGATTTTTTACTAGCTAGCAACGAGGCCGAGTTTTATATCTTTGACACGCTAGCAAAAAAGCTTGAGAAGTCTGCTAATAGAAGCTTGCAAGACTTTTACGTCCTAAGAGCGAGCGAGCTAATGGCGCTTGAAAATGGCGAGATACCAAGCGGCCTAAAAGAGCATATTTTAAAGGTTGCTATTATTTAGGCTTGCCTAAATTTAACATTGCAAAGCCAAATTTAAAAGCCTTAAATTTTACTTTTTGCCCCTCTCTTTTGGCTCCTCTTCTTCTACCGTCTTATTTGCCTCTTGCTCTTTAAACTCTTCAAAAAGCTCGTCATATCTAGCTTTGGCATTTTCATAGACGCCAGAAGGCAAGGTGATGTTTAGATCGTCCTTTAGGCTTAGTACGTCATCGCAGGCGTTTTGATAACCAAGATCGCAGCTTTTCATAAAATAACTCACTCCAAGCTCGATATTTGAGTGCTTTTTTAGATCATTATCCATCTGCTCGTTTATCTCTTCATTTACAAACATATCGCCCAAAGCCTCGCAAGAAAGCACGTCTTTTTGCTCGCAGCCATCGTAAAAAATTTCATACGCAGTTGCGTAGTCTCCGGCATTTATAGCCTCGTTGCCCCTGTCGTAGTCATCAATGTCAAAGCTAAAGGCTAAGCTTAAGATTAGAGCTAAAAAAACTATCTTTTTCATATAAAACTCGGTGCGTCATTTGAAAATAGTATAAGATCGCCAGCGTACGTGTTTTGGGCTAAAATTTCTTGCATTTTATTCTTGTCCTTTAGGATGATGATCTTTGGTTTTACGATGTGTTTTAGCAAGACTTCGGCGTTTAGTGAGCTTGTGATAATGACTAGGTCGAAAATTTCATTTATCACCTTGGCTAAATTTGCATTTTGCTCTGCATCGCTCTCGACGATACCAGGCGTTAGCAGCACTTTTCTGCCAACATAGGTGCTTACTAGCTCGTAGCTAGCGCACATGCCTGATAAATTTCCATTAAAACTATCGTCTATTATTAGCTTGCCACCAGCCTCGATCTTGCTTAGGCGGTGCTCGACGTTTTTCATCTTTAAAAGCGCCTCTTTTATCGCTTCATCGCTCATTTTTAGGTATCTTGCCACCTTGATACAAACGGCTAAATTTGTAGCGTTAAATTTGCCAAGTAGTGGCGAAGCGTAGCTTTTGCCATCAAGCATAAATGAAATTCCATCTAAATTTGCATTTATATCTTTTAGGCTTTCGTCGTAAATTTCTATGTTTTCGCTTGGCTCTTTATTTGTCGAGCTATGCAAAAATGCCATTTGCAAACGCTCGCTTTGCAGTGCCTCAAGCTTGGTTGCGCGGATATTATCAAGCGTTTTAAAATACTCAATGTGTTGCGCGCCGATCTCGCCTATGATTACGATTTGCGGATTTAGAAATTTAGTGATCTCTAGGATGTCGCCCTTTAGTCTAGCACCTGCTTCAGCGATGTAAATTTGCGTTTGCTCGCTTAAATTTTCATTGATATCTTTGATGATGCCAGCCATTGTATTGACACTTCGAGGCGTTTTATAGCAGACAAAGCTATCTTTTAAAATTTCAAAGAGAAAATTTTTTATGCTTGTTTTGCCATAGCTTGCGGTGATTAGAATGATCTTTAGCTCTTTGTTTGCGCCCAGTTTTTTAAGCGCCTTGTTTTTAAAGCCTTGAAATTTGATCTTTTCTAAAATTTCACTAAAAAATAGGCTCACGACCAAGACAAAAAGTGGCATGGGAGCCAAAAACGCCTTGTGTATGATGAAATTTAAAGCGTAGTTTATGATGATAGCGCAAGCTAGGATCACAAAAAAGTGCTTGATCCTAGCGGTAAAGACCAGTTTTTTATCAAGCTTTTTATGCCACAGATAAAGAGCTGGCAAAAGCGCAAAGTAAAAGTAGATGAAAAACCACTTACCAGTCGTGTAAAAAAGCACCAACGGTACAATGAAGAAAAATACGTGCCAAGCGGGCTTTGTAAAGTGAAAGAGCACACGCTCAGGCTTATATGAAAACCACTGGAAGCAAGTGATCACATAAAAAGCAAGCGCAAAGATAAATAAAACTGTGCTTAGACTTAAAAATATACTCATCTTATCTCCTCGATCCCGCTCTCATCGTCATCTAATACGACATTTTTTGCTTCATTTGGCTCAAAATTTATCCCTTTTTCTATCTCATCACTTATAAATTTAGCGTGAAGCAAAAAGAAAAAATGATCGCCACTAAGTGGGAAAAATGAGCTATTTTTGATAAGTCTATCTATGCTCTCGCCGCTTGTTACAGGCGTTGCCTTGTCATTTTCACCCCAAAATATAAAAGCCCTGCCCCCAAAGTCAGCAAAATGCTTTGTAAAATCCTCATCAACAACGTTTTTTAGGGTTTCATACATCACTCTGCTCATGCCGCTCACATCCTTTGTGGCAAAGAGTTTGTAAAATTTACCAAAGCCAAATATCTTTAAAATTTTAAATATCGCTATCTTTGCTCGCACGATAAATGGCTTTTTGACAACTATGCCAGCAGAGCTTAAAAGCACTAGATATGGTGGTTTTAGAAGCGTTGCGACCTTGCCGCCAAAGCTATGTCCTGCGATGATGTCTGGTTTTATGCCAAGCTCAGCGCAGAAATTTGTAACGATCTTTGCGTAGTCACTTGTTTTTAAAGGCTTAAAAATGGAGCTTTTGCCAAAGCCTGGCATGTCGATATAGACATGGCAAAACTCGCTTAGATATAAACCAAAAGCCTTTTTCATTATCTCTTTATTAGCACCCCAGCCATGCAAGAAAAGCACTAATTTTTTGCATTTTGGATTTACTACTTCGTAGCTGATCTCGTACTCTTCTGAGCCGTATTTTACTGCCCTACTCGCCATCGTTCTCTCTCTTTTTAGCAGCGTAAATGCTCTCAAGCACGCTTACAGCCTCGCAAAGGCGCTCGTACTCTTCCATATTTAAAAGGACAGCTTCAAATTTATTGTTTTTAACGATGACAGCGTGCTTTAGCTCGCTAGCTCCCACACGAGAAAGGACAGAGCTAAAATTTCTAACCACCTCGGTTGCTGTATAAATTTCATCTTTTGTAAAAGTCACCATTTTCACTCTTTATGTAAAATTTTACGTAAAATATCACAAACTACTTTATATATCGCTAAATAATTAGAGCTTGCCGCTACCTTTTACCGAAGTGATAGAGTTTATAAATTTATAATCAATCTTTATATCACGCTCTTTTGGAAGTGAGTTAGCAAGGGCATTTAGCGTGCTTTCAAAGTCATCAAATAGGTAGTTTGCAAGGCTGCCTGGATTTGGATTGATCTCGTTTAGATAGACCTCGTCATCTATTACGAAAAAGTCGCATCTAATGATCGCTCCGTCAAATCCACAATCATAAATTTTAAAAAAGTTAAATTTAAGCTTTTGCTTTAGCTCTTCTGAAATTTCCGCCTCTTTTACCTTGTTTTCATTTGAAAAACTTAGATATTTTTGCTCGTAGTCTAAAAATTCTTTCTTTTTTGGCTCTTCGATGATAGAAAATTTGATCTTTCCATCGATCCTACATCCTGCTAGGTTATACTCTTTAACACCATTTATGAAGGGCTCTACCAAAACATCTTTGTCAAATTCGAACGCCACATCTTTTGCGTAGGCAAGCTCGCTATCATCATGCACGACGCTCACGCCGATGCTGCTGCCTAGCCTTGCTGGCTTTAATATAATAGGATAGTGAAATTTTGGCTCATTTTGGCGAGTTAGCATCTCGTAGTCAAGTGCCTTTACGCCAGCCTTTTGCGCTAGAAATTTAGTAAGCTCTTTGTTGTAGCTAAGCGCGCTTGCTTCAAGCCTTGGACCTATATATTTGACCCCATAAAAGTCAAAAAGTGCCGCTATTTTGCCATCTTCGCCGTCCATGCCATGGATTAAATTTATAATGACGTCACATTCAACTTTGTTTGCGCCAAAAAGCGAGTGCGCGTAAAAGCCACCCTTTGCTAAAGATAGCTTCTTTGAGTTTTTGTATTTACCAGAGCTAAAGAAATTTGCTCTCATATCTTTTTGCTCTATCAAGTAAAAGTCCCTACCTGCATCGCAAAATATAAATTTTAGCTCCTGTTTTAGGACGTTTTTTAAAACTATCGCGCTTACTATGCTTATCTCATGCTCAAAACTCTTTGCTCCAAATATCACGCCTAAATTCATCTTTTTTATCCTTATCCTAGTTTTTTAAGTGCCTCTTTTATAAGATCGCTCGTGTTTTCACTCTTACAATCAGGCAAAATTTTCACTATCTTTTCACGCTTAAAGCCAAGTGCCTCAAGTGCCAAAAGTGCCTCATTTTGGTAGCTTGGCACGCTCTCGTCGCTTATTAGTTTTGCGTCACTTAGCTCAGCTATTATGCGCCTAGCTGTCTTTGGTCCGATGCCTGGCACGCTTTTAAAAGTGTCAGCGTCGCCGCTTATTATGGCATTTGTAAATGCCTGCGAGCTAAGGCTAGAGCAAACTGCCATCGCTGTGCTAGCGCCTATGCCATTTAGCTTGATAAGCATCTCAAACATCTTTTGCTCATTTGCGTCTAAAAAGCCGTAGAGTAAATTTGCGTCCTCTCTTATGATCTGCGTTATGGCAAGCTCGGTTTTTTCGCCTTTGTTAAGTTTTGCTGAGCAAAAAAGCGAGATGAAAATTCCATAACTTACGCCGCTATTTGTCTTAAGTATCACAAATGCAGGCTCTTTTTTCGTAACGATGCCTTCGATTGCTTTTATCATCATTTAACCTTTTGTTCCATGAAATTTATATCCGCGTAGTCTTCTAGCTTGTTTGACTTTTTGATCTTGTATTCGACCTCGCCGCCGTTATCAAATTTATCTAGCGTGATGACGTGGGCGGTCTCGTTTTGTTTTGAGACGTAGGTGACATTTTGCGGAGGATCGACGATGACAAATCTTATCTCATTTAGCTCGATCCAGTTGCCTCTGTTTATCACTTTGGCTGAGAATATGCCATTTTGCATCATCTCAAGCTCATCTTTTAGATCAGAAAGCAGCTCTTTTTTCTCTTTGAATATCCTAAGCAAGGTGTTGTATTCATTAACGAGCCCTTGATACTCTTTTAGCTTTTTCATAAATGTAACTGGCGGTATCACTTTTGCCTTTGATAGCTCCTCGATCTTAGCTTTTATCGTATATATCGAGTCTTTGTTCTCATTGATGACATTTTTCTTGCTCTCTATGTTTTTTAGAAGCGTAGCTAGCTCTGACTTGGTGCTCTCTATCTTTCCTAACTGATCTTGCGTAGCCTCCGCACTTTCTGGCATCTTGCTAGCGTCAATGATAAATTTATTATCAGTGCCTTTTAGATATCTAACGTCGATTAGGTGCGAGGCTGTGATGGTGCAGTTTGAGCCAAGCGTATCTATCTGGATGTTTTGAGCTGTTATCGAGCCACCAACTACGCTATTTATCTTTACTCTTTTTGCTATGACGGTGCCACCTTCTAGCCTATCTATCTCGACGCTTTCAGCCTCGACTTTGCCGATGTGGATAGAAATTTTGGCGTGTTTGGCGTAAATTTTAGCCTTTTGGTGCGTTTGACCGCCGATATTTACATCGTTTGCCTTGACCATCGCATTTGCGCCGACGTTTCCCTTTACCTCGATCTCATCAGCCTCAACAATGATGCCAGTGCCGATAGCGTCTTTTATCGTGTCAGTCTCACGAACTACTAGTGTGACGTTTGTGTCGGTGCCTGCTTGGATAGAGCCAGTCGTTTTAAAATTTGCTTCATTTATCTCTATGCGCTCTTCGATGTCAAAAGAGCCGTTTTTCTCGACCACGTAGCCTGCTTTTTTAGCGATGTATTTTATGCTCTCGTCATTTTCTACGCGCTCGATATTTTCGCTTATGCTTATCTCTTTTTCACTCTCTTCTTTTGGCTTTGCAACCTCTATAAGCTTTCCTCTTACATCGCGTCCATTTGCGCCCTCATGTGACTTTTTCTCCTCCATTATCACTTCATCTTTTGCCACGCCAAAGACAAAGCCCCTATCGGCATAATCAACCTTGTCTTCCTCTTTTAGCTCATTAAGCTTATCTTTATAATAGTATATGATCTTTGCGTCGATAGACTTTTTAGGGTTGATACCTTGGGTTAAATTTAGCGTGTAGTCCTTGTCAAGCTCGCCCTTTACGTGAATTATCGAGGCGATTTGCTTTAGCTCCTCTTTTAGCTTGCCGATCCTTATGCCTATTAAAATTTGAGCCTTCATAAGCTGTTTTGCGATGTATTCAAAAAGCTTATCTTCGTAGTGTTGTTCGTATTCGCACTCTTTGCTCGCCCTAACCTTTGCGATGACCTTTGTTATGGTTGAATTTACGCCAATGTCTATCTTTGGCAACTTTGGCGTGGCATTTAGCCTAACGTCAAAAAACTCCACGTCATAGACCTGCTCGATCTCTAGCGTCTCGTCAAGATAAAATGTGTTGTCATCAAAAAAGCTTAAATTTTCTTCAGGGACAAAAACTGGCTCGACGTTATCTTTATTTTTGTAGTAAGTTAAGATATTTGAGAGTTTAAAGTCTATAAATTCCACCGGCACGCTATATTGTTTGCTTAACTCTTTAAGCGATAGATAAGGCGTTGAAGTTTGAATTTGCGTTGGCGGTAAAAATCTCTCGTTTTCTTGCACGTTTTCGCTCAAATTTGATCCATTTCACATAAAATTTTGGCTCTTATTATCTCTAAAACTTTATTAAATTTGGGTTATGTAAGCTTTAAAGCATCTTTTGTTACTATTGCGTTTTTAAATTTACTAGGTGGGTGATGTTTATAAAAGGCTTTTTTTCAAACTCAGTTGGCATCATGACTTCAAGGATTTTAGGGCTTGTAAGAGATCTTTTAACGGCTTCTATCCTTGGTGCTGGCATATTTAGCGACCTTTTTTTTATAGCATTTAAGATACCAAATTTATTTCGCCGTATCTTTGGTGAGGGCGCTTTTACGCAGGCATTTTTGCCAAATTTTACAAACAACAAGAAAAAAGCGATCTTTCAAGCTGAAATTTTCATCAAATTTCTACTTTTTATAGGCGTTTTGACGCTTCTTGTAAATTTATTTACGCCCTACTTTATAAAGATCATCGCAAGCGGCTTGAGCGAGCAAAATATCACAGACGCAGTGCCACTTGTACGTATAAATTTCTACTATCTAGCCCTTGTTTATATCGTCACTTTCATGGGGGCGCTACTTCAGTATAAAGGGCATTTTGCTACGACTGCGTTTTCTACTGCGCTGCTAAATTTAGCCATGATCGCTTCACTACTTTTGGCTCGCGGCAAGAGTGAGAGCGTAGTTGCGCTTTATCTTAGCTTTGGCGTTGTTGCGGGCGGTATTTTGCAGGTTTTGGTGCATCTAGTTGCTATGAAATTTAACGCCTTAAATAAAATTTTCTGGGGTGGTCTAAGCGGATATTTTAAAGGCAAAAGAGCGCAGAGCAAAGGCTTTTTTATAAATTTCTACCATGGCTTACTTGGCTCAAGTGCTATGCAGATAAGCGCATTTATGGACACTTGGCTAGCTAGCTTTTTAGTAAGTGGCTCGATAAGCTACCTCTTTTATGCAAATAGAATTTTCCAGCTCCCACTTGCCATCTTTGCGATCGCGCTCTCTCAGGCGCTTTTTCCAAAGATCACCAGACTTTTAAAGCAAAAAGACGAAGTAAACGCCCTAGTTTGGACGAAAAAGAGCTTTTACCTGCTACTTTGCGCCCTGCTAGCAGCCACGATCGCAGGCGTTGTGCTAAGCGAGTTTATCATCTGGCTCTTGTTTGAAAGAGGAAATTTCGTAAGGGCAAACACGACCGAGTGCGCCAAGGTGCTAAGTGCTTATTTGGTGGGGCTTACGCCATTTGGACTGGCTAAAATTTTCTCACTTTGGCTCTATGCAAATATGAAGCAAAAAGAGGCAGCCAAAATTTCTATCATCTGCCTTGTGATAAATTTGATCCTAGCTGTCATTTTGATGCAGAAATTTGGAGCTGCTGGCCTTGCATTTGCAAGCTCGCTTGGGGGATTTTTGCAGCTTATTTTATATATAAGAGCCTTTGGAGCTAAGCGATTTTTAGCTATAATCGAGCCTAAATTTATAGCCGCTATCGCTGTTGCGGCGGTTTTGCTCTATTTTGGTTTAACATTTTTAAAGGATATATTTAATGCGAATTTTTGATACTTCTAAAAGAGAAAAGGTTGAGTTTAGCCCTATTAAAGATGGCGAAGTTAGCATCTATTTGTGCGGTCCAACGGTCTATGACGACGCGCATTTGGGACATGCAAAGTCAGCCGTTAGCTTTGATCTTTTAAGAAGGGTCTTAAAAGCGCTTGGCTACAAGGTCAAATTTGTAAGAAACTACACCGACATCGACGATAAAATTTTAAATAAAATGGCGCAGACTGGTCAAACTCTTGAAGAGATCACAAACAAATATATAGCGCACTATGAGAGCGACATGGGTGCTTTAAACGTGCTTGATCCAGACTTTAAACCAAAGGCTACGCAGTGCTTGGAAGCGATCATTAGCTACATCAAAGTGCTTATGGATAGAGGTGTGGCGTATAAAACGAGCGATGGAATTTACTTTGACACGAGCAAGGATAGCGGATATTTTAGCATTAGCGGTAAGGATAACAACACCGATCTAATCGCACGCGTAGTATGTTTTTGCGAGAAAAGAGATGAAAAAGACTTTGTGCTTTGGAAATTTGACGAGAAATGGTACGAGAGCCCATTTGGCAAGGGTCGCCCTGGCTGGCACACTGAGTGTGTGGCGATGATAAGGGAGTTTTTAAGCGATAAAGAAAACGAAGAATTTGAGATCGACATCCACGCTGGCGGTATCGACCTGCTCTTTCCGCACCACGAAAATGAGGCAAGTCAGTGCAGATGCGCCTATCATAAAAATTTGAGCAAATACTGGATGCACAACGGCTTTATAAAAGTAAATAACGAAAAGATGAGCAAGAGCCTAAACAACAGCTTTTTTGTAAAAGACGCCCTAAAAAACGTTCATGGCGAAGTGCTTAGATATTACTTGCTTACGAGCCATTATAGAGCGCACTTTAACTACTCACACGAGGATCTAAACGCTTCAAAAAAGAGACTTGATAAAATTTACCGCCTCAAAAAAAGAGTTGATGGCGTGCAATCTGGCATGGCAAGTGATAGTTTTAAAAATGAGCTGCTTGAGGCGCTAAGTGATGATCTAAATGCTTCAAAAGCGCTTGCAAGCGTCGATGAGTTTGTAAAAACGGCAAATGAAAGACTTGATAACAACCCAAAAGATAAAGCTTATAAGGCCGAAGTGGTGGCAAATTTAGAGCTGATAGGCGAAATTTTAGGCATTGCTATCACAAACTATGTGGAGTATTTTCAGTTTGGCGTAAGTGACGAGCAAAAAGAGCAGATAAAGAGGCTTCTTGATGAGCGCGCGGTAGCTAAAAAAGAGAGAAATTTTGCAAGAGCTGATGAGATAAGAGATGAGCTTTCTCGCCTAAATATCTCTATCATGGATACGCCAAATGGCGCAGTTTGGGAGAGAAATAATGAATAATTTTGGCTTAAAAGATGTGCTAAAGCGCTTTGGTCCTTACTTTAAAGACTACATCCCACACTTCATCTTTGCCATCATCGGCATGGGGCTTGCCAGTGGTGGAACGGCGGTAAGTGCCTATCTTGTGGAGCCTGTGCTAAATAAAATTTTCGTTGAGAAAAACGAAAAGCTACTTTACATCTTACCTTGCGCCATCATCGCAATCTACGTGATAAAAAACATCGGAACCTTCATGCAGGCCTATTTTACGGCATATATCGGGCAAGATACGATTAGAAGATTTCGCGAAAAGATGGTTGCAAACCTTTTAAATTTAGATATGGACTTTTTCAACGAATTTAGAACCGGCGAGCTAATCAGCAGAACAACAAACGACATCGACCGCATAAGATCGATAGTTTCAAGCATGATCCCTGAACTTACGAGGGAATTTATAACTATCATCGGACTTCTTTGCGTCGTCATCTACCAAAGTCCAAAGCTGGCGTTTTTTGCCCTTGTCGTTATGCCAGTGGCGATCTATCCGATCTCGCGCCTTGCTAAAAGGATGAAGAAAATTTCAAAGCAGTCGCAAGAAAAAACATCAGACATCACCTCTGCGCTTAGTGAAATTTTTACAAATATCGAGATAATCAAAGCAAATAACGCCCAAGAATACGAGCATTCACGCTTTGTTGATGAAAATAACAAATTTTTCAAGTTAAATTTAAAAAGTGTCAAGATCGAGCAGCTAGTAAGCCCGCTAATGGAGACTATCGGCTCAATAGGCGTGGCGGCGGTCATCATCATAGGCGGCAAAGACGTCATCGACGGACATATAAACATGGGTGCATTCTTTTCATTTCTAACAGCGCTTTTCATGCTCTACACCCCGCTAAAACGCATCGTAAATATCTATAATAAGATGCAAGATGCCATCGCAGCAAGCGAGAGGACGTTTTTCTTAATGGATAAAGTAAGCCAGATAAAAGATGGCGAAAAAGAGCTAAATGAAGAGATAAATTTGATCAAATTTAACGACGTCCGCCTAAGCTACGGCGACAAAGAAGTCTTAAAAGGGATAAATTTAGAGGCAAATAAGTCAGAATTTATAGCCCTTGTTGGCTCAAGTGGTGGCGGAAAAAGCTCGCTTATGAATTTACTTATGAGATTTTACGATGTAAATGGCGGAGAAATTTTGATAAACGGCACAAATTTAAAAGATATCAAAATTCACTCAATTCGCCAAAATATCGGCCTTGTAACCCAGCGCGTCTATATCTTTAACGACACAGTTGCTAAAAACGTAGCTTACGGCAGAGAATTTGACGAAGAAGCCGTGATAAACGCACTAAAACTAGCCAATGCTTATGAGTTTGTAAGCAAGCTAGATAACGGCATAAACACTATCTTAAATGAATTTGGCACCAACCTCTCAGGCGGTCAAAGACAGCGCATTGCCATAGCTAGAGCGCTTTATCAAAATCCACAAATTCTAATCTTTGACGAGGCTACTTCTGCACTTGATAACGAGAGTGAAAAAGAGATCACAAAAGCGATAAATAATCTAAGAAGCAAAAAGATCATCTTTGTCATCGCTCACCGCTTAAGCACGGTTGAAAATGCCGATAAGATCGCAGTTTTGAGTGATGGCAAGATCATTGATAGTGGAAGCGACGAGGAGCTTAGCAAGAGAAATGAAATTTATGCAAGACTTAAGGGCAAAGCCTTAGTTTAAGGCGATTTTTGCTAAGATTTGCAGAAATTTTAGGCATTTTAAAGAGGTTAAAATGAGCTTAAACTACAATACTTTAAAATCTATATTTTTCAAATTTGATCCTGAAACCGCCCACAAGATCGCTGAAGTCGCGATGGTTGGGGCAAACAAAATATTCCCTGGCTCGCTAAGCTTTTTAGCGCACAAATGCGTGGTCGATGACAATGCGCTAAAACAAAATTTATTCTCAAGCACCTACCACAACCCAGTTGGCATAGCTGGTGGCTTTGATAAAAACGCCACGATGTTTGAAGCGCTAACGGCTCTTGGATTTGGACACTTAGAATTTGGCACATTTACACCAAAACCACAACCTGGCAACGCAAAACCAAGGCTTTTTAGGCTCATAGACGAAGAGAGCATCCAAAATGCAATGGGCTTTAACAACGAAGGCTGTGAGGCTATCAAAAATAGAGTAAAAAAGATATATCCTTTCACCATACCAGTTTGGGCAAACATCGGTAAAAACAAGGTTACACCAAACGAAGATGCGATAAAAGACTATGAAATTTTAGTAAGAGAATTTAGCGAAATTTGCGATACATTTGTCATAAACGTCTCATCGCCAAACACGCCAAATTTAAGAGCATTGCAGGATGAGAGCTTTATAAAAGAGCTTTTTAGCGTCATTTTGCCACTAACTAAAAAGCCGATCATCTTTAAAATAGCTCCTGACATGAGCCACGAAGATGCGATCAAGCTTTGTAGCTGTGCGGTAGAAAACGGCGCTAGTGGCGTGCTTGTTTCAAATACAAGCGTTGATTATTCGCTCTCTCACTCATCAAATTTAAAGGACTTTGGCGGACTAAGTGGCAAGGTGATCGCCAAAAAATCAAAAGAGATCTTTAAAGCCGTGGCTGATGAGCTTTATGGCAAGACGACGCTTATCGCGTGTGGCGGCATAGATAGCGGTGCAGAGGCTTATGAGCGCATAAAAATGGGAGCAAATTTAGTTCAAATTTTTACAAGCTTTATCTTTAAAGGGCCGATGATCGCAAGAGATATAAATTTAGAAATTTTAGAGCTTTTAAAAAGAGATGGCTTTGCCTCTATCAGCGAAGCAGTCGGCGCAAATGTTAAAAAATAGAGGGCAAGAGATTGATAAAATTTAATAAATTTAAACTAGAAAATGGACTTGAAATTTATCACGTGCCAGTAAATCCTGGCTCAAAAGTGATAAGTGTTGATGTCTTTTATAAAGTTGGCTCCAGAAACGAAGTGATGGGCAAAAGTGGCATCGCTCACATGCTAGAGCATCTAAATTTCAAATCAACCAAAAATTTACGCGCTGGCGAATTTGATGAGATCGTAAAGGGCTTTGGCGGCGTAAATAACGCAAGCACGGGCTTTGACTACACTCACTA
The DNA here is from genome assembly GCF_003048835.2 of Campylobacter concisus. Classification (NCBI taxonomy): domain Bacteria; kingdom Pseudomonadati; phylum Campylobacterota; class Epsilonproteobacteria; order Campylobacterales; family Campylobacteraceae; genus Campylobacter; species Campylobacter concisus. Next base: position 895,965 of record NZ_CP060705.1, on the reverse strand, counting down.
CTTCATAAAAGCTTCAAATGAAAATTTAGACAAAACGCTTGGTCTTTTTGCCGAGCTTATGAAAAATTTAAGCCTAAAAGATAAAGAATTTCAGCCAGAGCGCGAGGTGGTGCACGAAGAGCGCAGGTGGCGAACAGACAACAACCCCATGGGATACCTCTACTTTAGGCTCTACAACCACGCATTTATCTACCACCCATACCACTGGACACCAATAGGCTTTATAAAAGATATCGAAAACTGGAAGATCGCTGATATAAAAGAATTTCACGCTACATACTATCAGCCAAAAAACGCCATTTTAATGATAAGTGGCGACATCAGCAAAGACGAGGCATTTAAGCTAGCTAAGAAAAACTTTAGCAGCATAAAAAATAAAAGAGCCATACCAAAACTACACTGCAAAGAGCCTGAGCAAGACGGTGCAAGAAGGGCTATCATCTACAAAGATAGCCAAACGCAAATGCTAGCAATCGCTTATAAGATCCCAGACTTTAGGCATGCTGATCAAGTGGGGCTAAATGCGATAAGTGAATATCTAGCCACTGGCAAAAGCTCTATCTTGCAGCAACGCCTTGTCGATGAGCTAATGCTTGTAAATCAAATTTACGCTTACAATATGAGCTGCGTTGATGAAAATTTATTTATATTTTTAGCAGTTTGCAACCCAGACGTCGAGGCTAGCGCGGTTGAGACTGAAATTTTAAAGATCATAGATGATCTAAAGAGAAAGCCGATCGACAAAGAGGACGTTTTAAGAGTTAAAAATTTGATAAAAACTGATTTTATCTACTCATTTGAGAGCGCGAGCAAGGTGGCAAATTTATACGGCTCATACCTTGCTAGAGGCGATATAAAGCCACTTTACGAGCTTGAAAAAAATATAGATAAGATAGATGCCAAGCTTTTAAAAGAGATAGCAAATAGATATTTCAACGAAAAAACTAGCACGACAATAATCTTAAAAAAGGAATAGACGTGAAAAATTCGCTTCAAGGTGCGATGACAGCACTAGTTACGCCATTTAAAAACCAAAAAATAGACGAAGTCAGTTTTGAAAAACTGATAAAAAGACAGATAAAAAACGGCATAGACGTCGTTGTGCCAGTGGGAACAACTGGTGAGAGCGCAACTCTAACGCATGATGAGCATAGAATTTGCATCGAGATCGCAGTAGATGCATGTAAAGGCACAAATGTCAAGGTGCTCGCTGGTGCTGGCAGCAACGCCACTCACGAGGCCATAGGTATCGCTAAATTTGCTCAAGCTCACGGTGCTCACGGCATCCTATCAGTCGCTCCTTACTATAACAAACCGACGCAAGAAGGGCTTTACGAGCACTACAAGGCTATCGCAAACAGCATAGAAATTCCGGTGTTTCTTTACAACGTCCCAGGCAGAGTTGGCGTAGATATCTTGCCAGCAACCGTTTTTAGACTTTTTAAAGATTGTAAAAATATTTTTGGCATCAAAGAAGCAACAGGCAGCATCGATAGATGCGTCGATCTGCTAGCTCACGAGCCTGATTTAGTGGTCATTAGCGGCGAAGATGCGATAAACTACCCTATCCTATCATACGGCGGAAAGGGCGTCATCTCGGTCACTGCAAACCTCTTACCAGATCAAATTTCACAGCTTACTCACCTTGCGATGAATGAAGAGTACAAAAAAGCAAAACTGATAAATGACAACCTCTATACGATAAACAAAACACTCTTTTGCGAAAGCAACCCGATACCGATCAAAGCGGCGATGTATCTAGCAGGACTGATCAACACTTTGGAGTACCGCTTGCCACTTTGCAAACCGAGCAAAGAAAATTTCAAAAAGATCGAAGAAGTTATTAAAAATTACGAAATAAAGGGATTTTAATGAAGGACGCACTAAACGAATTTAAAGGTAAAACGCTAGTCATCAGCGGCGGCACTAGAGGCATCGGCAGAGCCATAGTCGAAGAATTTGCAAAAGCTGGCGTAAATATAGCATTTACCTACAACTCAAACGAGGAGCTTGCCAAAGAGCAGGCAAAAGAGCTTGAGACTACCTACAAGATAAAAGCTAGAGCCTACGCGCTAAATATCCTTGAGCCAGAGACTTATAAGGAGCTATTTTTAAAGATAGATGAGGACTTTGACAGGGTTGATTTTTTCATCTCAAACGCTATTATCTCAGGTCGCGCAGTGGCTGGTGGATACACTAAATTTATGAAGCTAAAACCAAGAGGTATAAATAATATCTTCACAGCAACCGTAAATGCCTTTGTCGTGGGCGCGCAAGAGGCTGCAAAACGCATGGAAAAAGTGGGTGGAGGCAGTATCATTAGCCTAAGCTCAACTGGAAATTTAGTCTATATCGAAAACTACGCAGGCCACGGCACAGCAAAAGCAGCCGTTGAAGCGATGGCAAGATACGCTGCGACCGAGCTTGGTGAGAAAAACATCCGCGTAAATGTCGTAAGCGGCGGCCCTATCGAGACAGACGCGCTAAGAGCCTTTACCAACTACGAAGAGGTGCGCGATATGACGGCAAAGCTTAGCCCGCTAAACCGCATGGGACAGCCTGCTGATCTAGCTGGAGCATGTCTATTTTTATGCTCGTCTAAGGCTAGCTGGGTGACTGGACATACATTTATAATAGATGGTGGCACGACTTTTAAATGAGAGTGAAATTTCTAAGCATAAAGGCATATTTGTGAGCTTAAATTTACCAAATTCACTGGCATTTTTTAGGATATTGCTAGCTCCGCTTATGTTTTTTATGCTCGTAAATGCGCCAGGGATTTTTACGCAAATTCATATAAGCTGGATAAACTACTTCGCAGCCCTCATCTTTGTGATCGCCTCGGTGACTGACTTTTTTGACGGCTACATCGCTAGAAGCTGGGATCAAAAGACTAAACTTGGCGCGATCCTTGACCCACTAGCCGATAAGATGCTGATTTTGGCTGCATTTTTAGGCCTTATGATGCTTGGTAGAGCGAGTGCTTGGGCTGTTTATCTTATCTTGATAAGAGAGTTTTTTATAACTGGCTTTCGTGTCGTGATGGCAAGTGACGGCGTCGAAGTCGCAGCTTCGATGGCTGGCAAGGTCAAAACCGTTTCGCAGATGTTTGCGGTTGGATTTTTACTGATGAGCTGGCCTGGTGGCGAGCTTTTGCTATGGATCGCTGTTGCGCTCACTCTTTATTCTGGGTTTGAATACATCTTTGCCTATGTAAAGGCGATGAAAAAGAGTTAAATTTGAGCTACGAACTAAAAGAGATCATTCTAAAACGCGTTGCAAATTTAGAGCTGGCACTGCAAAAACAAGCGAAAAAACTAAATCAAAAGATCATTAATACAAATTTTTATCACGATGCTAAAAATTTAGAAAAGATCGGCGGTGTGATCGGTCCCGAGCTAAATGAATTTTTATTAAGCTGCGCTTTAGAATACAACAAAACCCATGCAGATAAATTTGATACGTTTGATAACGACGTAGAGACTTTGCGTGGCATTTGGAGCGCGATGAGCTTTTCAAAAAGCCCTGAAATTTTAGACTATCTAAGCACGCAGGTCACTCGCTCGGTATCGCACCGCTCGTTTGCGCACAGATATATCTTTGAAATTTTACGCTTGCAAGAGAGAGCCGGCCGTTCACATCCGCTACTTGCCAAGCTTTATGACTATTATGATGGTTTGCAGGCAAAACTGCCTATATATGAGCTTTTGCGCCGTATAGGCGTGAGCCCTGCTGATCCTTATGATTTTGACATCTCGCTAAATGCTGTAAATTTTGGCTACTGGTTTAGTAATCAAGGCTTAAGCGATGATGAGCTAGCCGGTAAATTTCACTTAGAAATTCGCCTTTTTGCGCCATTTGTGTATGATCACACATTTGAGATAGAGCTTAGAAACGACGCTGTGCCAAGGGCTAGAATAAATTTTAACGATGATGGCATGAGCTTTTTACAAGAGCTGCCAAAAGATATTTTGCCCTGCCCTGATATTTTAAATTTAAAGCCATTTGTTGATCAAGCAAAGTCACGTTTTAATGTGAAATTTGACCTAGACGATAAAGATAAAACTTATTTTAGTCTCAGCAAAGGGCTAAATAGAGCCAAAACACTCTCTTGGCTAAGAGAAATTTTCGCCTAGCTAGATGGCAAGCCAAATTTGAGAGTAAATTTATAAACTTTGGCTAAAATCTCATCAATTTTTTCAAAAAAAGGTAAGTTTTGAAAGGCATTCTCTTCACGCTAGCCCTGCTTTGCCTTGGGCTTTATGCGTATTCGTTTTATTTTTTAGTGACCGTTTTAGCCATTAGTTTTCTCATATTTTTCCATGAGCTTGGCCACTTTTTAGCAGCAAGAATGCTCGGCGTCAAAGTAAATACCTTTAGCATCGGCTTTGGCGAGAAAATTTACACCAAAAATGTTGGCGGCACCGACTACTGCCTAAGCGCTATCCCGCTTGGCGGATACGTGCAGCTAAAAGGGCAAGACGACACCGACCCAAAGGCCAAAAACTACGACGCTGATAGCTACAACGTACTAAGTCCCATAAAGCGCATCTACATCCTCTTTGCAGGACCATTTTTTAACTTTATCTTGGCATTTTTCATATACATTTTGCTTGGATTTATCGGTGTTGAAAGACTTGCGCCAAGTGTCGGACACATAGCTGAAGGCTCGGCAGCTGCAAGCGCTGGCATAGCAATAAACGATAAAATTTTAGAGATAAATGGCGTAAAAATAAACGAGTGGGACGAGATCAGCAAAAATGTAAAGCTTGAACCTAGCGCCATTTTGATAGATCGCAACGGCTCGCAAATGACTATAAATTTAACACCAAAGATAGGTGAAACGATAAATTTATTTAATGAAAAGATGCAGCGCCCACTTATCGGCATCCAGCCTAATGGCGAAGTGGTGAAAATTTATCACACAGGTTTAGAGAGCTTAAAATTTGCCTTTGGTGAGACAGTTGAGGCTTCAAAGCTCATCTTTAAAAGCTTTGAAAAGCTAGTCGTTGGAGCTGTGCCACTAAAAGAGGTTGGCGGTATCGTGCAGATCGCCGATGTCACATCAAAGGCCGCTAAGATCAGCCTTAGTGTGCTTTTAACAATCGTAGCGCTCATCTCTGTAAATTTGGGCGTGCTAAACCTCTTTCCTATCCCAGCGCTTGATGGCGGGCACATTTTATTTAACATTTATGAACTAATTTTCAGACGCGAGATAAATGAGCGAGTGCTTGTTACGCTTACCTACTGCGGCTGGGCACTACTGCTTGGCATCATGGTGCTCGCGACATTCAATGACATTATGAGATTAAGCGGAGGTTTATGATGATAGTTTTAAAAGATCTACTTGAAAAGATAGAAAATTTAAGCAAAGATGTGACGCTGATAGCCGTTAGCAAAAATGTGACATGCACTGAAGTGAGGGAGCTTTACGCACAAGGGCAGAGAAATTTTGGCGAAAATAGAGTCCAGGAGCTAGCCAAAAAAGAGCTAGAGTTGCAAAATTTCACTGACATCAAATGGCATATGATAGGCCGCCTGCAAAATAACAAAATCAATCAAATGATAAGCCTAAAACCAGTGCTTTGGCAAAGCTGCGATAGCTTCGAAAGAGCCCTAGAGGTCGATAAAAGGCTTAGCTACAAGCTAGACACCCTACTTCAGATAAACTCGGCCGACGAAGATACAAAGCAAGGTGTCAGCGTCGCAAATGCGGCTGAAATTTATGAGCGCATCCAAAGCGAGTGCAAAAATATAAATTTAAAAGGCGTGATGAGCATCGGAGCGCATGTGGATGAGCCAAAAGAGGTGCAAAAGAGCTTCGAGCTAACATATAAAATTTACGAGAGCCTAAAGCCAAAAGGCGCAACTATCTGCTCGATGGGTATGAGTAGCGACTTCGAACTAGCGATAAAATGTGGCTCAAATATGATCCGCCTTGGGACGATGCTATATCTATAAATTTGTCCCTCTTGGGGCAAATTTACCTTTCTGCTCCTTTTTAAATTTTAATCTAAGTTATATGATTTTATAATGCAGTTAAATAAATTTTTAACGATAAAGGAGTAAATGTGTTTAAAAATTTAATTCTAATGGCTGTTGCAATCTTGTTCATCTCAGGTTGTGGTAGAGCTGAAAAGATAGCTAGGATCGAGCAAAAATGCGCAAATAATGAAGCTATTTGGTGTTTAAAGCTTGGCAAAACATATGCTAGAAGAGACATCAACAAAGGTGTCATGTACTATCAAAAAGCTTGTGATCTAGGCGATAAAAGGGGTTGCTACAGACTTGCAGTTTTACTAAACTCAAAATCAATTAACTCAAAAAAAGATAATGAAACGATCGTAAAATCACTAACCAAATCATGCGATCTTGGCACGCCAAAAGCTTGCTTTGAACTTGGCGAATACTACGAAGATGACCCAAAAATGCAAGGCAAAGCAAATGAGCTATTTGCAAAATCATGTGAGCAAAGATTTGGTCTTGCTTGTTATAAACTAGCTGACTTTTACGGCGAAAAAAACGATGCAGCCACTCAAAAAAGTTACCTAGAGCTAGCGTGCAAATACCGCTATAAAGTAGCTTGCGAAGAAGTAGGTGACGATAAAAAATAAATAACATTTTTTGTGGGGATATATCTCCCCACATTTTCTTAAACTCAAATTTTACTGGAACACCTTTTGCTTTAAACTATAAAAGAAGCTAGGAGATCAAGCCATGAATGATATTAGCATCTTAGGCACAAATGTAAATTCATATACTAAGCAACAGCATAAACAAGGCAGGTCTGCAAATTTTAGTGATATTTTGAAGCAAAATGCCAAAGAAAAGATTAGCAAGCCAAACCAAGAGCCAGCTAAATTTACTTATACTACTTCTTCACAAAATAGTCTCAGCTCTTTAAATTTTAATGACCTTCAAGCTTATGGCTACACAGTAGATAAAGCTGGCTTTATGGGAGCTGATTTTAACAAAGCAGCAGGTTTGCCAAAGGACTTTAAAATCCATAAAAGCACGCTTGATGAACTTAATAGATTTGCCGAGCGCAACCATGTGCTAAATCGCATCAAGAGCAAGGACGAGCAGATAAAGATCTTTGATAATATTGATATGGCTGACACCATAAAGCACTACTACAGACTATTTGACCAAATGACCTCTGCCTTAGGTGATGATAAAAAGAGCTACACCCTTGCAGATATAGGCAAACTACCAAAAGGCTACAGCACAAAAGGCACTAGCTACGATGCCAAAGGACACCTACTAAAAGATCTATCAAACTCTACTATCTCAAACATCTACTCTAGCACTGATGAGCTAAATAGCGCTAAGTCTATAAGTAAAGAGCTATCAAGCGCAGGCATTAGGCTCATAGTAAAAGAGGTTGATTTTACGATGAGCGAATCAGGTGATGAGTTTAGCTTTAACCCTGATATCTCTTTTTATAAGTCAGATGAAGGCTACAGTAAAGAGGCTCTTTTTATGGGATTTTTGCGCAGCTCTAGACCGCTACCAAGTGATAGTGCAAAGACTAAGCTAAGTAGCGCTGCCTTAAATGATATCTCAAGCACTGGAGAGCATAAAGAGTACTTTGTGGATTTTGAAAAAGTGGGTAAAGATAGTGAGAGCATAAAAGCGCTCATAAAAGAAAGACTTAAAGAGCTAACGCTTTTGATATATGCAAGATCAAAGAACATTAACGCAGAAAGTGTTACCTCACACGAATATGAGAAATTTAAGCCAACTAGCGAGGATATAAATTCTCTAGCAAATTCTTGGAGTGGGAGGATAAGCGCTATCAGCAATACTTTTGTGTAGAGATAGGCTATATATAAACTAAATTGTTGAAAGGTCGATTTAAATCAAAGAAAAACCTTACTCAAACAAATTTTGAAAATCGTTGAGTAGTTTAAAATTTACTAAGGATAGTAAAATGCAAATTTCTAGCTCACCATATCCTTATCTGTCTAGAGAACACATAGCTAGTGAGATGGGGTTTAAATTTAACGATATTAACGAGATACTTAGTAACGACATGGGATATGGTATGAGCTTTCCTAAATACGCAAGGCTTGATAGAAAAGCTCAAGCTGCGGCTTACGATAGACACATATATCCACTATCTGGCTTTACAAAAGGCGATGAAGCAAAAGTCACTATCATAGGAAAGCTTAGAGGCTATGATCCTGATTTTACAAGCGAGCAGCTATCAGATCTTAAAAATTTCATAAATGAAAGCAAGGGTTTGTTTGTAGAGTATATACAAGGTCAGCAAGCAAAACCAGACAATGATAAGCCAAAAATTTTAAGAGATACCGCCTATACTGTAAATGAATTTTTAAATGAATATCGCGGTAACCGCCAGCTGCTATTTATGCAAAACTCCGGTATTATGTAGCATTTGCACAAGTTTTTAATAAAAACTAAATAATGTTAAGATATACTTTTAAAACGAAAATGGATTAAACAAATGTCTAAACGATATATCACCGCTAGTTCTTTATTTAATGAATTAAAAAATATAAACTGGAAAGGAAGTAAAGGTTCTATATATTTTTCAATAGTAAATACAACTGTAAAAATAACCCATACTGATATTATTGGTAATGTATTGCAAGATTGGGTAAAAAACTATTTTATAACCAATAATATATATTATCGAGAACCTTTAAATTCGCAAGAATTTCCAGATTTCTTTTTATCAAATTCCGAAGATGTCAATTTATTGGAAGTTAAATCGTTTAATTACAATAGAAATCCGGCTTTTGATATCGCGAATTTTTCTTCATATTGTGAAGCGATTGCGTTTGAACCTCATAAGCTTTTTGCGGACTATTTAATCTTTGGATATGATTTTGATGACAATTTTGATATTGAAATTAAAGATATCTGGTTAAAAAAAATTTGGGAAATAGCTGGAACTACTTCAAATGGAAAGTATCCTCCTCTAAAAACACAAGTAAAACGAAATATGATTTATAATATAAGACCAAATTCTGATTTTAAGCACAATAGTCAAGGACCGTTTCAAGATATTGCAAGTTTTTTAACAGCAATTTATTGCACTTTATGTAATTACCATCAAATATCACAACAAAACCCTCAGTTATGGAAAAGCAACATTATAAATAATTTGATAACAAAATATGGAAATGACTTTTGTTTTAAATAACAGATAATATGTTTTTAGCTATTTTTTCTATAACGTTTACACAAATCGTATTTCCTAATAAGTCATAAGCCTCTTTTTCTTTAATTTTTTGTAAAGGATAGTTATCGGGATACCCAAATAGCCTTAATCCTTCCGTTAAACTAATTTTTCTGATACCGCCTTTATCTATGACACCTATCTTATCTAAGTCAGTTGCTACTAATGTCGGCGTTGTATCGCATGGGTTTAGAAACATAGAAAAACTATAAGACAATTTGCCGGCAACAATATTATATCCTTTTGGTTTTTGAGTATCGAATACTCTTGCGTTTCCTTCCTTTTTCTTGGGGTGTTCTAGTTTTAAATATCCCTTTTTGCATAAATCATTAAGATTATCTGTTAAATTTTTGCTAGAATGGAATGTGGCTATTTGTTTAGCCGTTAAAGGCATTCCGTCCATCCAATCAATACCTATTGTTTCAGCCCAACTCTTCTTTCTTCTTTCTGTAACGATTTTATTTAATATTTCTTTTTGTTCTTTTGAAACTTCCCCCTTTAATGCTATATCCCAAGAGTGTATATTATTTTTGCCACCCCTTTTATCTTTTAGTGCTTTTCCGTAAAGCTCTTGTGGTTTATAATATTTTAATATCTTTTTGGTTAAATCGTTATTTATCGTTGACAAATTATTTTCTTGAATATCTTTAAAATATATAGGCTTTTCTTTTTTAAAATTCAAGCATATTTTTTTATTTATTGCCCCAACGATATAAATTCTTCTTCTTGATTGCGCCGTAGAGAAATGTTTTGAGTTGAGTATTCTATAATCTACGTTATAACCTAGTTGCCCTAATATATTTAGAATCACATCTAAAGTTTTACCATTGTCGTGTGATACTAAGCCTTCTACATTTTCTAAAATAAAGGCGCTTGGGCGTTTATCTTTTAATATGCGAGCAATTTCAAAAAATAGAGTTCCCCTAGCATCCTCAAAACCTCTGCGTTTGCCTGCATCAGAAAAAGCCTGACAAGGAAAACCTCCCAATAATATATCAAAATCCGGAATATCTGCGCTATTTACTTTGGTAATATCCACAACATCGTTGTTCTCTTTGAAGAAGCTATTATATGTAGTCAGTGCATAACTCTTTATTTCGGAAGTAAACACGCATTTTGCGTTAATGCCTAATTTATTTGCTGCTTGTTCCAAACCAAGCCTTGTGCCTCCCATACCAGCAAATAAATCTATAAATTTTATCAATCTACCCATTCTCTTACTACCTTAACAATTTCGTCGTCATCCAACTCATTAAGTAAATTTAGCAAAGCTTTCATAGCAAGCGGTTGATTTTTGCCGCGAGAATACTCTACGTATGTTCTATGTTGAACGCCTATACGCTTCGCCATTTCGGCTTGCGATATAGTTTTTATCTCTTTTGCCTCAATGAGCTTGTGAATTCTGTTTATCAAATCGTTTAGTTCCATAATTTAATTATAGCTAGTTTATTCTTAAAAAAATCTTGACTATTAGCTATAAATATCTTATTAAGATATATTTATAATAATTTAGGATATAAATATATCTATATTTAAGGTAAATCTAATACATTTTTATGTATAATAAGGCTATAAAAACATAAAGGATTATCAAATGTCCCAACACTTCCTCCTCTCATCTAAAGCTAGAACGATATCAGTCAGAAAGATAGCTTCAATGAGCGAGAATGAGTGTTACGAGTATTTTAAGTCGATTCGTTGGAGTAGCAACAAGGGCAATCCCGTTTGTCCTACTTGCGGAAGCGCATCGTCTCACTACTTTATAGAAAGTAGATTGCAATATCGCTGCAAGGATTGCTTTCATACCTTTAGCGTTACTAGCGGAACGATATTTCATTCTCATAAGCTTGATTTTAAAGTTATCCTTCTTGCTATCGTTATATTCTCAAACGCTACCAAAGGTATTTCAGCCTTACAGCTTAGTAGAGACCTAGACGTTCAATATAAAACGGCTTGGGTCTTATCTCATAAAATCAGAGAAAGTCTTATGACTAGCGATAACGGAAATAAATTTAGCGGAGTAGTCGAAATGGACGGAGTATACGTCGGAAACTATATAAAACTCGCTAATAATATAAACGATAGAATAGATAGGCGTAAGGCTTTTAAGCCGAATAAGAGAGTTATTATATCGCTTCGAGAAAGAAATTTGCTTGGAAGCGGAGCTAGTAAAACCAAGACATTTATCCTAAAAAGTGAAAATAACATAGATATAAACGCTATCGCTAAATCGCATATTGCGCCAAATAGCGAAATTCATACCGATGAAAATTCGGCTTACGACGATTTGCTAACTCATTACGATTTAAAAAGGGTAAATCACCAAATAGAGTATTCAGGACTAAACGGAGAAAATAATAACCAAAGCGAAAGTTTTAACGCTAGATTTAGACGTTTGCAATACGGTCAATGCCATAAGCTAGGAACGCTTTATCTTTCAAACTATGCTAACGAGATAGCCTATAGAGAAGATACGAGAAGACTAGATAATAAAGCTATAATGGACGATATTTTATCAAGATGCCTAGCCGATAACTCAATATCTAATGAATTTTGCGGTTACTGGCAAGGCAATCATAGAGTAGCCGAAAGGCTTGGAGCTTAGGAAGCTATCTTATAAAATTTTACTCCGTTGTCGGTAAATAACGAGACAGTTCCTCTTTTTATGAGCTTTGAAATTAAAGAGGATATGTTTTGCCTATACTTGGCTATAAGAGTGTCATCTACTTCCTCATCTTTAAAAACATACTCGGCTATTTCATTTACAGTGCTAGGCTTTATCTTTAAACACTCTATAATCCTACGATTTAATTCTCCGTGAGGAAAATACGAAGCATTACTAATTCTTTTAGCTCGAATGAACGTAGTTTTATAACTAGGGTCAAATATAGTAATAGCCCTATCTATTGTTTCAAGCTCGGATTTTAGCTTTGAGATTATATCTTGATAATATTTGATATTTCCTTGAAGCTCGGAGTGCTTAGATACTAGAGCGGATATTACGTGAGATTCGGTCATATAAAATCCTTTATAGTATGCTATAATAGACTGAATTTTAGCGGATTTTAGAATGAAAGTCTTGTGCGGATACTACATAATACCGCAGTTTTTACCATAACCTATTAAACCTATTTTCTCACAGATCGAGGACTTTATATCTTCGCATATTGTCCCATGATTTACAACCTTCCATTAAAAAACCTACTTCATAAACAATAAATTTATTTCAAACCATTAAAAATATTGCCGACTAACTAACTATAAAAAAGCATTATACAAGCCATTTTTTACATCACATCAAACCGCAATCTAACAAATAAGCAGCCCCTAACACCAATAAGAGAATAAAAATTTAAAAAGATAAACACCTCAATAACATAAGAACGAACATAAAAATCTTACTACGCCTAATCAATAAAAACCAATTAAAAACAAATAAGAAAGTAAAAAACCAATAATTTTATACTTAAGCGGAAAGTAACACTAATAAAAACTAGGATTAAAAATATAAGAACTAAGCAGACAAACAACAAAGCCCGCAACGACCTACTTTTCCAACATCCCAGTAAGGGAGAGTATCATCAGCCAGGACGAGCTTAGCTTCTTGGTTCGAGATGGAGCAAGGCGTTTCCTCGTCTGTATAGTCACGGGCAGTGTTAAATAAAAGATATATTATATAAATCTCTTATTTAACACTACTAAATAAAGTTAAAAGTCATAAACAAAGTTTTATAAAAACATATCTTATTAAGTTTTTACCCTTAACAAGGAAGTGATGCTTATTAAAAGATAAGCAGACGAGCTATTAGTACTGGTCAGCTAAAGGACTTTCATCCATTACACACCCAGCCTATCAAACACATAGTCTATATGAGCTCTTAAAAGAAGATTCATCTTGGAGTTGGCTTCCTGCTTAGATGCTTTCAGCAGTTATCACATCCCAACATAGCTACCGAGCGGTGCCCTTGGCAGGACAACTCGTACACCAGTGGTTGGTTCGACCCGGTCCTCTCGTACTAGGGTCAACTCTCCTCAATCTTCTTACGCCCACGGCAGATAGGGACCGAACTGTCTCACGACGTTCTGAACCCAGCTCGCGTACCGCTTTAAATGGCGAACAGCCATACCCTTGGGACCTGCTCCAGCCCCAGGATGCGATGAGCCGACATCGAGGTGCCAAACCTCCCCGTCGATGTGAGCTCTTGGGGGAGATCAGCCTGTTATCCCCGGGGTACCTTTTATCCTTTGAGCGATGGCCCTTCCACACAGAACCACCGGATCACTAAGACCGACTTTCGTCTCTGCTTGACGTGTATGTCTCGCAGTTAAGCTGGCTTATGCCTTTATACTCTACGAACGATTTCCAACCGTTCTGAGCCAACCTTTGTAAGCCTCCGTTACATTTTGGGAGGCGACCGCCCCAGTCAAACTACCCACCAGACATTGTCCTACTTGAGGATAACTCAAGCTAGTTAGCTATCAGAATAAAAAAGAGCGGTATCTCAACAATGGCTCACCATAAACTGGCGTCTATGGATCAAAGCCTCCCGCCTATCCTGCACATTTTTATCCCAATAGCAGTGTCAAGCTGTAGTAAAGGTCCACGGGGTCTTTCCGTCTTGCCGCGGGTAGGAGGAATTTTCACCTCCACTACAATTTCACTGGATCCCTCTTCGAGACAGCTCCCATCTCGTTACGCCATTCATGCAGGTCGATATTTAATCGACAAGGAATTTCGCTACCTTAGGACCGTTATAGTTACGGCCGCCGTTTACTCGGGCTTCGATCAAACGCTTCGCAGAGCTAACGTCATCAATTAACCTTCGAGCACCGGGCAGGCGTCACACCCTATACATCCTCTTACGAGTTAGCAGAGTGCTGTGTTTTTGGTAAACAGTCGGGAGGGACTCTTTGTTGTAACCTTCAATGCTTACGGAGTAAATCCTTCACAAAGTTAGGCACACCTTATACCGAAGATACGGTGCTATTTTGCAGAGTTCCTTGAAGAGAGTTCTTCCACGCGCCTTAGAATACTCATCCCACCCACCTGTGTCGGTTTACGGTACGGGCAACTATAACTAAACTTAGAAACTTTTCTTGGCTCGACAGTATCAAGGATTTACGATTCATTCCGAAGAACTTCACGCACCTGTAAGGCCTCGGCTTAAAGGAGTTCGGATTTGCCTGAACTCCAACCTGCACCTTTCGACCAGCACTACCATCCGCTGGCTCCTCTAACTCTAAGCGTCCTTCCATCGCACATTATAGTTGGCATTGGAATATTAACCAATTTTCCATCGCATACCCCTTTCGGACTTTGCTTAGGACCCGGCTAACCCTACGATGACGAGCATCGCGTAGGAAACCTTGGGTTTACGGCGTTGGGGATTCTCACCCCAATTATCGCTACTCATGCCTGCATGCTCACTTGTATTCGCTCCAGCACTCCTTACCGGTATACCTTCAACGCAAATACAACGCTCTCCTACCACTTAGTAAAACTAAGTCTAAAGCTTCGGTACTCATTTTAGCCCCGTTATATTTTCCGCGCAGAATCACTAGACCAGTGAGCTATTACGCTTTCTTTAAAGGATGGCTGCTTCTAAGCCAACCTCCTGGTTGTTTAAGTAACTCCACATCGTTTTCCACTTAAATGAGATTTAGGGACCTTAGCTGTTAGTCTGGGTTGTTCCCCTCTCGACGACGGATTTTATCACTCGCCGCCTGACTGCCATGATTACACACTAGGTATTCGGAGTTTGATAGGGTTTGGTACATTGGTGTATGCCCTAGCCCATTCAGTGCTCTACCCCCTAGTGTTACTACATGACGCTATACCTAAATATATTTCGGAGAGAACCAGCTATCACGATGTTTGATTGGCCTTTCACCCCTATCCACAAGTCATCCCATAGCTTTTCAACGCTAGCGGGTTCGGTCCTCCGCCGGTTCTTACACCGGTTTCAACCTGCTCATGGATAGATCACATCGTTTCGGGTCTGCAACGTCTGACTAAACGCCCTATTAAGACTCGCTTTCGCTACGGCTCCGGGTTTCCTTAACCTCGCCAGACATCACAACTCGCAGGCTCATTATGCAAAAGGCAGTCCATCACCCTGATAAATCATAGGGCTCTGAATGATTGTAAGCAAATGGTTTCAGGTTCTATTTCACTCTGATCACCTCAGTTCTTTTCACCTTTCCCTCACGGTACTTGTGCACTATCGGTCTAGTAGTAGTATTTAGGGTTGGATAGTGGTCTACCCAGCTTCAGACAGAATATCACGTGTTCCGCCCTACTCAGGATACTGCTAAGTAAAACAAAGCTTTCATATACGGGGGTATCACCCTCTGTGCCTAACCTTTCCAGGTCGTTCTATTAGCTAAGTTTAGTCTATATTGCAGTCCTACAACCCCACTAGTAAACTAGTGGTTTGCCCTCTTACGCGTTCGCTCGCCGCTACTAGCGTAATCTCTTTTGATTTCTTTTCCTGAGGGTACTAAGATGTTTCAATTCCCCTCGTTCGCTCCGTTATACGGTAACTAATATCTCTATTAGTTGGGTTGCCCCATTCAGAAATTCCCGGATCAAAGCCCCTTGACGGCTCCCCGAGACTTATCGCAGCCTGGCACGTCTTTCATCGCCTCTACTAGCCAAGGCATCCACCACTTGCTCTTTGTAGCTTACCTTTTCTATATTAGATTATTCTAATTCGCATCACTTCCTTGTTAAAGATAACTTTATGTTACTACATTTAAATTCTAGCTCTCAAGACGGAAAGCATTGACTACTATTTAGATAAGTTTTAAATCCTAAATAGATTGTGATGTCAAACTTTTGCATTAAATGCAAAGATGATAGAAATTTAAATCTTTAACAAGTCCTGTAAAATTGTTTTTAAAACTTGCTTGTGACTATTAACAATATTAATTAAAAGAACATTTAGACTTCGCAGACTAGCAAGCTAGTCTTTACGACCAAAGAGTTACACCCTTTGGAAACCCCTAAAGCACAAAGTTGCTTTCGGCAACTTCGTCATCAATAAAGATTAAGTACGCTTAAAAGTCTAAAGTAAATGTTTCTAAAAACACTTAATATAGACTTTTACTGTTAAACTATTTTATGGTGGAGAATAGCGGGATCGAACCGCTGACCTCCTGCGTGCAAAGCAGGCGCTCTCCCAGCTGAGCTAATTCCCCAATTAAATTCTCTGGTGGGCCTAACAAGACTTGAACTTGTGACCTCACCCTTATCAGGGGTGCACTCTAACCAGCTGAGCTATAGGCCCCTATAGGTCTATCAATCTTTCAAAACTAAACAAGGATGATTGAGAATATCTTTCTTATAGATATCTTGTGAGAGAATATCTATATGTACTCTAGAAAGGAGGTGATCCAACCGCAGGTTCTCCTACGGTTACCTTGTTACGACTTCACCCCAGTCGCTGATTCCACTGTGGACGGTAACTAATTTAGTATTCCGGCTTCGAGTGAAATCAACTCCCATGGTGTGACGGGCGGTGAGTACAAGACCCGGGAACGTATTCACCGTAGCATGGCTGATCTACGATTACTAGCGATTCCGGCTTCATGGAGTCGAGTTGCAGACTCCAATCCGAACTGGGACATATTTTATAGATTTGCTCCATCTCGCGATATTGCTTCTCATTGTATATGCCATTGTAGCACGTGTGTCGCCCCGGACATAAGGGCCATGATGACTTGACGTCGTCCACACCTTCCTCCTCCTTACGAAGGCAGTCTCATTAGAGTGCTCAGCCGAACTGTTAGCAACTAATGACGTGGGTTGCGCTCGTTGCGGGACTTAACCCAACATCTCACGACACGAGCTGACGACAGCCGTGCAGCACCTGTCTTAACATTTCTGCAAGCAGACACTCTTCTATCTCTAGATGATTTGTTAGATATCAAGTCCGGGTAAGGTTCTTCGCGTATCTTCGAATTAAACCACATGCTCCACCGCTTGTGCGGGTCCCCGTCTATTCCTTTGAGTTTTAATCTTGCGACCGTACTCCCCAGGCGGTATACTTAATCCGTTAGGTGCATTACTGCCAAGACTAGCTTAGCAACAACTAGTATACATCGTTTAGGGCGTGGACTACCAGGGTATCTAATCCTGTTTGCTCCCCACGCTTTCACGCATTAGCGTCAGTTGAGTTCCAGCAGATCGCCTTCGCAATGGGTATTCCTGGTGATCTCTACGGATTTTACCCCTACACCACCAATTCCATCTGCCTCTCCCTCACTCTAGATTATCAGTTTCCCAAGCAGTTCTATGGTTAAGCCATAGGATTTCACAAGAGACTTGATAATCCGCCTACGCGTCCTTTACGCCCAGTGATTCCGAGTAACGCTTGCACCCTCCGTATTACCGCGGCTGCTGGCACGGAGTTAGCCGGTGCTTATTCGTTAGGTACCGTCATTGTTCTTCCCTAACAAAAGGAGTTTACGCTCCGAAAAGTGTCATCCTCCACGCGGCGTTGCTGCTTCAGGGTTTCCCCCATTGAGCAATATTCCCTACTGCTGCCTCCCGTAGGAGTCTGGACCGTGTCTCAGTTCCAGTGTGACTGATCATCCTCTCAGACCAGTTATGCGTCATAGCCTTGGTGAGCCATTACCTCACCAACTAGCTGATACAATATAGCCTCATCCTACACCGAAAAACTTTCCCTATCTAACTTATGTCAGACAGGAGTATAGAGTATTAGCAGTCGTTTCCAACTGTTGTCCTCTAGTGTAGGGCAGATTAGCTATACATTACTCACCCGTGCGCCACTAACTCATAAGAGCAAGCTCTTACTTGTCCGTTCGACTTGCATGTATTAGGCACGCCGCCAGCGTTCACTCTGAGCCAGGATCAAACTCTCCATATTAACCTTCTTTAGCGTAAAGCAGAGCTTTACTAAGAAGCAACACTAAAGACTAGGATTGCTAATGCAATCTAGTAATAATGTTTTTACTAAAATTGCTTTTTAGTATTTATTATGAAGTTTTTAATCAAAAAAACTTTTAGTTTTTATATTAGTTTGTCTAATCTATTATTTAATCATAATAGACTGGCTCAATCGATCACTTGTTTAGATTTCAAAGATTGACTAATAGTTTAACAATTGTAAGTTAAAAGAACTTTCTGCTCTGCGCTCTGCAAAACAGAAAGTGAAGTATATAGAAGTGATGCTTAAAAGTAGATAAAAATCAGGCTATTTTTTTAAAAGCCCATAAATAAATTTTGAAGTCCAACCTTTTCATTAAAAATAATATCTTTTTTATTTGGATCGTACTTAAATTTACTTACTACTTTTTTGCCATCTTCTTTTAAATATCCAGCAGATATAAGCGTTGGCTCGATAAGAGTCATCTCAGGGAAGAGTGTATCAAAAAATTTAGCTAAAGTCTCATCTACACTTAGCTCACCATTAAGTGATAGCTTATCAAAGATCGCAAGCTGACTTTCTCCGCTTTTAAAGCCATTAATAGCAGCGTCTAATTTCAATTTTATCGCATTATCGCCATTTTTAAAGCTTAATCTATCCACTTTCACACTTGGGTTTTTCTCCAAAATTTGACCCATTACTTCGTCTAAATTTAGCCCAGCAAAGACACTTTCATTTGAATCAACATTTACATTGCTTAGTCTATCAAGTATATTATTTATAGTTGGTACGTTGATATTTGCTATCTTGCTATCTAAGATAAAATCTGTAAATTTCACTTTATTAACAGCAACTGCACCTATCTTCACCACATCTTTTGAGCTACCAAGATCATTTGAGACTTCAAATTTCGAGCTATACTCAAGATCATCTAAAGCAACATTGCCATCTTTTTCATCTAATAATGCTAGTTTTTTGATCTTAGCCTTTGCTACGTAAGGGGCTAGTTTGCTCTCAAATATCTTTGAAATTTCAACTGGCACAGTGTAACTTGTATCTATATCGACGCCTTCAAGATTAACTTCTGCTTTATTTTCTTCATTAAGATCTTTTAAAACAACTTTTTCAAGGCCCAAGTTTGCACTATTTACATTATCTTTTGCGTCTAGTTTCAAGCCAAATTTCACATCCTTTGTATGAACGTTCATAGTTTGCTTGTCGCTAAAGTCGATATCGCTAAATTTAACATTTACATCTTTATCGCCACTCACGCTGGCCTTTGTTTTAGCCGTTGCGATGACATTTGATCCAAGAAATGAAGCCACGATATTTTTTATCGCTTCATTTTGTATAGAAATTTTTGAGTCGATCTCAAAACCATTTACAAATGCAAGCACTGAGTGAGAAATTTCATTTTCTACCTTAAAATTTAGATCCTCATCTACATCTTTGCCAGCTAAATTTTTCAAAAGATCTTTTGAAACTACAAGATCAAATGATCCTTTTGAGCCAAAAAAGCCCTTTTGATAGCTATTTTCTGAAACTTTAAAGCCATTTACATCATTTAGTCTATCAACTATCCTTTGATAGTTCTCCTCAACCTTGTTTGAGGCGAAATAAACAGCGCCTGCGATAATCACGATAACTACGATTAGAGCAGATATCACCTTTTTCATACTTTTCTCCTTTTTGTAATGTGTTGTAAAAACAACCAGATACCAAATAATAAGCCTACCATAGCAAGTGGCATGATATATCCATGCGCGCCAAGATAGTCACTCACACTCACGAAATAATCCCCTGCTTTGTAGCTAGCAAGACCAACGATCACCGCCCAAAGCACTGAAGAGATCAAATTTATAACACTAAATTTATAAAAAGAGTATTTTGTAAGTCCAAGTGCGATAGGCACCAAAGTTTTGACGCCATAGATAAATTTCTTGATAAATATTATCTTATCACCGTGCTTTTTTGCCAAAATTCCAGCGTAGGCAAGCTTTCTTTTGTGATTTTTCACATAAGGCATAAGCGAACTTTTGTTAAACCTTGCGACGTAAAAGATCAAAGTATCGCCTATCGTGTTTGCCACGGCAGCGACGATTATGCTAAGAGTGATGTCCATTTTGCCTGCAAAGCTTAATATCCCAGCGGCGATAAGCGCAACCATGCCACCACCAAGGCTGTAAAAAAACAGCACAACGTAGCCGTAAATTGAGATTGAGTTTATAATATCTTGCATCATTGCCCCAAAAGTTTAGAAGCTGAAGATATTAGCTGCTCGTATGCGTAGCCACTTTGCTTTAAAATTTCATCCTTTGCGCTAATGACTGCTCCGCCAAAGCTAGCCCCAGCGAAAAATCCGTCGTTTGCAGCGTAAGCGTAGATGTCGCTTGAAAATTTAAAGTCGCTTACTTTACTA
Source organism: Campylobacter concisus (assembly GCF_003048835.2). Lineage (NCBI taxonomy): Bacteria > Pseudomonadati > Campylobacterota > Epsilonproteobacteria > Campylobacterales > Campylobacteraceae > Campylobacter > Campylobacter concisus. The sequence continues at coordinate 875,444 of NZ_CP060705.1, read as the reverse complement.
TAATTGCGTCCGATATCACCAAACGCCACCGAAAGCTTCGTATCAAGCGTGATCTTGGCGTCTTTTATGTCGTAGATGATGCTATCTTTAAATATAAATAGCACAAGCGAGCTATCTTCATAACCAAGCTGTATGCCGATGCTGCCGCCACTTATACTAACTGGCAAAATTTCACTTGGCGAGTTGATGTTGCCAACGACCATGATGCCATCTCCGCCCATGCCACCGACTACAAAACCGACTTTTTTTACACTTGGAAAGATGATCGTCGCCTTTGACTGCTCGATGAGCTCTTTTATAGGAGCGTTTCTAGCGCCTCTCATCGTCGTTATAAACGAATTTGCTGAGTCTAGCACGAGCTCCTCGCTGGCAAAGCCAAACGAGAAAAACATTATTAATGATAAAAGAAATTTCATATCTCGCCGTTATTTCGCAAAATCAACAGCGCGAGTTTCTCTGATGACGCTTACTTTGATCTCACCAGGATACTGCACCTTGCTCTCGATCTCTTGAGCGATCTCTTTTGCCACAAGCACTGCCTCATCGTCGTTTATGAGCTTAGCATTTGCAATGACACGGATCTCACGGCCAGCGTTGATCGCATAAGCTTGCTTGATGCCCTCTTTGCTTTTTGCGATGTTTTCGATCTCTTCAACACGTTTTAAGAAGCTCTCAAGCACCTCACGTCTTGCTCCTGGACGAGCTGCGCTTAGTGCGTCAGCTGCGCAAACAGCAGCACTTTCTATACTTGTCGCCTCTTCGTGGCCGTGGTGAGCATAGATCGCATTAATAACAACTGGATGCTCCTTGTAACGTTTGCAAATTTCAGCTCCAAGATCAACGTGGCTGCCCTCGTACTCGTGAGTTAGCGCCTTGCCGATGTCGTGAAGTATGCCAGCTCTTTTTGCTAGCTTCTCATCTCCGCCGCACTCAGCCGCGATGATGCCAGCAAGGTGAGCCACTTCAAGGCTGTGAGCAAGGGCGTTTTGACCGTAGCTTGCTCTAAATTTAAGCTTGCCTATTAGTTTTACTATCTCTGGGTGAATTTTATTTAGACCAAGGTCCATGACGATATTTTCGCCCTCTTCTTGTATGCTTTGCTCAAATTCTTCAGTCACTTTTTTGTGAAGATCCTCTATCCTTGCAGGCTGAATTCTGCCATCCTCCACCAAAAGCTCGATCACTCTTGTAGCGATCGCACGTCTATAAAGGTTAAAGCTGCTTAAGATGATCGCATGTGGTGTATCGTCGATGATGATATCAACGCCAAGGACCATTTCAAGGGTTTTGATGTTACGCCCCTCTTTACCGATGATCCTGCCTTTTAACTCATCGTTTTTGATATTTACGACATTTATCAGTCGCTCGGCCGCAAATTCTCCAGCAAATCTTGACGTAGCCTGCGCCAAGATGTAATTAACCCTCTTTTTAGCCTCTCTTTTTGCCTCTTCTTCGTACTTTCTAACGATGTGAGCGATGTCGGCGCGTGACTTCTCCTCGACCTTTTTAAGTACGACCTCTTTTGCCTCTTCCTCCGTTAAGCCAGCAGCGTGCTCAAGCACCCTTATCGCCTCTTCTACTTTGTTTTGATAAGTCGCTTTTAAATTTAAGCCCTCTTCGTAAGTAACCTTTGCATCTTGCTTGTCTTTTTCAAAAAGCTCTTTACTCTCATTTAAAAGCTCTTGCTCATTTAGCAAAATTTTCTCTTTTTTGGTTAGCTCATCAAATTTACTTGCATACTCTTTTTGAAGCTTTGTCGTCTTGTCATCGTATCTTTTTTTAGCCTCAAATTCAGCCTCTTGCACTGAAATTTTAGAGTTTTTAAGCGTTAGCTCAGCTTCATACTCAATGGCTTTTGCCTTTGCTTTTGCCTGCTCTAAAAATATGTTGTAGTTTGCATCATTTATCTTTTTGGCGTAGAGATACCCTGCTCCAACGCCCACCACACCGGCTCCTAAGCCTATTAAAACCTCTATCATTTATTCCTCTTTTTATATAATTTTTACTTGGGGTTATATAAAAGTCTCCTACCGCATCGTGCGCCTGCGAGAGCACATCTTTGGTGTAAAAGTCTTTTACCTCTAAGAAAACTATCAGTTTTGGCTTAATGGGCAAAGTGTCAAAAAATCTATCGTAAAATCCTTTTCCGTGCCCTATCCTTGCCATAGCTCCATCAACCCCAATCGCTGGAACTACCGCCATATCAAGTCTTACATTATCCATTTTTCTGCCAGAAGGCTGTCTGACGTGAAATTTATAAGTGACAAATGGCAGTCGCAATCTTACCATTTTTAAACTAAGACCTACCATAAAAGGGGCAAAAATTTCACATCTTCGTGATAAATTTCTTCTCATTTTAAGCACATCGACCTCGTAATCAAGCGGCAAATAGAGCAAAACTTTCTTAGAATTTGTAAAATTTATCAAATTTAAAAGCGTTTTTGTAGCTTGGTAGTGTGAGCATTTAGCCTTAAATTTAGCAAGCCTCATCAAATTTGCTCTTGCATTTTTTCTAAATTCATTTTTTTCTAAATTAACGCTCATTTTATGCTCTTTCTTGTATAATCCCGAGATCTTATTCTAAAGGAAATTTATGACACTAAAACGAGCAATTATAACATTACTTTGCCTTTTTGCATTTTTTGGATGCGGCGATGATTCGAGTAAAAAAAGCGAGCAAAAGCCAAGTGAGCAAGCCGTAGAAAGTAAAAATTTAACAGAAAAAAACATCACCAAAGATGAAAACACGAGCAAAGAGACGCCAGCTTTAAAAACTAGCGAAAACACGCAAAGCGGCGACACAAAAGAGACAAATGAGATAAATTTAAAGCTCATAAGTGGCAGCACGATGCAAGTAACCAAAAGAAGCAATGGCTTTGACGTAAAAGATGGCAAAAAAGCGACACTTTACGTATTTTTCGCTACTTGGTGCCCACCATGCAAGGCTGAGATCCCGCACTTAAACAACCTAAGTGAGAAATTTAAAAACGAGTTAAACATCGTTGGCGTCTTGCTTGAAGACAAGAGCGAGGACGAAGTAAAAGAATTTGCACAAAAATATAAGATCAAATACGACATCGCAGTCGGCGAGGGAAATTTCTTATTTGAAAAGGCGATGGGCGGCATCAAAGGACTCCCAGCATCTGCGCTTTTTAAAGCAAATGGCGACTACGCTCAAGGCTACATCGGTCTTGTGCCTGAAGAGATGCTTGAAACTGACATAAATAGGGCCATAAAATAATGCTTGAGTTTTTAAAAAGAGGCTTTGAAAAGACCTTTGGAGCGATAAGCTCGGCTAAAAAGTCGAAAAAGATCGACAAAGAGAGCTTAGAGGAAATTTTACTAGAAGCTGACGTGGCTTACGAGATCGTAGAGGAGATTTTATACTACTTGCCGCCACAAGATGAAGTGAGCAGAGCCGATCTTAGACGCGTTATGAGTAGCTATTTTATCTACGAAAACGAGCGCGTGATCGAGCCTGATAAGCCATTTGTCGATCTTATCCTTGGCGTAAATGGCGCTGGAAAGACGACGACCATCGCAAAGCTAGCAAATTTATATAAAAATAACGGCAAAAGCGTCATTTTGGGCGCTTGCGATACATTTAGAGCTGGGGCGATCGAGCAGCTGCGCCAGTGGTCTATCAGACTAAATGTGCCTATAGTCGCCACCCAGCAAGGGCATGATCCTTCAGCAGTTGCCTACGACACGATCAGCTCGGCCCTTGCAAAAGGCATCGACCGCGTCATCCTAGACACGGCTGGCAGGCTTCAAAATCAGACAAATTTAGCAAACGAGCTTGACAAGATCGTTCGCATCAGCAAAAAAGCCTACGAAAAGGCGCCTCACCGCAAGATCCTCATCCTTGATGGCACGCAGGGCAACGCTGGCGTCGCACAGGCAAAGGCATTTAACGAGATCGTCTCGCTTGATGGCGTCATCATCACAAAGCTTGATGGCACTGCAAAGGGCGGAGCGCTATTTGGCGTGGCAAGGGAGCTTGAGCTACCTATATTTTATATAGGCGTTGGCGAGAGCATGGATGATATCATCAAATTTAACCCAGACGAGTTTTTAGACGAGCTGATGGACGCCATTTTTGAGTAGGGTAAAATTTCTTAGTAAAATTTGCTTTTTCGCTGCTCTTTTGGCGATTGATTTTCTTGCATTTACTCCAAAAAGTCCCGCGATCATCGAAAATTCGTGGGACAAAGCAAACCATTTTTTAGCCTTTTTCGTCCTTTATATACTGCTCTACCTTGGCTATGAGTTTAAAATTTTAAAGAATTTAGCCCTACTTTTAGCCTTTGGCGTGCAAATAGAGCTCGTTCAGGCTTTTTTACCAAATAGGAGCTTTAGCCTGCTTGACATCGTGGCTGACATGATCGGAGCGACTTTTGGAGTGATAGTAGTTGAAATTTTAAAAAGGATATATTATGGCAAAAGCAAAGCCAGTTTTTGAGTGTCAAGCTTGCGGTAATCAACAGGCAAAGTGGCTGGGCAAATGCCCACAATGTGGGGCTTGGGATAGCTTTGTCGAGCTTAGCCAACAAGAGATAAAGATAAGTAAAGAGATAGCAAAAAGCAGCAGCACACCTAGCAAAGCCATAAGCATAGACGAAGTTGAAATTCAAAATTTCACGAGATTTAGCACCAAAGATAGCGAGCTAGACCTTGTTCTTGGCGGTGGCGTGGTTGAGGGCTCACTTGTGCTTATAGGCGGCAGTCCTGGCATTGGCAAATCAACCCTACTTCTAAAAATCGGCTCAAATTTAGCAAAAGACGGCAAAAAAACGCTCTATGTAAGCGGCGAAGAGAGCCAAAGCCAGATAAAAATGAGAGCCAACAGGCTAAATGCGGTGGATAAAAATTTATACCTACTAACTGAAATTTGCCTAGAAGATATCCTACTAGAAGTGCAAAAGAGCGACTACAAGGTGCTAGTGATAGACTCCATACAAACGCTTTATAGCCAAAATATAACCTCCGCTCCAGGATCTATCACGCAGGTTCGCGAGATCACATTTGAGCTGATGAGGCTTGCAAAGAACCAAAATATCTGCGTTTTCATCATCGGTCACATAACCAAAGAGGGCTCGATCGCAGGGCCTAGAGTGCTTGAGCACATGGTCGATGTAGTGCTTTATTTTGAGGGCGATGCGAGTAGAGAGCTTAGAATTTTGCGTGGATTTAAAAACCGCTTTGGCTCGACGAGCGAGGTTGGCATCTTTGAGATGAGCCAGCACGGACTTGTGAGCGCAAATGAGGTATCGAGTAAATTTTTCACACGTGGCGGGGCGATGAGTGGCAGTGCGATCACTATCATAATGGAAGGCTCAAGGGCGCTTAGCATAGAAATTCAGGCACTTGTTTGCGAAAGCGCCTATCCAAAGCGAAGCTCGACTGGCTTTGAGAGAAACCGTCTAGATATGCTGCTAGCCCTACTTGAGCGAAAGCTTGAAATTCCACTTGGGCACTACGACGTCTTTATAAACGTTTCAGGTGGCGTTAAGATAAGCGAGACCGCTGCCGATCTAGCCGTCATCGCAGCGATAATCAGCAGCTTCAAAAACCGCCCTATCAGCAAGGACAGCGTCTTCATCGGCGAGCTAAGCCTAAATGGCGAGATAAGAGAAATTTTCAACCTCGATCAGCGACTAAAAGAGGCAAAAACGCAGAAATTTAAAAACGCGATCATCCCAAATAAACCGCTTGACACACAAGGCCTAAAGTGCTTTTACGCCAAAGATATCACGCAAGTGCTTGAGTGGATGTAAATTTACTCTGGAACAAATCATGCTTGCTTTTATCAAGGAGCAAGCTATGAATGGTATTAGCGTCTTAAGCACAAATGTAAATTCATACACCAAGCAACAACATAAACGTGATAGATCTACAAATTTTAGTGATATCTTTAACCAAAAAACCAAAGAAAAGATTAGCGAGCCAAGCCAAGAGCCTGCTAAATTTAACTATGTCTCTTCTTCACAAAACAGCCTCATCTCTTTAAATTTCAGTGATCTTCAAGCTTACGGCTACACAGTAGATAAGGCTGGGTTTATGGGAGCTGACTTTAACAAAGCTGTAGGCTTGCCGCAAGACTTTAAAATCCATAAAAGCACGCTTGATGAGATAGTTAGATACAACAACAAGACATATCTTTTTGCGCAAGATAGAAGCAAGGCTGCCTTTGAAAAGATAGATGTAGCTGATACTACAAAGCACTACTATAAACTTTTTAAAAGCATTGTAAGGGATGAAAAAGATAGATATGGCGAAGCTGATCTAACAAATTTACCAAAAGGCTTTAGCCTAGATACCAATCAAAAAACCTTTGGTAAAAATGCAAATTTCTTAAAAGATGTGAGCCTAATATCCGTTACAAATGTATATAAAACATTTGATCAAGTTAGTGAAGCAAAGAGCGTTAGAGATGAGCTTAGAGGCTTTGGAGTAAGCCACGAGGTCTATGAGCTAAATTTTAGTAAAGAGCATCTTGACACAAGAGCCAGTGACGAATATACATTTAACCCTGACATGTCTGTATATCAAGCAGATGATACTTATAGCAATGCTGGTGTGTTTGTGGGATTTTTAAAGAGTTTTAGCCCTATCGCTAGTGATAGTGGTGAGACGAAGCTTAGTGCGGAAGCAAGCTCTTACTCAAAGCTAATGAATGAGCAAAGCTTGGCTGATGATGTAGTGCCTCTCTCAAGGCTTTTAAAAAATGAGAAGATGATCAAATTTATCTTAGAAGAGCTACTAAAGAGAAATTTACTCATTTCAAAAGATGGCAAAAGTGCGAGCGAGATAGTAGATAGTGTGCTAGCTCATGCCACAAAGCTTCAAAACGAGACAAAATCTAAATAGATAAATTTAAAAGGTGGCTATCTTTAATCCATCAAGCCATCTTATTTAAAATTTGCTTCTTGTCTATCTTTTGCATAAGCTCTAAGACATCTATACCTCTTTTTTCTTTAAAATTTAAAAGCTCTCTTGCAAAGAGAAATTTTTGATCCTTGTTTATATCATAGGTCTCATACTTCTTTTTAACCTGCATAGGTTTAAATTTCTTCTCATTTTGCTCTTTGGCAAAATTTGCATTGTATTCTTGCTCTTCTTTGTGTAGTTTAGTTAGAAATTCTTTATGCTCTTTTGTAGTTTTTTCTACATCTTCTCTATAAAGCTTCTTAAACTCTTCTATGCTTAGATCTGCTCTAGCAAACAATCTAGCACCATCATTACTCATCATTGTATCTTCAGGAAACGAGTTCATAAAATCTTCTAGCTCAGCTTCTTCTGCTGTGCCAAGACCAATCATAAAGCCATTTATTGTTGGCTTGCCATCAACAGAGTTGGTAAGTAGCCAATCCATATAGCTTTGTAACTCTCCAACTCTAAATTCTTCCATAGTTTCTGGAGGATATTTTGATGCTAAAGCTCTTCTTTCTTTCATGGGATAATCAGACAGCATATTATCTATTCGATTTATAGTATCTGTTATCCAACCCTCTTTACTTTGGTCTATATCAATAAATTCTTTTACATTATCAGTCCAGGGTCTAAACATATACTTTGAGTAATCAAATTTTTCTTCGGTAGCGTTTTTGTCTTGCTTGCTTTCTTTGGCTACATTTTCTTTTTGGATAGTGTTATCTTGTATTGGTGTATTGCTAAGTCCGTTTATGCTAGTTATCATTTCAGCCACCCCCATTTTTTTATGCCGTCTTATCCACTTTAAACTTTGCCACTTTTTCTAAAATTTCAAACATACTCTTGCCACTATCAAATTCACTCTTTATAAATTTATAAAGCTCCTTAAATCTCTCATCGGCTTCAAGCTTATAGGTTTGAGACTTTTTAGTAACTTGTATAGGTGTAAATTTCTTCTCTTTTTTATCTTCTTCGTTTTGTGTTTCAAGATCGTTAATAGAATTTATAGTCTCTTTTGCTAGCTCTTCGTCAAGCTCTAAACCAAAGCGCTCCTTTAGTGCAAATTTAGCCCATTTGCCCTTGAACTCATCAACACTCATATCGCTATCAAGTAGTTCAGCTGTCTTACTACCACCAAAAGCTATAAAAGAGAGGATTTTTTTATTTGCAAACTGATCTATAAAATCATCAACACTAAGCTTTTTACTATTTAATGGATCTTTGAAAATTCCCTTTGGCTCAAACGCTGGATTTCTCTCAAGCCCTAAAACACCGCTATCATCTATAAATTTCTTTAGCTCATCTATCTCATCTTTTGAAAAAGAGTCGTCATAGCCCATTAGTTTGCCAAGTATGCTTACTCTTGCCTCTCCTTCGCCTTTTACAAAGCCAGTGAGTGAGTGATCATATCTGTCATATTCTCTTGCTCTTTCTTTATCATCTAGCCTTGCATACTTAGGAAATGTCATGCTATGACCCATATCGTTACTAAGTATCTCGTTTATATCGTTAAATTTAAAGCCCATCTCTCTTGCTATGTTTTCTCTTGAGAGATAGTTAGGGGTTGAAAGATTATTAGAAATTTGCATTTTACTATCCTTAGTTCTTATGATCACCAAAGCGTTATATCAAATTTCGTCTTTTTTGTAAAAAAGTTTATATAGGTATTTATTTGTAAATTAGGCTTTACATAAAAAAGTAGCTAAAAGTTAAAACAGACAAATTTCATACGATCATCACTGCAGCTACGGCAAATCCGCCGTCGTGAGTTATACTAAGGCTTGCTTCTTTGATATTAAAATGAGTATAAATTCTTGGGCTAAATTTTATTTTTGGTGCTCCTTTGTCGCTTTTGCTAAGCACAATGTCCAAAAAGCCACACTCTTTGCTGATGCCCACACCAAGGGCTTTGCTAGCTGCTTCTTTGGCCGCCCAAAATCCAGCCAAAGTCGCATCATTTTTTGCTAGCACGATCTCATCATCGCTTAAAAATCTCTTTAAAAAAAGCTCGCCGTGACGAGCCTTCAGCCTTGATATCCTGTCTATTTTAACGATATCGATGCCTATCATTGCACCACAAAATCAGTAAAAAATATGTTTTTTATGTAGCCGTCGTTTAGCACTTCATTTAGCTTGCCGACGATCTCGTCTTTTAGCCTATCTTTGCCCTTTGCAGTGCTTACTTCTTCGTAAGTTTTAGAAGATAGCGTTCTTATTATGATATCTCTTAAAAGTGCCTTTTTCTTATCAAGCTCAGCAGTTAGTAGCTCGTCGCTTTGCTCTAAATCGATCTTAGTTTTAAGAAATCTTGATCCATTTTCACTAAGTAAATTTACGACAAACTGATCAAGCGGATATATCGGTCCCATGTTCGAATAGTCGTTGCCACCGCGTTTTGCTTTATTTTGAGCTGGTGCTGGTTGAGTTTGAGTCTGAGCTGGTGTTTGCGCCATATTTGCCTCTTTTGGCTCGTCCGAACTAAGCATCAAAAACGCGACTAGCCCTCCGATAACTAGCAATAAAACAAATATCGCGATGATGATTATCATCAAAGCGCCATTGCCACCTTTTTTTGCTTTTTTCTCTTCAACTTCTTCAGCCATCTTTCCTCCTTTAAGTTTTGGCTATAATTATACAAAAAATTCACAAAAATGAGAAAAGATGATACATAAAACCAACGCCGCTAGGCTTTTAGACAATCTAAAAATAGAGTATGAGATACTTGAATACGAAGTTGATCTAAACGATCTTTCAGCCGTTCACGTCGCAGCTAGCACCAAGCAAGATATAAAGCAAATTTACAAAACTATCGTCTGCCAGTGCGAGCCTAAAAATTTTGTCGTTGCCTGCTTACAAGGCGATCTGGAGCTTGATCTAAAAGCACTTGCTCATGCATGCGGGGCCAAACGCTGCGAGCTCATAAACTTAAAAGACCTAGAAAAGATCACCGGCTACATTAGGGGCGGCTGCTCGCCACTTGCTATGAAAAAGCACTTTGCCACATTCATCGATGAGCGAGCAAAAGCGCAAGAGTATGTGCTAGTAAGCGCTGGAGTAAGAGGCAAGCAGATAAAGATAGCTCCAAATGACCTTTTGAAGGCTTGTGAGGCGGATTACGCTGATATCGCTAGGCTAGCCCTTTAAAAACTCTATAAATTTAAACTTCTCACCCAAAAACTCTGGCGAGAGTAGAAATTTTGCCTGTTTGGTGACATTTTCATAGGCTTGCTTGCTGCCTTTTTCAAGCACCAAAGATAAAATTTCATCCACGCCAAAGTCGCAAACTAAGGCATCATTTTGTTTTTTAAATTTAAGCATCAAAAAGCCAGCCAGAGAGAAAGCCTCTTTTACCTGCTTAAAACAAAGGCTATAAGTTAGGTCTGAGCTTTTAAAATGTGGCTCAAGGTTTGAAATTTCAAATAAAGAAAAAACTTGATGATCTTTAAAAACTCTTAGACTAAATTCATTTTTTGGCTCAAATTCACCGTAGTCAAAACTTAAAAATCTAATTTTTTTAGCCACATTTGCAAGCTGGAGCGCAAATTTAGCGTAGCTAGTTGATATCTCGCCCTTTTTTATGCCAAATTTCTTTGCAAGAGCTAGTAAATTTTGATCTGCCTTTTGCCAGTGAAATTTTAGATCGCTATCCACAAAAAGCATATTATCTGCGTCTATCACCTCGCAGCCAAATGCGTCAAGCAATTCATTTGAGATGACAAAAATTTCATCAAACGAGCACTCATCTAAATTTTCATAGTGTTTTATTTTTACTTCGTCACCAAAGCGATTTTTAAAGGTTTCAAGCTGTTTTTTACGTAAAATTTCATGAGGTTCGATGATGATAAGCTCCAAATTTGACAAAATTTCTGGCTCAAGCGTAAAAATGCCCTGCGCGAAATCAGCCAGCATGTCGCCTGAGTTTGCGCCGATCTCCACGACCTTGCAAGAGCTAGAAATTTCGCCATTTTTAAGTAACTTTATAAAGTAGTTTGCAAGGCAGGCGCCAAAGAGGTAGCCAACGCTTACATTTGTGTAAAAATCGCCCTTCTTGCCGATATCCACGCCAAATTTATAGTAGTTTTCATTGACCCAGATATCAAAAAACTCGCTAAATTTCATAGATCAGGCAGCTTCCAGCCTCTATAAAATGCAAACATCCTGACCGTGATACCAGCAGCTAGCAAAAGCATGGTAAAAAATATGTTGGTAAGGCCCAGATGATAGAGGATAAAGTAGGCAAGCCCCACGCCAAGGCTTATCGTGCCATAAAGTCCTGTGCGTAAAAACCACGGGACTTCGTTTAGCAAGATGTCTCTTAAGATACCGCCGCCAACGCCGTTAAAAAAGGCGATCATCATGACGCCAAAGATGTTGTAACTATACTCGATGGCAACCATTGCTCCAACGATAGAAAAGCAGATAACGTCGATCGCGTCGGCAAAGATAAAGACAAATTTCTTCTCCAAGCCCTCTCTTTTTATATGTAAATTTGTGATCCTAGATACGACAAGCATAAAGATGACAACACTTACTGGCATGTAGTGAGTGAATGAATAAACTGCCCTGCCAACGAGCATATCACGCATGATACCGCCTCCAAGTGCGGTCAAAAATGCGGACAAAAAGACGCCAAGCCAGTCACACTCCCTCTTTACAGCAAACAAAAAGCCACTAAGCGCAGCTGATGCGATACCAACGTACTCCACAAAAAGTATTAAGCTCATATTTTTCCTTAAAAAATGGGCATTTTATAATGAAATCTCATAAAATTTCATTAATAAATTTTTAAATAATAGTTTATTTTAGGCTATAATAACAAAAATTTTAAATAAGGAAATTTGATGAAAAAAATTCTAACTTTACTCTTTTTGATCGGCTCATTTTTTGCGCTAAATTTAAACGCTGATGTGATTCAAAATCAAAAATTAAAAAATGCGATAAACATTTTAAACGCTTTTGGCACTAGAAATTTAAAACCAAATACTAAATTTACAGGCATCAAAGCCATCGCTATCATCCCAGACGTGACAAAAGCAGGCGCGATCATCACTGGCTCAAAAGGCAGAGGCGTATTTATCGCTAAAAACGACAATGGCGAGTGGTCAAGCCCATTTTTTGTAAATTACACATCTGGCAGCATCGGCCTTCAGCTAGGATATAGCTCGGCTGATATGATCATTTTGTTTAAAAACTCGGAAGCCTATGCAAGCTTATTTAACGCAAAAGATACGATCAGCCTAAAAGCAGAGGCAACTGGCGGTGTTGGTAACGAAGTAGCGATAGCTAGTGATTTGCCTGAAATTTCAGCATTTGTCGAGGAGCGTGGCAAGACTAGTGGAGCTTTTGTTGGCGTTAGCTTAGATGTGGCAAGACTTAAGATAAACGCACAAGATACAAACGACTACTACGAGAGAATGTATGACTTTGAAGATATCTACAACAACAGCCCAAAAGCTAGCAAATACACAATCAAATTTAAAGAGATAATCTCAAAATACTTCTTATAATAACCTCATGTCTTGGCTCTTTTAGAAGAGTCAAGCTCTCTTTTTTACATTTTAAAGATTTTTGAAATTTAGTTTATGAATTAGCAAGATTATGGCTTAGCCTTTTGCTAAACCATAAATAGTGATACAAAGCGTTTTTTAGGGATCGGAGAAAATTGAGTCATATATTCAAACGCCTCTTCGTAGTCGCCGTCAGTATATTGCGCGACTTGCTCGATAAGCTCGTAAAGCTCTTCGTCATCCATCGAGTCAAAGCTGCCTCTATTTTCCAAAACCTCTAACAAAACGGCGTCTAATTCTAGCTCGTCGTAAGTCATTTCGTTCCTTAATTCTGATTTAAAAAATGCGAAACTATACCAAAAGAAGCTTATAAAATACTTTACTTAGAATTTGTAATAAATTTTATGCATTTTTTAGTAGAAAAGTTGTAAAATCTTTACATTCATTATCAATTTGATAGGGATTTTGTGGAAGACTTTGAACTATTTTACAAGCATTTTAACGAGTTTTTAAAAGCTTTTGGTCAAAAAGGCTCTGAGATAAAAGAGCAAATTTTGCGTGTGCTTTTTGCAAGCAAGTCACATCTAAATGCTCAAGAAATTTGTCAAAAAATTTATGAAATTTACAAAAATGAAATTTCAATGACTTCTATATATACCTTTTTAAATTTTCTTGAAGAGCACCATTTGGCAAATAGTTTTGAGCAAAATGGTGTTAAAAATTACGAGTTAAATTTAAAATCCTCTCACGATCATCTGATCTGCGAAAATTGCGGAAAGGTGGTTGATTTTGAAGATGAGATGATAGAGCAAAGGCAGGAGCAAATTTGTATCCAAAGTTCATTTAGCGCAGAGTCTCACAAGATGATACTTTATGGAATTTGTAGTGATTGCCAAGCAAAAAATGGGGTTTAAATTTATCATTTCATTTTGCTTTTTGATAATGAAAGACAAAAAAATTTCAGATTGATTTAAGTTACAGATTAGATAATACGCAGACAAAATAAAAGGATGAAAATGGATATAAAAACACAAACTTTAGCACAAGTTGCAAGCTATTTTTCGATGATAGCTCACACAAATGGCAGACTAAGAGTAAGGGTTAGCCCAAAGATCAAAGAGCTAAGTAGTAGCGTAAATTTAGCTAGTTTAGATGATATGATCGCTCAGATAAATGGCATAAAAAATGTTAAATTTAACAAGATAATCGGCTCTGTAACGATCGAATACGACCATGAAATTTTCCCTAAAAATCTCTGGGAGGATCTCTTAAAAGGGCAAAATTTAGAAGAAATTTCAGCTAAAGTAAATGAAGTAGCAAAAGAAGTAAAATATGCTTAATGAGCTTTTAAACGCCTCTTATACGAGCGAAAAAAACGCACTAAGGCTATGTGAAAGCCTAGCTTCGTTTGGTGAAGTATTTGATCAAATCGCAAGCGTAAGAAAAAATGCGATCATCTTGATAGAGAAATTTGCAAGCGCGCATGAGTATGAGCTTGTTTGTGAAAACGAAGCTATCTTTTTGCCAGCAAAAAATAAAGAAGATGCGCTGATAGAGGCACTAAACTATGAAAATGAGCTAAACAAAATGTATGAAAAATTTTGTGAAAGCTTAGATGATGAGGAGCTAAAAGATCTATTTTTTAGACTTTGGGCTACTTCAAATAACGAATACATCGCCTCTTTAAGGCATTGCTTAAAAGAAATTTATAGCGGAGCTGTGGCAAAAAATGAGCTAAATTTAAATGAAATTTCACAAAATTTTGAGCAAAATGGCATAACAAATATTTTAGAAAGCTATCAAAATGACTTTAATGAGATAACTAAAAGCTTGCAAAATATCGCAAGTGGCAAGGCTGATAAAAGCGAGTTGGCAAAGATCACAAACAACCCAAATTTCTCGTTTTTTAGCGGGCTTGCACTTGGGGCATTAGGCATTTCAGTAGTTAGCAAAAATTTAAATAAGGATGGAGAAGATGAATAATTTACAAAATCAAACAAAGAAAGGATTTAAAATGGCATTACCATTTTTAGCAGGTTTAGCAGTAGGCGGTTTAGCAGTAGTTGCTTGGAGTAAAAGAGATAAGATCAAAGAGTGCGCAAAAGATGGCTTAGACAAAGGCAAAGAGGCTGCAAAAGATCTTTACAAAAAAGGTAAAAACGTCGCAAAAGACGCAAAAGACTTCATGGTAAAAGAAGAGAAAAAAGCAAAACGTGGCGCTAAAAAAGTAGAAAAAGAGGCTGAAAAAGTGGTTAAAAAAACAAGAAAACCACGCGCTAAAAAGCCAGCAGCTCCAAAAGCTATCGCACCAAACGATATAGCTTAAGGATAGAGAATGCAAGAAAATAGTCTTTTTACGCTTTCAAATACAAGGCTTCCGTTTGATCACTTCATCAGCGGAGCCTTAATCGCTGGCATGGGTGCGGCTGCACTTGGCTTTAACGACTATCTAAACAACAGAGCAACTAAAAAAGATGTCGCTAAGAAGATAGTAAAATACGCTGTAACTGGCGGTTTTGTAGGTGCTGTTGGCATTCACGCTTCAAATTTGATAGCGCAAAAAAAATATCTAAACGCAGCAGCTTTCACAGCAGCTGGCATCGGCGGTCTTTTGATAGCTGAAGAACTAATAAAATTGGAGAGCAAATAATGAATAACCCTTATATCAATGAAGAAAACGCAAACGAAGTAGCAGCAAATGACGCAGCAGCAACTCAGCCAAGTGCAGTTGATAATGCAATAAACAATGCAGCTCAAAATTTACCATTTGTACCTGAAAATTTTAACGCAGCTGGCTTTGTAAAAGGCCTACTTTTAGGCGGCATAGCAGCTTATGTGCTAACTAATCCAAAAGCACAAGAGTGCGTATTTAAAGCGATCATCAAAGGTGGCGAGCTAATAAACGCTGGCATAGAAGAACTAAAAGAGCGTTTTGAAGATGTCAAAGCTGAACTTGACTCACAAAAATAAGGTCACTCTAGCTCATAAGAGCAAAAATAGAGCGAGGTTTATTTGCGAGAGCATAAATGCCAGAAGCGATGTCAGCGCTATCGAGGCTGCGATCTCAGAGCGAACCGATGCAAGAAGCGTGCGCGTAAATAAATATGCAAAAAGCATCGTCGTCGAGTTTGATAAGAGCTATGAGAAAATTTTAGATTTTATAAAGAGCTATGATTTTCCAACCAAGCCAAAAGATGAGAGCCTGCCTAGCAAAGCAAATATCTACAAAGCTGCTGCTGCACTTGGTGTAACGCCGTTTATGAGTAACAAAACTCTAAAATCAGCCGTAACTCTTTACGCAACAGCTCCAAATTTAATAGAAGGTGCAAAAGAGCTAAGGTACGATGGCATCACCTCAAAAGTGCTTGAGGCAACTGCTATTGGCACTAGCCTTGCAATGGGCGATCATTTGGCTGCAAATAGCACAAATTTGATGATAAATATCGGCGAATACATGGAAGAAAGTGCTAGCCACAGAAGTGATGATCTAATAAAAGAGCTAGCCAAACCAAACATCGAAGAGGTATGGGTCGAGCGAAATTTAAACGGTGAAAAGACGCTTGAAAAGGTAAAAACCGAAAATTTAAAAAAAGGTGACATCGTAGTCGTGGGAGCTGGCGAGACGATAGGCGTTGATGGCTACATCGTCGAGGGTAATGCTGATGTCAATCAAGTCTCAATGACTGGAGAAGCAGAACCCGTGGCAAAAGCTAGAGGCGACCGCGTCATAAGTGGTACTGTTGTCGATGAGGGCAGGATCAAAATTTGGGCTGAAAACGTAGGTAACGACACCGCAACCGCAAGGATCAAAAAGTACATCCAAAGCTCGCTCAATGAAAAGTCAGCTATCGGCGTAAAAGCTCTAAAACTAGCTGATAAACTTGTGCCAGTCACGCTCTCTCTTGCTGGGCTTTCGTATGTTATAAATAAAAATATGAACAGCGTTGCTAGCGTGCTTCAGGCTGATTACTCTTGCGCGCTTAAGCTTGCTACGCCAGTTGCGTTTAAGTCAAGCATCTCAAAAGCCGGCAGAAACGGCATCCTTATAAAAGGTGCAAAGGCGATCGAGGCTCTAAGCTCGGTTGATACCTTTGTCTTTGACAAAACCGGCACTCTAACTCATGGACGCCTAAGTGTGGTTGAAATTTACTCTTTTAAAGATGGATTTTCAGAGGCTGATATCTTAAATTTAACCGCAAGTGCCGAGGAGCACTACTTCCACCCAGTAGCTGAAGCGATAGTCGAGGCTGCAAACAAGCGTGGATTTAGCCACATTCACCATGACGAGGTCGAATTTATCGTGGCCCACGGCGTAAAAACTGCTATGAACGGCAAAGAGGTGGTCATCGGCAGTAGGCACTTCTTAGAAGATGATGAGATGATAAGCTTTAAAGCTCACGAAACGCTCATAAATAAGGCTTTGCAAAGCGGTCTAACCTTGCTTTATGTAGGATATGACAAAGAGCTTGTTGGCGTCATAGCTATGAAAGATGATATGAGAGCAAACGCTAAAGATATGGTGGCAAAACTACGAAATCTTGGCGTAAAAGAGATAGTTATGCTAAGTGGCGACATCAAGAGCAAGGCTGAAGAGGTAGCGCGCGAGCTAGGGCTTGATAGAGTATATGCTGAGTGCTTACCAACGGACAAAGCAGCGATCATCGAAGAGCTAAAAAATGAAGGCAAAAAGGTCGCCTTTGTCGGAGATGGTATAAATGACGCGCCAAGTCTAACAAAAGCAAATGTTGGCATAAGCATGCACAAAGGTGCAGATATCGCTAAAGCAACGGCTGATATAAGCCTTTTAAAAGATGACATTATGAGCGTGGCGCTTGCAAAAGAGCTCGCAAATAAGACGATGAAGCTAATAAGCTCAAATTTCCGCTCAACCGTTGGCGTAAATACAGCCATACTAAGTGCCGCAACACTTGGCATGCTAAATCCAATAGCAACTGCTATGCTTCACAATGGCACGACGATCTGGCTTCTGCTCAACTCAATGAAGGGCGTGAAGATCAAGTCGAAATAAATTTGAAAGGATAGATGGTGTTTGAGAATTTCTTAAACTTTTTAAACGGCAAAATGGATGTAGCCAACGACTTTTTATATGGATATTTTTTGGTTATCATCCTTGTAGCTTCAGGAATTTACTTTAGCTATCTTACCCGTTTTGTGCAGTTTAGGATGTTCTTTGAAGCTTGCAGAGTTCTGGTAGAGAAAAAGGACAAGTATAACAAGCACCATCTAACACCATTTCAAGCGCTGATGATCTCGACTGCTTCACGCGTTGGTATCGGTAACATCGCTGGAATTTCAGCTGCCATCGTCGCAGGTGGTCCAGGGGCGCTTTTTTGGATGTGTTTGATGGCGTTTTTAGGCTCAGCTTCAGCCTTTATAGAGAGCACGCTAGCTCAAATTTATAAGACAAAAGATGTTTTTGGCTTTAAAGGCGGTCCAGCTTACTACATCAAAAATGGGCTTGGCATAAAGTGGCTTGGCTCTTTGTTTGCTATCATCCTCATCATCACCTATGCATACGGCTTTAACGGGCTTCAAAGCTACACCATGACCTCTGCCTTTGAAATTTACTACGACCAAGCAGGCAGCAACATCACCTTTGCGCAAAGTGGCTTGCCTATTGGCATCGGACTTATCCTTACAGCATTTACGGCTGTGATGTTTTTTAGCAAGAGCCACATCATCGGCAAAGTTAGCTCATATATAGTGCCTTTCATGGCGCTTACTTACATCTTGCTAGCTATCATCGCGATCGTTTTAAATTTCAAAGAAATTCCAGCCGTTATCAAGATGATCATAGAAAGTGCATTTGATTTTAAAGCGATCTTTGGCGGATTTGCTGGAAGCGTGATCGTAATAGGCATAAAAAGGGGACTTTTTTCAAACGAAGCTGGGATGGGTTCAGCGCCAAATGCAGCGGCTGCGGCTCACACAAGCCACCCAGTCAAGCAAGGACTAGTTCAGGCAATGGCGGTCTTTATCGATATGACGATATGCATCGCCTCTGGTATGATCGTGCTTTTTTCTCAGGCATATCTTACAAAACAAACTGGAGTAAGTGGCGAAGTGCTAACCGCCCTACCTCTCGTTCAAGCAGCGATGAAAGAGTATTTTGGCGACTTTGGGCTACACTTTACGACCCTTGCAGTAGTGCTATTTGCCATCACATCACTCATCGGCAACTACTACTACGCACAGGCAAATATGAAATTTCTAACTAAGAGTAAAAATTTAACGCTTGCATTTAAGATCACAGCAGTGATTATGATATTTATAGGCGCTCAGATGAACTTAAAGCTCGCTTGGAACATCGCTGATATCACGATGGCAGCCATGGCTACGATAAATATCATCGCCATTTTCTTACTATCAAAAGTGGTGATAATAGCTATAAAAGACTACGAAGCTCAAAGAAAAGCTGGTAAAAACCCAGAATTTGACCCAGAGAGCCTTGGCATCAAAAATACAAGCTGCTGGAGCAAAAACTAAAGGAGAAAATTTGGGAAAAGATATAAAGATAAGCGGCAAACTACTAGATCTAAACACTCATAGACAAGTAGCAAAGGTTGGCATGAGCGTCACTTTGGCATCTGTTTGCCTAAGCGCACTTTTTATGAAAAATAGATCTGTTAAAAAATTCCACGTAGTTTCTGGCATAGCATTTACATGCTTTGCGCTTTACCACGCTGGACTTTACGATAACGGCATCTTTAAAAAGATGATCGTAAAAGCAAAAACCGCTTCAAAAAAGGCGTAAAATGAGACTAAGCGACGCTGAAATTTTAGACTACATAAATGAGGACCTACCCTACTTTGACCTCACAACGTCGCTTCAAAATATCGATAAAAACGCCTCACTTGAAATTTACTCGCGTGATGAAATTTGCGTAAGCTGCGTAGATGTGGCAGCAAGTGTGGCAAGGCTACTTGGCTGCGAGAGCGAAATTTTTGTCAAAAACTCTCAAATTTGCAAGGCTGGCGATGTGATCATAAAAATTTATGGCAGTTACGAAGATGTGCATAAGGCTTGGAAACTAGCCCAAGTCGCACTAGAATACGCCAGCGCCATCGCAACCTACACAAACAAAATGGTAAAAGCTGCAAAAAGCGTCAATGAAAAATGCGAAGTCTTAGCAACCAGAAAGAGCTTCCCATTTGCAAAGAAATTTTGTGTAAAAGCCGTGCTTGAAGGCGGTGGTGGCATGCATAGACTTGGACTAAGTGATAGCATTCTTTTCTTTAAAAACCACATAAAAGCCTATGCTAGTTTTGATGAATTTATCTCGCATTTGTCAGAATTTAAAGCTAAAATGGTCGAGCGAAAGATCTGTGTAGAGGCTGAAATTTTAGAAGAAGCAAGTAAGCTTTTAAAGGCAAAATGCAACGTCGTGCAGTGTGACAAATTTAGCCCAGAGCTTATCAAAAACGTGCTAGCTTTAAGAGATGAAATTTCGCCAAATACCATAATCCTAGCAGCTGGCGGCGTAAATTTATCAAATGCAAAAGAATTTGCAAATGCCGATGCGATAGTAACTTCTGCAATGTATTCAAAAGGCGTTGCTGACATCAGCGCAAGACTTGAAATTTTGTAAAATTTTACAAATAAAAATACATATAATTTATATATCAAATAATAAATATCTCTAAATCTGCTAAGTATTTTAGTAAGCGTCTATCAAATTTTAAACTTTCACTCACTCGCAAGAATTGACTACTGATTTTAGGTTTCGCAAAGCTTGCCACTAAAATCAGAGCCGAAATTACTTGCTCATGAAATTTTAAAATTTACTTGAAGTTTCTTGAGTATTAAATTTAAAGTTTAGAATTTAAAAAGACTAAACCCCAATCCAGCTTAAACCAGATTGGAGTTTATTAAATTCAGTAGTTTGCATTAAACAAATTTTAGTTTGTTAAAACTCTAAGAAAGAAGTGTTTTTAAAACCTCTTCTTCCTAACCTCTTCAACTATAGCTTTAGCCATCTCATCTACTTCTGATGTTACTTCATTTGCTTGGTTTGCAATTACAACGTTTTCTTTTGTTAGATTATCTATTTGAGCAACTGATTGATTTATCATATTTATGCCTTCACTTTGCTCTTTGATTGATTCACTCATCTCATTTATTGATTGAGCTAGGACATTTGTATTTGCTTCTATCTCACCTAGAGATTTTTGAGTTCTTTCTGCTAGTTTTCTAACTTCATCAGCAACAACTGCAAATCCTCTACCATGCTCTCCAGCTCTAGCTGCTTCAATAGCAGCATTAAGAGCTAGTAGGTTTGTTTGATCTGCTATATCTCTAATGATAGTTATGATGTTTTTAATTTCATCTGATTGTCTTATAACATCAGCTGTCTTTTGAGAGATGGCATTCATTGAGCTAGACATTTGTTCAACTGCAGCTGCAGATTCTTGTAAGCTATTTGCTTGAGTGTTTGCTGAGCTTGCTACTTTAGAAACTGAGCTTGCTAGAAGTTTAGCTTTTTCTTCAAGGGTTTGGGCTTGGTTTAGATTGTCATTTAGCATTTTAGATATTTCTATACCTAGAGAGTTTATACCACTTGCTATCTTACCATCATCATCAAGTCTTTTTGTAAAGTCTTGGTTTTTATAAGTGTTTAGTAGATCAAGTACATCTTTACCATTACTTGAGATTGCATTTTTAAGAGCAAGTTGTAGATCTTTAAATGTGCTTTTTAGTTGATTTAGAGCTGGGTTATTAGTATCTGCTTCTAAGCTTGCTTCATAGTTGCCATCTTTTATCTCATTTACAAAGGTGTTGGCTTTTTGGATGAAGGTGTTCTCTTTTTCTTTAGATGTTTGGATCTTTTGGATGTTGTCGTTGATGAGCGACGACATGATGCAAATTTCATCTTTACCTTTTAAGCTTAGAAGTTTGGCAGAATTTGTCTTGTTGTTTAGATATAAGAAAAACTCGCTTAGCCCGCCCTTTACGCTATCGATGCCTGAAATGATATTTTTACCAACAAAAAATGAAACCAAAACAAGCAAGAGTATAAAACAGGCAAGCAAAATAACCATAGAAACAGCTAAGTTACCAGCTTCGCTCATATCTTGTAAAGCTTTATCTTTCATATCATTTAACAAGTAAAGCTCATAGTTTCTAAAGTTATCGATCAAATTTGTGATGCTTTGGAACCAACTAGCCGCTTCGATCTTGCCAGCTGTCTCATCTGGAGTAGTGATAGCACTTTTGATGATATCATCTATCTTTTGAAACTCATCACTTTGCAAGATCTCTTTTTGCAAACTATCTGCGTATGTGCCTGCATTAAATTTCACGTAGTCATTTATGAGATTTTTGATATTTGCATTAAATGAAACCAAATTTACGTATGTATTTTTATCGATGTTATGTTTTATAAAGGCAGCATTTAACACCGCCCTTGTGATACCAAAATACTCTTTGATCTTTGAGATGCTAAAAATTCTAGCCAAGTTATCTTTCATATCAGGCTCAGAGCTGCTTGCGAGGGAATTTTCAAATATAAGTGTATTTTCAATCATATCGTGAAATTTTGGAGCTATGAGAGCAAAACTTTCTTTACTATCTACTTTTGCTCTTATGCTATTAAGCTCACTTGAAAGTTCATCTTTGTTAGAAAGTTTAGACAAAACGCCATCAACTTTAGCTCTTTGCTCTTTTAAATTTTTATCAGCATCTTTGCCATTAGCTATAAAGCCTGCGCTATAACCACGCTCTTTTTGAAGTTCATGGATAAATTCACTTTGTTTTATGATATCTTCAGCTGTATTAAGGCTTGATACAGCTTGGCTTCTAGTCTTAAAAACACCATTTAAAATATAAATACTTGTTGCACTTAAACAAATAAGACTTAAAATTACAATTAGTAGGATCTTTATTTTTATACTTAGATTATTCATTTTTCATTCCTTTGCATTACAAGATACGTTATATTGGCTGTTTCTCCAAAAAACGAAGCGGATTTTATTACTTTAATAATTAAATATAACTTGAAAATATAAATTACATTTAAGTAACAATAAATTTACTTTACTAAGTAAATGCCCTATTTTAGGTGATTTAAGAAAATTTAAATTACAAATAAATAATATAAATTAATAAAAATTATTCAAATTTTCTCTAAAATTTACGAAAATGAATAGATAAATTTGAAAAAGTAGTTAAAGATATTTTATAAGCAAAGATAAATTTAAGCAGGAGATCACTCCCCTGCTTTGAAATTATTTAGAAAATTTTGGCTCAGAAAACGCTGTAAGTTTTGGTGCTTCATCGCCTTGATATTTTCTGATATTTACAAGAGCTGTGTGGCTGATATTGCCGTTTGCTAGCTTACTTGTTGGGATATCTATGGTTAGCACGTTTGCAGAGCCGTTTTTGCAGATACCACTATCAAAGCCGTCATACCAAGCGCCCTCAGCTAGTTTTACAACGCCCTCTTTGATGTTTTTGGTGACATAAGCACCCGCTAGTACCTCGCCACGAGCGTTAAATACACACACCAAATCGCCTGTTTTTACGCCAAGCTCTTTTGCGTCATTTTCGTTTATCCACACTGGCTCGCGGTTAGCGATAGCGTACTTCTCACGAAGTGAAGTTTGGCTTAGCTGTGAGTGCAAGCGGTCAGTTGGGTGAGCGCTTATCATGTGGTATTTTGCAGGTTTATCTTTCATGCCTAGCCACTCGATCGGCTCAAACCAAGTTGGGTGCGCCTTGCAGTCATCATAGCCCATTTTCTCGATCGTATCTGAGTAAATTTCGATAAGACCGCTAGGCGTTCCAAGAGCGTTTAGCACAGGATCTTCTCTAAATTCGCCAAGTCTTACCCAATTATCACTATCTTGAGATGAGGCAAACGTGACTGGTTTGTTTTCATTCCAAAACTCTTCAAATGGCTTCATATCGCTTGCAAGCTCAGGGACGGCCTTTACTTGAGCGTAGGCTGCGTCGTAGTACTCTTTGATCCAGTCAAACTCATCCTTGCCATTATCTGTGTAGGCAACGACTAAATTTTTAGCATAAGCCTTGCAAAGATCAGTGAAAATTTGATAGTCATCTTTTGCCTCGCGGTATTTTTCAACGACTTGTTTCATTGGCACGATATTCATATTTGAGTAGTCACCTGTCATCGTAATGTCGTTTCTCTCATACTCTGTGGTGACTGGAAAGACGATATCAGCCATCTTTGCTGTCGGTGTCCAGTAGGCTTCGTGAACAACTACGGTTCTTGGCTTTCTCCACGCTTTTAAATTTGTATTAGTATCTTGGTGATGCACAAGTGGGTTGCCGCCGACCCAGTAGATAAAGTCGATGTCTGGATAGGTGATCTTTTTGCCGTCATGATCTATCACTTTGCCAGGGTGAAGCAACGCATCAGCAATACGAGCTACTGGGAAAGCGTAGTTGGTTGCTTTTTGTAGCCAGCTTTGACCTGTGCCCGCTACTGCGGCTGCCTTTGCGACGAAGCGACCGCGTTTGTCAAACTCACCTGTATCAGTGCCGATAAACTCGCCTTTTTCGTTAAATTTACCCACACTTGCGCTATTTACACCGCCGATGACTGCACCTTTGCATGTTGGTGCGCCGCCGTTTGAGTAGTGATAGCTTAAGCCAAATCCCCCGCCAGGAAGTCCGATCTGACCGATCATAGCTGCAAGTGTCACCATCGCCCAGTGTGGTTGCTCGCCGTGATGAGCGCGCTGCATACCCCAGCCACTCATTAGCATTGTGCGGTTGCTTACAAATGTATCAGCTAGCTCTTTTAAAGTACCTTTGTCGATGCCACAAATTTTGCTCGCCCACTCTAAATTTTTAGGAGTGTTGTCTGTCTTGCCAAGTAGATATGGGAGGAATTTATCAAAGCCATAAGTGTAGTTTTCGATAAATTCTTTATCGTATTTGCCACTTTCATATAGGTAGTGCATCATACCTAGCATCATCGCTGTGTCGGTGTTTGGCACTGGAGCGATCCACTGAGCTTTGTCGAAGTATTGTGCTGTTTCAGATCTGATAGGATCGATCACGATAACTTTGATATCTTTTTTGTTTTTTAGCTCTTCAAAGTATTTAAAGCCTTGCTCATCAGTCGCTGTCCAAGCTATGCGAAGTGTCGCAAGTGGGTTTGCGCCCCAGATGACTACGACTTTTGAGTTTTCAAGCACGACTGGCCAGCTAGTTTGCTGCTCATAGACCTCGATACTACCTACAACGTGAGGCATGATGATCTGGCTAGCGCCTGTTGAGTAGTCACCTAGCGAGCCAACAAAGCCGCCACTAAGGTTCATAAATCTATGAAGCAAAATTATTGAGTTATGCACGTTTCCACTTGACTTCCAGCCATAGCTGCCCGCAAAAACGCTTTGTAAGCCTTTTTGTGCTCTTGTCTTTTTAAGCTCTCTAGCAACTAGCTTGATCGCCTCTTCGTAAGGCACCTCAACCCACTCATCAATGCCACGAAGCTCTGGTTTTGGGCTATCTGGGTTTTGCAAGTAGCTCTTTCTTACCATTGTGTGTTTGATACGACTTTTATA
Source organism: Campylobacter concisus (assembly GCF_003048835.2). Lineage (NCBI taxonomy): Bacteria > Pseudomonadati > Campylobacterota > Epsilonproteobacteria > Campylobacterales > Campylobacteraceae > Campylobacter > Campylobacter concisus. The sequence goes on along the minus strand of NZ_CP060705.1, from coordinate 850,452 downwards.
GATCATATCTGGTGTGTAGTGCTGAAGTGGGTTGTAAATTTCACTTGTCTTTTGGATAGGCTCTGACTTTACAGCGATGCCGTTTTTGGTTGTCACTTTTAGCATGCCCCAGTGAGCAGCTGTAAGAGTTTCGCCATTTTTTACAACGCCCTTTTTAACCTCATCAGCAAACAAATTTGAAGCTGTTACACCTGAAAGCAAAGGTGTAGCTGCAAGTGCTGTTGCACCTTTTTTTAGAAAATCTCGTCTGTTCTCGTTCATCGTGTTCTCCTTTTATTATCTTTAACTTCTCACCTAGGCAAAGCCTGGGCTGCGAGCGGAAGTGCAAGCACTCCCTGCACCCACCTAAAGTTACTTGTCCGACTACGCGGACTAAATTTGGTTTTCTCCCTAAGTAAAACCATTAAATTTAAACCCTTTGCCTTGCTAAAATTGGTTAAATTTAGCCCTGCTAGGTTTTACTTATTTGCCTAAATTTACGTCAGATGAGTGTTTTTGTAGGTACTCGATAACTAGCCACTCGTCTTTTTTCTCTATTGCGGTTCTGCCGATCATTGATTTTAGAAGTGACGGCCATTGATTTGCGTTAAAGTGCGTAGTTTGAGGCAACGCATGGCAAACGCCACAGCTCTCTTTATACATCTTATCAGCTTTTGCAAACATCGCATTTACATCGGTGCTAAAGCCATCTTTTTGAACGAAAACTGTCGTTTCTACCTCGTTCCATTTGCCGTTTTTGCCCTCTTTTATCACTTTGATATCAAAAGGTGCAGTTTTTGCAAATGCTACTGAGATGATCCTCGCGCCATCAGCAAAATAAATTACGTTGCTAACGGCTGGGTTTTGATAGCCTTTTACTTTGATCTGCGCTCTGTCGCCACTTGTTTGCAAAATTTCAACTGCGTTGGTTGGTAGCAGTCTGCCTATACTTTTGTTTGAGCTAGCGTCACCATAAACGTCTTTTACGACATCTGTGTAGTTTAGCCCAGCACCAAATGCAGCACAAGCTACGATGGCTGATAGAATAATTTTTTTCATATTTCTCCCTTTAAAAATGAAATCGTTCAAATTCTAGGGGCTTTTTGATTAATTACAAATTAAAATTAAAAATATACTTTAAGAATAATGTAGAAAATTTTATTTAAAAATGAGTAGAAACACGCCAGATACGATGAGACAGAGGGCTAAAATTTCTTTTAAATTTAGCCTCTCACCAAGAAATATGACAGCCAAAATGACAGCTAGCACAACGCTAAATTTATCAACTAGTGCCACTTGATAGACCTTGCCCGCTTGCATCGCTTTAAAATACATAAGCCAAGACATCCCAGTTGCCATGCCACTTAGTATGAGAAAGAGCCAGTTTTTAGGGCTTAGTGAGCTTAGTGGTTGCCATTTTTTAGCCACGCTTAGAAGTAAAATAAGCATAAAAACGACAACGACCGTTCTTATAAATGTCGCAAAATCGCTGTCGATGTCCTTTACACCAAGCTTTGCAAAGATCGCGGTAAGTGCAGCAAAAACAGCCGAAAGAGCTGCATAGATAAACCACTCTGGCATCTTTTTCCTTATAAATTTAAAGGGGCAAATTTGCTTCGCCCCAAGCTAAATTTATCCCTCGTAGTCACCAAGCATATCAAGCGTAGGAGCAAAATATAAAGCCCCAGTCACTGGCGTACTAAAGTCAAGCAGCCTATCTGAGTTGCCTTTTGGCTCGCCGATAAACATCTTTTTAAGCATAAGTTCAACCGTTGAAAAGGTGCTAGCATAAGCGATGAAGTAAGTGCCTGTTTTGCTACCTTCAGTAAATGGCATATTGCCACGCACGACCTTTTTATCGTCGCCTACATTTGCAGCAGCTGAGTGTGAATTTGTAGGTTTTACGCTCTCGTCCATCTCGATGTCATACTCTTTTGAGCGACCTATAACTTTTTCCTGCTCGCTCACGCTTGTGGCGTTCCACTCTTGCATTTTATGAAAGTATTTTTGCACAAAAACATAGCTACCGCCTTTAAATTTAGCATCCTCTTTGCCAACTTTTGCAAAAAGGTCTCTATCTTCGCCATCAGGATTTTCAGTACCATCAACAAAGCCAATTATCGCCCTGCCGTCGTGATACTTAAAGCCTTGAGTCTCATCTGTAAGCTCTGCAAATTTAAACAAAACTTCTTTGATATTTTGAGCCATGTCAAAGCAATCAGCCGCATTTAGCGCGCGGATATGGATGTGGATATCGCCCTTTGTGCTAACGGCTTCATGTTTATCGCCTTTGATAGCTTTAAAATTTACAAGCTCTTTTGGCAATTCTTTTGAAATTTCAAGCTTTTTCCAAGCATCATGACCCACGCCAAGGACGCAATTTACATTTTCATTTGCGCCAAATCTAACTTTGGCAGTTTTATTTAAATTTACAACCAAAGCACAAAGCTTAGCAAAGCCCTCTTTACATGCCTTTTTGTCGCCTTTTAAGACCCATGTTTGAAAGACTGTGTTGTTACCAGGTGTTTGTGTGACCTCTTGTGAATTTACACTCATTTTTTCTCCTTTAAATTTAATTTTTATGCGATATTTTCTAAATTTAGTTGCTCATTTATCTGCTCGTCACTATCGTCAAAGGCAAACTCGACCTTATTTGCACCAAAGCTCTTAGCTATAGCCTCAAGCGTATCGCGAGCTGATTTGTGAATTTTGCTTTGAAGCTGTGAGATAAGGCGAACGCTCATCTTTTTCACTTCATTTCTCGCCTCTTCTATGAGCCTGTTTTTGTCCTCTTCTGTAAATGTGCTACCAAAAAAGCCATTTAGCGAGTCAGGCAGCAAAAATGGTATAAATTTGCCATTTTTTTCATCGTAAAATTTCATATCGGCGATTGAAAATTTATACTTACATGGGGGCATTTTTATCTTATAGCTAGAGTTTGCGATCTGCATGATCTCGAGTTTTGGACTGGTTAGATCGTAAATGAAATTTATCTCAAACTCAAATATCATCGAAAGCTTCTTTTCACTCACTAGCCACCTTAGATACTCTTTGCCAAAATTTCCAAACGCATGATCGGTTTTTGTGACGATCTCTTTGCTATACACCTGAAAAACAGATAGCTCGCCGATGCTTTTAAGCTGTGAAATTTCAGTACTTACAGATACATTTTGGCTCTCATCTTTGGCCTTTTTTAAAGCCCTGCTAGCCCTATAAAACGCAAATGCAAGGACCGCAAGCAAAAGGGCTAATATCAAATTTACATATTCACTCATATTTTCTCCTTTAAAGCCCGCATTTTATCCTAAATTTGTAAAGCAAAAGAAATTTATCACTCTGGCAAGGTGATAGGGCTCTTATAAGGCATGTGAGCTCCCACTATCTTAGTAGTCTCGTCCTCCAAGCCATCAAGCACCTTTTCTCTTGTTTTGGCAGCTTGCACTGGATCTACATCATAAGTGATAGATATGCTTGGCTCGACCTCTTGCACTGCTAGGACGTGAAGAAGATCAGCTATAAAGATGATCTTGTCGTTATCTGCCTCAAAGCTTATCATGTTGTGCCCTGGAGTGTGGCCGTAGGCTGGGATAGCCATGATCTTTAGTGCCCCGTCAAATAGCGGCTTTTTATGATCAAAAAAGCTCTTATCGTCCTTATAAAGCGATAAAATTTCTTTTATCCTCTCATCTTTGCCCTTCATCCAGTAGTCCCACTCCTTTTCATCTATAAGAAGCTTGGCGTTTTTAAATGTCTTTTTGCCTCCATCTATGAGCCCACCTATGTGATCAGGATGAGCGTGCGTGATGATGACGTAGGTTAGATCCTCTGGCTTTATATTGCCAAAAGTTTGCAGATCATACTTTAAAATTTTCAAGCTATCTTCATAACCGCTATCTATGAGTGCCGTGTAGTCATCGCACTTTGCAAACATTACGTTGTGTTTGTTTGGTAAATTTTTAGTATTTGCCACAAGCTCTTTTTGCGCCTCATCTTTGGCTATTAGCTTATCTACTGGCGCGTCAGTCGTCTTTAGTGAAAATACATAAAGCTTGCATCCGCCCATAGCTCCTATCCATACTTGATCATTTTGTTTGCCAACCACCTCATCATCGGCACAAAAAGCTAAAGTGCAAAACAACGCAAGGCTCAATAAACTCTTTTTCATATCTCATCCTTGAATAAATTTGCGAAATTTTAGTCCTGTAAATTTAATGAAAAATAATAATCCTTTAAAAAAATATATAAATAATAGTTTTAAAAATAGAGATAAAAAAAATTATATTTAAATAACTAATTTTAGATTAAGTCTTTTATAAAATATCTCGTTAAATGTAAAACTAGCGTAAATAACGTATATTTTCGTAAATTTAGCCTACTATTTTTCATTAAATTATTATTATTTTAATTAATAATTTATTTTAAGAATTTTAGAATTGGTTTAAATTTTATGTAAAGGACGAGATATGAAAAGATCCGTTTCAAGCAAAAAGTGCATCCTTTTAAGTGTTGCTTGCTGCACTCTTTTACTTGCTAATCAGCTAAGTGCTAGTGAGCAAAACAGAGGTAAATTTGGCGATATAAAAAGCTGGCAGAGCGATGAGTACAAAGCCGACTGGGGTTTAGTGAGCATGAACGCAGCCGTTGCATATGCTCTTGGAGCAACTGGCAAAGGCGTAACGCTTGGCGTTATGGACTCTGGTGTGCTACTTAGCCATCCAGAATTTAGTGATGGCAGAGTAAGCGCGCTAAAAGTCTCTGGTAGCTACTATAAAGATGGTCAAAGATACCCTGACACAGCGTATGGCAACTCACCTCTTCTTAAAAAAGGCAGCGTAGATAAAAATAAAAAAGACTTTGGTGACTTTAAAAAAGGTGAAGAATTTAGCATAGATGGTGACTGGATAGCTGGAGTAAATGACTCTCACGGCACTCACGTAGCTGGCACGATAGCTGCGTCAAGAGATGGTGTGGGCATGCACGGCGTAGCATTTGATGCAAGACTTATAATGGGCAATACCGGCGGCACTGACGGCATGACATATGGTCCAAATCAAGACTACAACTTCTTTTTAAATTCTTACGAAGGGCTAGCAAAGAGTGGAGCTAGAGCGATAAATAACAGCTGGGGTTCAAACCGTAAATTTTACAAAGCCTACGAAGGTGCTACTGGGTATGATGGCGGCAATAACCTAGATATCAAAGATATTGATGCTGCATATAAAAGCTACTATCCATTTGTAGTAAATGACAAAAATTTCTTAGATGCAGCCTATGAGGTCGCTACAAGATATGGCGTCATCCAAATTTTTACTGCTGGCAACAGAGACGGGATGAAAGAGTCATATACAAGAGCGATGCTTCCTTACTTTAGACCTGATGCTGAGAAGTACTGGCTAAACGTCACTGGCCAGCTAGAGGGTGACACGCAGCGCTATAACACACCTGGCCACTCAAAATGGTGGAGCGTGGCAGCACCTGCAAAACCTATATACTCAACCGTCGTTGATCTAAAAACTGGCAAAGCAGACTACGACACAAAAGGCGGCACATCAATGGCAGCTCCACACGTCACTGGCGCACTTGGTGTCATCATGCAAAGATACCCATATATGAATAACGCTCAGATAAGAGAGGTGCTACTAACTACTGCAAGGCAAGTTCATGATGACTTCAAAGAGCCAGCAGATACTAGAAAAATTTCAGGCTTTACTGCTGCGCTTGGAGTGCCTGATGAGCGCTGGGGTTGGGGCGTAGTGGATCTATATAAGGCGATGTTTGGACCAGGTCAGCTTCTAGGAGTGTTTGATGTAAATTTAAATAGCGATGATATCTACTCAAATAACATAAGCGATGTGGCTATCAAATTTAGAAAAACAGAAGATGATGCAGAGGCTAAAATTTGGACCGAGCGCAAGGCTGAGCTAGAGAAAATAGCAAATTTAACACCAGAGCAAAAAGCCGAACTTGAGATAGGTAACGCTAGAGAAAGAGCAAGAGAGCTAAGGGCAAGTGAGGGCTACGAAGGTACTCTTATAAAAAGAGGTCAAGGCACACTAAGCCTAGCAGGAGACAACTCTTACACTGGCAAGACCATAATAAAAGGCGGCAAGATCACAGCTCTTAATCAATCTATAAAATCAAGCGACGTGATAGTAGAAAATGGCGGCGCACTAGAAATTGTAAGAGAAATGAGCGTGCCAAAGATTAGTAGAAATAAATTTACCTTGCAACTATCTTTAGGAGAAGTGACCAAAAAAAGCTCAAATGACGTAGTAAAAGCCACTATCAAATCAGGCGGTAGCTACATCGTCTCAAACGGCGCTTCAAATTTAGATCTAAATTTCGAGAAAAACTCATTTATAAACATAAGTGAGCCAAGCTTAGAGATCATGCAAAGGCTCTATAACGACAGCACAAAATCAAAAACATTTACAGCAACTGGAAATTTCAAAGGCTATGAAGATACCCTTTCAAAAGAGTATGCATTTTTTGATCTTAGCAAAAGCTATAGCGACAACAAGCTAGAGCTTACTCTTAAAAAATCAAAAAATACAATGACAAGCATCGCAGCTAATGACAACCAAAAGAAAGTTGCACAGCTCATAGAAAGTACAGCAAGCCAGCCAGCACTACTTCCTTCGCCATTTAGAAGCAGGCCAGCAGTTATCACAAGCGATCTTTATAGACACTTCATCTACACTACACCAAAGGAGGCAAAACAAACTCTAAAAACATTTGCAAATGAGGCAAATTTAGCTCAGCACAATGCATTTTTACTAGAAAGTATCATGCTAAAAAATGCAATTATCAACCACGAATCTGACCCATTTGGCATAAGAGCAAGCGACTCAAATGGCATGAAATTTTGGTCAAATACCATGTTTGATGCTATGAAATTTAATGACATAAAAGCAAACTCTATGACACAGCTTTTTGGATTTGACGGCAGTGTAAATGACGCATTTGTACTTGGCGGTGTTCTTGGTGCTAGCACAGAAAAAGTAAAAGAAGACGGCGATGATGCTTATAAGACAAAAGGCAAAAGCATCGGCATCTACGGCAAAAGCGAGATCGCTAGCACTAAACTAGACCTTGGAGTACTATACACAGATGCTAAGCGCAAAACTCAAAATGGTGCAACAATCGCAAGCTTTTACTCAAACGATCATATAAAAAGCAAAGAAAAAGCGCTTAATGCTTATGCAAATTTAGCCCTAACTAGCTTTAACACAGAAAATTTCTCGCTAAATCCTTATGTGGGTGCAAGCTATCTACGCATGAAAACTGATAGCACAAGCCAAAATGTAGGAATTTTCAAAATGGATGTTGATGAAAAAACTAGAAATTTAGGCATTTTTAGCCTTGGTCTAAACCCTAGCGTACCATTTAGCCTAGGTAGCACTAAGATGAAATTTGAAGCTGATCTAGCATACAACAGACTAGTTGGCGACACAAAACCAACTATCGGTGTAAATGTCGCAAATGCTGGATATCTAGAGCTAGAGGGCAAAGAGGTTAAAAACCTTGGCACAGCTAGCCTTGGCATAAAAGCAAATGTCTATAAAAATGTAAATTTAGGCCTTTCTTACACTGGAGCTTTTGCTAAAGATGTAAGATCAAACAGCGTAAATGCTAAATTTGAGATATTGTTTTAGTTAGAAATGCTCGCTACTTTAAAAGGTAGCGAGCTTGTAAATTTAGAAGAGTTGAGTGAAAGAAAAGCCGTTTTTATTAAGCGTATCTTTGATCTTTTCTTGATGCTCAAGACCCTTTGTCTCAAGCGTGATAGTGATGCTTGCATCGCCGTAGTCAAGCTTAGTAGAGAAGCGGTCGTAGTCGATCTTGACGATGTTTGCATTTGCTGATTTTAAGCTATCAGTTAGGCTCATGAGCGCTCCTGGCTTATCTACAAGTGTGATTTGCAAGGTCATCTTGCGGTGAGACTTGATAAGACCCTTTTCAATTATGATAGAAAGCACCTGAACATCGATATTTCCGCCACTTAGCACCACACCTATCTTTGCGCCTTTTTTAAATTTGATCTTATCATGCATAAGTGCTGCCACGCCAGCTGCGCCAGCTCCCTCAACTACGATCTTTTGCGTCTCTAGCAAAAACAAAATCGCAGTTGCGATCTCCTCATCATCGACCTGCACAAACTCATCCACGCACTCAACGATATTTTTAAGTGTTATCTCGCTCGCATCACGCACAGCGATGCCATCAGCTATTGTGCGAACTGACTTTGAGTTTATGCTCTTTTTAGCGCCGTAGCTATTAAACATCGCTGGAGCGCCCTTTGCGCCGACGCAAACGACTTTAGTTTTTGGATTTACTTGTTTTATACAGCTTGCCACACCGCTAGCTAAGCCACCGCCACCAACTGGCACTACAACCATATCAAGGTCGCTTATCTCATCAAGCATCTCAAGACCCACAGTGCCCTGCCCTGCCATGACGTACTCATCGTTAAATGGATGAACAAAGGTCATATCTTTTTCTTTGGCGTAATTTACTGCAAATTCATACGCCTCATCAAAGTTATCACCTTTTAAGATCACTTCAGCACCAAGATCCTTCGTGCCAGCTACCTTTAGAAGTGGGGTTGATTCTGGCATGACGATGCAAGCATGCACACCAAATTCTTTTGCACTTATCGCCACGCCTTGAGCGTGATTGCCAGCGCTTGCAGCCACGACGCCACGTTTTCGCTCCTCATCACTTAGGCTAGCTATTTTATTGTAAGCGCCTCTTATCTTGTAAGCTCCGGTTCGCTGTAAATTTTCCTCTTTCAAATAGACATTTGCGCCCAAAATTTTACTAAGTTTTGCACTTAGCGCAAACGGAGTTTTATTTACAAAGTGACCGATCGTTATCTTTGCTTGGATTATTTTGTTTAATGAAACCATTTTCAACTTTCCTTTTAAAATTTATCTTTTGCCTCTAGTAGCACGCCACACTCGATGTGATGAGTGTTGGCAAACTGATCAAAGAGCGCAAATTTTATCATTTTATGGCTTTTAGTAAGCTCATTTAAATTTTCTTTTAGCGTCTCTGGGTTGCACGAGATGTAGATGATGTTTTTGAAATTTCTAATGAAATTTATGACGCTTTCACTAAGTCCAGCGCGAGGCGGATCGACAAGGACGTGCGAGAAGTTAAAGTCGCTTAAATTTATCTCTTTTAGCCTGTTAAATTCCCTAACGCCAGCAAATGCGCTCATCAGCTCATCAGCGTCCATACGCAAAAATTTGATATTTTCTGCCCCATTTAGCTCGCAGTTTTTAAGGGCATTTGCGATCGAGCTTTTTGAAATTTCAGTGGCAAGGACATTTTTAAATTTAAACGAAAGCGGGATAGTAAAATTTCCATGTCCGCAGTAAAGCTCCAGCAGGTCAGCGCCACCTTGCACGCACTCTTTTGCCCAAGCTATCATCTTCTCATTTACCGCTTTATTTGGCTGGATAAAGGCATTTTCACTTAGGCTAAATTTATAAATTTGCCCATCGACATTTAGCTCATCAACTAAATTTAGCTCGCCACTTAGCAGCTTTTGACCGCGAGATCTAGCTAAGATCATCACATCAAGCTTGCTAGCTAGAATTTTCATCGCTGCCTCAAACTCACTATCAAGCCTTTTATGATAAAGAAGCGTGACTAAAGTGCCACTTTTACAGGCGATAAACTCCACTCCAAAGAGCTTTGTGCGTAAAATTTCATCATTTTGTAAATTTTCAAGTAGCCTTGGCATGAGATGTGAAATTTGCTCGCAAACCTTTGGACACTCATCTATAAAGACCCTTTTGCCCTTCTCGCTTGCGTGCATCGTGTAGCTAAGCTTGCTACCATCGTGCCAGATACCAAACTCAGCCCTCGTGCGGTAGTGCTTTGGACTTGAGCTAAAAACATCAAATTTGCCATCATAAAATGGGGAGAAATTTTGCTTGATAAGATCAGTTTTAAATGAAATTTGCTCACTATAAGGGGTAAAAAGAGTGCATGATCCGCACTCTTTTAGGTATTTGCAGTCCAAATTTAAACCGCTTTCTCTTCGACTTTTTTGCCTACAAATCTAACCAAAGCCCAGATCGCTAAAAATCCGCAAGGAAGTGCGATCCAAACGCTAAGACCAAGTGCGACAGGTAAGTAGCCAACAAGCACACAAACCGCGCAAACGCTAAGTGCATAGATCATCTGTGTTGAGACGTGATCGATGTGGCTGCATCCTGCACCCATTGATGAAAGTATCGTAGTATCTGAGATCGGCGAGCAGTGATCACCAAAGATAGCACCCGTTAGAACGCTTGAGATATTTACGATCATATAAGCGTGCATCGCGTCACCATCTAAGCCGTAGTTTTTGCCGACTGCGTAAGCTAGCGGGATAGCTAGAGGCATCAAAATGCCCATCGTGCCATAGCTGGTGCCAGTTGAGAAGCTGATAAATGAGCCAAGGATGAAAACAGCCACTGGCAGGATAAATTTAGGCGTTGAGTCACTTAATAGATCGACTAAATATCTTGAAGTGCCAAGCTCTTTGATAACCGCACTAAGGCTCCAAGCAAGAAGCAAGATAACAACTGTGATGATCATAGTTTTCCAGCCCTTTACCCATGTGCTAATAGCCTCTTTTACATCAAAAATTTTGCGCCAAACGCCCATGACGATAGCTACTATGCTAGCAAGCAATGCTGCTTGAAATAGCGATGTAGCAGAGTCTGCTGCACCAAAAGTATCTTTAAATGTTGAAAACGAAAGTGGATTTGCAAGTGCATTTTTAAGAGTATCGCCCTCAAGTGCAGCAAGACCGCTAAAATAAAAGCTAGTAAATGCGCCGATAACTAGTACAAGAAGCGGCACGATAGCATTTGAAGCGCTTAGTTTTACGCCCTCTTTTGGCTCAAGAGTCTTATCTTCAAGGTCTTGAATTTGAGTTTTACCAGAGTGAAGCTCACCCTTTCTAGCGCGTCTTTCAGCTGCTAGCATAGGTCCGTACTCACGCTGCATCAAGGCTGTGCAGACGATGAAAAATAAGATAAAGAGGTTGTAAAATCTATATGGAATGGTCTCGATAAATATAGAATAAGCGTTTATGCCAGTCTCGCCGATAAGCTCGTAGCCCTTTTCGATGAGCGAAACCTCAAGTCCGACCCATGTAGAGATGATAGCGATACCAGCGATCGGTGCTGCAGTAGCGTCGATGATGAAGGCTAGCTTTTCGCGGCTTATTTTAAATTTATCGCTTATTGGCCTCATGATAGGACCAACGATTAGGGCGTTTGCATAGTCATCGAAAAATACAAAGATACCCATAAGCCAAGTTGAAATTTGAGCTGAGACGCCAGTTTTTGCCTTTTTGCTAAGCCAAAGAGCAACCGCCTTTGTGCCGCCCATCTTTGTAATAAGTGCGACCACGCCACCTATACAAAGCACTTGAAGCAAGATGCCTGCATCAGTGCTATCAGCCATCGACTCAACCACTCTTGAAACGATGCCTGTAAAGCCTTTGATGATGCCCATAAATACATTTTCATTAACGATATTTATAAGAAAAGTTCCGCTAAAAACACCGATAAATAGCGACAAGATGACATCTTTTGTGATAAAAGCAAGCGCTATTGCCACAACAGGCGGTATAAGCGTGAATACGCCGTAAATTTGTGCGTTTCTTTTGGCGACTTCTGGATCAACTCCAAAAAGCGCGACACTAAAAAATAGTAATAATAAAATTTGTCTCACATAAACTCCTTAAAATTTTTCTATCGCAAGTCCAGCCCAAGTCTGCGTATTTGCCATGACTTCGACCCTATTTATATTTACGCTCTCAGGCATATTTAGGCAGTTAAGCAAAATGGTCGCTATATCCTCAGACGTGATGAAATTTGTATTTTCATAAATGCTATCAGCCTTTGCCTTATCGCCCTTAAATCTAACCTCGCTAAATTCAGTCTTGCAAAGCCCTGGCTCGATGTTTGTCACCCTGATATTAGTGCCAACTAGATCGTTTCTTAAATTTAGACTAAACTGCTTTACAAAGGCCTTTGTAGCGCCATAAACGTTGCTACCAGGATATGGCCACGAGCCAGCTGTCGAGCCTAGGTTAAAGATATAGCCCTTTTCTTGCTTATAAAGTAGCGGCAAAACGGCCTTTGTAGAGTAGATAAGACCCTTTACGTTTGTATCTATCATCGTCTCAAAGTCCTCAACCTTCACATCTATCGTCTTTTCTTGTCCCAAGGCAAGTCCAGCGTTATTTACAAGCACTTCGATGTCTTTAAATTTATCAGGCAGGCTATCAACTGCGTCAAAAACAGCCTTTTTATCGCGTATGTCAGCTACGATGATGTGCGTATTGCCAAGCTCACTTGCAAGCTTTTTTAGTCTATCTTCGCGCCTTGCAAGAGCGACTATCTTGTAGCCCTCTTTTGAAAGTCTTCTAGCGATCGCCTCGCCAAATCCAGATGTTGCACCTGTCACAAAAGCTGTCTTTTTCATATCTCTTCCTAATTAAAATTTGGCTTTAAACCAAGCTCTTCTAAAAATTTAATATTTTTTTCGTTTTTATCTTTAATCGCATAATCAAGCGCGTTAAATCCAGCATCGTCAGTCGCGTTTATATCAGCGCCGCTATCTATCAAAAGCTTTAAAATTTCTGGCGTCGCGTGAGCCGCTGCATGCATAAAAACGCTTCTGTTTGTATGCTCTAGGCCGCACGTATCCTCTACTTGCATCATGCCTAAATTTATCATATTCATCTTAGACTGCTCGTCGATATAGCTCTCGTTCGCATTTGCCCCACTCTTTAGCAAAAGCTCGCAAAGAGGCGCATCCTCAAACTGCACAGCGTAAAAAAGCGCACTTTTACCAAAGAAATTTTTGTGATTCACATCGGCTCTATTTTTAAGCAAAATTTTTACATTTTCTAAATTTCTAAGAGCAAAAAAGAGCGGCGTCTCATCGCCTAAATTTAGATCCGCCCCACGCCTTATGATCTCTTCTATCATATCGCTACTTTTGTCATTTAGCAGTGCGATATCAAGTAAATTTGTAAGCTCTGCGGTGGTGAAATTTTTTGAGTAGAGTAAATTTGCAAGCTCGTCTTGGCTTAGCTTTTGAGCCATCATCTTTTGCTCAGAAGTTAGAGCCTTAGCCTTATTTACCTTTTTGCCGACACTAAAGCTTAAAAACTCATTTATCACGCTAGTTGCGTAGTAAGCGGCACTTGCACTATCAACGCCCAAAGCCTCGTAAAATTTAACTAGCGGAGTTTGAGCGTTTTTATAGGCTTCGCTGAATTTTTTATATTTTAAGAAGTTAAACAAGCTCTCATTCGCCCAGTACCTAAAATACTCCATCTGAGCATCTTTTTGAGCCTCAGCTATCTCTGGCTTTGCAAGCTCTTTTTGATAGATATCAGGGGCAAATGAAGCTTTTAGCAATATCCATCTAAATTTATTTAAATTTTCTCTATAAACGCCCTCTCCAACGCAACTTTGAGACTCGCTTCTAACAGCCACACTCGCATCAAAAAGCTCTTTTACCTCTTTTAAATTTAAAAGCGAGCCATCACAATAAAATAACCACTCATTCGCGTAAGCAAGCTCGTTTGGAGTAGTTTTAAAGATCTCTTTTTTAGCAAGGTCACTGCACTCTAATGCGTGTAAATTTACAAAAAGAAAACTGCTAAAAAAGAGAAAAAAAGCTACTTTTTTCATCAAAGCTCCTTAAAATTTCGCGATATTGTAACAAATTTATATACTAAACTCGCTTATTTCATTAAAATTTAGGTATTTATAAATTTGATCTTTGTTTAAACTAAGACTATCTCTTACTATCTTTTTATACTCACTAACGCTTGGCAAACGCCCTAACAGTGCGCATACAGCGGCTATCTCGGCACTTCCTAGATAGACCTTTGCGCCCATGCCCATTCTGTTGTCAAAATTTCTAGTCGAGGTCGAAAAAACGACGGCGTTATCGTTCACCCTTGCTTGATTACCCATGCAAAGCGAGCAGCCTGGCACCTCAGTCCTAGCATTTAGCCTCTTAAATATCTCATAAACGCCCTCATCTTCGAGCGTCTTTTTATCCATTTTTGTTGGCGGTGCGATCCAAAGCCTAGTAGTAAGCTTGCTCTCACGCTCCAAAATTCTAGCTAGCGCCCTATAATGGCCGATATTTGTCATACAGCTACCCACGAAGACCTCGTCGATATTATGCGCTCTTTTGCTATCAGCTAAAATTTCACTTAGCGTCGCCACGTCGTCTGGGTCGTTTGGACAGGCGAGGATCGGCTCATCTATCTGCGACAAATCAATCTCCAAAATTTCAGCGTAGCTTGCGTCCTTGTCGGCTCTTAAGAGAGTTGGTTTTTCTAGCCATTTTTGCATCTTCTCTTTTCGCCTAGCAAGCGTTTCATGGCTCTCATAGCCTGCTTTTATCATTGCCTCTATTAGCGCAACGTTTGAGCGAACATACTCCGCGACGCTTTCAACGCTTAAATTTACCACGCAAGCAGCCGCCGAGCGCTCAGCCGAAGCGTCACTTAGTTCAAATGCCTGCTCCACTTTTAGGCTCTCAAGCCCTTCTATCTCTAAAATTTTACCCGCAAAAATGTTCTTTTTATTCTTTTTCTCAACGCTTAAAAGCCCTTTTTTGATAGCAAAATATGGTATCGCATTGACTAGATCTCTAAGCGTCACGCCCTCTTTTAGCTCGCCTTTAAATTTGATCAAAACTGACTCTGGCATATTTAGCGGCATCATTCCAAGCACTGCCGCAAACGCCACTAGGCCGCTGCCTGCTGGAAAACTAATGCCAATAGGAAATCTCGTATGACTATCGCCACCCGTGCCAACCGTGTCAGGCAAGACCATGCGGTTTAGCCACGAGTGGATGACGCCATCACCTGGTTTTAGGCTCACGCCACCACGTAAATTTATAAATTTTGGCAGGCTCTCGTGCATCACAAGGTCGCTTGGCTTTGGATAAGCAGCCGTGTGGCAAAAGCTTTGCAAGACAAAGTCCGCCCCAAAACTAAGGCTAGCAAGCTCTTTTATCTCATCTCTAGTCATGGGCCCAGTGGTGTCTTGCGAGCCAACGGTCAAAATTTCAGGCTCTACGTAGGCCCCAGCTCTCACGCCGTCCACGCCACAAGCCTTGCCGACCATCTTTTGAGCCAGCGTATAGCCACCGCCCAGCTCTTTTGGCTGATCTGGCTTTATGAATATCTGCTCCTCGTCAAGCCCCAAGACCTCCCTAGCTTTTTTGGTGACCTGCCTACCTATCATCAGCGGTATCCTGCCGCCTGCTCTTATCTCGTCGCTTAGGGTGTTTGGGCTTAGTTTAAAATTTGCCACGAGCTTCTTTTCATTGCCTGCAAGCTTGTAAATTTCGCCTTTAAATGGCCAAATTTCTATCTCATCGCCCATTTCTAGCTCATTTACGTTTGCAACTATCGGTAGTGCGCCGCTATCTTCAGCGGTGTTAAAAAATATCGGAGCTATGGTCGTGCCGATCACGATGCCACCGGTTTTTTTGTTTGGCACGCCCTCTATCTCATCGCCAAGGTGCCACTGGATAGAGTTTATACCGCTCTTTCTGCTGCTGCCAGTGCCAACCACGTCACCAACATACGCCACGCTCTTACCGCGACTTTTTAGCTCTTTTAGGATTTCTAAACCTTCAGGCATCTTTTTAACGAGCATAGCCTTTGCGTGAAGCGGTATGTCAGCCCTTGTATAGGCCTCACTAGCAGGGCTTAGATCATCTGTATTTGTCTCGCCAGGCACCTTAAAAACCACTGCCTTTATGCACTCATCAAGTGGCTTTTTATGCATAAACCACTCGGCATTCGCCCAAGAAACAAGCACCTCTTTTGCAAATTTATTACTGCTTGCTAACTTTGCGATCTCGTCAAAATGCTCATGCACCAAAATGATGTTTTTTAGCTCATTTGCCGCAGCACGCGCGATAACATCATTGCTATTTTTTAGCGCTCGCACTAAAATTTCTACATTATATCCGCCAAGCATCTTGCCTAAGATTTTAATGGCACGAACCGCATCAAGTCCGTCTATCTTAAGACCTTCTATCACCTCGCCAAGAAATTCTGCCTTTATCTTTGCCGCGTCATCAACGCCAGGATTTACGCGATTTGTGAGCAAATTTATAAGAAATTTTAGCTCGTTTTGCACCTTCTCATCGCCACTAGAGCTGCCAGCAAGTTTTATAAGCTCGCAAATTTCACTTGTTTGCTTGGCGTTTAGCGCAAGCGGTGGCACGCCCTCTTTTTCTCGCTCACTCACGTGTTTTTCGTAGTCGGTAAAAAAGCTCATAAATTTCCTTTGTGATTTTGCTCGTTTTTAGTCTAAAATCGCTGATTTTGCTTGCATTTTATCAAAAAGCAAAACAATCTAAAGTAAAATTTGCCCAAAATTTCAAATTTCAAGGAGTAAATGTGTCAAAAGCCTACCTAAAATCACCCATTGGAATTTTAGAGATCGTTGCTAGTGAAAATGGAATTTGCGAGATAAATTTTGTAGATAAATTTGAAAAAGTTGCGGTAAAAGATGAAAATTTAAAGCTTTGTTTAGATGAACTTGAGGCTTATTTTAAGGGCGAACTTAAAAAATTTAGCGTTAGACTTGATATAAAAACAACCAAATTTAGAGCCAAAATTTATGACGTTTTACAAAAAGTGCCATACGGCGAAACGACCACCTACGCAGCTCTAGCACTTGCTGCAGGTCACAAGAACGCTTACCGAGCAGCAGGCTCTGCAAATGCCAAAAACCCACTGCCTATCATCATCCCTTGCCACAGAGTGCTCTCTCACAGCGGGCTTGGTGGCTACTCAGGCGGCGAAGGCTTGCCAACTAAAATTTGGCTACTAGAGCACGAAGCAAAGCATAAATAAGCCAAATGCAAAACTATAAATTTTGCTTAAAAGCGCCTCTTAAACCGATGAGCCAACCTCTTTAAATTTATCAACAAAATGCGATATCTCGTCGATAACTTTTTGTCTGATTATTGGATAGTTTTTATTTAAAGGGCTGATCTTAGGCAGTATCTCGCCTATTTGCGTTCCGCTCTGACTTACAAAGCCACTCTTTAAAGACGAACTTATAAACCTTCTTGCTCCAGCCTCATCTAAATTTAAAGAAGTGATAAGCTCGTCCGCCTCTTTTTTCATCACACCTTTTGCAAATTTAAAAAACTCTTCTATCACGCTAGCTCGGTCTTTAAATTTATCCAAGTCGCTTTGGTTTATAAAATCAACTATCAACCCCTCTTTTGAGCGGTTTTCCAAGCTCGAGCGGATGATGCGACGCACCTCATCAGTAAGGGCTGCTTTATCTTTTATCTTTTTATTATGCTCAAATATCAAACCCAAAATATAGTCTAAATTTATCTCCTGAGACTTTAGTAGATCAACCTCAAATACCACATCATCCCAGTTTATCCTCTCTTTTTCCTTCTCTTCGCCAGCCTTTTCTTTTCTTAGCCACTCTCTTATATCATTATACGTTCCGCGGTAGTCTTGCAAAGCCCTTGCATTTGGCACTTTTATGCTTTGCATCTCTTTGATTTGTTCATCACTTAAGCCAAATTTATCCCTAAACTCACAAACTGCTTTTTCATCGTCTAAATTTACCTCTTGCAAAGCCCTTAGAGCAACAAATTCATCGTAGTTTTGCAAAGCATTTTCCACCCTTAGATACTCTCCAAAAAGCTTTACAAATTCTTTCTTATCCTTTTGCGTCTCTATCTTAGTAGGATCAGGGAATTTTGCCTCTAGCTCGCTTACTATATCTACAAAGCCCCTTCTTGCCTCTCCAGATACCGCATCTGTAAAGCCATCCATATACTCTTTATAGCTTTTTTCGAGTATGACGCTTTTGGTGCTGCCTTTACCAAAAAGAGTTATAGCATCTTCTGTCGCTTTTTCTAGGTCTCTAAATGTTACGATATTGCCAAAAGTTTTTGTAGCACCATAAATTCTATTTGTCCTAGAGTATGCTTGTATGAGCCCGTGATAGCGTAAATTTTTATCCACAAAAAGCGTGTTTAGACAAGGCGCGTCAAATCCAGTTAAGAACATACCCACAACTAGGAGCAGATCGATCTCTTGCTTCTTTGTGCGCTCGCTTAGATCTCGGTAGTAGTCTTGAAACGACCCACCATCAACGCTAAAGTTTGTCTTAAAGTAGGCATTGTAGTCTTTTATCGCGCTGTTTAAAAACTCTTTTGAGCTAACGTCCATCGACTCTGGCTCAAAGCCCTCATCAGCTATCTCGCCAACCATATCTTGCTCTTCGTTTTGTGAAAAAGAAAATATTGTCGCTATCTTTAAAGCTCGCTCTTTGTTGCTTTGTAAATTTTTAAACGCTTCATAATAAAGCTTCGCTGCATCTACCGAGCTTACTGCAAACATAGCGTTAAAGCCCTTGCCACTTGCGTTTAAACGGTGAGTTTTTTGATGAAATTTCTCTAGCACATACTCTGAAATTTCTTTGATACGCTCAGGGTGCAAAAATGCACTTTTATTCTCAGCTGCACTTAGCTTTAGCTCGTCTTTTTCTGTCTCTATACTCTTAAATTTAGGCACGACATTGTTATAATCAACCTTAAATTTAAGCACCTTCTCATCTCTTATGGCATCGACTATTACATATTCATGAAGCGAGCTTCCAAAGACACTTTGCGTAGTCTCTGCTCCGATGGCATTTTGAGGAAATATCGGCGTTCCGGTAAAGCCAAACTGATAAAATTTCTTAAATTTCTTCTTTAAATTTTTCTGCGCTTCGCCAAACTGAGACCTGTGGCACTCGTCAAATATAAAAACAACCTCTTTTTGATATATGCTTAGATCATCTTCGCTCTTCATCAGATTGTTTAGCTTTTGTATGGTTGTTACGATGATCTTTCCGTCATCTTTTTGAGTATTTCGCTTTAGCTCTGCTGAGCTAGCTGAGCCATTTACGCTATCTTTTGAAAATTTTTGATACTCCTTCATAGTCTGATAGTCAAGGTCTTTTCTATCCACCACAAAAAAGACTTTATCTATAAATTCAAGCTGTGTAGCAAGCCTAGCTGCCTTAAAGCTAGTTAGCGTCTTGCCAGATCCTGTCGTATGCCATATAAAGCCGCCACCTTCTGGCTTTGAGTAGCATTTAGCATTATGCGAGCTATTTATCTTCCAAAGTATGCGCTCAGTCGCCGCTATCTGATAAGGACGCATTATAAGCAAGGTATTATTTGTGTCAAAGATGCAGTATTTGCTCAGTATGCTAAGAAGTGTATTTTTCGCCAAAAATGTAGCTGTAAAGTCCTTTATATCTTTTATGGCTTCGTTTTTTGAATTTGCCCAGTTTATAGTAAAGTCAAAGCTGGTTTTATCTCGTTTGGTTGTATTTGCAAAGTATCTTGTATCTGTGCCATTTGAGATGATAAAAATTTGCAAGTATTTAAAGAGCGAATTTGATGAGTTAAAGCTCTCTTTGGAGTAGCGGTGAATTTGATTAAAGGCTTCTCTTATCGCCACGCCTCGCTTTTTAAGCTCTATTTGCACAAGCGGCAAGCCATTAACAAGTATAGTGACATCATATCTGTTGTGCGATGAGCCAGTTTGCTCAAACTGATTTATCACCTGCAAGCTGTTTTTAGCGATATCTTTTTTATCGATAAGGCAGATATTTTGTATATGCCCATCTTCAAAAGTAAAATCATATATATGATCATCTTGTATCTTGCGGGTCTTTTCTATTATGCCATCGTTTGGCTTGTCGATATACTCTTCAACTAGCCTTTTCCACTCTGAGGGGCTAAATTTAACGTTATTTAGCCTCTCTAGCTGCTCTTTTAAATTTCGTAAAAGTTCCGTTTGAGAGTTTATATCTTTTTTATACTCATAGCCTTGTTTTGCAAGATCATCTATAAGCTCACGCTCCATATCCGCTTCGCTTTGGTAGCTTGAAGACTGAGGCAATCTCTCATATTTATCTAAAACGATGAAATTTTCTGACTCAAGTATGGTTTTACTCTCTATCATTTTTACGCCTTTATGCTCTCATTTTTGGTTTGAAATTTAAAAGTAGCTCTCTGTAATACTCATACTGCTTGCGCCTTAGCTCTATCTCTCGTGGCAAACCCTCAGTTATAGAATTTACAAGCGTATCAAATTTATCTAATATCTCAACGACCTTTTGCTGTGTTTGAAGTGATGGGGCGGGGATTTTAAATTTTAAAAATCTATCTGACTTAACACGAGTTACTTTTGCCCCTTGAGCGTGCTTTTCTTTAAATTTATAAAAGCTATTAGTTTGCAACATATATGTTAAAAATTTCGTATTGACGACCTTATTTGGACGCAAAGCAAACATATCGCCAGATATGGCAACTTCTTCACCTAACCAACCAAGAGGCTTAAGAATATCTTGTATATTTTCACTAACTCCAGAAATAAGAACGTCACCCTTTGTCGCTTTTTTTAACCTTCTTGCCGTATCAACCGAAACAAAAGATTTAGTCTTGCTAGCAAACGTTCCATAATACGTATAAATTTGACCGTAATGTATCGCAGGAACTCCACGCTCCACAAAGTCCTTCTTTTGCAACCCATTGCCACGTATCAGCTCGCAAATTTCTCCAAGCGTTTTTAGCTCACACCCTCCATTTTTATCAAGCTCGTCAAAGCTTAAAAGAAAGTCGCGATAAAATTCATACTGCTTTTTCCTAGCTGTAAGCTCTGCTGTAAGCTCTGCTGTAAGCTCTGCTGTAAGAAGCGTGAAAGAGTCCAAGATACGGACTATTTCACGCTGCACTTCCATCGGAGGTACAGGGAGTTTAATCTCACTCAATAATTTTTGTGGCAAATGAGCTGGAATTGCATTTGTCCTTAATGAATATATGAATTCTTGATTTTTCATCAAGCAATACAATAAAAATTTATTAGATATTTCTTTTTTCGGAAAAATACAATAACAAACATCATTAGCCCAAAATTTTTCCTCAATAAAATTGATATATCCAGCAGTTCCATATTGCGCAACAGTTATTGTATTAGCTTCACGATTAAATTTATTCAAAAATCCAAGCGGCTTTATACCTCCACTTACAACAGGATATTTGCCATCATTTTGCAGTTCCGCTTTTGTAACCCTTTGACCTCTAACAATATCCGCAATCTCTCCAAGCTCTTTAAATTCAACCCCATCAGGGCAAAGTTCATTTATCAGATCAAAAATTTTACTCATTTCAAGCCTTTTAAAATTTTGCTCGGCTTCGCGAGTGAAATTTCGGAGCCATCGTTCGCATTGCTACGCAATATGCTCCACTCACTCGCAAAGGGACGGACATCAAGCAGTTGATGTCCTGCTTGCCCCTTTGCTCACCATCAGGGCAAAGCTCATTTATCAGATCAAAAATTTTACTCATCTCTCGCCGTCCAGCTCTATCTGCGCGATGATATCATCTATCTGCGAGCGTAAATTTGATATCTTAGCCACGGTCTCTTTTATCTGTAAATTTAGCTCATTTATATCTATCTTCTCACGTGTATCTTTTGGCTCGACGTAGGAGCTAACTGCTAGGTTGTAGTCATTTTTGGCGATAGTGTCATTATCCACCGATGTAGCTACGTGAGCGATCTCTTCTTTACTGGCAAAAATTTCTACTATCTTTTTAATGTGCTCATTTGTTAAAACGTTATTGTTTGTTCTTTTTTCAAAAAACTCACTAGCGTCTATAAACTGCGTTTTGTTTTCACTTTTGTGCTTTGAGAGCACAAGGATATTTACAGCGATCGATGTGCCGTAGAAGAGATTTGGCGCTAGGGCGATGATGGTTTCTACGAAATTTTCTTTTACTAGATACTCACGTATCTTCTTTTCTGCGCCGCCTCTATAAAAAATGCCAGGAAAGCTAACGATAGCGGCTCGCCCCTTTGCAGAGAGGTAGCTAAGAGCATGCATGATAAAGGCAAAGTCTGCCTTGCTTTTAGGCGCTAGCACGCCAGCTGGAGCAAACCTAGCATCATTTATAAGTGTGGGGTCATCGCTGCCGATCCAGTTTATAGAGTAAGGAGGATTTGAGACGATGGCGTCAAACGGCTTGTCGTCCTGAAGCTTTGGGTCTAAAAGCGTATCGCCAAGCTCGATGTGAAATTTAGAGTAGTTTATGTTGTGTAAAAACATATTCATGCGAGCAAGGTTAAATGTCGTGTGATTGATCTCTTGTCCGAAAAAGCCCTGCTCTACCTCATGCTTGTCAAATCTCTTTTTAGCTTGCAAAAGTAGCGAACCAGAGCCACAAGCTGGATCGTAAATTTTATTTACACTTTCTTGTCCGTGCATGGCTAGCTCAGAGATGAGCTTTGAGACATTTTGCGGAGTGAAAAACTCGCCGCCTGACTTGCCGGCATTTGCAGCGTAGTTTGAGATGAGAAACTCATAAGCATCGCCAAAAAGATCGATGTGGTTATCTTTAAAGTCACCAAAATCAAGCCCAGCAACTCCGTTTAAAACAGCAGCAAGCCTTCTGTTTTTATCTGCGACGCTATTGCCAAGCCTGTTGCTTGTCGTATCAAAGTCAGCAAAAAGTCCTTTGATGTCTTGCTCTGACTCAAACCCTGCGGCTGAACCCTCGATACTTTTAAAAATTTGATCCAGATCGGTATTTAAATTTGCATTACTTGAGGCATTTTTTACGACATTTTTAAAAAGCTGGCTAGGATAGATGAAGTAGCCCTTTTCTTCTATAATGACCCTTTTTTGCTCGTCATCTATCTCATCGTCACCCATGCTAGCGTAGTCGATGCTATCATCCCCGGCCTCTATGTAGTCGGTAAAATTTTCACTGATAAATCTATAAAACAAAGTTCCGAGGACATACTGCTTAAAGTCCCATCCATCAACAGCACCCCTTACTTCATTTGCGATGCTCCAAATTTGATTTTGTAAGGCTCTGCGTTGTGCCTCTTCGCTCATTTTATCTCCTTTAAATTTCCTTATAACCGACTATATTTAGTCCAAAACCGGCTAAGCTTACAAATTCTTTATTTTTATTTGAGCTTAGAAGCTCGATATCCTTTACGCCAAAGTGATTTAAAATTTGCGCTCCGATGCCGTAGTCTTTGCTTGTGTTTGAGTTGTCGCTATCTAAAAAGATCAAAATTCCACCATTTTGGCTTAGAAATTTGATAGTTTTTAAAAGCTCTTCGTATTTTGGACTGCTTAAAAGCTCGTGATCGGCAAGGATCTTTTGAAATTTGACATTTGCCTTGCTCTTTGGCTCGCCAAAAAGATAGGCTGAGTGGATTTTGCCTTTGTGATCGGTGATATCGTATCTTATAGCCGCGCAGTCTGCGATCTTGACGTCACTTTTTTCGCCAACTCTTATGAGGCTTTCATGACTTAGCCTATACTCAACCAGATCGGAAACGCTGATCATATTTAGCCCAAATTTCTTGCAAAACTCCTCTAGATAGTCGCGCCTTGCCATTGTGCCATCTTCTTTTACGATCTCACATATCGAAGCCATCGGGCTAACGCCAGCAAGCTTGCAAAGATCGACTGAGCCCTCGGTGTGGCCTGTGCGAACTAGCACGCCGCCATTTTTTGCGATGAGTGGGAAAATGTGTCCTGGGCGCACAAAGTCCTCAGGCTTTGAGCTGGCCTCTGCTGCAAGCCTGATCGTCATATCGCGCTCATATGCGCTAACGCCCGTTGTTGCGTCTTTTGCGTCGATCGTAACCGTAAAAGCTGTCTCATGGCTTGAAGTGTTTTTAGCTACCATTAGCGGCAGATCAAGCCTTTTAGCGTTTGCCTCGTCCATCGCGAGACAGAGCACGCCCTTTGCATGAGTGATAGCAAAATTTACCTTTTGCATGTCGCTACTAGCTGCCGAAAAGACTAGATCGCCCTCATTTTCGCGGTCCTCATCATCGACCATAACGACCATTTTCCCATTTTTTATATCCTCAATCGCTCTTAATACATTTTCAAGTGCCATAATTATCCTTTTATAAATTTTTACGATTATATTGATATTTTGATAATCAAAAGATAAAAACCATATTTTTTCTTTGCCGGTAATCACTTTTGAGAAAAAATAGAATTTACACCAAAATTTAAGCTCTTGAGGTTGATATTAGCCATTTGGTAGGATAAATTTATCCCATATAGGCATAAAATTTATATGTATATTTCGTGATAAAACAAATTTTGACTTTAAATTTTAAAATATGCCTTAGACAAAGACAAATTGCTATTTTAGTTCGCTAATGACTATATGAAAGATAATTGAAATTTACATTAAATAAAAAAGTAGAGTTTGATAAGTAGGTTTAAAAATTTAAATATTTTTATTTAAAAACGCGAGGCAAATTAGGCTCTCATCGTTATTTTAGCTATAAAAGTAAAAAATTTTAATAGAGAAAATATATTCAATCTGTTTTAAAGACAATATTTTATGTATTATTTTACATATTATTTAATAGAATATTTTTATAAAAATTTTGCATTAAATTTAAAAAAACAAAAAAATAAAAATGGATATGAAAAATTTAAAGTAGATGGCGCAGCGGACGGGGCTCGAACCCGCGACCTCCGCCGTGACAGGGCGGCATTCTAACCAACTGAACTACCGCTGCACCTAAAGTAATGGTGGTCGCTATAAGACTCGAACTTATGACATCCACCTTGTAAGGGTGGCGCTCTACCAACTGAGCTAAGCGACCTAAAATTTAAAATATCTGGCGACCCTTAGAGGATTTGAACCTCTGTTCCTACACAGAGAAAGTAGAGTCCTGAGCCACTAGACGAAAGGGTCATAAACCCAAAAAATGGTGTCCTGCGTTGGATTCGAACCAACGGCCCCCTCATTAAAAGTGAGATGCTCTACCGACTGAGCTAGCAAGACATGATTATTTAAAAAAGAATTGAGATTATACAAAAAACATTATTATATGTCAAGAAAAAAACCTGCTATATCCGATCGTCTTGATATATTAAGGTCAAAACCAAAAAAATACTATACAATTGCATCCAGCTTAGTAGATAAAGGATGCTCTCTTTATGAAAATTTTTTTTATAAAATTTACACTTAGTATCATTGTAGTATTTATTGTAACACAAGTGTTTTTCTTAAGGATATACTTTGTTCCAACAAGCTCAATGGAACCAACATATAAGATTGATTCGGTTATAGTTGCAACTCTTTTTGACTACGGTATATTAAACCCATATAGCCCTTTCTCGCAGACACCTCTTATATCATCAAAAGCCGATAATGGGCACATATTAGATTCTACTGCTCGTCCAGAGCGTGGAGAAGTGATAATTTTTAGAAATCCACTAAGTCCAAAAACTCACCTTATGAAACGCGTCTTTGCTGTTGGCGGTGACGAGGTTCGGTTCGCTTGCGATGGTCTTTATTTAAAACGTCCGCAAGATAAAGAATTTATTTTTGATCCGTATAAAGAACAATTTGCGGGCATACACTATGATGAAGATAGTGTAATAATATTTAATACCTTAGAACATGAGTATCAAAAAGAGTTAAAAGAAACTCTTAATGACGCAGATACTTCAGAAATACCTTCATCTAAATCAAATTTTGATACTCAAGATTGTCAAAATGCTTTTATATGGAAGTTAGAAAAAGATACGTTTTTCATGGTTGGCGACAACCGTAATCACTCTTTTGATAGTCGTTTTTTTGGAGCAATTCCGTACAAATTTTTAGTTGGTAAAGCTAGATGGCAAGTATTTTGACACAAATTAGCAAAACACCTTGGCTGAAGATGAAAATTAAGCAAATTATCGGATCAATAAAATTTGAAGAAAGTTGTAATATTTTTTTGTCAATTACAATTAAAACAAAAAATATATGATTTTATAAAACCTACTTGTAAAAACAAGCAGGTTTAAAATATTTTATTTCTCTAGTTTCTCTTTAAGTTTTTCTTTTTTAGATTTAGCTTTTGAAGCGGCTTTTTCTTTCTTTTCTTTTACTTTATCAACAACTTTATCTTTTTCATCTTTTGCTTTTTCACTTATGCTAGTTTCACCTTCTTTGTTAGAAGTTAGCTCTTCTTTACTTTTAGAAGCTTTCTTTTTAAATTTATCTTTTTTATCAGAAATTTTTTCTTTCATCTCGTCTTTTGCCTCATCCATTTTCTTCTTACTAGCTTTTGCTTTTTCGCTTACTTCGCTCTTGCCAGTAGTAGAAATTTCACCCTTTAGGTTATCAAAAGTTTTATCGCCGATGCCATTTACATTTTTGAGATCGTCGATTGAGTTAAATTTATTTGCTTTTCTATACTCAATGATCGCATCTGCTTTCGCACTGCCAATGCCATCAAGGCTCATAAGCTCCTCTTTAGTAGCTGTGTTTAGATTGATTGCTGCCATAGCCAAAGATGCAATAGCTGCAAGTGAAATCAAAATCTTTTTCATTTCCATTCCTTAAAAGTAAAATTTGAGGTAAAATTCTAGCAAAGAGTGATTAATGAAGTATAAATATGGAGTAATATAAAAATTATTTTAAAATGGTTTAGAGAAGAGAATCCCTGAAAAATTTCAGGGAAAAAGTTTTATTTTCTAAGTTCGCGGATCTTAGCTGCTTTACCGCGTAGTTCGCGTAGATAGAATAGTTTAGCTCTTCTAACACGACCTTTTCTAAGAACCTTTATCTCTTCTATAGAGTCGCTAAATATTGGGAAAATTCTCTCAACACCAACACTATTAGCACCGATTTTTCTGATAATAAATGTTTCGCCAGTACCGCTACCACGTCTAGCTATACAAATGCCTTCAAAATTTTGAATTCTTGTTTTGTCGCCCTCATGAATACGAGTAGCCACACGCAATGTATCACCTGCACGGAAGTCAGGGATATTCTTACCAGCAATTTGAGCATTTTCAAACGCTTCAATGTATTTATTTCTCATGTTTTTCCTTATTTATGTGGCTTTAGCTTTTGATATAAATCAGGGCGAAAGTACCTTGTTTTGCAGTGAGCCATCTTGTTTTTTAAATTGTGGATTTTAGCATGATTACCCTTTAAAAACTCTGAAACCACAAAGATAGATTTAAAATTATCAGGTTTTGTAAAAGATGGAGCTTCAAGTAGATTGTCCTCAAAGCTCTCTACTTCAAGGCTCATGTCGTTTCCTAAAACACCAGGCACGTTTCTTGATATCGCGTCACTCATACAAAGCGCTGGAAGCTCTCCGCCAGTTAAAATAAAATCACCTATGCAAAAAACTTCGTCCGCCCAAAGCTCAACAACTCTCTCATCAAGACCTTCATATCTGCTGCAAACAAAGCAAACATGATCTTTTTTGGAAAGTCTTTTTGCGTCATTTTGGTTAAATTTTTTACCAGCTGGTGTCAAAAAGATCACGTGAACATTTTTATCTTTTTCTTTTACAAATTTGATCGACTCATCCAAAGGCTGTGGAAACATCAAAAGCCCTGCTCCGCCTCCGATCATGTAATCATCAACTTTATTATGCTTATCGTTGGTAAAATTTCTTGGATTTATAAAATCAATTTCTATAAATTTATTACTAATCGCACGTTTTAAAATAGAATCACAAAAGTAAGGTTTGACTAAATTTTCAAAAAGTGTAATAAATGTAAATTTCATGAATTTTCTAAGATATCTCTAGCGCCTTTTACCAAAATCTCTCCGCTTTCCAAATTTACAGTTTCGATAAAATGCTCCAAATATGGAATGTAGAAATTCTTTGGTTTGCCGTCTACGATAAGCTCTTCGTCTGTTTTTATGTATAAAAGTGAATTTGCAAAATTATCTTGGATATCTTCTACAATGCCCAAAATTTCACCATTTTCTACAACTTTTAATCCAATAATATCAAACTGAAAAAATTCATCTTTTTTTAACTTGCAGTTTTTTCTAGTGAGCTCTTTTGTAGTGTAGATAGTTCTATTTACGAGTGTTTTGGCAAGGTCTAAGTCATCAAAATTTTCAAACAAAACCAGCTCTTTTTGCCTATTATAGTCTTTTATGATGAGCTGATCATTGTTTTTATCAAAAAAGATTGCGCCTTTTTTAAATTGTTCTGGGAAGTCGCTCTTGTTGTGAAGCTTTAAATAGCCCTTTAAACCAACACATCTCCCGATGGTAGCGACTTCAACAATATCACTATTCAATAGCTTTTACCGTTACTCTATAACTTGTATTGTCTTTGGCTTTACAGCCGATAATAACGGTCTTTATGGCATTTATCATTTTGCCGTCTTTACCGATAAGCTTTCCGGTATCAACCTTATCGGCACTTATAATGATCTCGACAAAATTTTCACCAAGCTCTTGACGCTCAATAGTTACCTTTTCAGGAAAATCAGCTATCAGCTTGGCGTATTCGTATAAAAAATTTTCAACCATTATTTTGTAATTTGCGCAACTCTGTCGCTAAGTTTAGCACCGACGCTTTTCCAGTAATCCAATCTCTCTTTGTTGAAATTTATAACATTTGGCTCAACCATAGGGTTGTAATAACCAATGCTCTCTATCCAACCGCTATCGCGTCTTTTTCTGCTATCTGTAACAACTATACGATAAAAAGGTCTTTTTTTACGTCCCATTCTTGTTAGTCTTACTACTGTTGCCATATTATATTCTCCTCTTGTTTTTAAATAAAGCTTAAATTTAGATAACAAATATCCAAATTTAAACCCTTTTATCAAACAGGTCTTTTTAAATTTACTTGAGAAAGCATATTTGCAAGTCCTTTTGCTCCGCCTTTTCCTGAAAATTTCTTAGCAAGCTTTGAGGCATTTTCAAACTGCTTTAAAAAGCGATTTACCTCTACTTGAGATAGTCCAGAGCCAGCTGCTAAACGCCTTTTTCTGCTATTGTTTAAAAGGTCTGGATTTTCACGCTCTTTTTGCGTCATAGAATTTATCATAGCCTTAATATGCAAAATTTCTTTTGAATTATCAAGATCTATATCTTTTATCTGATTTGCAAGTCCTGAAAGTCCAGGTATCATCCCCATCAAAGATTTCATACTACCAAGCTTTTTAACGCTTTCCATTTGATCTAAAAAGTCATTAAAATTAAACTGGCCTTTTTTTATCTTTTGATTTAGGCGTTTTGCCTCTTTCTCATCTATAATAGTCGATGTTTTCTCAACCAAAGTGGCTAAGTCACCCTCGCCCATTATACGACTTACGATGCGGTCTGGTATAAAGCTCTCGATATCAGCTACTTTCTCACCAGTACCAACAAATCTTAGTGGGATATTTAGCTGTTTAGCGATACTAATAGCTACGCCACCCTTTGAGTCAGAGTCAAATTTAGAAAGAATAACTCCAGAAATTCCTAAAATTTCATTAAAACTTGTAGCTGTCTTTACGGCGTCTTGACCACTCATGGCGTCAGCCACATAGAAAATTTCATGTGGATTTATCGCATTTTTTACATCTTTTATCTCTTGCATCAACTTTTCATCGATCGCAAGACGGCCAGCAGTATCCACCAAAAGTACATCATAAAGGCCACTTTTTGCCTTTTCTAGTGCCTCTTTTGCTACTTTTATAGGGTTGTTTTCATTTTCTATATAAAAAAGATCGATCTCGTTTGCAACGCAGAGCTGTCTTAGCTGCTCAACCGCCGCTAATCTTTGCAAGTCGCAGGCCGCAACTAAAACTTTTTTCTTTCTTAGTTTTAGATAGTTTGCAAGCTTGATAGTTGTTGTTGTTTTGCCACTACCTTGCAAACCAGCCATCAAAACGATAGTCGGTGCAACTGGCGCATAGACAAAGCCTTGGTTGCCAGGTGCTGTTAAGATAGTCGTTAAATTTGACTTAATCGCATCTAGGAAATTCTTTTGGCCAACGCCAGTTTGCTTTAGTTCGCTTTCGATAGACGCGAGTAGATCTTTGGTGACTTTATGGTGAACATCAGCTTTTAAAAGAGCTTTTTTAAGCACGTCAAGTGCGTTTTTTAGAGCTTTCTCGTCATCTACAAAACGTATCTTACTAACGGCTAATCTAAAAGACTCGCTAATTTGTTCGAACACTAATCACCTTTCTAAGTTGTTATTAAAGGGCGTATATTACTAAATAATTTCTTTATTGCTCTTTAAATTTCAAATTTATTAGATATCTCAAATCCAAGAGAGTTAAATTCTTTTGGAATCGGCGCTTTGAATTTATAATTTAAAAGCGCGATAGAATAAGCATGTAAAAACATTCTATTTGCTCTATTTTTGCCGTATTTCTCATCGCCAACGATAGGTAAATTTAAACTAGCCAAATGCACCCTTATCTGATGCGTCCTACCTGTTTTTATGGCAACTTTTACCAGCGTTTTTTTGCCCACAACCATGAGCGGTGAAATTTCACTGATCGCCTCTTTGCCATCTTTTGATATCTTCGAAATGGCGCCATTTTTATTTTTTATCGTTAAGATCGGCTCATTTACGACAACCTCCTCGCTCATGATGCCCCTAACTGCGGCCACGTAAATTTTCTCAACCTTCATCTTTTTAAACTCATTTATGGCAAGGCTTGCAAATTCATCATTTTTTACAAGAAGCAGCACGCCGCTTGTGTCTTTATCTAGCCTATGAAGGAGTGGAAATTTATACATTTGGCTGATTTTTTCACTAGTTATTGCAGCTGGTTTATTGATGGCTATTAAATTTTCATCTTCAAAGATAACGCTTGGCTTTGGCATATCTTCGACGTTAAATTTAGTATTTTCACTCATCAAGGCACGAGCTATCATCACCTTTTGCCCCTTGGCATAGACTAGTCCGCTGTCGATTAGCTCCTTTGCCTCGTTGTTTGAGATATTTTTTTGTTTGGCTAAAATTTTATACGCTTTTTCTTCACTCATAAAGTGCTCCTTATATCTTCTATGATCGCATCAGCGCTTGCTTGCACGGTGATCTTGCTCTTTTTGGCGTCACTACCCATTATGCCGCCGATCTCGCTTGCTTTTGCGATGTAGATGTTTTCAACTAAGCCAAATAACGCCTTTTGGTTAAATATAAACTCGCCGCTAATTATCACTGGGTTAAATTTAGCGCACTCGATTGGATTATGCCCGCCGATATTTGGCACAAAACTGCCTCCAAGCACGACTATATCGCTAATGGCATAGACATTTACAAGCTCGCCTAAAGTATCAAGCAAATTTACTTTAGCATCAAATTTATGCGTTTGGCTAAATTTAGCAAAGCTAAAATCATGCTTTTTAGCGTAGTCGCTAGCTAGCTTTTCCACCTCTGCAAATCTCTCAGGATGGCGTGGTGCGATGATTAATAGATCGTTTTCTTTTAAATTTAAATTATCTAAAATCATCTCTTCTTCGCCCGCATGCGTGCTTGCTAGTACTATCACCCTAGCTTTTGGCTTTTCATAAATTTTACTCACGCTTGGCAAAAATGCAGCTTTTATGTTGCCAACGACCTCTATTTTGCCAGCTCCAAGCGACTTTAGCCTCTCTTTATCAAGCTCGCTTTGGGCGTAAATTGTATCTATAAATTTAAAAAGATATTTGTAAAAAAAACCAAATTTTAAATAACTTTTGTAGCTTCTATCTGAAATTCTTGCGTTTATAAGGATCACGCGGCTGCCTTTTAGCTTCGCCATAAAAACTAGCATAAGCCAAAGTTCTGCCTCAAAAATGACTAAAATTTTGCTCTTTTTTAACCAAAATGGCAAGAAAATTTCAAATGGCAAAAATCTTGTGTTAGAACAAATTTTACTTGCCGCTTCAAAGCCAGTATTTGTCACCACGCTTATGGCCTTGCTGTCAAATTTTTGCATCAAAGGCTTAAGCGCTTGCACCTCGCCAAACGAGCAAGCGTGAAAATGCACATCTGCGTCTTGAAATTTGGGGTTATTAAAGATAAAAAAACGTGCTGGGATCGATCTGCGATACTTTTTTTTAAAACTTAATAAAAGTAGAAAAATAGCCCCAAAAAAATAGAGTATTGAGGCTAAAAAATAATATATTATTATCACGAAAGTGTGTTATTGCTCTTGTTTATACAAAATTCTGCCACAATGCGGGCAAGTGACGATATCTTCGCCTTTTACAACCGCAGAGAAAGTTTTATCATTTATCTGCATAAAGCAACCATAGCAAGCTTGTTTTTTAACAGGCACAACGGCTGTGTTGTGAGCCCATTTTCTGATCTTTTCGTAAAATGCTAATATCTTTTGATTCATCGCAGCGACAAGTTTATCTTTTTTAGCATATACCTCTTTGCGCTCTTTTTCGATCTTTTCAAGCTCAGAGGAAACCTCGCTTTTTATCTTTTCTAAATTTCCTTCAAGCTCTGTTTTTTTAGCATTTAGCTCATCTTTTTGAGCATTTTTATTGTCTATTAGTTTTTCAAGTCTAGCGATCTCTTCGTTTGCTGCTTCAAGCTGCTCTTTTGCGATATCTTCTTCTAGACCTAGCGCTTTTATCTCTTTTTCGCCTTTAGCGCTCGAGCTTTTTTTGGCTACGTCTTTGATCTTGGCGCTAAATTCTGCGATATGGGCGTTTGTGCCTGATTTTTGTGATTTTAGATCATTTACCTCTTCGTCAAGTCTTTCTGCATTAACCGCTATAGTTTCACACTCTTCTTCTATGCTTTTATAGGCTTTTTCTACTTCTTGTATACGCGGCGTGAAGCCGTCTATTTGTTTGTCAAGATCAGATAATTCAACTAATTGTTGTAAATATTTATTCATAATGTTTCCTTTTTTTGTTAGCAATATGTAAATGGGTTTTTAGAATTGCTTATTATAACTTCAATTTTTAGATTTTGCAAATATTTTGCTAAAAAATCACTAAAATAACGCTCGCTTTCATAGTGGTTTATGTCGATCAAATTTAGTCCATTTTCCTTTGCATAAAGGGCTTGGTGATACTTTAGATCGCCCGTTAAAAAGGCGTCTGCTTTGACATCTTGCATGAGATCTGCGCCACTTCCAGTACAGATACAAATTTTAGAAATTTCATCTTTTGCATGAACGGCTCTTAAATTTTCTAGCCCAAGTTTTTCTTTTACAAATTTACAAAGCTCGCTAAATTTCATATTCACATCAGCGTAGATCAAAAAGCCCTCTTTGCTTGAAATTTCAAGCCCCAAAACCTGCGTTACAAATTTTTCATTTAAAAATGCAAGATCGGCATTTGTGTGAAGTGAGATGAGCGAGATATTTTTTATCACCATCTCTCTTATGAGCGAGCTTGGATAGAGGCTGTAGTCTAGGCACTTTAACCCTTTAAAAATGAGCGGATGATGCGTAATAATGAGCGAGTTTGGTAAGACATTTTGCAAAAGCTCGCTATCAAGATCAAGGCTTAGATAAATTCGCTCAAATTCGCTGTCAAATGAGCCAACCTGCAGGCCACTATTATCCCAGCCCTCTTGGCTCGCAAACGGGCAAATTTCATCTAAGATTTTATAAATTTCAGCTATTTTCATCAAATTTTACTTTTACTCTAAGCTCTCTTTATATGTTAGCGCGCACTCTTTTGCAAGCTCGCGAATTTTCAAGATGTAGTCTTGTCTTTGCGTCACGCTGATCGCTCCGCGCGCGTCAAGGACGTTAAACGTATGAGCTGCAAGCATGCAGTAATCATACGCTGGCAGTGAAATTTTGGCCTCCAAGCAGCGTTTGCACTCGCCAAATGCGTTTTCAAACTGGTTAAAAAGCATATCAACGTTTGCCACTTCAAAGTTATATTTGCTCCACTCGTACTCGCCTTGTTTGTGCACGTCGGCGTAGGTTACGATGTTGCCATTAGAGTCGTCCCAAACGATGTCGTAGACGCTATTTACGTCCTGCAAGTACATCGCTAAGCGCTCAAGGCCGTATGTTATCTCGCCAGATATGAGCTCGCATGCGATGCCGCCAACTTGTTGAAAATAGGTAAATTGCGTCACTTCCATGCCATCTAGCCAGACCTCCCAACCAAGCCCCCAAGCGCCCAGCGTCGGGCTCTCCCAGTTGTCTTCGACAAAGCGGATGTCGTGATTTTTCAAATTTAAACCAAGTCTTTCAAGGCTTTTTAGATAAAGCTCCTGGATATTTTCTGGACTTGGTTTTATGAGCACTTGAAACTGATAGTAAGCGCCAAGGCGGTTTGGGTTTTCGCCGTATCTACCATCAGTCGGACGGCGACTTGGAGCTACGTATGCGGTCGCCCATGGCTTTGGTCCAAGGCTTCTTAAAAATGTCGCTTGGTGATATGTGCCCGCACCTGCTGGCATGTCGTATGGCTGAAGTATGACGCAGCCTTGCTCTTGCCAATAGTTTTGAAGCGTTAGTATTATTTGTGAAAATGTCATTTTTTGCCTTTTATTTTATTGATATATAAATTTCTATTTTATTTTTTAGGTATTTTTCAAAGTCTGTTTTATAGGTTCTTTCTAGCTCGCTACTTTCAAAATATCTCCAAATTTCATCCCAAAATTTTGCAACATTTTGTGGCTCATTTGCAAAGCTAAAAAGAGCGTACTTTCCGCTTTGTATATTTAAATTTTCACTATCTTTTTGGCGTGATATTGTGCCGATGAAGTTATCGTAATGTCCATTAAAATCACTTTCGTAGTTACAGTAAACACTATAAATTTCACTCTTGCCATCATAGTATTCACTCATAAATTTGGACCATAAAGCTGGAATTTTACCGTTGCCGTCCATTTCATCTTCATTTTTAGTGCGAGTTTTTACTCCATAAATTTCAAAGCTATCTTCTAAATTTATAGTCTTCATAAACTACTTTTGTCCGTTAAAATTTTCAACCGCTTGGTTCCACATGAGCTTGTATTTTCGCTTTAGAAATTCAACTTCATCTTGTGAAATTTTAAGCTGTTTTGTAAGTGTTTCGACCGTTTTTCTATCCTCGTCATAGAGCTCTTGCATCGAAATGAGCGCCTCTTTTAAAAATTTATTCTCATTTCTTAAGGTTTCAAGCGTCTCATCTTTTGCGTCAAGCACCTTTTCGTGTAAATTTAGTATCGTGCCGATCGTCTTTTCAACAAAGGTAAAACCATCTTGACTTTGCGGCTGCAAAGATAAATTTTGCGAAACACTAGGCACCACGCTCATCGTTCCCTCGCTCGCTTCTATCAAAATTTCTCCATTTTCCTCTTTGGTTTTCAAAACGCCACGATTTATCATATCCTCGATAACTTCGCGCTCCAAGTGCACAAGTTTGCAAAATTCATCAACTCCAAGATAGGTCTGCACCGCTTCTCCTTTTATAGTATCACTTCAATCTTTGAAGAATCATCCTCTAAAGCCTTTATCTTCGCCTCTCTGTCGGCTTTTAGCGCATTTGCTAGCCCCTCATCTTCAAGGGCTAAAATTTGCACCGCAAGATAGGCTGCATTTATCGCACCAGCCTTGCCGATAGCTAGGGTTGCCACTGGCATGCCACTTGGCATTTGCACGGTTGAGTAAAGTGCATCAACGCCGCTTAGAGCTGAGCCAGCCATTGGTATGCCGATCACTGGTTTTGTTGTGTTTGCGGCGATCGCACCAGCTAAGTGAGCTGCCATGCCAGCAGCTGCGATGAAGACTTTTGCACCCTTTTTCTCGGCATTTGCGACGTATTCGCTAGTTCTTTTTGGGCTTCTGTGGGCTGAGCTGATTATCAGTTCATATTTTACGCCAAATTTCTCCAGAGTCTTTGCCGCCTCGCTAACGATCTCATAGTCGCTTTTACTTCCCATTATAATAGAAACAAATTTCATATTTTCTCCCTTAAAAAACTAAATTTTGGCAGCTTAACGCCGAGGTTTATCTCATTTTCATTACCGCTGTGAATTTCGCTCATGACCTTGCCTTTTTTGGTGATGAGCTGCTTAAATTTGATAAATTTCTTGCCATCTTGTGAATAGACCTTTGAAATTTCATTTTCACCATCATCTATATGTGAGCCAGTAGGTGCTACGATCTCGTAGCCCTTATCTGGGAAAATTTTAAATTTACACTTAAAAAATTCACCATCTTCACTTATTGCATTTACCTGATGTGTGCCCTCTTCTAGGCTACTAACGTGATTTTGCGTATCGGTTCGCTCATAGGGTCTATGTACCAAGTAGCCGTCCGTAAAGCCGCGATTTTTCAGCGTATTTATCTCATTTTCATAAATTTGCGCGTCAAATTTATCGTCCATGGCGTCATCTATCGCCATTTTATAGGCTCTTGCCGTGCAGGCTGCGTAGTATTCGCTCTTTGTGCGGCCCTCTATCTTAAAGCTATCTATTACGCCGCTATCAACGATCTCTTTGATGTGTGAGATGAGGCAAAGATCCTTTGAGTTCATGATGTGAGTGCCGTTTTCGTCCTCTTCTAAGCGAAAAAGCACGCCGCTCTCTTCATTTTTGGCATAGAGTTCATACTTAAACCTGCAGTCATTTGCGCAGCTGCCGCGGTTTGACATACGACCGCTTTGCACTGAGCTTACCAAGCACCTACCAGAGTAGGCAAAGCACATCGAGCCATGGACGAAAATTTCGATATCAAGGGTTGGAATTTCCTCTTTTATCTTTATAACATCTTTTAAATTCATCTCTCTAGCCACAACAATGCGTTTTGCGCCCATATCGTGATAAATTTTAGCATCCAGCACGTTCATAACGTTTGCCTGAGTTGATAGGTGTATCTCGATATCTGGAGCGATCTCTTTTGCTAGGCTCATGACGCCTGGAGTTGCGATAATAAAGGCATCTGGCTTCATCGCCGAGATGGTTTGTAGGTGGCGTTTTAGTGGCTCTATCTGAGAGTTAAAAGGAAAAGCATTTATGGTCGCATAAAATTTCTTTCCTCTTTCGTGTGTGTAGTCTATCGCCTCTTTGAATGTTTCAAGGTTAAACTCCCTTGCTGATCTAGTCCTTAGTGAAAAGCTAGCCACAGAGCCATAAACAGCGTCGGCTCCGTATTCAAGGGCGATTTTAAGTTTTGTTAAATTTCCAGCTGGAGATAAAAGCTCAGGCCTTTTTAGCACTATTTTTTACCCAGACTTTCTATCAAGGCTTCGATGTCGTCGTTACTGACAAGGTTTTCTGTTGTTGTATCACCAGCGATATGAACAGCAGAACCAACACGTTTTTCATCGTCAATGCGGCCTTCAAACAATGTATTCATATATTTGCTAAGTGCCCTCATAACGTTGATAACACGCTCTATCTTTTGCCTGTGGATGTCTTGATACTGCATCATATCCATAGCCATCATGATCTCATCTTGTCCCATTTGTAAATTTGAGATGATATTATCGATCGTGCCAAGAAGCGAGTTGTTTTTCTCTAAAGCTTCGCTAAATGCAGCGATATTTGGAAATTTCTCACTTAGTGTCGTAAATAGCTCAACGTTTGAGTTTATTGCGTCTTTTAGGCTATTTGAGTCGCTCTCGGCGTCCATGAAAAAGTTATTTATCGTCTCAAGCTTGTCAAACATCTGAGTAGCTTTCTCTTCGCTATCTCTTGTCACGTCGTCAAGCTGATGTACCATTTTATGGTCTTCAGTCGGTGGTGGTGGTGGCCAAACGCCGTCTGCACTCACTCTGTAGTTTTCGCTCTGTTTTGAGCTACTCTCTGACTTTGCTTGTGGCTCATCTGCTTTAGCACTCATTGCCTCTGCAACTTCTGCTACCTCGTCTGTTTCCTCTTTGACGTCCGCGACCTCTTGGCTGGCATCTTTAGTATCACCTAAATCATCCTCTAATCCGCCTGCCATAAGCGCGTCAAGTTCCTCTTGGGTCATAAAAGCTCCTAATAAAATTTGCCTTGATTATATAGGATTTAAATAAAAAGAAAGTTTAAAAAGTATGCGTTTATCTTTAAATTTATCAAATTTTAGGTAGCATTTTTGAAAAATAAACGACTTTAAAAGGCTAAAAATGACCGTCGATCTTCACAACCACACACCGCTTTGCAACCACGCAGTTGGCGAACCGCTAGAATTTGTGAGATGCGCTATAAAAGCTAACACAAAATACTTTGGCTTTAGCGATCACGCGCCGATGAACTACGATGAAGCTTATAGGATGAAATTTGAAGAGATGCAAAGCTACGAAGACGAAATTTTACGTTTAAGAGAGGAATTTGGCGGTGAGATAGAAATTTTACTTGGCTACGAGATGGACTTTTTAGATGGCTTTATGGACGAGCGAGTTTTTGCTAGAAAGGTTGATTATCTAATAGGCTCTGTGCATTTTTTTAACGGCTGGGCGTTTGACAACCCTGAATTTATCGGTGGTTACGAGGGCAAAGACTTGGATCAAATTTGGCAGGAGTATTTTGATCACATAGAAAGATCAGCCAAACTTGGTAAATTTGACATCATGGGGCACATCGATCTTTTAAAACTCTTTAAATTTTTACCTAAAAAAGATGTCAGGATCCTAGCCAAAAACGCCATAAAAGCGATAAAAGAGGCAAATTTGGTGGTTGAGATAAACGCAGCTGGCTTTAGAAAGCCTATCGGCGAGCAATATCCAAGCATAAATTTACTTGAGCTTATCGCTGAAAATGACATAACCATCACCTTTGGCTCAGACGCTCACGCCAAAGAAGATATCGGCAAAAACGGCGAAATTTGCGAGCAGATAGCTAGAAATTTGGGATATTCAAAGTGTGCGATATTTAAAAATAGAGATAGAGAATTAGTAAAATTTTAGTTTGGGGTCAAATAAAATATAAAGATAATCTTAAATATAAAATTTTGTGATACAATACGAAAATTAAAAACCAGAAGGAGATAAAAAATGGGAAAATTTGTCCAAAACATCGATCATTTTTTTGATTTTTGCAAAGAAAATGAAGTTAAATTTGTAGATTTTAGATTTACCGATCTAAACGGCGCTTGGCACAGCATAAGCTACAACATAAAAGCTGTTACAAAAGAGAATTTCACAAACGGCATCCCGATGGACGCTAGCTCGATGAACGGCTGGCAGCCTATCGACAAGAGCGATATGATAATGAAGCCAGAAGCGACATCTGCGTTTTTGGACCCATTTACCTCTGATATCACAGTCGTTGTTTTTTGCGACATTTTCGACATCTACAAAGGTCAAATTTATGAAAAATGCCCTCGCTCGATCGCAAAAAGAGCGATGCAATATGTAAAAGATAGCGGCCTTGGCGATGAGGCTTATTTTGGCCCTGAGAACGAATTTTTTGTATTTGATAATGTAAAAA
The DNA here is from genome assembly GCF_003048835.2 of Campylobacter concisus. NCBI lineage: Bacteria > Pseudomonadati > Campylobacterota > Epsilonproteobacteria > Campylobacterales > Campylobacteraceae > Campylobacter > Campylobacter concisus. Next base: position 811,277 of record NZ_CP060705.1, on the reverse strand, counting down.
TCATCGACAGCCCAAACTGCGCGATGTATCAAGTAGATAGCGAAGAAGGCGAGTGGAACGACGCTGCAGACTTCAAAGATAGCTACAACACAGGTCACCGCCCACGAAGAAAAGGCGGCTACTTGATGACTCAGCCAATCGACAGCATGGTCGATCTAAGAGCTGAAATGATGCAAGTTTTAGAGCAAGTTGGTCTTGAAGTATTTTTAGGACACCACGAGGTCGCACAAGGTCAAGGCGAGATCGGCGTGAAATTTGGCAACCTAGTCGAGGCTGCTGACAACGTTCAAATTTACAAATACGTCGTTCGCATGGTCGCTCACCTAAACGGCAAGACAGTTACATTTATGCCAAAACCACTCTACGGCGACAACGGCAGCGGCATGCACGTGCATCAATCAGTCTGGAAAGATGGCAAAAATTTATTCTACAAAGAGGGCAACTACGCAAATTTAAGTGACTTTGCAAGGCACTACATCGGTGGCGTTTTAAAACACGCAAGAAGCGTTGCAGCTTTCACAAACCCAAGCACAAATAGCTACAAACGCCTAATCCCAGGCTTTGAAGCGCCATCTATCCTCACCTACTCAAGCCAAAACCGCTCAGCGAGCATCCGCATACCTTACGGAGCTGGCGAGAAGTCAGTTAGAGCTGAGATGAGATTTCCAGATAGCACAGCAAACCCTTATCTAGCCTTCTCAGCGATGTTAATGGCAGGGCTTGACGGCGTTAAAAACAAATACGAGCCAGTTGGTCCGATGGATGAAAATTTATTTAAACTTCACCTAGATGAGATCAGAGAGCGTGGCATCGAGCAGCTACCACACACACTTCGTGGCAGCCTTGAAGCGCTTATCCGCGATAACGAATACCTAAAACCGATAATGACCGATCTTTTCATCGACACTTATCAGCACATGAAATTTGAAACTCAGGTTTGGCCTTACGAAGCACGTCCAACCGCTTATGAATTTAAGACTTGCTTCTCTTGCTAAAACGCAATCTCCAAGCTTTTTTGGGCTTGGGGACTTTTTTAAATATAAAGTCTATATAGTTAAATTTTGAGCTAAATTTAGCTTTACGCACAAGAATAAATTTTAAATTTAATAAGCCCAAACTCATGCAAATTTAGATTTTTAAGCCCATATCCAAAAAGCCATGGCGGATAAATTTAAGACTTCAAGCTTTAAACATAAAAACAAAAACACCTATCTAAATTTTGGCTACTTTTGTTTAGAAATTTTGTCCAAAAGGATAAATTTAAAAATTAACAAGTTATAACCATTGTAAATTTGTTTTTTATTTTAGATATTTTGCCTAGCAAAAATGGTCATAGCAGATAAATTTTGGCTTTAAATTTAAGCATCAAAACAAAACAACAAGCTAAATTTTGACTAATTTTATTTAGAAATTTTGCTTTAGAAAGGTTAAATTTAATAAGCCTAAGTTCATGCAAATTTAGAAATTTAAGCCCATATCCAAAAAAGCCATGGCGGATAAATTTTGAACTAAATTTTATTTTGCAAATAAGGGGCAAATTTACCAGAATTTTAAATTTATCTACATCATTAAAAGTTTAAATTTAACAAGCCCTAGCTCTTTTAAATTTGCAATATAAATTTAGGATTTTATTTAGCCAATATTGCCACCGCAGATAAATTTATTAAAAAAGCTAAATTTGACCACTTTTATTTAAAAATTTACGCCAGAAAAGTCAAATTTAAAGCGCTAAATCAAGCAAATTTACAAAAGAGCCAAATCCCTAGCTATTTTGCACTTCAGGCTGTCCAAAGAGCCTATTTGCCTCTTTTATAACGCCCTCTTCTCTTTGCTTTTTAAGCTCTTCTGGGCTCTTGCTCTGACTTAGCGACATCAGCTCTTTTGCAAAGTCATTTTGTGGCTGAGATAGCGTATTTACACTAGTTTCAGGCACTACCTCGGGCTTGCTTGCTGGCTCATCTTTTTGCTCGTCTTGCTGTCTAGCCTTTATCTTGGCGATCTCCTCATCAAGGTAGCTATATTTATCCTGTGGCTCTTGTGGCGGAGTTTGAGGCTCTGGCTTTGCGGCAGGAATTTGAGTTTTGGCATTTACGATCTTTATTTTTTTACCAAAAATTGTATGTAAAATTTCATGCATTACGCCCCAGCTTTTTTTGAAAAACGCGAGCTCATCGCCAGTTGCATTGACGACCAAGCCAAGCTCATTTTCATTTAAAAAGCTAAAACTTATGTGATTTTTAAAAATTTCTCCAAGCTCAAAGCTTCTATCATAAATTTTTGCCACAAACTGCTCGTAGGGCGACTTTGGCGCTTCTTTTATGGCTAAAATTTGCTCACTCACGCCAGCTTTTGGCTCTATAGCCACACTAGGCTCGCTCTTAGCAAGCTTTATGGCTTCATCGATATCTTGTAAATTTAGCGCCTCTATCATCATAAAAAGCATAAGCATCAGCACAAAGCCATTGTCGCTTGATACGCTTAACATCGACTTTGCCTGCGCCAATATCCTAAAAAATCTCTCATATATAAGAAGTGAAAATTTTGGGTCGTTATCTAAAAATCTCTGCTTTAAATTTGCCAAAATTTCATCTATGATCATCTCTGGCTCATAGGTCTCAAGCTCGGTTACTAGCACTCTTATGGCGTTTTTATCGGCATTTGCAACGTGCTCGATGATCTGCTCGATCCTACTTGGATCAAGAAGACCAAGCATCTCCGCCACGCTTGATTTTGTGATATTGCCAGCGCCATAAATAATAGCTTGATCAAGCAGTGTTAGTGTATCTCTTAGCGAGCCGCCGCCACTTCTAGCTAGTATCTCAAGCGCCTCCCTCTCGTAGCTCACGCCCTCTTTGCTAAGGATAAATTCAAGGTGTTTTACGATCTCATATCTGCTTATTTGCTTAAATCTAAAATGCTGCGTCCTTGAAAGCACCGTTGTTGGCAGCTTCAAAGGGTCGGTGGTTGCAAGGATAAATTTAACGTAGCTTGGCGGCTCTTCAAGCGTCTTTAAGAGCGCATTAAACGCCTCTTTTGTTAGCATATGCACTTCGTCGATGATGAAAATTTTATATCTAGCAGCCGTCGGAGCGTATTTTGTCTGCTCGATGAGTTCCCTTATATCGTCGATCTTTCTGTGGCTGGCTGCGTCCATCTCGATGATATCCATGTGGCGCGACTCGTTTGCCATCACGCACTGCGCGCAGACCTCACAAGGCCTAGAAGTTGGCCCTTTCTCGCAGACCAAAGCCTTTGCAAATATCCTAGCGCTCGATGTCTTGCCGCTTCCCCTAAGGCCTGAAAACAAATAGGCATGGCTCACTCTGTTCTCATCAAGTGCGTGGGTTAGGCTCTTGCTTACGGCTTCTTGTCCGATGAGCTCGTCAAAATTTTTTGGTCGATATTTTAGGGCTAGTGCTTGCAACTGCTTTCCTTTTTGCAATTTTAATTTGCTGATTTTATAAAAAAAGGCATAAATTTATGGTTATGATAAAGTTAAATTTTGCTAAATTTAAGCCAAACTTTAGCGAAAAGGATAAATTTGCAAGCGTTTATATCTGGATTTTTCACCTCTTTATCGCTCATTTTAGCCATTGGCGCGCAAAACGCATTTGTGCTAAAACAGGGCATCAAAAGAGAAAATATCTTTATCATCTGCCTTATTTGCGCTATTAGCGACGCCCTCTTGATCTTTGCAGGAGTTTTTGGGCTTGGTAGCCTCGTGCAAAATTTTTCTATCATCAAGCAAATCACCCTATATGGTGGCTTTTTATTTTTACTATTTTACGCACTAAAGAGCTTTCATGCGTGCTTTTTTAAGGATCTTAGCATGGATACCAGCAGCGATTATGCCAGATCAAATTTAAAGAAAAACATCCTTTTAACGCTCGCATTTACTTGGCTAAATCCTCACGTCTATCTTGACACCATGATCCTAATAGGCTCGGTTTCTACTAAATTTAAAGATGAAAATTTGATATTTGGCGTGGGAGCCAGTCTTGCCTCGTTTTGTTTTTTCTTTGCACTTGGCTATCTGGCTAGATTTTTAGCGCCCATCTTTGCAAGGCCCATCTCTTGGAAAATTTTAGAGTTTTTTGTCGGCCTCATCATGCTCGCCCTTGCTTTCATGCTCATTTTTGCTAGCTTCTAGCCTCTTTTTTAGTGCCTCTTTTTTGCGAAGTTCGAGTGCATAGGCTTCATTTAGCGCATCTTCGCCATCTAAATTCGCTCCGTCTAAAAATTTGCGGTAGTCTTCAAACTGCCTATTTTTTATCCCCCAAAGCACGCCAAAAAGCAGGGCCGCCCCCATCAAAACCGAGATAAAAACAAGCATCGCAAGAGTCGTTGTATCCACTATTTGTCCTTAAATTTTCTAACTATAAAAAGCGAGTTTAGTATGACGCTTAGCGAGCTTGCCGACATGAAAAACGCGGCAAATAGCGGCATGACGTAGCCACACACGGCAAATGGCAGACTAAGGGCGTTATAAAGCAGGCAAAAGAGTAAATTTTGCTTTATCGTTTTATAAGTAAATTTTGAAATTTTCACCGCTTTTGCAAGGCTTTGAAGGCTGTCATCAAGTAGCACCACGTCGCTTTTTTCTAAGCTCACCGCAGCGCCACTTCCCATGCAAATAGACACGTGAGCAAGACTAAGTGCGGCTGCGTCGTTTATGCCGTCCCCTACCATCAGCACCTTTTTGCCCTGCTGCTTAAGACCAGCTATAAATTTAGCCTTTTCATCAGGCAGCATCCCTGCTCCAAACTCGCTCACGCCAAGCTCGTCTGCTACGTTTTTTACCACATTTTGCACGTCGCCACTTAGGATGCACACCTTCATGCCAGCACTCTTTAGCTCGTCTATCAAAGCCTTTGCCTCGGGCTTTACGCTATCTTTTAGGTAAAATTTAGCCACCAGCTCGCCATGCTTGCCAACAAAAAAGCTCACATTTTCTTCACTCTCTTCAAATTTCACCCCGTTTTCAGCCAAAAAGCGCCTACTTCCAGCCACAAAACGCTCACCTGCGATATCAGCGCTAACTCCCTTTGCCACGCTTAAATTTGCATTTTCAAGCTCAACTTTTTTTGCGCCTTTTTGCTTTAAAAACTCAGCCACCGCCACGCTTATTTGGTGGTTTGAGATGAGACAAAGCGAGTAAATTTTATCAATACTCACGCCCTCTTTTATAAAAAACTCGCTCACTTCAAATTTAGCCTTTGTGAGCGTCCCAGTCTTGTCAAATACCGCCACATCGCACTTTGCAAGGCTTTCAAAAAATTTAGCCTCCTTAAAAAGCACCTTGTTTTTAAAGGCAACCCCAAGGGCGCAAACGCTGCTAACTGGCGTGGCAAGGGCAAGCGCACAAGGGCAAGCGATCACGATGACGCTCACAGCTGTCACTACCGCTTCTGAAAAGCTAAATTTAAAATACCAAAACCAAAATGTAAAAAAAGCTAGAGTTAGCACGCTAAGAGAGAATTTCGAGGCGATTTTATTGACTGCTAGCTCGATATTTGGCTTTTTTAGCTCTGCGTTTTGGAGTAAATTTATAAGCTTATTAAGATATGAGTTTTTAAAAATTTGCCCTGTCTCATAGACGATCTGCCCGTTTAGGCAGACAACACCGCTTTTGACCTCGCCGCCAGAGCCTAGCAAAAGTGGCAAACTCTCGCCTGTTAGGCTTGAACTATCGATGCTTGCCTCGCCACTAAGCACCACTCCGTCAAGTAGCGCCCTCTCGCCAGCTCTTAGCACGATCTTTTCGCCTAAATTTACATCCTTTGGCTCTTTTAAAATGTCTTTGCCATCCTCTAAAACGCACACTTTTGCAAGCAGCATGTCGCTTAAGAAATTTGAAGTCTCAAGTGCCTTTTTCTTGCCTAAAATTTCTAAAAATTTACCGATAAAAACAAAGGTTATGATCATAGCAACCGAGTCAAAATAACTCTCGCCGCTTCTTGTAAGCATCGCAAATATCGAGTAGATATAGGTTATGCTAGCCCCCGTGATGACAAGCAGGTCCATATTTGGCGAGGCGTTTTTAATGGCGATTTTTGCCCCTTTAAAAAACTCGCTGCCGGTGTAGAAAAGCACAGGTGTTGCCAGCACAAACTGCGCGAAGCTTAGTAGGTCCTTCACGTCGCTTCTGATACCGCTAAAGTAGCCGCCATACTGCGCGATCGCCAGCCACATGATATTCATCGTGGCAAAGACGCCAACAAGCGCTTTTGCGTAGAAATTTCGCCTTTTTTTGACTAGCTCGTCCTCTTTTTGGCTCGCTGCGTAGGCCTTTGGAGTGTAGCCAACGGCGTAAATTTTCTCAATTATCTGTTCCACCAAAAGCTCTTGCTCGTCAAAAACGATGACCGCCTTTTGGCTAAGCGAGTTGATATTTACCTCCAAGATGCCAGGCAGGCTAAAAAGCGCCTTTTCAAGCAGCCAGATGCACGCCGAGCAGGTTATGCCGTCAATGAGAAGTGAAATTTTAGAAAACTCGCCCTCTTTTGTCACCAGCTCGCTAAAATTTGCAGCTAAATTTTTGACATTTGCACCGCTACTTGCAGGATTTAGCGTGTTTTTGCCAAGCCTCTCGTAAAACTCGCCAAGGCCGCTTTCATTTAAAATTTCATAGACGCCCTTGCAGCCGACACAGCAAAATTTAAGCCCACCCTTAGCCTCTATCATCGCGCTTTCATCAAAGCTTTGCTTGCAGTGAGAGCACCTACACTTCACGGACGCTTCTTTTTAAGCTGGTCTAAATAGCCATATATCGTGATCTTTGAGACGTTTAGCTTGGCTGCTACGACCTCGATAGCGCCCTTGATGTTAAAAATGCCCTTTTCGTTCATAAAGCCAACAAGCTCGAGCTTTTGCTCTTTTTTGAGCTTTTTACCCTCGTTTTTGGCGATGATCTTGTCGATTAAGCCTAAGACAATCTTTGTTACGTCGTCATTTTGCTCGCCATCTGGCTCATTTTCACTCGTTTTTAAGAAATTCCCAGCCATTTCAAAAAGGCTCTTTGCCACGCTTGCATCGACATTTACGCATATCGCCCCTATGATCTCGCCTGCTTCATCTCTGATAAAAGCTGTTGAGGACTTCACTAGCTTTTCGTCCTTTGTAAAAAAGTAGTTTGCCACGTAATCGTCTTTGAAATTTTTACTATTTAAGACCTCACTTACAAGGTGGTCAAAGCTTTGTCCGACCTTTCTGCCAGTGACGTCGCCAGCTACGTAGACGACTGAGCGCTGCGGGTGCGAGAGATCGTGTAGCACGACTTCGCAGGCAAATGGCGAGCTTTTTTGTATGAGATTTGCCGTTGGGATAAATGCCTTTAATATAGGATGCATAAGGCGCCTTTTGTTTTTGTTTAAGTTTAGCCAAAATATTTTTAAAATTTCGATAAGAAAAAATATAATTTTTTATGAAAATTTGTGAAATTTAAGTGGTAATAATAATTTTTTATCTATAATCCTTTAAATTTTTAAGGAGAAAATATGAAAATTTATGAGACCGAAATTTCAAAAAAGAAAAAGGCTCACTACTCTTTGGCGACCGAGCACAACGGCATCCTCTACATCTCAGGTCAGCTTAGCATGGACCCTGAGACTAGGCAGATCCCAGAGGGGCTAAAGGCACAAACAAGACAGGCTTTAAAAAACCTTGATAATGTGCTAAAACTAGCAAATGCAACAAGAAATGACATCTTGATGTGCCGCATCTATACGCCAGATATCGACTTTTGGGATGAGATAGATGACGAGTATGCGCTATTTTTTGGCGAGCATAAGCCAGCTCGTGTCGTAGTGCCGACAAACAAACTTCACTTTGGCTGCCTCATCGAGATCGAAGCCACAGCGATACTTGATAGAAAAATTTAAAAGGAGCAAAAATGCCTAAATTTATCTGCTCAAAGTGCGGCAAGAGCGCAGAATTTGAAAGGGCGATATTTACGTGCGAGTGTGGCGGGCTTTATGATCTGGAGTTTAAGCCAACCAAATTTGATCTAAATTTGATCGACCTGCACGAGTTTAGTCTATTTAGATACCGCGAGTTTTTCCCTATCAAAAACGATCTTTGGCGCGATATCAGCCTTGGCGAAGGGCTAACAAAGAGCGTGAAATTTGATGACTCACTCTATCTTAAAATGGACTACGCGATGCCAACGCTTTCCTTTAAAGATAGGGGTGCTGTGATGCTTATTTGGTTTTGTAAAACTCATGGCATCAAAAAGATCTTGCAAGATAGCAGCGGAAACGCTGGAAACTCAGTCGCTGCCTACGCTGCAAGAGCTGGGATAGAGTGTGAAATTTACGTCCCAAAAGGTACTAGCGAGAAAAAGATAAAGATGCTTGAGTACTACGGCGCAAAGGCGGTTGTCTTTGACGGCACACGCGACGAGACGGCAGATGCTTGTAGAAAAAGGGCAAAAGATGAGGGCATATTTTACGCAAACCACGTCTTTAACCCGCTTTTTTATCAAGGCACTAAAACATATATATATGAAATTTACGAGCAGCTTGGATTTGTCCCTGAAAATTTATTTCTGCCAGTTGGCAACGGCACCTTGCTAATAGGCTGCGAGATCGCTTTAAAAGAACTTTTTGAGGCTGGAGTGATCAAAAAGCTACCTAAAATTTTTATAGTCCAAAGTGAAAAATGTGCGCCATTTTTAGGGGCAACAAGCGAGCCAGTTGCGATAAAGGCGCAGCCTACACTAGCTGAGGGCATAGCGATCGCAAAACCTGCTCGTGGCGCTGAAATTTTATCTAGTGACTACGCTGGCGAGCGCGAAGTAATCACGATAAAAGAAGAGGATATTGAGCCAGCTAGAAATTTCCTAGCAAGCTGCGGCTTTTACGTCGAGCACACCACAGCAGCCATCTACGCCGCCTATGCAAGCTACGCAAAATCGCACAAGATAGAGGGCAAAAGCATCATCTCGATGTGTGGTGCTGGGCTAAAAAGCGAGCACTAATTTAAATTTGCAGGTCATTTTGCCTGCAAATTTGCCTATTTTAGCGACTTTGGTTGTGGCGTTTCTTGACAACAAAGTTTTATTTTTATAAAATGCCAAAACTTTCAAAAAACTTTTGAAGCCCAGAATTCTACAATCTTATCCCCGCATTTAAAGAGGAAAAATGGAAAACAATAACCAAACCGAGCAAAGTGCTGCTCAAAGCACAAAAACTACAAAAAAACATCAAGCATCAAGAACCCACGTACCAGTCGACGGACACAAGATCGAAGAGCTAAGAACGCTTAGCTTAGACGAACTAGTGCAGATCGCAAATGGCGTTGGCGTCGAAAATCCGCGCGAATTTCGCAGGCAGGATTTGATATTTGAGATACTAAAAACCCAGACAAAACAAGGCGGCTTTATACTATTTACTGGGATTTTAGAGATCACAAACGAGGGCTACGGCTTTTTAAGGGCTGTCGATGCAAATTTAAGCGACAGCTCAAACGACGCTTATGTTTCAAACTCTCAAATCCGCAAATTTGCACTTCGTGTGGGCGACATCATCACCGGCCAAGTAAGAGAGCCAAAAGATCAAGAAAAATACTACGCTCTTTTAAAGATCGAAGCGGTAAATTATATGCCTCTAGCAGACGCAAAAGAGAGGCCACTTTTTGACAACCTAACCCCACTTTTCCCAACCGAAAAGCTAAATTTAGAGTATGATCCGATGAAGCTAACAGGCCGTGTGCTTGACCTTTTCACGCCTATTGGCAAGGGTCAGCGTGGCCTCATCGTCGCACCTCCAAGAAGCGGTAAAACAGAGCTTATGAAAGAGCTAGCTCACGGCATCGCTAAAAACCACCCAGAAGCCCAGCTCATGGTGCTTCTAGTCGATGAGAGACCAGAAGAAGTTACCGATATGCAGCGCTGCGTAAAAGGCGAGGTGTTTAGCTCGACATTTGACCTGCCAGCGCTTAACCACGTCCGCGTAGCAGAGCTAGTCATCGAAAAGGCAAAACGTCTAGTTGAAATGGGCAAAGACGTCATCATCTTGCTTGATAGCATAACCCGTCTAGCACGCGCCTACAACACAGTGACCCCGCCAAGCGGCAAGGTGCTAACAGGCGGCGTGGATGCAAACGCACTTCACAAGCCAAAACGCTTCTTTGGCGCAGCTAGAAACATCGAGCACGGCGGCTCTCTAACCATCATCGCAACCGCACTTATCGACACTGGCTCACGTATGGACGAAGTTATATTTGAAGAGTTTAAAGGCACTGGAAACAGCGAGATCGTGCTTGATCGCAACATCTCAGACCGCAGAATTTATCCAGCTATCAACGTGCTAAAATCAGGCACCAGAAAAGAAGAGCTACTTCAAAAGCCTGATGAGCTTCAAAAAATTTGGGCTATTCGCTCTGCGATAGCTACAATGGACGACGTCGAAGCACTTAAATTTTTATACGCAAAGATGCTAAAAACAAAAGACAACAAAGAGCTTCTCTCTATCCTAAACGAGTAAATTTAGCTGAGCTTGAAGCAGTGGCTTTGAGCTCAAATTTCTTTTTTACATCAAATTTCTCAATAAATCTTTCATAGTTATACTAATTTAAATTTTTCAGTTTTATTTTTTTTTTTTTTGTAAAATCCGAATTTCTAACTTCTATAAAAAGGAAAAATATGAAAACAAAAGTCGTTCTTTCAGGCATTACAGCAACACTTGCTCTTGCTCTAACTGGATGTGGTGAGCCAACTACTTTGGCTGAAATTTGCAAAGCTGACATGGGAAGTATCAAGCACTTTAAAGGTGAAGCCAAAGTCTATAAAAGGGTAAATTATGACCTAGAATACAATAGTGATACAAACAAAAAAGAATTAAAAGAAGATGGAATTAAAGGCTATCTAATAGTCGATAAAGATACAAAGGTTGATCTAGAAAAATTTAACGTAAAAGCTTTTGCTTTTAGTATGCCAAAAGGTAGCATACCCGAAAATACACCACATATGTATATCTTAAAAAGATATGATGACATAGGCGAAGGTAATAAAACAGAAGTTTTAGCAACCCTAGAAACTTTAAATCCGAGATGCAATGTAGATGGTAGTCTAGAGCTCAAACAAAAAGATACAAAAATAATTGCAATAAAATAACAAAAGGTGGGCTAACCACCTTTTAAAACCTTACATCATCTCACTTTAAATTTATAAATCACTTACTAAATTTTTCTATGTCTTGATTGATTAAATTTTCATATTCGCAAAGCTCGTTGCAAGTCTTCTTGCTCTGCTCGATAAGCTCGTCAAATTTAAATCCAAGCATCACGATACGATAAAGGTTGGGCTTGTGTTTTCGCCAGTTGTAAAGCGTTGCGACATCAACGTCTAAATGATAAGCCATATCACGTTTTGTCATCTTAGCCACTTTACACTCCTTCTTTTTGAGTGATTTTATAAATTTTATTCTGATAAGAAAACAATTGAATTATTTTATTTTTTTTATTAATTTCATTGAATATTTAAACTTTATTTAATATAAGAAAACCTAAAATAGTCGCGTAACATTTTTTAAATAAGGAGTAAAAATGAAAAATGTAGTTTTAAAAGTTGCTTTAGGTTTAAGCCTAGCTAGTGCCGCTGCTTTAGCACAAGGAGCCTTTGTAGGAGTTGAAGGAGACTACTCTTTTGGATCAAAATTAAAAGTAAAAAGAGGTGATGGATCAAAAGATAGCATTAAAAAAGCACAACCAGGTCTTGGTCTAAAAGCTGGCTATGACTTTGATGTGGCTAGAGTTTATGGTGCTTACATATATGACTTTCAAGCCAAAAAGTCACTTGGTGACGAAGATGGCACAGTAGTAAAATGGAATACACATAAATTTATAGTTGGAGCTGACTACACTCCAAGCGTAGCAAAAGATCTTAAACTAATTCTTGGTGGCTACACTGGTTTTTCAAAACTTAAATTGGATGTATTTGACACACATGATGGCTCTGAAAAAGGCAACGCAACTGGCTGGATACTAGGTGCAAGATTTGGTGCTGAGTACTCTATAAATGAAAATAATGCAGTTGAGTTTGGTCTAAAAGCTGATAGAACCGACTACGGCAAGATCAGTAAATTTAATTTAGTTGATATTAAAGAGACAAATGTCGGTCTTTATATGGGATATACATATAAATTTTAATCACTCACAAGCTCAAATTTCAAAGCAAATTTGAGCTTTTACTAGAAACTATAAATTTACCAGTTTTTCTAAATTTTCGCCGTCTAAGCGGTAGGTTCTCCACTCAAGAGATTGATTATTAGCGCCCATGCTTTCATAAAATTTGATGCTTGGCTCGTTCCAGTTTAGGCAGCACCACTCAAGCCTTTTTAAATTTTCATCCTTGCAAATTTGAGCTAGAAATTTAAAAAACGCCTTGCCGATGCCTTGATTTCTAAACTCTTTTTTGACGTAGATGTCCTCAAGGTACATCCCGCCAAGCCCCAAAAATGTAGAAAATGTGTAAAAGTAGATAGCATATCCTATCGCCCTGCCCTCGCTTTCGCAGATAAGGGCTTTTGCGTGATTTTTATTAAAGATGGAGTCTGCAAAAATTTCATTTGTAAAAGTGACTTGATCACTCATCTTTTCATAGCTTGCAAGCTCTCTTACAAGCTCACAGATCACGTCTATATCGCCCTCAGTCGCTTTTCTTATTTCAAATTTCATTAGTTATCACCAAAAAGTGCTTTTAGATCTTTAACCATTTCGCCATTTTCGCCACTGCTGCTAGTTTTTGAGCCAAGCTCGTTTAGCTCGATCTCATAGCCAGTTAGCATGCTTGCAAGGCGGATATTTATGCCATTTTTGCCGATAGCTTTGCTCTTTTGCTCGCTCGCAAGTGTCACGATCGCCTTGTTTTCTTCGATCTTTACAGATGTGATGATCGCAGGTGCCATAGCGCGAGCTACCAATATCGCTGGCTCAGTGGTGTACTCGATCGCATCGATGCTCTCACCATGAAGCTCTTTGCTTACGGCATTTATCCTAACGCCCTTTGTGCCGACAGTTGCACCGACTGGATCGATGTTTGGAGTGGTTGAGATGAGCGCTACTTTAGCCCTTTCGCCAGGGATCCTCGCACTTCCTTGGATGATGATGCCGCCATCTTTTATCTCAGGCACCTCTGAAGTTAGCAGTGCTTCAAGAAATTTAGGCGAAGTCCTTGAAAGTTCGACCTTTATGCCTAAATTTTTATCTGTAAAAACTTTTCTAATGACCGCTTTTACCACGTCGCCTACTTTAAATTTCTCGCCTTTTATGCGGTTTTTACGTGGTAAGATGGCACGAAGCTCGTCTATCTCGATAAATGTGTTTTCATCGTTATCCACCCTAACAACCGGACCAAAAACCATGTGACCGCTCATCTCATTATATTTTTGTAAAATTTTCTCTTCTACTAGGCGTTGGATGTGATACTCAAGCTCCTTGTGAAGCGTTTGGGCGGCTGTTCTACCAAGGTTATCAAGGCTTAGCTCGTAAGTTAGCTCATCGCCGATCTCTACGCCACTATCTATCTTTTTAGCCTCTTTTAAGCTTAAAAAGTGCTCATTGTCTTCAGCAAGCCTCTCATCGTCGTTTGCTACGATTGAAATTTTTTGATAAAGCTTTAAATTTTTATTAGCATCGATGCTCACGTCATACTCATAATTTTCTCCATAAACCCTTTTTGCAGTGTTTATTAAGGCTCTTATGACGCGCTCTTTTACATCTTCTATCTCTAAATTTTTCTCATTTGCAATTGACTCGATGATATCTGAAATTCTTTCCATTTTTTCTCCATTGTGACGATAAATTTCGGGGATTTTTCGTGAAGTTTTGAAATTATACATAAGCCATACTTTTAATAACTTTAAGCTTGTTATTAACTTTTATTTAATCCTTTTTTTATGATGATTTGGGTATATTGACCGATTAAAATTTAAGATTTTGAAAGGATTAAAAATGGAGCTAAAACTTGCAAGAGCCGAATTAGACGCAAAACCAAAAACGATTTCACTAGAAAAGATAGAGGCAGCTGTCGAAAAAGAGGGTCAGAAAATTTTCTATTTTGATAAAGAAAACACGCACAAACAGCTAATCGCCTTAGTCGAGCACTTTGAAGAAAAAGGGCTAAGCGTTTATCACAGAACCGTGAAATACGGGCTTGATGATAGCGATTATATGTATGAAGTGCATATACTTTAATGAGTAAAAAACTCTTTATCCAAACTCTAGGTTGTGCTATGAATGTTCGTGACAGCGAGCATATCATAGCCGAGCTCTCACAAAAAGAAGACTACTCCTTAACACAAAACATCGAAGAAGCTGATTTAATCCTTATAAATACCTGCTCGGTTCGTGAAAAGCCAGTTCACAAGCTCTTTAGCGAGGTTGGAGCCTTTGAAAAAGCCAAAAAAAGAGGTGCAAAGATAGGCGTTTGCGGCTGCACTGCAAGCCATTTGGGTAGTGAAATTTTTAAGCGCGCACCTTATGTTGATTTTGTCCTTGGCGCAAGAAACGTCAGCAAGATCACAAAGGCGGTAAATACGCCTAAATTTATCTCAACCGACATCAACCACGACGAGAGCGAATACGCATTTGGCGAGTTTAGAGGCTCGCCATACAAAAGCCACATCAACATCTCGATCGGCTGCGACAAAAAATGCACCTACTGCATCGTCCCACACACCAGAGGCGATGAAATTTCCATCCCTTCAAGCCTTATTTTAAAAGAGGTAGAAAAGGCTGCAAACAGCGGTGCAAAAGAGATATTTTTACTAGGGCAAAATGTCAATAACTACGGCAAAAGATTTTCAGGCGCGCAAGAAAATATCGATTTTAGCGACCTTCTAGTGAAGATAAGCGAGATAGAGGGCGTTGAGAGGATAAGATTTACAAGCCCACATCCACTTCACATGGATGATAAATTTCTTGAAATTTTTACAAATAACCCAAAAATTTGCAAGTCGATGCACATGCCACTTCAAAGCGGAAACACCAAAGTTTTGCGCGAGATGAAGCGCGGATACACAAAAGAGTGGTTTTTAGACCGCGCGCTAAAACTTAGAAAGATGTGCCCAGATGTTAGCATCTCAACTGATATCATCGTCGCATTTCCAGGCGAGAGCGACAATGAATTTGAAGATACGATGGACGTGCTTGAGCAAGTTAGATTTGAGCAAATTTTTAGCTTTAAGTATTCACCTCGTCCGCTCACAAAGGCAGCTACTTTTACAAATCAAATAGATGATAAAACAGCTTCAGAAAGGCTAACACGCCTGCAAAATCGCCACAGCGAAATTTTAGACGAGATCGTGGCGGCGCAAAAAGATAAAATTTTTGATGTCTATTTTGAAGAGCTAAGGGCAAATGGCGGCGTTGCTGGGCGAAGTTTTAACAACTTTTTGGTTCAAGTTGATGGCAGCGAAGAGCTTCTTGGCACTACGCAAAAAGTAAAGATCACAAACCCAAAACGAATGGTTTTGTATGGCGAGCTGCAAATTTAAAAACACCCTTGAAAAGGTCGCCCTAAATGTTGGCGTCTTTTTCATATACATTTTGATGTGGCTCATTTTTCTAACCTGCAAAAAGAGCTACACTCCAAATTTCCTACCACAAAATGGCTGCGTCGTCGTCTTTTGGCACGGCAGACTTAGCTTTATGAGCTTTGCTTACAGGCAGTGGTGGAGCAGACAAAATAGAAAACAAGGCAAGGTGATAATAAGCGACCACAAAGATGGCGAGCTCATCACCAAAGTAATCAAATTTTTTGGCATCGGTACCATTAGAGGCAGCAGCTCAAAAGGCGGCGCAAGGGCGCTTATAGAGGCTCTAAGAGAGATAAAACAAGGTCACGATGTCATCATCACACCAGATGGCCCACGCGGACCAAGACATAGCGTAGCAGACGGAGCTGCGGTGATCGCGCAAAAGTCATCTTGTGAAATTTATGCTCTAAATTTTGAAGCAAACTCGTTTTGGGAGTTTAAAAGCTGGGATAAGATGATACTTCCAAAGCCATTTTCAACTATAAATTTTAGCCTCTCAGCACCTTTTAGTGTGGCAAATTTAGAGCAAAAAGAGGCAAAAGAGAAGATACAAAACGAGCTTTGGCAGGCCTCACAAAATGACGGCGGCAAGAGCGTGCTACAAAATAAAGAGGACTTTAGGTCAAATTTAAAAATTTGGTGGAAAAAATATGCGCATAAAAATCCGCAAATAAGCGACGAAATAAGAGAAATTTTGGACGAAATTTATGAAAAATAAACTCTCTATCTTTATAGCCATTTTCATAATAGCTTTGTTTGGGCTATTTTTTTATAGCGACAACTCTTATAAGCTCGCCCTTGAAGCGAAATTTTACTACGAGAGCAAA
Source organism: Campylobacter concisus (assembly GCF_003048835.2). NCBI lineage: Bacteria > Pseudomonadati > Campylobacterota > Epsilonproteobacteria > Campylobacterales > Campylobacteraceae > Campylobacter > Campylobacter concisus. The sequence continues at coordinate 794,914 of NZ_CP060705.1, read as the reverse complement.
GAGTACGAAAAGGCTCTAAATTTAAGCCAAAAAGCCCTTGATCTTGACGCCTACAACAAAATGGCTGCCACCACGCTTAATCAAAGCAAGGCAGCGATAAAATTTAGCTCATACATAAAAAACGGCAAAGAGTATCTTGAACGCATCAAAAAAATGAGCCAAAATGGTGTCAGTAAGGCTGATAATGAGCGCATCAAAATGATGTGTGATGTGATGATAGAGGATTTTGAGAGCTTAAGAAATTCTGCCCTGCTCGATAACGCCCTAAAAGACGAAGCACTAAGCACAAAAGAAGTTTTTGTTAAGCTCAAAAATGAGCTGTTTTAAACTTATTTAATCCCTTTTTAGCTAACATAACAAAAATTTGCACTTAAATTTAGGAGAGTTATGTCTTTTAGCATCAGAAAGCTTTTTTCAAACCTTTTCTTGAGCGTCGTGATCGAGGGCAACGAGTGCATTTTCTACGGTCAGGTCTTTAGAAATGGCAAGCTTATAAAAACCACAAATGCTAAATTTACCGACATAAGCATCGAAAATGTCGATGAAAAGGTCATAAAATACATAGAAGAGCAAGAGAAGGCCTATTTTGGCGTCTATGTTTCGCTCTTTTTTAACGATGACTCACAAGGTGCGCTGCCTACTGCTAACTTTGACGAGTACAAAAAATTTAGCATAAACACGCAAAATTTAACCAGCCTTGTGATGCAAGATAGCTGGAGCATATATGCAAATTTAAACGCTATAAGAAGATACAAAAACCTCTTTGGGCAAGGTAGCGTCGATCTTATCTACTCGCCTATCGCCCTGCTCTTTCACGAGCTTTTAAAGCGTGGAATTTCGCCAAAAACCACGCTATATCTCTACATCCACTCGCACTCTTTTGCGCTTGCGATATTTAAAGATAAGCAGATGAAGCTCTCTACGTTTTTAAATATGAGTGACGCTGAAGAGGGCAACGAAGAGATCGAAAGCCTAAAAGAAGAGGATATAACAGACATCGACAACCTTATCGTCAAAGAAGAAGATGGCGCAACGGCGCTTGATGATTTCAAGAGTTTGGATGATTTCTTAAGCGACGATAAGCCAAAAGAATTTGAAGATCTAAACTACGAGCTAAACATGCCAACTTCGACCAATGTCGAGAAGTCAGTAGCGATATTTGGGCGCGATATGAAGATGTTTGACTACATAGCAAAAGCTATGAAAGAATTTTATGAAAATCCGATCTACGGCGGCGATTTTATCGAGCAGATCATCGTTTTTGAAAATACAAAGACAAGCGCGACATTTTTACAATACCTGCAATCTGAGCTATTTGTGGAGACATCAAGCTATCCGATCAACACAAATCACATCATGAATGAGATCATGCAAGAAGAGATAACACTATGAAATTTAGCTTCATCACTCCAGAACCAAGACCGCTTCTCTCTATCTTTAGTAAGCTCTGGCTAAGCCTCATCGGCTTTGTCTTTGTGGTGCTTTTGGTGGCAAATTTCTTCATCGTTTATAAAAACTACTCAACCAAGAAAAATATAGAATTTCTAGCAAATGAGCAAAAAGAGCTTAGCCAAAAGATAGTCACTACGGATGAAATTTCAGCCAAACTTGCCGTGCAGATAGACTCAGCAAACGACATCTTTACGTCAAATTCTATCCTAAAGCAAAGCTTGCACAACCTCTTTGACCTTGTGCCTGATAGCATCACGCTTGAAGAGGTCTTTATGGATAAAAACTCACTCATCATCCGCGGTATAACGCCAACAAAAGATGTCTTTAACCAGCTTTTAGCGTCGCCGCTAAGGTCGATTTTCACCACGTCAAACACTAGCTTTTATCAGAGCAAAAACGGCTGGTACGGCTTTATAAGCACAAATAAGATTGATAATTCTGAGGGATATAATGAGTAAAAAAGATACGAGCTTAGAAAAAATCGACCCAGTAAAGCTTTTACTTTTTATATTTGCTTTTATCATAGTTTGCTTCATTATGATATTTGGCTTTATCGTGCCAAATATAAAAGAATTTAAAAGCCTCTCAAGGCAAAACTACTCGCAAACCTCATCATACACGAAGGTAAAAAATGAATTTGAAGCTAAATTTAAAGCACTTGAGGCGACAAGACAAAAAGATGGTGCTATCATCTTGGCTTATGATACAGCTTTTGATAAGGATAAATTTATAAATTTCGCATCGCAATTTTTTAGCGAAGTGAGTCTTAGCAAGATAGAAGAAGGTGAAAATAACGCAACTGAGAAGTTCTTTAGATACCACCTAAATGTCACTAGCTCACTTAAAACCCCGCAAAAATTTTATGACTTTTTAGACGCGCTTAGTAGCTACGACAGCATCATAAAAGCCGAATTTCCTATCGTCATGAAGGGTGAAAACGATAAAATCCACACAACTTTTAATATAAAAGTTTTTGGATTGAAGTAAGAACTTAAAGTTTACCAGTAAGATAAAGTTTAACCAAAAACTCGCTATATCTTTTTCTACCAAGATAGTTTAAATGATGCCCCATATCTGATAGCTCATTATCATCAAATTTGAAATTTGTAAGATCAATAACCTTAGCATTTTTAATAGCTGGCATTATCTCATTTATATCATACTTTATAGTGGAGCCATCAAACATAGGCTCTAATATAACAACAACCTTTATACCACTTTTTACAAGTGGATCAATTACATAATTTTGAAAATATTTTATAGTGTTTTGATTTAACCCCTTTAACTCGATCGTCTTACCATAATTTTCCCTTGGAAGCGCATCTGAAAAAAGAATAATATCTCCATTACTACATTTTGCAACAATGATTTTTTTATTTTTTGTAGCATTTGAATTTATCTCATTTATATTGATTAAATCACAATCGCTATGTGCTTTTACATCAAAAGTGTTTTTAGCTTCAAAATTGCTTGATTTAGCTTTATTATCTGGAGCAAATTTCCCATAAAACCCAACTATCCTATTATATATACCTTCAGAATATCTCAAAAACAGATGTACTCTTGCAAAAAAATCAGGCAATGTTTTTAAAAAGATCATTTTATCTGTACCAAAATTTGCAATAAATTCATCAGTAGTATAAATTTTAAATCCGTTATTGGAATAGTCGTCAAAAAGATGACTAGGACCTATACTAATAACAACCTCATTTGTACCAGTTTTTTTGATGACATTTGAAATAAATGGATAGTCTCTAATAAAATTACCAGATACTCCAAAATTATAAATACTAATATTATTTTTGCTAAAAATATTTGTTGATATATGATGAAGAGTTCTACTACTTCCAACAAAAACAATATCCTTTTGTTTTTCGCTATTTAGTTTAAAATGCTCAGCTTTTGAAATTTTATTATCATCAAATTTTACCTTACTTGTCACTCCATTATTTAAAAAAAAATACAGCACAATATCAAGTCCAACCATAGCAAATGTTACTAGAAACAGGCATAGAAATATTTTTTTCTTAAAATCTAAAGTATAAAAATTCGCTCGCATTATTAAGCCTAATTGCTAAAATTGATATAAATAAAAAGAAAGATGTTGCAAATATTTGCCAGATAGTAAATTTAAATTTTTTATCAAATGCTATCTGCATAGAGTTTTTAAAAAGCAAAACAACCAAAAAAGCCAAAACGATAAAAAACATCTCAAGATAATTAACATCTATTTTAAACTCACCAAAAAACATCCCTCGGATCACTTTCATAGCATCTTCAAAGCTTTTTGCCCTAAAAAATATCCATGTAAAATTTACAAAGTTAAAGGTAATGATCCAAGCAATGATTTTATTTAGTTTAAAATTTAACTTTTGCCAACATCTGTGAATGACAATAGCAAAGCCATGCAAAGCACCCCAAACAACAAATGTCCAAGCAGCCCCATGCCAAAGACCGCCTATTAAAAATACCAAAAACAAATTTAGATAAGTGCGGCCCTGCCCCCCCCTATTACCTCCAAGCGGGATATAGATGTAGTCCCTTAAAAAACGCGACAATGTAATATGCCACCTGTGCCAAAAATCCTGAATATTTAAAGCCTTATACGGGGAGTTAAAATTTATAGGAAGTCTTATGTTAAAAAACAGAGCAAGACCTATTGCCATATCGCAATAACCACTAAAATCAAAATAAAGCTGAAAAGTATATGAAAGCGATGTCGCCCATGCTTGCAGAAAAGTCAAATTTCTCTCCACATCAAATCCAGCATTTGCAAAAATAGAAAAAGTATCTGCAACCACACTCTTCTTAAATAGCCCCATGCTAAAAACAAAAAGCCCAAGGGCTATAAATTTATAGTTTTTTATAAGATTAAATTTATTTGCAAACTGTGGCATCATCTCTTTGTGATGCACTATCGGACCAGCAATAAGCTGTGGGAAAAATGTTATAAAAAGGCAGTAGTTTAAAAAACTATTCTCTTTTGTTTGCTTATTGTAGCTATCCACCAGATATGCTATTTGCTGAAATGTGACAAAACTAAGTGCAAGCGGCAAAGCGATATGAAGTAGACCCAAATTTGTATTTGCTATAGCGTTTAAATTTGAAATTAAAAAATCAGCATATTTAAAATATCCTAGTAAAGCAAGGTTGCAAACTATACCAAAAATCAAAACAGCTTTGCTTTGATGTTTTGCAAGAAATTTTGAAACAAAGAAGTTAAAAACAATACTTCCTAACAAAATCGGCAGATAATAAACGCTCCAATAAGCATAAAAAAATAAACTAGCACTCACCAAAAAAGCTTTTGCAAGAGTGCTTAGTCTCTTTTTGTTTAGAAAAAAATATACAAAAAATACAAGCGGCAAAAATGCAAATATAAAAATATATGAGTTAAAAAGCAAATTTATCCCTTACCTTTTATCCACACATTTGCCAAGTTGGCAGGCTCTTTTGTAAAGTGCGTCTGCCTTTGTTTCATCGCCGCTTAGCTTTGCAAGCAAAAAGCACGACTGCGCATACTCAAGCTCACAGCTCTTTGCCAAAAGCTTTAAAACTCTAGCCTCGGCCTTAGTTCTATCTATCTTATGAGTTTTTAAATTTTCGCTTTCGATGTAGGACTTTAGCCCCATAGCCTCGTTGTAGCAGCCAACGCCGTCGCCACTATCGCAAGCTAGTTTATAAAGCTTTAGAGCTTTTTCGATATCTTTTTGCTCATCGACTAGCCCTTGCTCGTAAATTTGACCCAAATTTGAACAAGCAGTCGCAAGCCCAGCGTTGCAAGCCTTTTCATAGTAGCCTTTTGCCTTTACGAAGTCCTTTTCGTTGCTAAAATTTACAGCTAGATTGTTGCAATCGATGCTATTTCCGCTCTCGCAGTTTTGCACCATCTTCTCTTTTTCAAGCTCAAGACGCTCCGCCCTAGCCTCCTCATCACTTTGCCAAAAGCCAAAGCTCACCATCTTTTGCCACGACCAGCAACCACTTAGCATAAAGCTAGCAGCCACGATAAGCCCAAAATTTAAAACTTTTTTCACTTATTTTCCTGCTTACATGCCAAGCTTTGCGCCTAGTCTTTTCATCTGCGGGCACGCCTTGTTTAGACCGCGAAAGCAAGCGACTTTGTAAATTCCATAAGCTCTTTTTTCGTCCTTGTTCATGCCAAGCCCTAGCTCATACATCGCACCGATATTTGCGCAGCTTGGGAGATCTCCAGCGTTGCAAGCGTTTGTGTAGGCCTCCATCGCTAGGTAGTAGTCTTGTTTGACGATCTCACCCTTGCGGTAGGCATTGCCTAGATGATAGCAAGCTTGCACACCGCCACTGTTGCAGCTATCTTTGTAAATTTCGACCGCTTTTTTTGGATCTTTTTTTACGCCAAGACCGTTTTCATAGAGCGTGCCAAGGTTTGAGCAAGCAAGCTGCACTTTCGCATCGCAAGCCTTTTTGTAGTTTGCATAGGCATTATCATACTCTTTCATAAGCTCAAAATTTACGCCCAAATCATTGCACGCTTCAGCATCGCCGCTCTCGCACTTTGGTGTTAAAAGATCAATAGCATTTTTTGAAATTTGCTCTTTGTTTTGCACCACCTTTTCGTCCTTTGGCTGCTGCCATGAGTCATCTTGCTTTGGCGTATCCCCGATGCCGATGACATTTAAGCAGCCTGTGAAAAATAGAGCAGTTAAAAGTAGTAGATATTTTTTCATTTTTGTCCTTTTAGTATTGTCCAAACAAGTCATTTAGGGCTTCGCTGATGCTTGGGTGAGTGAAAATTTGGTTTTTAAAGAAATTTGCATCTGCTTTTAAATTCATAGCGATCGCGATCTCATTTATGATCTCATTTGCGTAGATGCAGTGAAAGCTCGCCCCCAAAATTTCGCCACTACTTGCTTCAACGATCGCTTTTAGCATGCCCACATCGTGATTTAGCACCTTTGCTCCTGGTACTGCCGCCATGCTAAGCTTTAGCTCCTTGAAATTTAGCCCAAGCTTGCTAGCTTCTTTTGCATTTACGCCAACTCTTGCTAGCGGAGTGTCGGTAAATAGCACATTTGCGTGGATACTTCTATTTTGTGTAGTGCGTTTTTTATCGCCAAAAATTTGTGAAAAAACTATCCTAAAGTCATCCAAGCTAGTGTAAGTAAAAAGCTCTCCGCCGCGCACGTCGCCCACTGCGTAGATGTTTGACACATTTGTTTGAAGGCGCTCATTTGTCTTTATAAAGCCTTTTTCATTTAGCTCGGCGCCAGCTTCTTTTAAATTTAGATCATCTAAATTTGCCACTCTGCCAAGCGCTACTAAGAATGCATCTGCCTTGATGATCCTGTCTTCACCGTCTTGTTTGAAATTTAGCGCATTGTATTTTAAGCTCTCTATCTCGCAGCCCTCTAAAATTTCGATGCCCTGCACGTTTAGCGCATCTTTTACGCTTTTAGCTATATCTTCATCTTCGTTTTTTAGAAGTGGTGAGCGTCCAACGATGGTCACTTTTGAGCCAAAATTTGCAAACATCGATGCAAACTCGATGCCGATAAATCCGCTGCCAACGATGACAAGATGCTTTGGCATATTTTTTAGATCGAGCAAAGTTTTGCTTGAAAAGACGTTTGAGTTTGTTATCTCAAATGGTGCATACGCCTCTTTTGAGCCAGTGTTTATGATGATAAACTCGCCTTCAACGACTTTTTGCTCGCCGTTTGAGGTTGTAACTAGGACGCTATTTTTATCTTTAAATGAGCCAACACCATCGATCACATCGATATTTTCTTTATCATTTAGCATCGCGTAGTTTTTAGAATTTAAAGCTGAGATTAGCTTATTTTTGTTTTCGATGCTAAGCGTGTAATACTCGTTTTCAACGCTATTGTCTGCATATATCGCCTCTTTTGCAGCTGTGATTAGGCGTTTTGTCGGTATGCAGCCCACGTTTATGCAAGTGCCTCCATACATCTTTGGCGATCTCTCGATTAGCGCGACCTTTTTGCCAAGCGCAGCAGCCTTTACAGCTAGCGTTTTGCCAGCCTTACCAAATCCAATAATAACAATGTCATATTTCATTTAATTTTTCCTATTATGTAGTATGTAGTTTCGTTTATCTTTTTGATATCCATTTTGTATTTATTTGCCCAGCTTTTGATGATCTCATCAACTCGCTCTTTTATCTCTTTGACGGTCGCAACGTTTTTTATCTTTAACCTATCCTCGCTCCCACTCATCGCTACGAAGCAAAGGTGCGGCTTTAGATGATCGTTTAGCTCGATCACACTCTTTGGCAAAAGGCCGTCAGTGTTGTTTAAAATTCTACGCATATGCTCAGTGGTCGTTTCATCTACGTTGTAGCCAAGCTGTGTCAAAAGTGCGTTATGATCCATATCGTTCCTTTTTGCTTAAATTTGCGATCATTATAAGATAAAATTCGATAAAATCGCCTAAATTTTCAAGGACAAATATGAAAAAATTTATCATTTTTCTATTTAGCTTTTTGCTATTTTGGGGCTGTTCAGCAGAGCAAATTTCGCAAAATTTAGGTCTTAGCGAGCCACCACTTGATCCTGAAGTAGAGCAGATCGCAGACGCTATCTACTTATATAACGAGGGCAACTACCCAAAGGCTTGCAAGAGATTTTACGACTACGCAAAAGATGGCAATGTCCTAGCCATGCAGCAAACTGGCGTTTGTTTTCGTGACGGCAAAGGCTTTAGCAAGGATATCTTAAGGGCACTTTTTTGGTTTGAAACAGCTGGCAGTTACGGCAACATAGATGGTCTTAGAAGCGCTGGATATATCTACGAATATGGCCTTGGGGTCAATAAAAATTTAGAAAAAGCGATATATTTTTACGAAAAAGCCACAAGCCTTGGCTCAAGCGAGGCTAGCTACGATCTAGGGCTTATATATCTTGGTAAAAACGACTATAAGAAAGCGAGAATTTATCTTGATGAGGCTTGCTATCACGGCAAAGAAGAGGCATGTATGAAGCTAAAAGAGATGAAATTTTAGCTCTTAATTAGTTTCAACAGAATTTAGAGCCGAATATCCGATCAAAATCACACTTGCTATCATAAGAATAGATACAAAAATTCCCATTTTTATCCTTTATTTTTTTAAATCTTTTATCTCTTTTTAGACTTTGCATTGCCAAGCAATATCAAAATCAATAAAAGAGCTGCACACATGCAAACACTATAAAATTCTAGATTATCAGTATAGTCTTTGTAGTGTGTAAAAATCCAACTAATAAGACCAACCAATATTGTAACAAAAATTCCGAGCCAAAATTTTAGCATGCCCAAGCGCTCTTTGGCTTCGTCCAATTTTGGCATTCTCTTCCTTTTTGTTTTTTGTGATTATAGCATTTTAACGCATAAATTTAACAGCTAGCTATAATTTTAGCTCCTACGCCTCAGCCTTTTGAGCGATTAAGACGCCCTCTATCATCTTTTTGATATCACCATCAAGTATCGCATCAGTTTGTGAGTATGCCTCGCCGCTGCGGTTGTCTTTTACCTGCTGATATGGGAAAAGCACGTATGATCTTATCTGATGACCCCAGCCGATCTCGCTCTTTTCGACGCTGTTGCTCGCCTCTTGCTGCTTCATCAGCTCAAGCTCGTAAAGGCGAGACTTTAGCATCTTCATCGCTGTGGCTCTGTTTTTGTGCTGACTGCGGTCGTTTTGGCACTGCACGACGATGCCTGTTGGTATGTGCGTGATGCGGATGGCTGATTCTGTTTTATTTACGTGCTGACCGCCTGCACCACTAGCTCTATAAGTGTCTATCTTTAGATCTTTTTCTTCGATCTCGATCTCTATATCGTCATCTATCTCAGGGCTCACCATAACGCTTGTAAAGCTTGTGTGGCGGCGTCCTGCGCTATCAAATGGGCTTGTACGAACGAGCCTGTGGATGCCATTTTCTGCTTTGAAATATCCATAAGCGTTTTCACCCTTTACGATAAAACTCACATCCTTTAGTCCAGCCTCTTCGCCCTCTTGAAAGTCCAAAGTCTCGACCTTAAAGCCCTCACGCTCGCAAAATCTAAGATACATCCTATAAAGCATGCTCGCCCAGTCGTTGCTCTCAGTGCCACCAGCTCCAGGGTGGATCGATACGATCGCGTTTTTGCCGTCATCTTCGCCACTTAAAAGCATAGAAATTTCTAAATTTACTATCTTTTCATCTAAATTTTTAGCATCTTCAAATAGAGAATTTATAGTCTCCTCATCATTTTCAGAATTTGCTAGCTCAAAGAGCTCCTTTGCGTCACTAACTGCTTGGTGAGCGTCGCTAAATTTAGCAAGCATGTTTGAAATTTTTGTCTTTTCTTTATTTAATGCCCCAGCTCTTGCGATATCTTGCCAAAAGCTAGGGTCTTGCTCTATGGCCTCGATCTCTTTTAGCCTAGCCTTTATCTCGTCAGGCTTTACGATAGAGCCTATGTTTTCAACTTTTGTTTGTAGCTTCTTTAAAAGCTCGTTGTATTCGTAACTATCCAAGTTTTTCTCCATAAATTTTTGCCGATTTTAGCCAAAAGTTGCTTACATTTTTAAATTTACGCCCTTTTAATCCTTTTTTGTTACAATGCCAAGTTAAAATTTAGATAAAAAGAGTAAATATGCAGATCATAAGAACTATAAAAGAGCTTGAAAATTTTGTCCAAAACGCAAGTGGTAAGATCGGTTTTGTGCCGACAATGGGCGCACTTCACAACGGACACGTTAGCCTCATCAAAAAATGTGTGAGCGAAAATGAGATAAGCATCGTCTCAACGTTTGTAAATCCAACTCAGTTTTTACCAGGCGAAGACCTAGAAAAATACCCAAGAAAAGAGCAAAGCGACATCCAAATTTGCGAGCAAAACGGCGTTATCGCTATCTTTATACCAGACGAAAATGAGCTTTACTTTGAAGATGAGCCGCTCATCGTTGCCCCAAAGAAGCTTTCAGCCATTTTAGAGGGCAAAACTAGACCAGGACACTTTGATGGCGTCTTAAGAGTGCTAAACAAGCTATTTCGCCTAACTCGTGCAAATAGCGTCTATATGGGCAAAAAAGACACTCAGCAGCTCATCATCGTGCAAAATATGATAAAGACATTTTTCCTAAACATCGAGCTAGTTGCCTGCGATATCGTTAGAGAGCCTGACGGCCTAGCGCTTTCAAGCAGAAACGTCTATATCTGCGACGAAGATAAGTGCAACGCGCTAAGACTTTCAAGATCGCTAAATAAAGCACAAAATTTGATCCAAAATGGCGAAGAAGATGCAAGCGAGATCAAGGCAAGCATGCTTGAGGTGCTTGAGCCACTAAAGGTCGATTACGTCGCGGTTACAGATAGAAATTTAAACGAAATTTCAAAGGTAGAAAAAGGCAACACCATCATCTTAGTAGCCGCCTTTGTAGGCAAAACTAGGCTAATAGACAACATCTGGATCTAAAAATGCCAAAACTTCATCTAATCTCGCTTGGTTGTAATAAAAATTTAGTTGATTCTGAGATCATGCTAGGACGCTTGCAAAACTACGATATCACGGACGATATCAGCGACGCAGACGTCATCATCGTAAATACTTGCGGATTTATCAAGTCTGCCAAAGAAGAGAGCATACAAACCATACTTGAGATGCACGAAGCTCGTAAAAATGGCTCTTTGCTAGTAGTGACTGGCTGTCTTATGCAGCGCTACAAAGATGAGCTGATGAAAGAACTGCCAGAGGTCGATCTCTTTACCGGCGTGGCTGATTATGACAAGATCGATGAGATCATCTTGAAAAAGCAAAATTTATTTAGCCCGCAGACTTATCTGCAGGCAAACGAAGAACGCGTCATAACTGGCTCAAACTACCACGCCTACATCAAAATTTCAGAGGGCTGTAACCAAAAGTGCAGCTTTTGTGCGATACCGACATTTAAAGGCAAGCTAAAATCACGCTCGCTTGAAAACATCGTAAATGAGGTCAAAAATCTAGTCAAAAAAGGCTACTACGACTTTAGCTTTTTATCACAAGACTCAAGCTCATATATGCGCGATCACGGCGTTAGCGACGGGCTAATAAATTTAATAGACGAGATAGAAAAGATAAAAGGCGTAAGAAGCGCTAGGATACTTTATCTCTACCCAAGCACGACCAGCAAGGAGCTAATAGAGCGTATCATCGCCTCGCCTATCTTTCACAACTACTTTGACATGCCAATCCAACACATCAGCGAAAATATGCTAAAGATAATGAAGCGTGGAAGTGGCGCTAAAAAGATAAAAGAGCTTTTAAATTTGATGAGAAATGCCAAAAATTCATTCTTGCGAACTGGTGTCATCGTGGGACACCCAGGCGAGAGCGAGGAGGATTTTGATGAGCTTTGCGAGTTTTTAGAAGAGTTTAAATTTGATAGAATTTCCGCCTTTGCCTACTCAAAAGAAGAGGACACAGCCTCTTTTGAAATGGAGCAAATCCCAGCTAAAATAATCTCAAAAAGGCTAAGCAAGATAGAAAAGATCACTAAAAAAGCGATAAATGAGAGCTTGCAAAAAGAGCTTGGCAAGCAAATTTACGCATCTCTTGAGGGCATTAGCAGCGAGGGCGAGATGTTTTACGCTGCCAAAAAAGATATCTGGGATAAAGATATAGACGGCGAAATTTTGATCAATGAAAGCGACGTAAAAGAGCTTGAGATCGGCTCGCTCTACCTTTGCGAGGTCAGCGACGTGGTTGATCAAAAACTAGTCGCCACCATCATCAAAAAAGCAAAATGATAAGCCAAAATGTGCTTGGTAGGCTAAGCGCAGGCGCAAACCTGCTAGCCTTTTCGCACGGCATCGATAGCACTGCACTTTTTTACATTTTAGAAGAAGCTGGGGCCAAATTTGATCTAGCCATAGTCGATCACAACGCCAGAAAAGAGAGCAAATTTGAAGTTGAAAGCGCCAAGGAGCTTGCCAGTAAATTTGGCAAAAATATCTACGTAAAAAGTGTAAATTTAGCTGGTCCAAATTTTGAAAAAAACGCGCGCGAAGCAAGATATGAGTTTTTTAGCGAAATTTGCCAAAAATATGGCTATGAAAATTTGATCCTAGCACATCAATTTGACGATAAATTTGAGTGGTTTTTGATGCAGCTTGGCAAGGGCGCTGGGCTAAAAGAGCTCTTTGGCATGAGCGAGCTTGAGAAAAGAAATCACTTTTGGCTGGTTAGACCGCTTTTAAATTTGCGCAAAAAAGAGCTACAAAACTATCTTGACGAGCGAGGTTTGCGCTACTTTGTCGATGAGACAAATTTAGAAGGCAAGCTTAAAAGAAGCTTTGTAAGGCTAAATTTTAGCGAGCCCTTTTTGGACGAATATTTTAGCGGCGTAAAAAAAAGCTTTGAGTTTTTGGAGGCTGATAGGCAAAACCTGCTGCCAAATATCACAAAAATGGATGATGAAATTTTCATTATAAAAAATGATAGTAACGTCGTTCGGGGCGTCGATATGGCAGCAAAAGAGCTAAATGTGCTTTTAAGCAAGGCTCAAAAAGATGAGCTAAGTGCAAATTTAGCAAAGCAAACAAGCGTGGTGCTAAGTGGCAAGATCGCCGTTGGCTACGCTAATGAATACATCTTAGTAACACCATTTTGCAAAGCCGTAATGCCAAAAAAGTTCAAAGAAAGAGCTAGAATTTTAAGGCTCCCAGCGATAAATAGAGGCTATTTATTTACAAATAGCATTCAAATAGAAAATCTTTCTAAATTTTTTTAGCAAATAGAGCGTTTTAGGCTAGAAATTTGATCTACTAAAGGCTAATTTTAAACTTTTTATCACCAAATTTTCTACAACAATCTTAACAAGTCTGCAAAAATTTAAAATTTCTATCTGTAAATTTAATATACAAAGGTCAAATTTAAAACTAAACTTTGCTCCAGTTTTCAAGCTAAAGCATCAATTAGGATTTAGAAAAAAACTGCAAATTTGGTTTTTTAGCTTTTTCATCTCTGAGATAAACTGCTTTTGCATTTAAATTTAGAGTATAAAGGCTATAAATTTAATCCACAAAAGAGCAAATTTAAAGTTTCTAACGCTAAATTTTACCCTTACGGTATTAACACCGAGGCGACAAGTGTGCAAATTTGAAATTTTATCAGCAAATTTACTCCAGCTCTTTTTTGCTTTGTCATAGCTGCTTTTTGAAGTTAAATTTGGAGTGGCAAAAACTAGAAATTTAAAGTCAAATTTATAGCTCTAGCCTTAGCAAAATATGGCACTAAAGCTGCAAATTTAATCACATTGCCTACAAGCCATTAAACAAAATAATAAAAGCATAAATTTGATATACGCAACAAAATTTTGCGAACGAGATAATGAAATTTGCAGATTATTAAGATCAAACACGAGCCTAAATTTAGCCTCAGCTCGTCTGCTGTGCCAAATTTAGAAAACGTGCAAAAAGTAAAATTTAGCAAAACTCACAACAAAAGATAGCCTATAAAACAAATTTAAACAAGCCAGCAGTCTAAATTTACCTCATCAAAGCCATTTGCATAAAATAATGCGTAAAATTTTATAAATTTTATTACGCACTAGGCGAGGATTTTTTCTATCAGCTCTCTTTTTAGCACAAAGTCATAGCTAAAAGCATCCACCACGACGCCAGCGTAACTACTCTCTTTTAGCATCGCAAGATACTCTTTTAGCCCTATCTCTATGCTCTCTTGCTCGCTGTCGTTTCGCCAAAGCTTCATCGCCTCTTTGCTTGTAAATGCCGGAAAATAGCTAAGCTTCTCGCCCTCATCTTCAAGGAGGATAAATTTGATATTTGAGCCCTCTTCTTCATAGACGACGCCACCATCAGGCTTTGCAAGCGCTTGGTTTAAAAGCACCGGAGCAAAAAATGTGGCCTTTTTCAAAGCTGATATCAAATTTATCTCATTTTTCTGGCAAGGATCATTTAAAAATTTATCCATCGCTTCTTGCATTTTAGCCCCTAAAAGCCTCATCTACGGCTTGGCAGATCGTGTGGATGAAAAAAATATGCGACTCTTGAATTCTTGCTGTATCGCTTGAGTTAACGACTAAATTTAGATCACATCCTTTATTCATCGCGCCACCGCCTTTACCGCTAAGTCCAAGCACCGATACGCCCATTTTCTTGGCACTTTTTATCGCCTCAAGGACGTTTTTGCTGTTGCCACTTGTTGAGATCGCCACGAGCAAGTCGCCCTCCTGTGCCAAAGCCTCAAACTGGCGTGAAAAAACATAGTCAAAGCCGTAGTCATTGCCAATAGCCGTAAGTGCCGAAGTATCGGTAGTTAGCGCGATGCCTGGCAGTGCTTGACGCTCGCTTTTATATCTGCCAGTTAGCTCGGCTGCAAAGTGCTGTGCGTCCGCCGCAGAGCCGCCGTTACCGCATATCAGCACCTTTTTGCCATTTTTTAGCGTCTCAGCCACCATCTGACAAGCGCGCTCTAGGCTGCCCAGCAAATTTACATGCTCGCTAAATGTCTTTTGGTGAGCCTCGAGCTCATTTTTTATCATCATTTTTAGCATCTTTTATCCTTTTTATTATCCCCGTTGTGCTTTTGCCCTCGACAAAGTCGATCAGCCTGACCTCTTTTACGATCTCGCTGCCAACGACCTCTTTGCCTTTATAGTCAGCCCCTTTTACAAGCACATCTGGCTTTATTTTGGTGATCAAATTTAAAGGCGTATCCTCATCAAATATCACGACATAATCGACAAATCCAAGCCCGCTTAGCACGCAGGCTCTATCATTTTGCGAATTTATAGGACGCTCATCGCCTTTTAGCCTCTTAACTGAAGCGTCCGAGTTTAGCCCAACGACCAAAAGATCGCCAAGCTCCCTTGCTCGGGCTAGGTATTTTACGTGCCCAGCGTGCAAGATATCAAAGCAGCCATTTGTAAAAACGACCTTTTTCTTACCCTTTTGGCTCAAAATTTCCTCTAGCTCCTCAACACTTTTAAGCTTGTGCTCGAAATTTGCCCCAAATGAGCTATTTAGCAGCTGCTCGATCTCGCTAAAACTAGCCGTTGCGCTGCCTATCTTAGCCACGACTACGGCTGCTGCGAGGTTTGCTATCTTTATCGCCTCTTTTATATCAGCTCCGTTTGCTAGCATGTAGCCAAGTGTGGCAAGCACCGTATCTCCAGCACCAGTGACGTCAAAGACCTCTTTTGCTTTGGCAGCAAAGATGTGTAGCCTATCATCATAAAGCGCGATGCCCTCTTCTGAGATCGTGATGATCGAATAGGTCAAATTTAGCTCGTCTTTTAGCTGTTTTATCGCTTTTTCAAGCTCGGCTTTGTCTTTTATCTTTAAATTTGTAGCCTCGCTCGCCTCTTTTTTATTTGGCGTGAGCAGGGTTGCGTTTTTGTATTTTGAGTAGTCGCTGCCTTTTGGGTCTATGAGCACTGGGATATTAAGCCTCACGCACTCGTTTATGATCTCTTGGCAGACCTTTTCGCTAAGCACGCCTTTGCCGTAGTCACTTAGTAAGACGGCCTTGAAATTTGCAAGATTTTCTTTGACTTTTAAGACAAGCTCATCTTCTAAATTTATCTTGACAACGCTCTCTTTATCGATTCTGACAACCTGCTGATGAGATGCCATGATACGGCTTTTTATCGAGCTTTCACGCCCTTTTTCGGTAAGTATGAGCTCATCTTTTACATTTAGCTCGCTAAGCTTCTCTTTTATCTTTTTGCCAGCCTCGTCATCTCCTAAGACGCTAGCTACGCTCACGTTTGCGCCAAGGGAAAGTAAATTTCTCACCACGTTACCAGCGCCGCCAAGCGTGTAGGTTTCGTTATTTATCTTTACCACCTGCACTGGTGCTTCAGGCGAGATGCGCTCGCAACTGCCCCAGATATAGTGGTCCAGCATGAGATCGCCAACGACTAAAATTTTAACCCTCTTAGCCATTTATCTCTTCCTTATAAATTCTCTTTATCTCTGGTAAGTAATCTTTTATCGCATCTTCCAAGCTCCAAGTCGCACTAAAGCCAAATGCCTCACGAGCTGGGGCGACGTCGGCCTCAGTGTGAAACTGATACGAGCCGATAAATGGGTTTTTGATATATTCGTTGCCTAAATTTACGCCGATCTCGCGCTGCAAGATGTTAGCGATATCTTGAAAGCTTCTAGCCTTGCCAGTAGCTGCGTTATAGACGCTACTTGGCGCATCAAGTGCTTTTATATTTGCATCGATGATATCTTTTATATAGACAAAGTCACGCTTGATCTGGTCGCTACCCTCAAAGAGCCTTGGGGTCTTGCCAGCTAAAATTTGCAGACCAAACTGCAGCACCATCGAGGCGGTCTTGTTTTTGAAAAACTCGCCTTTACCAAAGACATTAAAATACCTCAGCCCAACTACACTCACACCGCGCTTTGCATAAATTTTATTGATATTATCCATGCTTAGCTTGCTAAAGCCATAGACGTTATTTGGCGCTTCGCACTCGCCAACAGTTTGTGGGCTCTTTGCATTGCCATAAGTCGCCCCTGAGCTTGCGTAGATTATCTTTGCGCCCAAACTCTCGCAGATGTCAAGTAAATTTACAAAGGCATTTACATTTGTTTTTATTAGCTCGTCTTGCTCTTTTACGGTCGTGTCTGAGATCGCTGCCTCGTGGTAGATGACGTCTGGAGCAAAGCTCTTTATCTTTTCAAGCGTGCTACGATCGTTGATGTCACCAGCGTAAATTTCACCCTTAAAGCCAAGTAAATTTTTAAAATGTCCAAAGCTTTTTAGGTTGCCATTGCTAAATGTCTCGTCGTTTCTAAATTTATCCACGACAAGCACGTGAGCGTCTTTATAGTTTTCATCAAAATAATGCGCCAAAGCTGAGCCGATAAAGCCAGCGCCGCCAGTTATAACTATCTTTTTTTCGTTTAAATTCATAGTGATTTTTCCTTTTTTAGCTTATTTAAAACATCTCTTATATCTTTAAAATTTATGCCATCAAGCAAGAAATTTCTACCCACACCTGCCCTTTTGCCAGCCTCGACGTCGCTTGGCTTATCGCCTATCATGAGCGAGTTTTCAAGCTCTATGTCAAACTCTTTACAAGCATCAAGTATCATTTTTGGATTTGGTTTTCTGCAAGCGCAATCCACCTCTGGAGCGTGCGGACAAAAATAGACTTTGGTGATAAAAATTTGCTCTTTTTTAAAGCTTTCTAGCATAAATTTGTTTAGAGCGTCAAACTGCTCCTGCGTGTAGTAGCCCCTGCCGATGCCTGATTGATTTGTCACGACAAAGAGCTTGTAGCCAGCCTCAGCAAATTCCCTCAACGCATCAAAAATGCCATCAATAAATTTAAAGTCCTCAATCTCGCAAACGTATCCAGCGTCTTCATTTATGACGCCGTCGCGGTCTAAAAAAAGTGCTTTGTTAGCTGTTTCTTTTATCATTTGGTGATTATAGCCAAAATATTTTAACCCACCCCTTGCAAATTTACATTTTTGTATTATAATGCCGGCACGTTTTTTAAAAAGGATGACAAATGAAAAAACTACTAATCGTTTCAAGTGTTGCAGCACTACTTTCAACTGCTGCTTTCGCTGCAGATGGCGCTACTATCTATAAAAAATGCGTTGCCTGTCATGGCGCTAAAGCTGAAAAAGTTTTCAATAACAAAGTTCCAGCTTTAACATCACTTGATGCAGCAGCTATCGAAGCAGCTCTAAAAGGCTACAAAACAGGAGCAAATAAATTTGGTCTTGGTGCTATGATGAAACCTATCGCTACTCCAATGAGCGATGAAGATGCAAAAGCAGTAGCTGAATACATCCAAACTTTAAAATAATCACAGGGGCGCTCGCCCCTTTTTTCTACAAATTTAAACTCACACCAAATTTTAAAAGCTCTCTTAGCATTTGGTATATAAAATCACAATATACATCTTCTTTTATCGGCACTCTTTTTTCATAAGCGCGTAGGCTATGCCATCAATAAAAGTTTGCGCTAAACGTATCAGCTATATTTCTTTGATTAAATTTTACGTAAGTTTTTTGGTGCATCTTTCGCCTGATAAATTTTGTTATCAAATTTACTAAAATGACAAATATTATAATAGGCAGCGCAAAGTTAAAAAACGTTGGCAGCATAGTGGATAGTAAATTTGCCGTATCAAAAATTTGCATTTTTATGGTGTAGTGAGAGTAAATTTAAATTTTAAATGATAAATTCTGGTTCAAATTTTGTCCCATTTACTCTGACAACTCTTGCTGGTATGCCTACTACTGTTGCGTTTGCTGGGACGTTTTTTAGCACGACTGAGTTTGCGCCGATCTTGGCATTTTCGCCGATCGTTATAGCCCCAAGTATCTTTGAGCCAGCGGCGATAGTCACGCCATTTTTAACGGTTGGATGGCGCTTGCCACACTCTTTGCCAGTGCCTCCAAGTGTCACTTGATGATACATCATCACATCATCCCCAACCTCGGCCGTCTCGCCGATAACCACGCCCATGCCGTGATCTATGAAAAATCTCCTACCGATCTTGGCCCCTGGGTGGATCTCGATGCCTGTTAGAAATCTTGCTATTTGCGAGATGAGTCTAGCTAGAAAAAACCACTTTTTTTCATATAAAAAATGTGAAATTTTATGAAACAAAACCGCATGGATGCCAGGAGTGTTTATAAGTATCGCCAAAAAGCAACAACTATGCACCGATGGGTCTTTTTCACGGACGGTTTGAACTAGCTCTTTTAGACTCTCCCACATATTTTTACGCTCCGTAAAGCTCTGTACTTAGGTATCTCTCGCCGTTATCTGGAGCTATGAAAAGCACTTTTTTGCCAGCGCCAAGTCTTTTAGCCACTCTTTTTGCAGCCACGTAAGAAGCGCCACCACTTATGCCTATCATCAAGCCATCGCTCTTTGCGATCGCTCTAGCTGCGTTTAGTGCGTCATCGTTGCTTACTTTTTCTACTTCGCTAACTAGGCTCATATCCATCGTATTTGGTAAAAATCCAGCTCCGATGCCTTGAATTTTATGTGGTCCTGGGTTGCCGCCACTTAAAACCGGTGATGCCTCAGGCTCTACTGCGATGATCTTAGTGTCATAGCCTTTTTCTTTTAGAACCTTTGCCACGCCGCTTATCGTGCCACCTGTACCAACGCCTGCTACAAAGGCATCAAGCTTGCTAAAATCAGCCACGATCTCAGCAGCTGTTGTTAGCTCGTGAGCTTGTGGGTTATACTTGTTTTCAAACTGGCTTAGCATTACGTGATTTGGCTGAGAAGCTAGCTCAGTAGCTCTTGCGATCGCTGCTTTCATACCACCAGCTGCAGGAGTTAGCTCAAGATGAGCGCCATATGCAGCCACGATCTTGCGTCTTTCGATACTCATGCTCTCAGGCATGCAAAGGATCACTTTAAAGCCAAGTGCAGCACCGCACATAGCTACGCCGATACCTGTATTTCCGCTTGTTGGCTCAACGATAGTGTCGCCATGTTTTAGCGTGCCATCAGCTAGCATTTTAGTGATCATATTAAATGCGATCCTATCTTTTACAGAGCCGCCTGGGTTAAAAAACTCTAATTTTACGTAAATTTCAGCCTCATCAGCACCTGTTTTAACCTTTACGATAGGTGTATTACCGATCGTTTTTACGATGTTATCGTAGATCATCACTCCTCCTAAAATAAATTTCTCGTAAATTTAGCATAGAATTTAAAATAAAACATAAAAAGTCCTAATTTGCGCTAAATTTAAAATAAAAATTTAGTTTTTAATGCTATCAAGCACCTCTTGTCCGCTTTGGCTTAAAATTTTGCCTTTGAAATTCTCTTTGCAAAACTCCAAAATAAGCGCATGATAGAGCTTTAAAACCTCACTCTCGTCAAATTTCACGCTATCAAGAAATTTATAAATTTCATCATAATCAAGCGAACTAAACCACTCAGCCGCCTCGTCGTAGCTCTCAAAAATGTAGTCAAAATATGCCATTATCCTAAGTGCATAAGCATCAACGACCATGTAAGGCTTGCCGCAAGCATAAGCAAGTATCGCGTCGCAAGTCTCAGCGCCAACACCTCTTATGCTTATGAGCCACTCGCGGCCTACGTTTTCTTTAAAGTTTTCAAAGTCACCAAATTCATTTTTTATAGCTAGACAAAGCGTCTTTAGCCGTTTTGCCTTTGTGTTGTAAAAACCACTTGGCTTTATGAGCGTGGCAAGCTCGCTGTTTTCAAGCGCGCAAATGCCTTGCAGGCTATCTTTGCTGGCATTTTTTAGATTAGTTAGTGCTTTTTCTACGTTTTTCCAGTTGGTATTTTGCACTAAAATAGCACCCAAAATAACCTCAAAAGTGCCCTCGCCTGGCCATTTTAGCTCGTCTAAATTTCTCTTTTTGTGATTTAGCAAGGCTAAAAACAGATCAGTTGATCTCATTTTAAATTTTCTTTAAAAGTTAGATAAAACTGCTTTGCAGTCCTGCCACTTCTGCTAGCTCTTAGCGTGGCGAAATTTTTAGCAAGCGTGTGAAGCTCATCTTTGTCGCCAGTGTAGTCTTTAAAGTAAAAATCAACCATTTTTAGGTACTCGTCGTAGTTGCCTTGATAAAAGCTGATCCAAAGACCAAAGCGATCTGAGAGAGAAATTTTCTCCTGAGCTGCGTCGCTGTAGTGAATTTCTCCGTCTATTAGCTCTGAGTTTTCATTTTCACTCTTAAACTCGCTTATTAGATGTCTGCGATTTGATGTAGCGTATAAAAGGACGTTTTTTGGCGGCTTTTGGATAGAGCCATCCATGATAGGTTTTAGAAATTTATACTCATTGCTGCCATTTTCAAAGCTTAGATCATCGCAGAAAATGATAAATTTAAACTCGCTCTTTCTGATCTCGTCGATGATGTCGCCAAGGTATTTTAGATCCTCGCAGCCGATCTCGATGATGCGAAGTCCCTCTTTATAAAATTTAGTAAAAACAGCCCTTACAAGGCTTGACTTGCCACATCCTCTCTCGCCCCAAAGAAGCACGTGATTTGCCTCGTTGCCAGCTATAAAATTTCTAGTATTTTTTAGCAAAATTTCTTTTTGTTTTTCAAGCCCATAAAGTGAGTCGATATCGACAAAATCGATATCCTCAACTGGCTTTAACATCCCTTTTGTGCTCTTATAAATCGCTGCGTACTTCACACCCCAATCTATCATCTCTTATCCTTTCTTAGATAGACCAAAATTTCAGCCAAAACATCGTCATCATCCTTGCTACGTGACTTTAGCCTGATCTTCTCGTCATCATTTTTCGTTATTAGTATATTTTGTTCGCTGTTTGAGATCGTCTTTATGCCAGCTTTTAGAGCTAAAATTTTGATGATGATAAGGTCTAAAAACTGCTTTGTAAATGTATCTATCTTGCCAAATCTATCCTCAAGCTCGCTTTGTATCTCATAGACCTCGGCGACCTCTTTACACTTGCTAAGGCGCCTGTAAATTTCAAGCCTTAGCCTATCTTCTCTTATAAATTCTTGATTTAAAAAGGCGCTCACACTAAGCTTTAGATCGATCTTGTCAAGCTTTGCGGAGTCTTGATTAAGAAGCTTGTTTATCTCATCTTCTAGCATTTTTAGATATAGCGAGTAGCCGATAGCCTCGATGTGACCGCTTTGCGCCTCGCCGATGATGTTACCACCACCTCTTATCTCAAGGTCGTGATAGGCTAGCACTGAGCCAGCGCCCAAAAATGAGTTGCCCTCAAGTGCCACAAGGCGTTTTAGAGCGTCTTTGCTAATGGCGTCTTTATCCTCAACCAAAAAGTAGCAATAAGCTTGCTTGTCGCTTCTGCCCACGCGACCACGCAGCTGATGCAGGTCAGCCATGCCAAATTTATTAGCATTTTCTACAATTATGGTGTTTGCATTTGGCAAGTGGATGCCGCTTTCAACGATGCTGGTGCAAAGCAGCAAGTCATACTCGCCCCGCTCAAATTTCATCATCTCATCTTCAGTGACTTTCGCATTTACCTTTGAGTGAAGTATCAAAATTCTAAGCTTTGGCAAAATTTTTCTTAGATCATTTGCCGTCTGCTCGATGTCTGCGATGTGGTTGTGGATGTAAAAGGTCTGCCCGCCGCGCCTTAGCTCACGCATGATAGCCTCTTTGACGACCTTTTCGTCCCACTCTCTCACGCTTGTTCTCACATCCAGCCTTGAGCTTGGCGGAGTGGCTAAAATGCTATATGTTTTTATCTTGCTAAGCGCCATATTTAGGCTTCTTGGTATCGGCGTGGCGCTCATGCTTAAGATGTGTGAGTGCTGAGAAATTTCTTTTAGCTGCTCTTTTTGCTTAACGCCAAATTTATGTTCTTCATCAACCACGATAAGGCCTAAATTTTCAGCCTTTACGCCAAGAAGCGCATGCGTACCCACGCAAACTATGGGCTCATTTTCTTTTAGCGCTTTTTGCAAGCTTGATTTTTCTTTGGCACTTGAAAAACGATCCAGCCTAAAGACCTTTATACCAAATTTGCTAAATCTTTGGCTTAGTGTCTTGTAATGCTGCGAGCTAAGAAGTGTCGTTGGGACAAAGAAAAACGCGCTAAAGCCTGATTTTATGCAGGTAAATATGGCATTCATCGCAACTTCAGTCTTGCCAAAACCAACATCTCCACTAAGCAGCCTATCCATAACCTTGCCGCTTTTTAGCTCATCTTTTATATCATTTACCGCCTTTTGCTGATCGCTCGTGTATGAAAAACCAGCGTCTTGGACGAAATTTAGATAAGAGATGTCCTCTTTTTGTAAAATTTTGCCTGCGATTAGCTCCCTTTTTGCTGCCATTGCTACGATCTTTGAGGCGATCGCAAAGAGTTTTTCTCTAACTTTTTCTTTTATCTTGGCAAAATTCGCCTTGCCAAGGCGATCAAGCACCGCCATAGAGCCATTTTGCGCGATGTAGCGGTCTATCAAATTTAGATGCTCAACTGGCAAAAGAAGCTTGTCATCATTTTGATAGGCGATAACCACAAATTCTTTAGTAGCGCCCAAAACCTTGATCTTTTCAAGCCCTAAAAACCGGCCTATGCCATACTCTTCATGCACTACATAGTCATTTACTTTTAGCTCGTCCACCACGAGGCTTGAGCGCTTAACTCGCCTTTTTTTCTCAAATTTATTTAGTGATACTACGATCTTGTCGCTTGAGGTTAAATTTACTACAAGGGGCGAAATTTCAAGCTTTACGTTGGCAAAGCCATCAAGCTCATAGCCCTTAAAAAGCCCCTCGTTTCTTGAAAGAACGGTTATATTTTTGCTCTTATTTAGTTCAAAAAAGTCAAAATTTAAAGTAACTTCTAGGTCTTTATAAACCTTTGGCTCAGGCAAAATTTCAATGCCCTTAAATTTCTCCTCTGGCGCATCATAAATTTCAAAATCGATCTTCTTAACCAGCTTTGAGTCAAATTCTTTTAAGTAGTCGCTAAAGCTATCTATCGCCCAAAATCCAAGCGAATTTATATCGCTCACCAAGGCATCGCTTTGCATATCCTCGATCTTTTGGCTCACTTTTTCAAACTCATCTTTGCTAAGATTTGCGATAAATGGCACGATCTCGGCTTCGCTTAGCTCGGCTTTATTGCTAATTTGCGTGGCGGTGTTATAATTTCTTATACTCTCCACCTCATCGCCAAAGAGTAAAATTCTAACAGGATCATCCATATTTACGCCATAAATATCCACCACTTCGCCACGTATGCTAAACTCGCCAACGCTCTCAACGATATCGACGCACTCGTAGCCAAAGCGTATGAGTAGGTCGGCAAATTCGTTTAAATTTAGATTATCTTTTAGCTTGATCGTTGAGCTTTCTAAGTTTTTTTGCGTTGGAAGTGGGTTTAAAAGCGTGCTAAATGGGCTTATGATGATCTTTTTGCCATCAAATTTATAGTATTTGCTAAGAACCGATGAAATTTCAAAAAGCTCTTCATTAAAGCTTCTTAGATCATCACCCTTTTTAGCTCTAAAATCAGGTAGTTTAAAGGCGCTAAAGCCAGCAAAACTAGCCGCATCAGCGCAGAGTGCCGCCTCTTTGTCATCTTCGCAGATGAGAATTTGTGGGATGTGTGTTAAAAGATACTCATAGACCTTTGCTTGCATAGTACTCTTTTAAAAAGGCTTCGGCTAGGTGAAACGAGCCAAATGCTAGGTAAATTTTGCCGTTTTTTGCCTCTTTTGTATCGTTCATATCGCTTGGTTCAAACTCTCTATGCGAAATTTCAAGCTCATTTAACGCTTTGTTTATGAGCTCTCCGCCAAGCTCCCTGCCCTCGCAGTGGTAGTGATAAAGCAGCACGTCCTCAATGACTGGCTTTAGAGCTGCCAAAACTGCCTTGAAATCTTTATCTAAAAACGAGTTATAAACTAGCGTTAGCTTCTTGCCGCTAAACTCTTCTTGACTAAATTTCTTAGCCACAGCCTTTGCGCCAAGCTCGTTGTGACCGACATCAACATATAAATTTGAAGCGATCTTTTCACATCTACCACGAAGCGATAAAGCGCCAAGCCTTTTGATATCTATGCTGCTATCTAAAATTTTAGCTGCGGCGTAGGCTAGAGTTAAATTTGAGCGTAAAAACTCTGGTAGATTAAATTTATCTGCGTAGTTTGCGATCTCGTTTAAATTCTCTTTGGTTAAAATTTCTCTTGGAAAGCTCAGAGTTGCGCCTTTTTCGCTTGCGATCTCTTTTGCGATAGCCACACTTATCTCGTTCATCTCATCATTTAAAATAGCTCTTTTGCCCATGGCTTCAAATTTCGTGCGTGAAATTTCTTCTAAGCTATTGCCTAATATCGCCGTGTGGTCAAAGCCGATCGGAGTAAATATGCTTAGCTCTTTTTCAAAGACATTTGTCGCATCCAGCACACCGCCCATGCCAGCCTCGCAGACAAAGTAGTCGCAACCCTCAAAAAGCACCGCAGAAAGCAGCGTCATATACTCAAAATAGCTCGTTTTTATCTTGTACTCGTCGCTTAAAAGAGCTTGCAAACGCTCGTGAGCTCTCTCTAAAATTTCATCACTAGCGACCTCGCCATTTAGCCAAAATCGCTCATTAAATTTAAATATATGTGGGCTCGTGTAGTGGCCTACTTTTGCACCATTTTGGCTTAAAATTTGTGCTAAAAAGCGACCTGTACTACCTTTGCCATTTGTGCCGATGATGTGGATTATCTTAAAAGGCTTTAGATGACCTTTGATCGTATCATAAGCCCTTATGATCCTACCATAGTCGATCTCTTTGTAGTAAAGTGGCTTGCCATCAAGAAATTTAGCTAGGCTCATTTTTCCTCGATTATCTTTGGCATGACTTGGTTTCTGCCGCCCTCTTTTGAGAGATAGAGCATCTTATCAGCGCCTTCAAGTGTCATCGTGTCGCTTAAATTTGCGCTTCTTGTAGCCACACCAGAGCTAATGGTAACTTTGATGCGCTCATTTTTATAGATAAATTTAAAATTTTCTATCATACTTCTTAGCTTATCGCCAAATCTAACTCCATCTTTTAGGCTCGTACTTGGTAGCAAAATGACAAATTCCTCACCGCCATATCTACCGACAAAATCAACCTTTCTAGCATTTTTCTTAAGCACTTGAGCCACGGCTGAAAGGATCACATCGCCAGCTTCGTGGCCATAGGTGTCATTTATCTTTTTAAAGAAATCAATATCAACAAAGCAGATAGAATAGTCCGTGCCATAACGCTTATAGGCTTCTTCGATACGCTGAATTTCACTCATCAAAGCTCTTTTTGTGGCCACTTTAGTTAAAAAGTCCTCTTTACTCTCAAGCTTAGCAGCTTCAAGCTCTTTTTCTAAGCTTGTGACCCTGTTTTGAAGCTCAGAAATGGTCGCTTGCTTGCTGTTCATCTCAAGGCCAAGCTCCTTGCTCTCGATCTCCAAAGCACTAGCGATCTCAATGAGCATGTTTTTTACATGATCTATGCTATTTTCATTTAAATTTACCTTTTTAAGGTCGTTTTTGATGCTTTGCGCCTTAGCTGAGCTACTTTTTGAGCTAGCTGCGATGTCAGAAATTCTATCGCCTATGTTTTGCAAGATGTTATTTATCGAGCCCACTTTTTCGATGATCTCGGTTCTATCTTCTTCGATCCTGCGATCGACAAAGGTTTTTATCTTCTCTTGAAATTCTTTGCTATTTAGGCTTTGTGGATTTTGTTTTAAAACGTTTCTAATGGTGCTAAGCTCTTCGCCAAGCTCTTTTGTGATAGAAGGCTCAAGGGCAAAATTTAAAAGCTCAACTAAAGCGTTTTCTTCGCCGCTCTCATTTTTTTGAGAGAGAAATTTCTCAAGCTCAGCGCTCATAGTCCTTAGATCGTCAAAGTCTCTCACGCCATAATATTTCAAAAAGTCCAAAAAATCAGTGTCATAAGAGCTTACAAAGTCAAACCATTTAAGGCACATCTCTTCAAGATTTTTCTCATCATATCTTCTAGCAAGTAGCTGCATGCCCTGCTCCGCTAGAGCTTTTGCGTCTTTGTTGTGAAGCATAGAGATGGCTTGGAGAATTCTTCTTGCAAAGGCATTTAGTGACTTTAACTTTTTATCATCGACCACTTGGGTTGCGCCATTTTTAGCACCATGAGAGAGCCTAGCGGTCATAAAAGCTACAAACTCATCAACCGTTTTTATATGAAGACTTATAGCTTGCGCCTTGTAGTCATCACCAAGCCTTGAGATATATTTTTCTATCTTTTTGCTCTCTTCGGTTGTAAATCCATATTTTTTAGAAATTTCATTATAAACTTCGGTGTAATTTTCTGGCGTTAGCATCAAATGGCGATCTTTTATCTCGCTTAAGGCTTCCTTGACTATTTGACTAACGGTTACTGCTGCCATTTTTATATCCTTTTACAGCTAAATTTGCGATGTACTCATCAAACGCCTCTTTTGAAGCCTCTTTTATAGCTTCATACTTTTGAGTATCGCTAATGACACTATCTGCGTATCTTACGCTCTTTTGACGTCTTGCCACACTAAAATCATACTCGCCAGTAGCAGGTATATCTATGACGCGACCATCTTTAAATTTGGTTTTATAGTTTAGAGTTAAAAGAGCTTTATAAGATGTGATATAGCCGTATTCATCATAGATTATCGCTTCATAGGTTAAATTTTGCACTGAGACAATTATCGAAGTATCAGCGCTATCTTTGCTTGATAGTGATTTATGCAACCTTGCGACCATGCCCTCTTTTACTGCATCTTTTATCCAGACACTATTTTTTGGCTCTTCTTTGCTGATGATAACATCAACATAAACTCTATCTCCCACCAAATCCTGCGAGATCTTTGAAACTGGTTTATAGCCACATCCGCAGATAAATATAGCAATAAAAAACGCTAAAAAATATCTCAAAATTTATCCTTTAATGACAAAATTTACTAATTTGCCTTTTATATAAATCTCTTTTAAAATTTCTTTTCCTTCAAGCCATTTAGCCACATTTTGCTTAGCTTGTTTTAAAATTTCACTCTCACTTTCGCTTGCTGCTACTTCAAACTCAGCCCTTTTCTTGCCATTAACTGTAACTGCAAGAGCGATGCTATCTTTTACAAAGACCTCTTCTTTCACAGCTATCTTTGTGAAATTTTTTCTGCCAAAAAGTTCTTCGCTAAGCTCATTTGCAATATGTGGCACGATAGGCTCTAGTAAATTTAAGATGATGAAAAAGCCCTCAGCATTTACATTCTCATTATCCTGCGCATTTATAGCGTTTAGTGCCTCCATACAAGCAGCGATTAAAGTGTTAAAAGCAAATGTATCGCCAAAAACCTCGGTTGATTTTTTAAGCGCTTCATAAATTTTAAGCCTTGCAAATTTTTCATCTTTACTTAAGCTTTCGTGATCTATCTCAGGCAGTTTATCTATCTTTTTGATAGTTTGCGCCTTCTCCCAAAGCCTATTTAAAAACCTAAATGCGCCCTCAACTGCGCTGTCGTTCCACTCAAGCTCTTTTTGAGGAGGAGCAGCAAATAGGATAAAGAGCCTTGCTGTATCAGCGCCGTATCTATTTATGATATCATCAGGATCTACGACGTTGCCCTTGCTTTTACTCATCTTTTTGCCATCTTTTAAGACCATGCCTTGAGTTAGCAAATTTTCAAACGGCTCATCGTCTCTTAGATAGCCAAGGTCTCTTAAGACCTTTTGGAAAAATCTAGCGTACAAAAGGTGCAAGATCGCATGCTCGATACCGCCGATATACTGATCTACGTTCATCCAATAATTCACGCTCTTTTCATCAAGTGCTTTTTGCTCCCAACTCTTCTCATCACTTGCAAATCTAGCAAAATACCAGCTACTCTCTACGAATGTATCCATCGTATCAGTCTCTCTGATCGCGTCTTGGCCGCATTTTGGACACTTTGTAAATTTCCAAGTTGGATGTTTATCAAGCGGGTTGCCCTCGCCTGTGATCTCGACATCTTCAGGCAGTGCGATAGGTAAATTTTCCTCTTTTTCAGGCACTACGCCGCAGCATTTGCAGTGCACGACAGGTATTGGCGCACCCCAGTATCTTTGGCGAGAAATTCCCCAATCTCTTAATTTATAGTTTGTGATCCTTTTGCCAAGACCATCTTTTTCAAATTTCTCTATTATAAAGCTTTTGGCCTCCTCTGAGCCAAGACCATTTATCAGCTCAGAATTTATAGAAATTCCATACTCCGAATATGCCTTAGAGCCATCACTCTCACCCTCAAGTGGCTTTACGACAAGTTTTATAGGTAGATTAAATTTGCTTGCAAACTCGAAGTCCCTTTGATCGTGCGCAGGAACAGCCATGATAGCGCCACTGCCGTAGTCAGCTAGGATGAAATTTGCAACCCAAACTGGGATCTTTTCATTTGTGAGTGGATGAACGACGTAAATTCCTAAAAATTCTCCATCTTTATCGCTTGCTTGGCGCTCTCTTGGGCTTTGATTAAGTATTGCTTTTATCTTTGCCTTCTTGCTTTCATCAAATTTATCACTTTCAAGAAGCGCTTTTACGATAGGATGCTCTGGCGCAAGGGCTGTATAGCTAACGCCATAAATCGTATCAGGTCTTGTTGTAAATACCTCAAAGCCATCAAATTTAGCACCCAAAGTCTCTTTTGATGCCTCATCAAGGCTAAATTTAAACTCCAAGCCGTAGCTTCTACCGATCCAGTTTTCTTGCATTGTGATGACTTGATTTGGCCATTTGCCCTCAAGAAGCTTTAGATCATCAAGTAGCTCGCTAGCGTATTTTGTGATGTTAAAGTAATATCCTGGAAGCTCTTTTTGCACCACATCATTACCGCATCTCCAGCATTTGCCGTCTTCAACCTGCTCGTTTGCAAGCACGGTTTGATCGTATTCACACCAGTTTACGATGGCGTTTTTTCTATAAACAAGCCCTTTTTCAAACATCTTTATAAAAAAGCTTTGCTCCCACTTTGTGTAAAGTGGGTCAGATGTGGCTAAAATTCTCTTTTTAGAAAACGAAAAGCCAAGGCTTGCAAGCTCTTTTTTCATATAGTCGATGTTTTCATAAGTCCAAATTTTAGGATGAATTTTATGTTTTATGGCTGCGTTTTCAGCTGGCATACCAAAGCTATCAAATCCGATAGGATGAAGCACGTTGTAGCCGCTTTTTCTATATGATCTAGCCAGCGCATCGCCGATAGAGTAGTTTCTCACATGCCCCATATGTATGCGTCCGCTTGGATATGGAAACATACTTAGGATATATTTTTTTGGCAAGCTTAAGTCGTCTTTTGGCTCAAATTCTTCATTTTTATCCCAAATTTCTTGCCATTTTTTTTCTATCTTTAAAGGCTCATATTTTCTCTTCTCAGCCATTTTTTCTCCTAAAATTCTTCTTGTGATTTGCTTGATTCTATTAGTACCAAGGCTAGTGAAAATATATTTGCAATGACTGCGCCAATAGCTAATGAATAGCTAAGCGTTGCATTTTCAGATACTTGCAAAATGACAAAAGCTGGTATAAGGTGCAAATCAGCAACCAGCGAGCTAGCAAAAAGCTCAGCTGATAGTAAATTTTTAACGCCAATCTTAAGTAGCGTAGAAACTAAATTTATACTAGCTGCCACAAAAAGGGCGATCTCGTTTTTATCATATAAAAACTCCGCCGTAGTCGTAAGACTCATCAACGCAAAAAATATGTAGATAACTTTTCCCCAGTTCATTATCCCTCCTTACACAACGCCTTTTTCAAACATAGCACGCTCTTTATCACGCTCTTTTTTGATCCTTTGCTTTTCAGCCTCTCTAGCTCTAAAATGCTCGATGCTAAATTTAAACCAGATAAGAAATGGTGATGAGATGTAGATCGAGCTGATCGTTCCTATAACTATACCAACGATAAGAATAAATGAAAACCCATGTATCATATCTCCGCCAAACAAAAATAGCACAACAACAGTCATCATCGTAGTGGCTGAAGTTAGGATGGTTCTTGAAAGTGTGGCTGAGACTGACTCGTTGATAACGCCCTCGATATCAGTCCTCTTGCTCTCTTTTATGCCTTCTCTGATCCTGTCAAAAATGATGATCGTATCGTTTAGCGAGTAGCCAAGCACCGTTAAAACAGCTGCTAGCGTGTCCAAATTTACATCAATGTCAAATAGCGAAATAGCACCAACAGTTATGACTATATCGTGAATTTCAGTTGCGATCGCAGCAAGCGCAAATCTCCACTCAAATCTAAATGTGATATAAAGAAGCACGCCAATTAGTGAAATTCCAAGAGCCATCAAGCCCTTTTGCCTAAGCTCGTCACCAACCTTTGGACCAACGATATCAACACGTCTTACTTCAAAATTTCCAGTATCTTTTAAAATTTGTTTTATCTCAGTACCGATGTCGCCAGTTAAATTTGAACTTGATCCTGAAAATCTAATAACAGCCTCATCTTCGCTTCCAAACTCAGTAACAGAGGCGTTTTTAAGCACTTCATTTGTGCCAAAAGCATCGCGAATTTTATCAAGTGGCGCTTTGGTGTCGTATTTTAGCTGTATAAGCGTACCACCAGAGAAGTCGATGCCGTAGTTTAGACCCTTTGTTGCAAGCAAAAAGATCGAGCCAACAAATAAAAATATAGAAAGTGCCAATGAAGCAAATCTAAACCGCATAAAATCATAAACTTTTGCCTTAGTAAAAATTTGCATCTCTAGCTCCTTTTATAACCAAACCAAAGTCTGGTATTTCCGCTTTTTTCTATCTTATCCATGACTGCATCAAACATGCCGTGAGTGCCTAAAATGGCCGTTAGCATCGACGCCATGATTCCTATCGCCATTGTCACAGCAAAGCCCTTAACTGGACCAGTGCCATAAGCATAAAGCACCGCAACTGTGATGATAGTAGTCAAGTTTGAGTCGATGATCGCACTCATAGCGTGCTCATATCCCTTTTGAACAGCTGTTCTTATCGCCACGCCTTCACGCAAAAGCTCGCGGATACGCTCATTTATGATGACGTTTGCATCAACAGCCATACCGATAGTTAGCACGATACCAGCCATACCTGGCAGAGTAAGCGTCGCTCCAAAAAGCGCCATGACAGCGACCAATATAACGACATCCGCAACTAGTGCGATATTTGCAAAAACGCCTGAAATTCCGTAATAAACTAGCATAAATAGCACGACTAAAATAGATCCAGCAGCAAGAGCAACCATGCTTTGATTGATGCTCTCTTGGCCTAAAGATGGGCCAACGCTTCTTTTTTCTAGCATCTTCACAGGTGCTAAAAGTGCGCCACTTCTAAGTGCGATCGCTACGTCGTGAGCTTCATCAAGGGTAAAACCACCGCTAATCTGGCCGCTGCCGCCACCTATTCTTTCGTTTATAACTGGAGCTGAATAGACCTTGCCGTCAAGCACGATAGCAAGCCTTTTACCCACATTTGCGCCAGTAAAATCACCAAAAATTCTAGCGCCTTCTGAATTTAGTGTGAAATTTATGATCGGTAGGTTGTTTTGCTGAGAGAATGCGACCTTTGCATCAGTTAGCATCGAGCCATCAAGCACTGGGATATTTTTAACGACGTATTTTACGCGGTCATTTTTAGCATCTTTAAAGATCACATCACCATAGCTTTCGGCCTCAGCCTCGCTCATCGTATTTGCCTGATCTTGTCTTTTGTCATCAACTGCCATAAGCTGCAAGTGAGCAGCCTTTGCGATAAGATCTCTCGCTCTTTGCTCATCTTCTTCAGTCTTTATGCCAGGAAGTTCGACTAGGATATTGTCTTTACCTTGTCTAGCAACTGTTGGCTCAGCTAAACCAAACTGATCAAGTCTGTTTCTAATGGTCTCAACAGCTTGAGAGATCGCATACTCGATCGTATCAAGCCTCTCTTGCTCTGTTAGAGTGATGTGATAGTTTAGACCATCTTTTTTGATATCAAGCCCTTTTATCTCAGCAAGTGCCTTATCAACTTTTGGAGCCTCGTCACTATCAAGCAGCGCAAAATCAACACTATCTTCTTTTATCTTAAATTTATCAATAAGCACATCTTCTTTTTTAGCATAATAATTTATACTTCCAGCGATTGATTTGATCTTAGAGTGGATAGCCTCGTTAGTTTCAACACCAAGAAGCATATGAAGACCACCTTGAAGGTCAAGTCCTAATGAAATTTTAGCTCCACTTTGAGTCTGAAAAAAAGATGGCACCGAAAAGCCAAAACCAAAAATCAAGGCTAATATTAAGATAATCAGCCTATATGTAACTCTTGCGTTACGCATTATTTATCTTCGATCTTTTTAGCTACAAACTCGCGTGCTATACGAACGATTACATCATCGTTAAGTTTAACTTTGATAAAATCGCTTTCGGCCTTAATCACTTCGCATATAAGTCCGCCATTAGTTATTATCTTATCGCCTTTATCAAGAGCTGCAAGCATCGCTGCATGGGCTTTTTGTTGTTTTTGTTGAGGTCTGATAACCAAAAAGTAAAATATGGCGAAAAGCACAACAAGAGGTAGTAATGATGTTAAAAAATCAGCGTTTTGCATGGATTTCCTTATTTGTAAGATTTTTAAACGGACATTTTAGCACTAAAATTATAATAAAAGCCTTTGTCGGTGCTTTTTTGCTTTCTAATTTCATTTTTTTAGCTATGGCAGAAAATCAAATTTTAAATTTCATCTCACCTTTTCTTACGTTAGCTGGAATTTACGTCATCATAAATTTAAGCAGGGCTGGATTTTTCACGGCTGGATTTTTCACTGGAATTTTGTGGTTTTACTGGATCGGCTTTAGCTTTATCTACTACGAACTAGTCTGGCTTATACCATTTGTCGTCCTCTTTGTAGCCCTTGTTTATGGACTTTTATTTTGGATAGCCTCTTTCCCAAGCTTTATAGCACTAAGAGCTGTTTTGTTATTTTTAATAAGCTACGTGCACCCATTTGGCTTTAACTGGTTTAACCTTGAAGCAACGCTTGTTTTGGGCGCTTTTGAGCCAAATACTAGAGGGCTTATATTTGTTTTTTTAGCAGCTATTTTTTTGAGTTTAAAAGGCAAAATTTTTAAATTTATCCTAGCTTTTATCTGCCTGATCGCCGCTTTGCAGTTTAAAAGTAGCGAGGCAAAGACTCTGCCATTTGACGTGGAGCTAATAAACACCGATGTCGCTCAAAGGGTGCGCTGGGATAAAAGCTTGCGCATGAAATTTACAAATGAAAATTTAGACTTGATAAGCAGCGCCATAGCCGAGCAAAAACGCCTCATCGTACTTCCAGAGAGTGCGTTTCCACTATTTATGACAAATGAGCCACTGCTTGTTGATGAGCTAAAAGAGCTTTCAAAAAAGATAACCATCGTAGCTGGCGCACTTGCCTATGAAAATAAACAAATTTATAACTCTGCATTTTTGTTTCAAGACGGCACTCTTAGGCGAATGGATAAGAAATTTTTAGTGCCATTTGGAGAAGAAATTCCTTTGCCAAAATTTATGCAAGATGCGGTAAATAAGCTATTTTTTGGTGGGGCTAGCGACTTTAAAAAGGCTGAAAATTTTAGCGACTATGAGATAGATGAAGTTAAAATCAGAAACGCTATCTGCTACGAGGCAACAAGAGAGGAGCTTTATAGGGGCGAATTTGACGTGGTCGTGGCCATCACAAACAACGGCTGGTTTGTGCCAAGTAGCGAACCTGTGCTTCAAAGACTATTAATAAAACACCTTGCCACAAAATATAATAAAGCGGTCTATCACAGCGTAAATGCCTCAAAAAGCGAGATTATAAAGCCTAAAAAAGCATTTTGGGATGAGTTATAAAAGAAATTTAAAGTGGCTTTTTAAATAAAGCCACTTTTTTGATTATTTTTTTAGTAAAGCCTTGAAAGTATCAACCGCATCAAGCTTTTCCCAAGGATATTTTGCATTTCCCACTTGACCTTTTGCAGCTACTTTTGCATATAAAAATGTCTCTTTGCTTGGTTTATCAAGACCAAATTTATTTGTTATCCAGCGAGGAGTTAGAGAAAAATGCTCGCTTACAAAATTTGAAAGCATATCGTCATTTACGCTGTTTGCGTGAGTTCCCATGGTATCAACACTAACTGAAGTTGGCTTTGCAACGCCGATAGCGTAGCTTATCTGAACGATACATTTTTTAGCAAGGCCAGCTGCTACGATATTTTTAGCTATCCAGCGCGCTGCGTAAAGTCCGCTGCGATCAACCTTTGTGTAGTCCTTGCTTGACTGAGCGCCACCGCCTATTGGGCTATATCCGCCAAAGCTATCGACGATTAGTTTTCTGCCTGTTAGACCACTATCGTGAAGCGAGCTGTGGTTTACATATCTGCCTGTTGGGTTTATATAAATGATCGTTTTTTCTTTATTATATAGCTCTTTTGGAAGGCCAGTTTCGTCTATTAAATTTTGTATTAGTGCGCGAAGCTCTTCTATCTTCATGCTCTCCACGCAAGGAGCAGATACGACGATAGTGTGGATACTTTGAGGTTTGCAGTTTTCAAAGTTGTCTTTACTACCGTAATCAATCGTAACTTGCGTTTTTATATCAACACCAAGCTTATCAGGGTTTGCTTTGGCAAATTTATAGACTTTTTCACAAAGCATTCTTGCATAAGTTATAGCTGCTGGCATAAATTCTTTCGCTTCGCAGCTCGCAAAGCCAAACATGATGCCTTGATCACCTGCTCCGATCTCGCCATCACTTTGATCAACGCCTTGATTTATATCTGGACTTTGTTGATTTAAGCAGACTTTGACCTCGATATCGTCTGGGTGCAAGCACTGCTCTTTTGTAAAGTTGCTCTTTCCATCATATCCAATGTGCGCAAGAGCATCTTTTACGATCTTTTCGTAGTCTTTATAAGAGAGTTTTACCTTTGAGTTTATCTCTCCACCTATTACTATATTTTTTCCAGCGACAAAAACTTCGCTTGCGACGCGTCCATTTGGATCTTGCGTTAAAATAGTATCAACAATGCTGTCAGCGATAATATCAGCACATTTATCTGGATGACCTGGACTTACAACTTCAGAAGTAAATAGATACATTTTAGTCCTTTTCCTTGGTTAAATTTTCGTGCAATTGTAACAAATCTATATAAAAAGCCAATTAATCTTTTTAAATTTCTTTATATTTAAAAATCATTTAGCTAGAATCAACAAAAAACTAATTTATTAAGGTGTCAAATGAATATGTTTAAAAACATTGCAAGAAGATACGCCGACGGAAATTTGATCGTTCAAATTTTAGTTGGTATCATCCTAGGTGCCCTAGTTGGCTTTTACACACACTATCAGGCAGCCCCTTACAACCAAATCTCAGCCAAAATTCAAACCATTCAAAAAGAGAGTGGCTTAAGCGTAGATGAAGTTATAAAAACTCGTCTTAGCCAAGATGAAGCAAAACAGCTTGATGAAGCCAAAGAAAAGGCTAGTTCGGCTGATTCTATCGCTGCTTCAGCCTCAGTTTTAGGAGATTTGTTTAAAGGCGCTCTAAAAGCGATCGCACCTATTCTTGTATTTGTTTTAGTTGCAACCTCTATCATTTTAAAAGATTTTGGTCATACAAAAGGCATGCAAAAGATCATCACACTCTACCTCGTTGGCACTTTTTTAGCAGCTGTTGTAGCGGTTATTGCAAGCTTTTTATTTCCTATCGAGATACCGCTAAAAGGTCTGCAAAGCGCTGATATGTCTGCCCCACAAGGCATCACAAACGTGCTAAAAGATCTTATTTATAAAATGGTTGAAAACCCAATAACCGCCCTAGCAAATGGCAACTATATAGGCATTATCACTTGGGCTATAGGTGGCGGCATCGCTATGAGATATGCTACACCTGAGACCAAAAAGGTATTTAAAGATATAAGCGACGGCGTAACTCATATCGTTAAATTTATCATTAGACTAGCTCCATTTGGCATATTTGGTATGGTTGCAATTAGCATTCATGACACTGGATTTGAGACACTTGCAGGATATCTCAAACTGATCTTGGTTCTTGTTGGAGCGATGCTTGTAGTGGCATTTATCGTCTATCCAGCGATGGTTTTTGCACTAACTAGGAAAAATCCTTATCCACTTGTGATGATCTGTCTAAAAGAGAGCGCGATCTCAGCGTTTTTTACAAGAAGCTCGGCTGCAAACATCCCTGTAAATATGGCACTTTGCAAAAAACTAAACCTAAAAGAGGAGCTCTACTCGATCTCTATCCCACTTGGAGCTACTATAAACATGGGTGGTGCAGCAGTTACCATTAGCATCCTAGCGCTTACTGCGGTAAATTCTATCCCATCTATCACAGTTACATTTGGCGATGCGCTTCTTCTATGCTTCATCTCAGCCCTTGGCGCATGCGGCGCTTCAGGCGTGGCTGGCGGCTCACTACTTCTAGTGCCATTAGCGTGCGGACTTTTTGGCATCGGCAATGACATCGCTATGCAGTTTGTCACAGTTGGCTTTACGATAGGCGTCATCCAAGACTCAGTTGAAACTGCGCTAAATAGCTCATCAGACGTGCTTTTTACAGCCGTGGCATCAGAGACTTCAAACTAACCTTCATAAAATTTCAGCTAAATTTTGGCTGAAATTTTACTTTTATCCATTTTTTTGTAAAATGTCCCAAAAATTTAAAGGATAAATATGCAAATTTGGGATCTAAAAGCACTTTTTGCAAACGAAAAAGAGTGCGAGCAAAACGCACTAAATTTACAAAAAGAGTGCGAGAAATTTAAAGATAAATACCTTGAAAATTATGAAAATTTAAAAACAGACCAGTTTTTAAAGGCATTTGGCGAATATGAAAGTTTGATAGCTAAAATTTCAAAAGTAATGACCTATGCTTTTTTAAATTTTGCCAAAGATACAAGCAGGGGCGCATTTTACGCGAAAATCGATGATATAGCGACAAAAGCAAATGAAAATTTGATATTTTTTGAGATTAAATTTAATGAGTTTAGCCCTAAAAAACAAGAAGAGATCATAAAAAGCTCTAAAAAATACGGCTATTATCTAAGCAATCTCGCCAAAGCAAAACCGCACCAACTTAGCGTTGCCGAAGAGAGAGTACTACTTCGCACGGCAAGCACCGGAGCAGAGGGCTTTTCAAGGCTTTTTGATGAGAGCATGAGCAAGATGAGGTTTAAATTTAAAGGCGAGCTTTTAAATGAAGAAGAGATTTTAGCCAAGCTTCATGAGAGCGACCAAAGCGTGCGAAAACTAGCCGCCAAAAGCCTTTCAAGCGAGCTTAGCAAGCACCAGCACCTTCTTGGCTACATATATAATATGATAAAAACTGATCTAAAAACGAGCTGCGAGCTGCGAAATTTCAAGCTTCCTGAAGAGCCAAGACACCTTGAAAATCAAATCACTAAAAAAAGCGTTGATTCGCTAATTGCCGTAACGGAGAAAAATTTTGATTTAGTTGCTAAATTTTACGAGCGAAAAAGAGAAATTTTAGGCCTTAAAAAGCTTTATGACTACGATAGATACGCGCCTCTTAGCAGTGAGGGCGAGTATAAATTTGATGAGTGCAAAAAGATAGTTTTAAAGGCGTTTGGGACATTTTCACCTAAATTTGGCGATATAGCCAAAAGCGCCTTTAATGACGGCTGGATCGACGTTTATCCAGCGCCAAACAAGCGAGGTGGCGCATTTTCTCACTCAGGATCAAGCGACACGCACCCTTATGTTTTGCTAAATCACACAAATCAGCGAAGAGACCTTTTCACGCTTGCTCACGAGCTTGGTCACGCTGTGCATCAAAAGCTCTCATATAGCGTAAGTTACCTAAACTCAGACACTCCGCTAACCACGGCTGAGACGGCTTCAGTCTTTTGCGAGATGCTAGTTTTTGACCACGTAAAAGAAAACCTTAGCAAAAAAGAGAAAATTTCACTGCTTGCTGGCAAGATCGAGGATATATTTGCCACGCTTTACCGCCAGATAAATTTCACCACCTTTGAAAGGGCTGTGCATGCACACGAGGGCGAGATCAGCCTAGATGAGCTAAATAAAATTTGGCTAAAAGAGAGCAAAAAGATGTTTAGCAAAAGCGTCACGCTAAACGACTACTACAAAATTTGGTGGAGCTACATCCCGCACTTCATCCACACGCCATTTTACTGCTATGCCTACTCTTACGCGCAGCTTCTTGTGCTTGCACTTTTTGGGCTTTACAAAAGCGGTAAATGCAAAAATTTTGTGCAAATTTACACCGAGTTTTTGAGCCTTGGTGGGAGCCTTAGCCCAAGGGAGCTTGTGGGTAAATTTGGCTTTGATATAGATGATAAAAATTTCTGGCAGATCGGCATAAACGAGGTTAAAAAGCTAGTAGATGAGTTTTTAGAAATTTCAAAGGATTAAGATGTTAGACGAAATTTTAGACGATGAGAAATTTGCACTTTTGATGAAGATGCACGTCTATGAGTGCATTGATTTTTTGCTTGAAAAGGGGGTAAATTTCTCAGTTATGGCAAATTTACCGCTGGTTAGCTTTGAGCCTAGCTTGCCAGATGAGATAAGTAGGAGCTTTAGTATGCCAGTCATTATGTTCTCACTTGGTGGCTACACGCTTGAGAGTACCATGCTAACGCAAGATGAGCTTAGCTTTGAGGCTGGCTTTGGTAGTGAAAATTTCGCCTCAGTGGTCTCTTTTCCACTTGGAGCGGTGGTTCAAATTTTGGTTGAAAATAGCCCGATCCTTGTAAATTTCTCTATCTACAAGCCAAAAGAGAAGCAAGTCGATCACGCTAAAAAATCAGCCTCAGTCTTTTTGCAAAACCCAAAAAATAAAGATATATTTAAGAAAAAATAGTAATTTTAAGCATTTTTGGCTAAAATCAAAAGAAAATTTAAAAAGCGAAAAATGGAAAATTTACTATCAAATTTAAACGAAGCCCAGCGCGAAGCAGCCACTCACATAGACGGTGCGATGCTCATACTTGCAGGCGCTGGCAGCGGCAAGACAAAGACGATCACGACTAGACTTGCCTATCTCATCGGCGAGGTCGGCATAGACGCGGCAAACACGCTAACTCTTACTTTTACAAACAAAGCCGCCAACGAGATGCGTAGCAGAGCCATGGCGATGCTGAGTCAAAGCGGCAAAAACTACTCGCCGCTACTTTGCACATTTCACAAATTTGGACTTTTATTTTTAAAGCTCTACATAGAAAAACTTGGCAGAAAAAACAACTTCGTCATCATCGACACAGACGATAAAAAGCGCATCATCAAAAGCTTTGAAAGTCCGGTCGCCACGGCGATACTCTCAAGTGAAATTTCAAACTATAAAAACTCGCTTTTAAGCGTAGAAGAGGTCTATAAAAACGCAAATTTCTCCTCTTTTGACAAGAGCAAAGACAACTTTTACAAGCAAGCAGCGCAAATTTATGAAAAATACGAGGACTATTTAAAGGCAAACAACCTCGTTGATTTTGATGACTTGCTAGGTCTTACATATAAAATTTTAGACGAAAACGAAGAGCTAGCCAAAGATATCTCAAACCGCTACAAATACATAATGGTCGATGAGTATCAAGATACAAACGATCTTCAGTATAAGCTCCTAAAAAAACTCTGTCTATGCCACGAAAACATCTGCGTGGTGGGCGATGATGATCAAAGCATCTACGGCTGGCGAGGTGCAAAGATCGATAATATCTTAAATTTCAAGGATCAGTTTAGCAACGTAAAGATCATCAGACTTGAGAAAAACTACCGCTCAAGTGAAGCGATACTAAAGGCTGCAAACGAGCTAATAGATCATAACCGCAACCGCCTTGGCAAGAAGCTTGTAGGCACAAAAGGCGAAGGCGAAGCTGTAAATTTGATAGAGAGCTTTGATGAAAATTTAGAGGCTGGCAAGATCGCAAAAAACATAAAAGAGCTTTTAAGCAAAGGTGTGCAGGCAAAAGATATCGCGATCTTATACCGCATAAACGCGCTTTCTCGCTCGCTTGAAGATGGGCTAAACAAAGAGCAGATCGCCTATAAAATGGTCGGCGGCGTTAAATTTTATGAAAGAGCCGAGATCAAAGATATCATAAGCTACTTAAGGCTCATAAACAATCCAAACGATGACTTTTCAATAAGACGCATCATAAACCGCCCAAAGCGCGGCCTTGGTAAAGTGAGCCTTGATAAGCTCGAAAAAATGGCCTTTGAGGGTAAAATTTCTATTTTTGAGGCGATCTCAAATATCTCTGATAACGATGAAGCCTTTAGTAAAAAGGTAAAATCAGCCCTTCTTGAGTTTGCAAACAACCTTAAAGAGCTTCAAGAAAGCAGCTCAGTTTTTGACCTCATAGATAAATTTGAAGCTAAATTTGGCGTGAAAAAATACTACGAGAGCTTACCAGATGGAGCTGAAAGAGCGGCGAACATCGACGAGTTTTACGCTGTTTTAAAAGATCAGATCAAGCAAAATCCAAGCTTTGATCTGGAGGAGTTTTTAAACGAGATCACGCTAACAAGCGAACAAGACGGCATTAGCGATGAGGCTATTAGCATCATGAGTGTGCATGCGAGCAAGGGGCTTGAGTTTGAGCATCTTTTTGTGATCGGCCTTGAAGAGGGATTTTTCCCGCTCATTGGCGACGGTAGCGACATCGAAGAGGAGCGCAGGCTCGCTTACGTGGCGATAACAAGAGCTAAGAGGACACTTAGCCTAAGCTTTGCAAATTCGCGCTTTTACAAAGGTCAGCGCACGAGGCTAAATAAGAGTAGATTTTTAAGCGAGAGCGGTATCACGCATGGCTCGCTAGTTATCGAACAGAGCAATGAATTTAAAAAAGGTGACCTTGTTAAGCATAAAATTTTTGGTATCGGCAGGGTGAGCGCGGTTAGTAAGATCAAAAAAGAATTTAAACTAACTATAAATTTTGGTGGCAATGTAAGAGAGATAATGTCAAGCTTCGTGGAAAAGGCCGTATGAACGCCATTTTCGTGGCAAACAAGCCTGCTGGCATGAGCTCAAACCACTTTTTAGGACGACTAAAGAGAAAGTATGGCGTTAAAAAGGCTGGATTTTCAGGCACGCTTGATCCATTTGCGAGTGGCTGTCTGATAGTCGCTTTTGGCTCGTATACGAAATTTTTTAGATTTTTAGACAAAAGCCCAAAGGTCTATGAGGCGACTATTTGGCTTGGGGCGAGTAGTCCTAGCATGGATAATGAAAATATCACTGAAATTTCAAATGTAAAAGAGCTAAATTTAGAAAAACTTGAAGCCATTAGAGGCGAGCTAATGGGCAAGATAAGCTATGTCCCGCCAAAATTTAGCGCCAAACATGTAAATAGCATAAGGGCTTACAAACTAGCAAGAAGTGGCGAGGAATTTGAGCTAAAGCTAGAGACAATGGAAATTTATGAGAGTGAAATTTTGAATTATTCACACCCTTTTTTGACACTTCGTTTAAGTGTAAGTGAGGGGAGTTACATCCGCTCTTATGCAGAAATTTTTGGGCAAAAAGTTGGTTATAATGTAACTTTAAGCTCATTAAAGAGGGTAAGCGAGGGTAAATTTCGCTATGAAAATGAAAAATTTTTAAATATTTGCAATTTTTTAAATATTGAGCAAAACACGTATTTTGGGGATATTAACAACATACTAGACGGCAAGAAATTAAAAATTAACGATTTTGAAACACAAACACAAGGAATTTATTTGCTAAATTATGATAAATTTATGAGCGTAATCCAAATCATGGATGATACTATAAATTACACTTTAAACAAGGTAGAAAAATGTTAATCTTAGCAAGAAAAGAAAACGAAGAAATTTTACTAGGTAACGACATAAAAGTCGTCGTAGTAAGTATCTCAAAAAGCACCGTTAAGCTTGGTATCGAGGCTCCGCGCAACACAATGATACTAAGAAGCGAGCTGGCAAACGATATTAAAAACGAAAATATCCACGCCACTAAAAAAGCAAGCGAAGCCGATATCCACGAACTTGCGAAAAAAATAGAGAAATGAAAAGCTTTGCAAAGATCAACGTATTTTTGAAGGTAGTTGGCACCAGAGGCAACTACCACGAAATTTTGTCACGTTTTGTTCTTTGCGAGCAGCTTTTTGATGAAATTTATTTTGAAAAGTCAAATTCTTTTGCTATCGAATGCGACAACAAAGAGATAAAAGAAAACATCATCCAAAAAGCGATAGACGAGCTAAAAAAAGCTGGCTTTTCAAACGAGCTAGATGAGTTTTTTAGCTCTCATAAAATCATCATCAACAAACAAATCCCAATAGGTGCTGGTCTAGGAGGAGGCAGTTCAAACGCCGCCACCTTTTTACTAATGGTAAATGACGAGCTAAATTTAAATATAAAACGCGAAAATTTGATGCAAATAGCCTCTAAAATCGGCGCAGATGTGGCCTTTTTTGTAAGTGGCTACAAGGCAGCAAATGTGAGTGGCATAGGCGAGATCATAGAAGAATTTGACGATGAAGTGCCAAATTTAAGTATTTTCACGCCAAATGTTTTTTGCTCTACACCGATGGTTTATCAAGAATTTAGAAGCAATTTCTTACAATACATAGACGTTAATGCTGCAAAAAAGATGCAAAATTTAAAGAGCAAAGAGCTACTTGAAATTTATAAAAACGAGGAGCTAAACGATCTTTTTGCCCCATGCTTTAAGCTCTATCCACAGATGAACGAGTTTAGGGATAAATTTCTAAGCGGCAGCGGCAGTAGCGTATTTAGCGTAAATTAAAAGGTAAAATTTTGATAAAAGATCTAGCAAAAAACAAGAAAGCTTTGCATGACTTTAGCATACTTGAGACCTTTGAGGCCGGCATCGTTTTAAAAGGCAGCGAAGTCAAGGCTCTAAGGGCTGGCAGAGCAAATTTAAAAGATAGCTTTGTGCGTGTCATAAAGGGTGAGCTTTTCTTACTAAACGCCCATATCAGCTATCTTGAGACTACACATAGCGCATTTCGTCCAAATGAGCGAGCAGCCAGAAAACTTTTGATGCACAGAAAGCAGATCGATAAAATTTTCGGTCAAGTCTCACAAGATGGGCTTGCTCTAGTTGTTTTAGCACTTTATCTAAGCGATAAAAACATCGTAAAAGCAAGGCTAGCTCTTGCAAAAGGTAAAAATTTACACGACAAGCGCGAGACTTTAAAAAGACGCGAGGCAGACAAAGAGGCAAGAGCTGCCATAAAAAGATATGTTTAAGGGATAAGATGAAGAATTTACTTGTTTTAATAATCGCTTTATTTGCTTTTTTTGGGTGCGGCGATGATGAGAGTAGCAGTGCAAATTTTAAAGAATTTAGCCCAAACGAAGAGGTTAAGCTCGTAGATGTAAGCGGCAAAGAGCTTACTTTGGTTAGAAAAGATCACGGCTTTGCTATCAAAAATGATGAAAATAAGGTTTTGATGATCGACATTTTTGGCACATTTTGCCCACCTTGCCAAAAAGAGGCAGCCGAGCTTACAAAATATCAGCTTGAAAACAAAGAT
Organism: Campylobacter concisus; assembly: GCF_003048835.2. NCBI lineage: Bacteria > Pseudomonadati > Campylobacterota > Epsilonproteobacteria > Campylobacterales > Campylobacteraceae > Campylobacter > Campylobacter concisus. The sequence continues at coordinate 750,498 of NZ_CP060705.1, read as the reverse complement.
AAATTTACGCTAATTGGGCTAACCCACTTTGAAAATGTCACAAATGAGTATGTTTTGCATGAATTTATGCAAAAATTTAATGCCTACTACTTCATAACAAATGATCAAAAGATAAATGACAGACTTGCCGAGCAAATTGTAAGAGATATCGAATACAAACATGAGATCGCACTACCTTTTAAAGTGGTGATAAAAAACGGCGAATATCAAATTTTAACAGACGTAGATAGCGGACAATACGGAGTAAAATACTATCTTGGTGGCATAAAAGTCACAAAAATGAAAGAAGATTTGGCAAAAATCTATGAAACAAAGTAAATTTGCCTTACATTTGGAACATCATTTGCTTATAAATGTGTGAAATTTTAGAAGGACTTTAAATGTTTGTTTTAGATAGATCAAAATCTAGCCCACTCGTCGAATCAGCCCTTGCAGGCAGAGAACTACGCCAAAAGCTCATCTCTGGTAACCTTGCAAATGTTGATACGCCATTTTACAAGGCTAGAGATGTAAGATTTGAAGATATTTTAAGAGAAAAAGCAAATGAAATTTATAACGTTTCAGAGAGCAAAAAACTAAATTTAGCTAAAACAAACGAAGCGCACATGGCTGCGGTTGATTTTCCAAAAAGCGACACAGCTCAAATTTTCTTGCGTGATGGTCACATGGCTAGAAATGACGCAAACACGGTTGATCTTGATGTTGAAACAACAGAAATGGGCAAAAACACAGTTATGATAAACGCCCTTGATGGCGCCTACAAGGCTCAGGGCAATATCTTTAAAAGCGTAATAGACGCAAGTGCTAAGAACTAGGAGAGATGATGTCATACTTAAATGATTTTGATATTAGCGGATACGGACTAAGCGCGCAACGCTTCAGAATGAACGTCATCAGCTCAAACATCGCAAACGCTCAAACCACAAGAACGGCTGAGGGCGGCCCTTACAGAAGGCAAGAGGTAATTTTTAAAGAGATGAACTTTGATAAAATTTTAAACGATCAACTTAAAAACTCACAAAGCCTACTTGATTATGAAAATCCACTCGATGACCCAAGCTCACCCAAAAACGCTCACCCTGCCCTAACTAGCGTGATCGTAGATAAAGTGGTGCGCGACGACAAGGACTTTCAGCTAAAATACGACCCTAGCCACCCAGACGCAAATGCAAATGGCTACGTCGCATTTCCAAATATAAACCCAGTCATCGAGATGGCTGACTTGCTTGAGGCGACAAGGGCTTATCAAGCAAATGTAGCGTCATTTCAAAACGCAAAAACAATAGCACAAAGTGCGATATCACTTATTTCAGGACAAGCATAATGATAAATAGTATAAATTTAGATAAGCTAAACAAAAACGAAAATTCAAGCAAAATAGCAAAAGCAGGCGAAGAAGGCGGCTTTGAAAATGCACTAAACGACTCTTTAAAAGAGCTAAACAAGGTTCAAATCAATGCTGATAAAGCCATCGCTGATCTTGCAACTGGCGAAGTAAAAGACTTACACCAAGCAGCTATCGCCATAGGCAAAGCAGAGACTAGCATGAAGCTTATGCTAGAAATTCGCAACAAAGCACTAAGCGCATACAAAGAAATTTCAAGAACGCAAATTTAAGCCATTGAATGAATTCCAGAAAATCAAAAATAACCATACTTTTTTTATTAATTACTTTTGGAATTTCAATCTTTGTGCTCGTTATATTTTATAGAGCAAGCATCGAGCGAAAGCTTCCTAAGCTTCAAACAAGCGACGTAAATACCGCAATCCGAGGCAACATCGTCACAAAAGACGGCTTTAGCATCTCATCAAGCCAAAAACTCTACAAAGTGATGCTTGACACCAGAAACATCGATCCAAACAAAAAAGAGATGTTTATCAAGCTCTACTCGCTTTATAGCGGCGACGATCCAAACAAAGTAAGAAAGATCATAAATGGCACAAAAGGCCTTGTCACGCTCTCTTACAGCATCGACGCAAAGGGCACTACCTACCTTCAAGAGCTCTCTAGAAAGCTAAACCGTAAGGGCATTTTGATCTCGTATCTTGATCCAAAGACTGGGCTTGCTTCGTTTCAAGGCATGCGCGTGATGGAGAGCGGTCAAAACCGTAAATTTATGTCAAAAGATGCTCTTACACCTGCCATTGGCTACGTGAGCAAAACAGAGAGCGACGCACTTACCAAAAGCAAAGGTGTAAAAGGGCTTGAGAGATACTACGAGGACTACCTAGCTCCGATACAAAACGCCAAAATCCTTGGCCCGCGTGATATTGGCAACAATATAATCTTAACCAGCGATTCAAATTTAGCAACGAGGGTTGATGGCTACAACGCGGTGCTTTCTGTACAGCTTAAATTTCAAACCAAGTTAGAGCAAATTTTAGATGAAAAGCGTGAATTTCTAGATGCAAAAGAGCTAATCATCTGCATAATGAATAGCAAAAATGGAGAAATTCTAGCCCTAGCTTCTAGCTCAAGGTATGATCCTTCAAACATAAGAAAGCAAGATTACAGCGCGCTAAATTCGAGCGCAAGCGAGTATGCATACGAGGTTGGATCGGTTTTTAAGCCTTTTATCTTCTCCATACTACTTCAAGAAAAAAAGGTAAATCCTTTTGAGCTAGTAAATACCTATAACGGCCGCTATCAGCTAGGCAAAAGGATCATCAAGGACACCCACCCAGAGCCTTTTATGAGTGCTGAAGACATCATCGTGCACAGCTCAAACATCGGTATGATCCAGCTAGTAGATAGACTAAATGGCCCACAAATTTATCAGGGACTTTTAAATTTTGGCTTTTCAAGAAAGACTGGCATCGACCTGCCATACGAGCAAGTGGGTATGATGCCAACGGTTACGAAGCTAAACTCATCGACCTATAAAGCGACAGTTAGCTACGGATACGGTCTTCAAGCGACATTTATGCAGCTTTTGAAAGCTTATAACACCTTTAACAACAAAGGTATCGAGGTGACGCCGCACATGGTGGCATATCTTGAGCGAAATGGCAAGCGCTACGATCTGCCAAAAGCAGAGCCAGCTCAGGTTATCTCGCAAGAGACCGCAAAGATAATGAAGAGAATTTTGATAAAAACAGTTGAAAAAGGCACTGGTCTAAAGGCATTTACGCCAGGTCTTGAGATAGGCGGAAAAACTGGCACCGCACACATCGCTTCTGGCAAAGGCGGATATAGCAACACCTATAATGGCTCCTTTTTTGGCTTCGTAAATGACACGAGAGGCAACAGCTACACGATAGGCGTTTTAGCAAGAGATCCTAAAAAGCCTTACTACTACTTTGGTGCGCAAAGTGCGTTACCGACATTTAAAAAGGCCGTTGATCTTATGGTTGAAGATGGTTATTTGTTTCCAGATCCTAATGTCATAGCTGAGTTTGAAGCTAAAAAAGATAAGCTTAAAAATGATAAAGCAAAGCAAAAACCAGCGTTAGATTAAATTTAACTTCTAAGATAAAAATATTAAATTTCAAATTTAGAGTTTAAAGTAGAAATTTGGATCTAGGCAAGCGGCCTAAATCCAGAATTTATGCAAGTCCAAGTTCATTTAAGACAGAGCTTAAATTTACAGAATTATTTGTATTTTTGCCAAGGCTATTTTGCTTCTCAAGCAGCGTTTGGCTAGTAAGTGCCATGTTTAGCTCTTTGCGGTAGTCACTTAAAATTTTATCCATTATTTTAAGTAGCTCATTTTTTTGATCCTGTGTTTTAGTCGGATCATTTATGCTTAAAAGCTCAGTTAGCTCCTCTTTTTTCTGAGCTATTTTCTCTTCTATCTTGTTTGAATTTAGCTCATTTATAAAGCCAGCAGCGCCAATTTCTGTAAGCCTTTTCTTAAACTGCTCAAGCTTGTCTGAAACCTTTGCCTCGCTTGTGATCTTATCAAGCGTCAGACTTAAAATTTCATCAAAACTATTTTTTTTATCTTTAGCTTTGCCTGAGCCTGACTGCAACAAATAATCGATAATATCGTTATTTTGAACCTTCATACATCTCCTTTTAAATTTGAGATGCTTTTTATAAGCAAGATTTATTCCTAAAGGCTAAATTCTCTAGCGTTTTTTGACTTTTGCATGATAAAACTAGCAAATTCATCACTAAAATTTGGACACTGAACGACTTTGTAAAAGCTAAAATTTAGCTCTTTTGCAAGCTTAGCATACTCGATAACTAGCTCAAAAATGGTCTCAGAGTTGTCTATACAAAAAGAGAGCGGATAGATAAGCGCTTTTTTATTTTCGCACTTTGCCAAAGCCTCGTTTAGTGATGGCTCTAGCCATTTAACTGGGCCAAGACGTGACTGATAAGCAAGGCTCACATCTTTAAAATTTAGCCCCTGCTCTTTTAGCATTTTGCCTAAAATTTGCACATGTTCGTTTATGTGTTTTTCGTAGATATCACCCTTTTCTATGATCTTGCGAGGCAAAGAGTGGGCTGAAAAGATGAGGCTAATATCGCTTATATCGATATCTTTTACCGCTCCCTGGATATGAGAGATAATGATCTTATTGTAAGCGTCATCATCATAAAATGGCTCGCAAAGTGCAATTTTAGCTTTAAAATCAAGCTCCTCTTTTGCCTTTTTAAAATCAGCTAAGCTCGAAGTTATCGTAGTTTGTGAGTGATGAGGGTAGAGTGGCAAAAGCACTATCTCATCAAATTTTTCATACTTTTTAAGCACATCTTTTACAAATGGCGAAGTGTAGTTCATCGCAAAATCAACCGCTTCAAATTCATTTTGCAAGCTTGAAATTTTCTCACAAAGCTTAGCAGTAAGCTCGCAAAGTGGTGACTTTCCGCCTATTTGCTCGTAGTTGTGTTTTGCAGTTTTTAGCCTGCCTTTTGTGATCATGAAAGCTACAAATTTTCTTAAAATTTTATTTTTTATACCCAAAATATACGGGTCATTAAACATATTTGTTAAAAAAATTTCGACATCATCAAGGCTGTTTGCACCGCCCATATTTAAAAGCAAAAGAGCTTTTTTCATCAAAATAGTTCTCTTATCTTTATCGCATCATCGATGTTTGAAAGCTCGCTGCTCTCGCCACTTTGGCAAAGATCATAAAAGGCTTCGTATTGCGCTTTTAGTTCGCTATTATTTGTATCTATCTTTAAATTCATCTGTCCATTTTCGCTCACTTGATGAAGCTTATGATCTATGAGATCGCCAAAATAGACGCCATTTTTTGCATTTACCTCTATCTTAAAGCGCTCCAGTGAGCCACAAAATGAGTCAGTGATATGCACTAGAATTTGATTTTTACTCTTAAAGCTTATCGCCGCGTTATCGGCACTTTTGGCATTTGTCTTGTTTGTTTGAGTGTAGTAAAAGTCGCTGACTTCAGAATTTATGATATTTTTTGCTAGGTCGATGTCAGAAACTGAGAGCTCATTTATGATATTTCCATCGCAAAGTGGCTTAAAATGAGCGATAGAGATGCTATAAATTTCCTCTTCTTTTAAAAGTGCTTTTTTAAGTGACAAGATAGTTGGATTAAAACGCTCTGAAATTCCTGTGCAAACCCTAGTTTTGTTTGTTTTAGCGGCATATTTTATCTCTTTAAGATCTGCGATACTTTTAAAAACTGGGCGTGAGATGAGGATATTTTGACAATATTTTGCACACTGACAAAATGCCTCCACCATCTCCTCTCTTGGTGAGCAAAGCACGACTGCTTGAGGCTGGGCAACCTCTATAAATTCTTTAAAATCAGTATAAAAATCAGCTCTGCAAAACTCATCAACATTGTCTTTGTCAAAAATGCCACAAATTTCAAACTCGTTTGAGCGTCTAAGCTCTAAATAATGTTTTTTACCTGTGCTGCAATAGCCGATAATGCCGATTTTTAGCTTCACATTCACCCTTTAAAACTTTAGAAATTTTTAATTATTTTATTTACAAATCGCTTTTAAATAGATAAAACAAGAGATAGTTTTCAAAATATCACTATTTTTTCTCTTTTTATAATTTCACAAACGAATTTTGGCTAAAATCAAGCAAAATTTTAAAACTAACGAGGATAAAAATGCAAAATTTAGATATAAGAAAGGCATATCTTGATTTTTTTAAATCAAAAGGTCACGAAGTCGTAGCTTCTGCACCACTCGTGCCAAACGATGCAACACTACTTTTTACAAATGCTGGCATGGTGCCATTTAAGAGCATTTTCACAGGCGAAGTGCCACGCCCAACACCACCTATCCGCACTAGCTGTCAGACCTGCATAAGAGCTGGTGGCAAGCACAACGACCTTGATAATGTCGGCTACACAGCGCGCCACCACACATTTTTTGAGATGCTTGGTAACTTTAGCTTTGGCGAATACTTCAAAAAAGAGGCGATCTCTTACGCTTGGGAATTTGTCACAGAGGTGCTAAAACTACCAAAAGATAAGCTTTATGTAACCGTTCACGAAAGCGACGATGAGGCCTTTGAAATTTGGAGCACTCACATCGCAAAAGAGAGGATTTACCGCTTTGGCGACCATGATAACTTCTGGCAAATGGGCGATACTGGACCATGCGGCCCTTGCAGTGAAATTTTTTACGATCAAGGCGCTGAACACTTTAACACACCAGAAGATTACATGGGCGGCGATGGAGATAGATTTTTAGAGATCTGGAACCTTGTTTTCATGCAATATGAAAGAAGCGCGGATGGCAAACTAAGCCCACTACCAAAACCAAGCATCGATACTGGCATGGGACTTGAGCGTGTTACTGCTATCTTGCAGGGTAAATTTAGCAACTACGACAGCACACTTTTTATGCCGCTAATTAACGAAGTGGCAAAGCTTTGCGGCAAGCCATACGTCTATGAAAGTGGCGCTAGCTACCGCGTTATAAGCGACCACATCCGCTCAGTCACATTTTTGCTAGCTCAAGGCACGACATTTGACAAAGAAGGCCGTGGCTACGTGCTTCGCCGTATCTTACGCCGTGCGATCCGCCATGGATACTTGCTAGGCATAAAAGAGCCATTTATGTATAAGCTTGTCGATAAAGTTTGCGAGCTTATGGGAGGACACTACACCTATCTAAACGATAAAAAAGCGGCTGTAAAAGAGCAGATCAAACTTGAAGAAGAGAGATTTTTAGCGACTATCGCAAGCGGACTTGAACTATTTGAGAGTGAGCTTAAAAATACAAAAGAAATTTTTAGCGGAGAGGCTGCGTTTAAGCTCTATGACACATTTGGCTTCCCACTTGATCTAACAGCTGATATGCTTAGAGAAAAGGGCTTAAAAGTCGATGAGGCAAGGTTTGATGAGCTTATGAGCGAGCAAAAAGCACGTGCAAAAGCTGCTTGGAAAGGCAGTGGCGACAAGAGCGCGAAGGGCGATTTTAAAGAGCTACTTGAGAAATTTGGCGAGAATAAATTTGTAGGCTATGAAGAGCTTAAGAGTAAAAGCAAAATTCTAGCCCTACTTGATGAAGAATTTAAAAACGTTGATAGCTTAGACGCTGGCAAAGAGGGCTGGGTGATGTTTGATGTCACTCCATTTTACGCTCAAAGTGGCGGTCAGTGCGGCGATAGCGGTAAGATAGCAGGCAAAGCAGATGTGCTTGATACGCAAAAATTCCACGGGCTAAATTTATCTTTAGTAAAAACTAGCGCGGCGCTAAAAGTTGGCGACGAAGTTGAGCTTGAAGTGGGCAGCGACAGAGCAGAGACTGCGCGACATCACAGCGCTACACACTTGCTTCACGCAGCCCTTAGAAGCGTGCTTGGCACACACATCGCTCAAGCTGGCTCAAACGTCGAGGCAGATAGGCTAAGATTTGACTTCTCTCATCCAAAGGCGCTTACTAGCGAAGAAATTTCAAAGATCGAAAACCTTGTAAATGAGTGGATCTTAGACGGTGCAAATGCAAAAACGCAGGTTATGGAGCTTGAAGAGGCTAAAAAAAGCGGAGCGATCGCACTATTTAATGAAAAATATGCCGACAAAGTAAGGGTTGTGAGCTTTGGCGATGTCAGCAAAGAGCTTTGCGGTGGCACACACGTGAAAAATATAGATGAGATCGGATCGTTTTTCATCACAAAAGAGAGTGGCGTAAGTGCTGGCGTTAGGCGTATAGAGGCTGTTTGCTCAAGAGCTGCGCTAAATTTAGCAAGGTCATTTAGAGCTGAGCTTGAAGAGCTAAAAGATGAGCTAAAGAGCACAGAACCACTAAATGCCGTTAAAAAGCTAAAAGGCGAAATAAAAGGCTTAAAAGATAAGCTAAAAAACGCTAAAAGTTCTGAGGAGCTAGCCTTTATAAATGTAGATGATACCAAGCTTTGTGTGGCACACATCGATGGTGGCGACATAAAAACTTTGATAGATGAGTTTAAAAACAAGCACGAAAAAGCTGCTATTTTACTGATCCAAACAGATGAAGAGGGTAAAATTTCTCTTGCAGCTGGCGTAAAAAATGCTCCACTAAAAGCTGGCGCTTGGGTTAAATTTGCAGCGCAAATTCTAGGCGGTAATGGCGGTGGAAAAGACGACTTTGCAACAGCTGGCGGCAAAAACGCTCTAGCCATCGAAGATGCCATAAAAAGCTCACTTGAGTATGCAAGGCAAGCTTTAGAAAAATGATTCATCAAGAGATCGCTTTTTTTAAATTTGATCAATTAATCATCTTCTTGCACATTAGCTTCGTAGCTCTTTTTATAGGGCTACAAGCTGGTTTGGTGCTTACTGGAAGCTATTTTATAAAAAATAAATTTGAAGATAAAGAGCGCTATCACATCTTGCTTCACATCATAAGACGCTTTGGGCTAGCCATCTTTGCGCTAGTTCTTGGCATCGCACTAACTAGCCTAGTGATGATCTTTTACTTTGATGATGGCAAAATGCAAAATCCGATGGCAAGTGCCATAGTAGCGACCAAATGGGCGATAGAGCTATTTTTACTCTTAAATTTAAGCTACATCTTTTATCGATACAAAAAAGCTTTAAAAACTCTAAGATCACACGAGATGATCGAGCTAAACGAAAGCCTAATCGTCATCATCTACTACTTCACGCCGCTAAATTTACTAGCTTCACTCGCGGCTGTTTATCTTGGCGTGAGCTATAGGAGCTTTTGATGATCACTCTTGCTTCTAGCTCGCCAACAAGGGCAAATTTACTAAAAGATGCTGGGATAGAATTTAAACAAATTTCTTGCAGTTTTGATGAGAGCATGATAGCAAAGAGCATAAAACCAGAAATTTACGTCCAAAACGTCGTAAAAGCTAAAAAAGAGCAATTTTTAAAGGCAAATGGCAAGCTTTTAAATTTACTCTTTGCAGATAGTTGCGTGGCTTGCTGGGATAAAATTTTAGGCAAGGCAAAGGACGAAAACGAAGCACTTGCTATGCTAAATTTACAAAGTGGCAATGAGTGTAGCGTCTATACGGCGATGATATTTTTAGGCGAATTTGAGCTTATAAATGTGAGTAAGACTACATATAAATTTGATAAATTTAGCGAGCAAGAGCTAAAAAGCTACCTAGAAAGTGGCGAGTGGCGAGGCAAAGCTGGAGCCATGACGATAGAAAATTTTAATAAAAAATACATCACCTCCCAGCACGGCGAGACAAGCACGGCAATGGGGCTAAATTTAAAAATATTAAAGGCATTTTTATGAAATATATCTTGGCATTTATCTTTGTAGTTGCCGTCGCACTTGGTGGAGCGTTTTTATACTTTTATTCGCAGGTGAGATTTGACGCTTATACCATCATCGACTACAAGCCAAAGCTTGCGACACAAATTTTTGATAGAAACAACGAGCTTATCGCAAATATCTTTGAAGAAAACAGAATTTACGTAAAGTATAACGACATCCCACCACGTGTCATCGAAGCGCTCGTGGCTATCGAGGACACGAGCTACTTTGAGCACGGCGGTATCAACGTAGAAGCCATGGCAAGAGCTGCGATAAAGGACATCAAAGCTAGAAAGCTAGTCGAGGGCGCATCCACGCTAACTCAGCAGCTCATAAAAAACCTAGCCCTAAGCCGCGAGAAGAAATTTACAAGAAAGATAAAAGAAGTCGTGCTTGCTATGAAGCTTGAAAGCGAACTTAGCAAAGAGGACATCATCGAAAGATACCTAAATCACGTATATTTTGGGCATGGCTACTACGGTATCAAAACGGCTGCGGAGGGATACTTTAGAAAAGAGCTAAATGAGCTAAGCATAAAAGAGATAGCGATGCTAGTTGGCATGCCAAAAGCGCCAAGCACCTATGACCCTACAAAGCACCTTGACCTCTCGCTTAGCCGCGCAAATAGGGTGCTTGAAAGGATGTATAGCATCGGCTGGATAAACGAGGATGAGTACCGCAAGGGCGTACTTGAAGAGCCAGCAGTCTTTGACGATACGCTAACACGTAATAAAGCTCCTTACGTGGTCGATGAGATCATAAAAGAGGCTTCAAAGAAATTTGACGATATAAAAACTGGCGGTTACAAGATACAAAGCACAGTCGATCTAAACGTGCAAAAGATCGCTCAGGACGCTCTAGTCTATGGCTACAATGAAATTTTAAAAAGAGATAAAAAGGCAAATCCAGAGATGCTAAATGGCGCTATCGTCGTCACTCATCCACAAAGCGGACAAATTTTAGCTCTAATTGGCGGCATCGACTACGCAAAAAGTAGCTACAACCGCGCCACCCAGAGCAAGCGTCAGCCAGGATCTAGCTTTAAGCCATTTATCTATCAAATAGCCCTTGATAGCGGCTACTCAGTCGTCTCTCAAGTAGCTGATATCGCTAGGACGTTTGACATGGGCAATGGCAAAGAGTGGACGCCAAAGAACTATAGCGGTGGTTTTCAAGGCTACATCACGATAAAATCAGCCTTAACCCAGTCTCGCAACCTCGCAACCATAAATTTACTAAACGATCTTGGTCTTAGCTCGGTTCGCAAACAGCTTACGGATATGGGCTTTAACGACATCCCTGAAAATTTATCAATCGCACTTGGTAGCTTTGGGATTTCGCCACTTGACTTTGCGAAATTTTACTCGATGTTTCCAAACGATGGCGAAGTGGTCGAGCCTACGCTCATTAAGCATATAGAAAATAGCTTTGGCGCGTCGATGGACTATGAGCCTCAAAAGAAGCAGGTGCTAAAACCTGAGCAGGCATTTTTGATGACTACCTTGCTTCAAAATGTCGTAAACAACGGTACCGGACGCAACGCAAAGGTAAATGGCATCCAGATCGCTGGCAAGACTGGCACGACGAACAACAACATCGATGCGTGGTTTTGCGGCTATTCGCCTGATATCGAGGCCATCATCTGGTACGGAAACGACGATAACAGCCCTATGAAAAAGGTCGAGGGTGGTGGCAGGACAGCTGCACCGGTCTTTAAGAAATTTATGGAGGGCTACATCAAGCTCTACCCTACCCTAAGGCGTGCGTTTGAGCAGCCTGATGGCGTCTATAAAGGATACTATAATGGCGCTGATGAGTACTACACAAACGACTCGCCGTTGCCGCAAAATACGCCAACAAATGACATCATTCAAGATCAAGAAAACGATGGATTATTATTTTAGGAGATAAGATGAAAAGATTAAAAATTTTACTTTGTCTAGCGCTTGCAAGCCTTGCATACGGCGCTGATCTAAACACAGCTAGTAAGAGCGAGCTAATGAGCCTTGGGCTAAACAAGAGCCAGGCACTAAACGTCATAAAGTATAGAAAAGCTCATAAATTTACAAGTGTCGAGGAGCTTGAGAAGGTTCAAGGCATCGGCTTTAACGACATGCAAAAGGTCAAAGAAAAGCTTAGTGTAAAAGATAGTCAAAAGACGAAAAAGGCTGAGCCTGAAAAGAAGTCAAAAAGCAAGAAGCTAAAAAGCAAGAAAAAGAAAAAATAGTTTTAGTTTAAAAATTTAAATTTTTCAAAAAATGCTTTAAGTGAAAGGAATCTTTAAATGATTAATATCAATAAATTTATAGAAGTAAGTTTTTTTAAATTTTTAACTTTATTTATAATATATATGCTTTTTATAAATCATATATTTTTATATAAGGGCATTTTTCTAGGATTTTTAGAAACAAATTCATTTTCTTTTTCTACCCTATTTTTCGCAATTATGTGCATATTTCTTGCGTCACTTTTTGCAAGCGTATTTTGCATTGTATTTCTGCCTTATTTATTAAAACCCTTTGCTATTTTTGTAATTATTGTTAGCTCGATTTGTTCTTATTTTATGTCAAATTACGGCGTTATCATAAACAAAGAGATGCTACTAAACGTCCTTCATACTGATAATAAAGAAGCTTTTAGCTATTTAAGCATAAATTTAGTATTGTGGTTTGTCTTTGCAACTATTTTGCCATGCATTTATGTTGTTTTCGTAAAAATCAATTATGGTAGTTTTAAAAATAGTCTAAAAATTAGATTAAAGATTATCGCTTTTTCGATCGTTACTATCGCTATTATTTTTTCATTAACTTCAAAAATTTTCATACCATTTTTTAGAGAACACATTTACTTAAAAACGGTCTTACTTCCGTCTTATCCAGTATATTCTGCCATAAAGTTAGCTCAAATTTTGCTTCAAAAACCGCTCCCTTTTACCTACGTGGCAGATGACGCAACGCTTACTAACGATAAAAAGAAAATTTTAGTTTTAATAGTTGGCGAGACACAAAGGAGCAAAAACTACTCATTAAATGGCTACGCTAAAAACGATACAAACAAATTTACCAAGCAAAAAGATGTAGTAAGTTTTACAAATTTCTACTCATGCGGGACTGCCACAGAGACTAGCGTGCCTTGCCTATTTTCAGATTTAAAGCGAAAAAATTTTAGTAACCGCGAGGCTAAAGCTCGTGAAAATTTAGTTGATATCATCAATAAACTTGGCATAAAAACATACTTTTTTGGCAACAATAGTGGCGGCTGCAAGGGCGTTTGCGACAATCTTGATCAAAACCACTCTTCAGATCACAGAGCAGCTGGCTTTGATGAAGTAATATTTGACGAGGCAAAAAAGGTCATAAAAGATGCAAACTCCACTACCTTTATCGTGCTACATTTGCAAGGCTCGCATGGTCCTATCTACTACAAAGGCTACCCAAGCAAATTTAAAGAATTCACCCCAACCTGCGACACTGCCGAGCTAAACAAATGCACGCCAGATGAGATAGCAAACACTTATGACAACACCATTTTATACGAGGACTATCTGCAAAGCGAGCTAATAAACGCCCTTGAAGCAAAAAAAGATAAATTTGAAGTTGCCATGTTCTTTTTCTCAGATCACGGAGAGAGCCTGGGCGAAAATGGCATATATTTACACGGACTGCCTTACTCCATCGCTCCAGACGAGCAAAAGCACATCCCAGCCATCATCTTTTCAAGCGATAGCGAGCTTTTAAAAAGGCTAAAATCTAGAAAAGACGAAAGTCTTTCGCATGATTTTGTCTTTAGCTCAGTGCTTGGATATTTTGGGGTAAAAACTAAGGCTTACGAGCCAGAATTTGATATTTTTAGGGAGTAAATTTAAAAGCCAGCTCAAGTGTAAAACCTGAAGCTGGCACAAATTTAAAAGCTGATCTCTTTTATATCAGCTACTTTTAGTATCTCACTATAAATTTGACCAATGATCGCGACGCGGTTATTTCGCACTTTCTCGTTTTCAACGTTTATCATGACTTTGTCAAAAAACTCATCTATCTGCGGTTTTAGAGCAAATAGCGCTTTTAGCCTTGGCTCGTATGCCAAGCTCTTATCGACCGCTTTAAATGCATCATTTAAAGCCTTTTCAGCATCTATCTCAAAGAGGCTCTCATCGACCTTGCTAAATTTATCATCTTTTATAATGTTTGCAAGGCGCTTAAATGTCGAGAAATTCTCCCTAAAATTTGGCTCACTTGAAATTTTAGCAAGTGCCTCTATCATCTTAGTTAGCTCCAGGATGTCCTTTTCGCCGCTTTTTATGCACGCTTTTACGATAGAAGCGTTTGCATCAAAGAAGGTATAGAGCCTATCAAGGATGAAATTTATAAGCACCTCAACGTCAAATTTCTTATACTCTTTTGCGATATCTTCTAAAATTTCTTTTACGTTAAATTTTAGATTGTGCGCCAAAACGATCTTTATCACGCCATTTACCGCGCGCCTTAGAGCGTATGGATCTTTCGTGCCGCTTGGGATTTTGCCGATGCTAAAAAGTCCCATTAGCGTATCAAGCTTATTTGAAAGCGCCACAACCGAGCTAAAAACCTTGCTTGGGCACTGCGCCTCCTCGCCGTCTGGCAGATACTGCTCTTTTATGGCTAAAACGACATTTTCGTCCTCATTTTTAGCCTTTGCGTAGTAAGCACCCATGACGCCTTGAAGCTCGGTAAATTCATAAACCATCTGCGTTGTAAGATCGGCCTTGCTTAGCATCACAGCTCGCTCTAGCTTAGCCCCGTACTCACCAGCCTCTTTTTTAAGTAGCTCGTCGTAGTTGCTAGCTAGTTTTTTAGCCACTTTTAGCTCTCTAAGCTCTTTTTCGTAGATACTTCCAAGCTCTTTTAGGTAGGTTATATTTTTTAGTTTTTCTGGGCTAAATTCTGCCTTAAGATCGCTTTGCCAAAAGAACATCGCGTCACTTAGCCTTGCTCTTAGCACCTTTTCGTTGCCCTTGATGATGAGCGAATGCTCCTGTGTTATGGCGTTACTAACGACCACAAAGCCATTTGCGAGCTTGTCATTTTTAAAGACTGGGAAGTAGCGCTGATTTTCTTTCATAGAAGTGATGATGACCTCGCTTGGCACCTCTAAAAACTCCTCTTCAAACGAGCCAAGAAGCGCTGTTGGATACTCGGTGATCGCCACGACTTCAGCTAGCAGCTCTTTATCGGTCTCGATCTTTAGCCCACTTTTTTGACTGATCTTTTCAAACTCATCAAGGATTATTTTCTCTCTCTCATCCGCTTCAAGCACGACGCCACGGCTCTTTGAGCCATCAAAATACTCTTTTATATTTGAAATTTTTATCTTGTCGTAGCTAACACTTCTGTGAGGATACGTAGAGTTACTACTCTCTACGCCAAATTTGTTAAATTTAATGACCTCATCGCCGAGCAAACACAAAAACGATCTTATCGGGCGGATAAACTCAAACTCGCCGTTGCCCCAGCGCATAGACTTGCCAAAGCTAAGGCTATTTAAAAACTCCTCGACCATGTCACCCATTATCTTAGCGACTGGCTCGCCCTTTACCTCTTTTTCGTGATAAAGCACCTCTTTGCCATCTATCTCTTTAAATTTAAGCTCGCTCTCGCTTATGCCGCATTTATTTGCAAAGCTAAGCGCAGCCTTTGTAAAAGCTCCGTCTTTTAGCGCTACTTGCTTTGGTGCGCCAACGAAACTAGCCACGCTATCTGGCTGAGCCTGCGGAAATTTCTCATGAAAAAAGACCAAACGGCGCGGCGTGTAGTAAAATTTAAACTCGCTTTTGATGTTGTATTTTTCAAGTACAGCCTGCCATTTAGCATTGATGTTTGGCAGCTCCCTTAAAAATGGTATCGCTGGAAGCTCCTCGACTCCGATCTCTAGTAACAACTCTTTCATATCTCACTCTTTTTATTAAAATTTTCTCTTTTTTCTCTTATCATCTCTCTTGCTCTCTCCTTCTCTTGCGCCTGCAAAATGACGCCTCTTATCATAAATATCACAAACAAAACAAACACTGCGATCATAAAAATATCTAAAATTTGCACCATCTACTCCACAACGATATCTTTTTCGTTTTTATAAATTTTCACCCTCGCCCGCTCAAAGCTATACTCGCCATCTTTTAGCCTTTTTTTGCTATAAACTCTGATCTTGCCATGTGACGTATGCAAGTAGCCACTCTCTAGCTTGCCTGAAATTTTAGCGATCACGTCGCCACTTCTAACCTCACTTAGTTTCGAGCTATCAAGTAAATTTTCACTCACATCTTTTGTACCATGCTCATTTATGATCTCATAAGAGCTCACTTCAAGCGCCTCTTTGTAAAATTTCACTCGCCTGACCAAGATGTCAAGCTCATCGCCGACGCCGACGCTATTTTTAGGATCAAAAACGTAAATTCCACGGCGATTTTTCGAGATGATAAAGCCATGTTTATCTTTTAAGATGACAACGGCTCTTTTAACTAGCGCTGGCATATCCTCAGGATGCTCAAAAAGCGTCTCTATGTCAGCTTTTTTATAGTTTTGATCCTCTACTTTTTTAGCTTCTTTTTTCAAATTTTCATTCGCAAGCATACCACTTTTAGCAGGACTTGGTTTGGTTGAGATTTTAAATTTAAGTGCAAAGTGATCTGAGTAAAGATCGCTCTTTGCAAAGCCATGCTCATCAACCACAAAGCTTGGTTTAAAGACCTCAAAACTGCCATCAACATAGCTTAGATCGCCATTTGCCATAAAGCTAGGCGATAGCAAAACGTGATCAATGGCCCGCTTTTTGCCATGGACTGAATGAGAGTATCTATCTTTTGGGGCTAAAAAGCTATAAAGATCGTAAAATCCACGAGTTGCAATGATATCGTTTAAGATGGATTTTTGCCCATAAGGTGAGTTAAAATCACCTAAAACAATGGCGTTTTGTTCATCGCCAAGAGCTGCCCTTAGCGTTCTTTCGGCCTTTTTTTGCATATTTATGCCGTTTTTATAAGCTGGGAAGTGATTAACAAAAACGCTAAATTTCTTACCCTCCACCTCAAAAACGACCTTTAAAATGTTTCTAGTTTTTACATTTGGCACTTCAAAAATTTCACTGCCATTTGGCTTTATTTTTGACACAAGAGCTAGTCCGACTGGAGAGTTTTTTGCCTTGCTAAAGGCTATAAATTTATACTCACTGCCATCAACCAAAGCCCTTAAAACCTGCTCGTTTTCAACCTCTTCAAGTGCGATGATGTCGGTATTTATAGCGTCTATGACCTGCCTTGTTCTTTTTAGTTTTGAGCTAGCCGCCTCACAGTCCCATTTTGAAGTGCTAGATTTAAAGTCAGGATATTCGCTACCATCATCCTTGCAGTCAAATAAATTTTGCACATTATAAGTTGCGATGCTTATATCGCTTGCAAACGCAATCAAAACGGCAAAAACTAATGCAAAAAGCGCTCTCAAACCTCGCTCCTAAAGTCAAATTTAGAGATGTTTTGTCTGATCGCCTCATACGCGATGATGCCAGCACTCATGGCTAAATTTAAGCTCCTGCCCTCTTTTCCCATCGGGATCGTTATGGCATTTTTAAAATTTATATCCATAAATTCCCTTGGCAGTCCCGTGCTCTCTCCACCAAAAAATATAAAATCTCCTGGCTCAAATTTAGCGTCGTAGTAAAGCCTATTTGTCTTAGTCGTAGCAAAGAAAAATCGCTCTTTGTGGCTTAAATTTGCCTCTAAAAACTCATCTAGGCTCTCCCAAATTTTTGGATCTAAAATTTTCCAATAATCAAGCCCAGCACGTCTAACAGCCTTTTCGCTCAGGTCAAACACGGTTGGCTTAACGATGTGAAGCTTTAAATTTGCATTTACACACATTCTGCCGATAGCTCCGGTGTTTTGTGGTATCTGAGGATGGACTAGAACTATGTTAAACATAAATTTATTTTTGCCTTAAAAAGTGTTATAAACTGCCTTATTCTAGCCAAAATGGGCTTTTAAGAGTTTTAAAATTTAAATTTTATTTGTCTATAAATTTAGCGTTTTGCAAGAGTTTCAAGGTGCTTTGTGATAGCAAGCAACTGCCTTCGTTTTATCTCAGCAGCGATCATCTCATTTTTAAAGCCAGCCACCAATATCTCGTTCACATCGACCTTTGCGTCAAATTTAGCTTCATAAACTCCAAGCTCTTTTGCACGCTCTATGCGCTCTTTATTATAAGCTCCCAGCCATGATTTTAAGGGCATATTTAGCGCGATTTGCAGTAGCTCATTGTCACTTGGCATCTCTTTAAAATATGGCTCTTTCAGGATAGAAAAATAGCTCTTTGGCAGGCGCATTTTCTCTAAAATTTCCTTTGCGTCAAGCTCAAATTTACCAAAAAGCATATACAAAAACAGCCTCTCGTCATCCACGAAATTTCTAGCGCTCTTTAGCTCAGCCAAAAAATCATCATTCTCGCAAATCACCACGCCAAAGATTTCCCTAAAAAGCTCAAGCTTAAAAAGGTAAAACGCCCCTTTTTCAAGCTCTTTTGCCCTAAAAAATTTAATAAGCTCGGTATTTATCCTATCCTTACTTAGATGCGCTAGATCAAGCGTTTTCATAAGCTCTAGCGTATCATCAGCTATGCTAAAATCAAGCCTTGCGCTAAACTGCACGCCACGTAGCACCCTTAGCGGATCTTCTTTAAATTTCTCACTATCGATGTGTCTTAGCGTCTTGCTCGCAAGGTCCTTTTTGCCGCCATGAAAGTCCAAAATTTCGCCGTCAAAAATGTTCATCATCATAGCATTTACCGTAAAATCACGCCTAAGACTTGCAAGACTTGGATCATTTATGTAGCTTACAGCAAAGTCTTTGTGCGAATTTCCGGTCTTACTCTCGCTTCGTGGCAAGCCAAGATCGTAGTTTTTGTATTTGTAGATGAAGTAGCTTTTGCCAACGCCACTAGCCTTTATGCTAGCCATTAGCTCGTCAAATTTAGCAGGCTTTATGTCATAAA
This sequence comes from Campylobacter concisus, assembly GCF_003048835.2. NCBI lineage: Bacteria > Pseudomonadati > Campylobacterota > Epsilonproteobacteria > Campylobacterales > Campylobacteraceae > Campylobacter > Campylobacter concisus. The sequence continues at coordinate 731,823 of NZ_CP060705.1, read as the reverse complement.
TTTCGATGTCGTAGTCATAAATTTCTCGTCCCAAAAGCGCGTCTCTCACGCAACCACCGACTAGATAGACACGCTTACTAAAAGGGGCAAATAGCGATCTAAAAAAGTCTAGCTCGCTATTTTTGTAAATTTCTGTCCCAGTTTTTGCCTCAAATTTATTATTTTGAGAGATTTTGTAGTCTATTTTCGATGTTTGCAAGGGTAAATTCTAAAAATTTAGTCGTTAGCTCTAGCCTTTGGCTAAGATCTTGCTCGCTAGTTTGCTTAAGCCCTTCAAAAAGTACCTCGATGCGTTCAGCAAGGTTTGCTAAGAAAATTTCCTCATCGCTTATCTCCCTGCTCTTTGGCGAAATTTGCGCCACCTTTGGCTCTGGCTCACTTTGCAAATTTGTCTCTATCTCTGGCTCATCAGACGCCTCTTGCTCACTAGTCTCCATAGCCAAAAGCTCTTTTTTTAAATTCTCTCTTTCAAGCTCTTCTTGCTTTTTGTTTTGCAGTGCCTCTATCTTTTCAAGCTCGGCACTAACCTCACTAATGGCCATCCTAGCGATATCATCAAGCTTCATAATCTTATCAACCACCTTTTAAATTCATTTATCTCTTCGTCACTTTTCATCCTGATAAAAAACTCTTTCATCTGCTCGTTTTTTATCGCGCGCTCCTTGCGAAGTCCGCTCAGGCGGTTTATCGCGCTAAGGGCATCCTTGTTTGATGGGTCTTGTTTTAAGATGTTCTTGTAAATTTCAAGCGCATCGTCTTTTAGCCCTTGAGCCTCGTAGATCAGTGCTTCAGTGATTGTGTTTTTCATTTTTGATAAATCCTGCTATCACGTCGCCTATCTCGCTTGTTGAACAAATTTCAACTGCGTTAAAAGCGGCGATATCTTTTGTCCTATATCCCTTTGCAAGAGCTGTTTTTACGGCATTTTCTATCGCGTCTGCCGCCTCGCTCTCGCCAAATGCGTATCTTAGCATCATCGCTGCACTTAAAATGGTCGCGATCGGATTTGCTATGCCCTGCCCTGCGATGTCTGGTGCTGAGCCGTGAATAGGCTCATAAATTCCCACTTTGCCACCCATGCTAGCACTTGGTAAAAGTCCTATCGAACCACAAACCATGCTCGCTTCGTCACTTAAAATATCGCCAAATAAATTTTCAGTAAGTATGACGTCAAAATTTGCAGGCGCTCTTACTAGCTGCATCGCTGCATTATCGACATACATAAAACTAAGCTCCACTTCAGGATAGCCCTTTGCCACCTCGCTAGTCACCTCGCGCCAAAGCTGGCTTGTCTCAAGCACGTTTGCCTTATCGACCATACAGACCTTTTTCTTGCGAAGCATAGCCGTCTCAAAGGCGATCTTTGCGATGCGCTCGATCTCAAATTTAGTATAAACCATCGTGTTAAACGCTCTATCTTCGCCTTTTTCTCTAGGCTGGCCAAAATAAAGCCCACCAGTTAGCTCACGAACCACGACAAAATCAACTCCTTTTAAAACCTCTGGCTTTAGCGTGCTAGCATCAACTAGCTCGTCAAAGATGATGGCTGGGCGTAAATTTGCATAAGCTTCTAGCTCTTTTCTGATCTTTAAAAGCCCGCTCTCTGGCCTTAGGTGTCTTGGCAGGCTATCCCATTTCTCGCCACCGATCGCACCAAAGAGCACAGCGTCGCTACTAAGCGCTGAGCTTAGCGTCTCATCTGGCAACGGCTCGCCAAAAACGTCGTAGGCTGCGCCGCCCATTAGCTTATAGTCATACTCAAATTTGATACCAAACTCGGCACTTACGACGTCTAAAACCTTTATCGCCTCGTCGATGATCTCAGGGCCGATGCCATCGCCTTTTATAACGCAAATTCTATAGTTTTTCATCGCCGCCCTTTAGTTCATCTTCGCTTTTGCGTACTCGATAAGGCCGCCAGCGTTTAAAAGCTCTTGCATAAATGGCGGAATAGCTTTAAATTTATACTCTTTTTTTGTGCTTTCATTTACGATAACGCCGTTATCTACATCGATCTTTAGCGTGTCGCCCTCGTTTATCTCGTCGGTTTCTTTGATCTCAAGTATAAAAAGCCCTGTGTTAAAGCTATTTCTATAAAAAATCCTAGCAAAGCTTTTAGCCACAACAGCCGCTATGCCAGCTTCTTTTAGCGCTAACGGGGCGTGCTCTCTTGAGCTACCGCAGCCAAAATTTTCACCAGCTACGATGATGTCGCCTCTTGAAATTTTAGAGCTAAATTTAGGATCGGCGTCTTCCATGATGTGTTTTGCTAGTTCTTTTTCGTCTGAAGTGTTTAAATATCTTGCGGCGATGATGATGTCAGTGTCGATATTATCGCCAAATTTCCAAACTTTGCCTTGTTTCATTTTTAACCTTTAGTTTTGTAAATTTGGGCTGATTTTAACCAAAAGAAGCTAAATAAATAATCAAAAAGCCAAATTTATCGCCCCGAAAGCCCTAAATTTAAGCCTTTGCCTTTTGCAAAATCTCTCTCATCTCACCTTCACTGAGTGGCTCAACAAGCACGTTTGCAGCGTCGATGAAGTGGTATTTTTCTTTTGGCAAATTTGTCATGAAAGCTCCATATTCACACTCATCAAGCACGTACGCGTCACTATCATCCACGCCCACAACTAGCGTAAGCACCCAGCGTGAGACTTTGCGATCCCCAAGCGCCTCTTGCGCCTGCCACGACGGAGATGGAGCATAAGGCAAGATGGTCGGTAAATTTTCACTAAGAGTATATGCGCCAAAAATTTCGTTGCCGTCTTTGTCTTGATAGAGGTGCTCTTTTGCGCTATATGCGTCAAGATACTGCACCTGTCTCATCATCTCATCAAATTTAGCCGCAGGGCTGACACTAGCAAAAATTTCATCTACCATAACCGCGTCAAACGCCACTTCTCGCTCCACGCCAGAGATGTAAAGCGTTTGATTTTTCTCTTTTATATCTTCTAACGCTTCAAGCCCCCACATGATGTCAGCCACGTAGTCAAATTTTAAAATTTGCTCACTATCATAAATTTTTTCGTTGTCGCACTCTATTTTTGAGCCAGTTTGAGCCGAGAGCTTTGAGAGTAGCTCAAGTGCGATCTGCCAGTCGCCGACGCCACTTGGAGTATAAACACGCACGATATAGCAGCCATCTTCGTAGTTTAGCTCAAAGCCACGAACGCTCTTTTGCCACACGCCTGCTATCATCACGTCAGCGCCCAGCTCATTTGCGCTTGGCTCTTCTTGCTCGCTGTTAAAAAAGAAAAGCCCTTCTACAAGAGCTGAAATTTCACGCTCGCTTAGCGCCTTTGCGTATCCGCCAAGTAGCTTCTTTTTATTTTTTACACTAAATGTCAAACTCATAAATTCTCCTTTATCTAAATAGTAAAAGCACGCCGATCGTGCAGACTATGACGGCGGTGCAAATTTCAAGTAGTCTTAGGTGCGTTTGTAAAAATTTCTTTAGCATAGCTCCGCCAAGTGCGTAGATATTTAGCGATAAAAACTCGATGAAAACAAGTGTTACGGCGATAACGCACATGCGAACTAGGCTAAATGGGGCGTCTTTGTCTAAAAATGTAGGCAACAAGGCTGATAAAAATATCCACGCCTTTGGGTTTGAGGCGCTAACGATGAAGCCATTTATAAACATCTGCTTTTTGCTTGGCAAATTTGAGACATTTGTGATGCTAAGCTCGCCCTTGCCAAAAAAGAGCATAGCGCCAAGATAGAGCATATAAAGGCCTGCGATGATATTTAGCGCCTTAAATGCGTACTCAAAATGATGCAGCACCGCGCCTACACCCAGCATACAGCTAAACGAGACAAAAGCGATCGCCAAAAGCTGCCCAGCCATCACGAAAAATGAGTGTTTGTATCCAAGACTCATGCCAACGCTCATCGCATAAGTCATGTTGATACCTGGCATCATCGAGATCGGAAAAATCGTGATAAAAAAGAGCAAGAAATTCATGAAGCGCCTTAAAAATTTAGTGAAATGCTAAATCAAAATCTATAAATTTATGATAAAAGAGCGCTTTATTAGTAAATTTAGCCTGCTTTTGGACGTGAGAAATTTGGCTTTTGGTGCTAGACATATAAAATTTAATAAATTTAGTGCAAAAACAAGGGCGATTTTGTGTGTATTTCACAGCCTAGATGGCAAATTTATCTTTTGCCACGTAGGCACTCTATAAATTTATTTGCCACAAAAGCTAGCTAAATTTAAACCACAAAATAGCCACACTAAAAATTTAGAAATTTAGGCTATTACTATCAGCACGCCAAGCCCATTGCTAGCGGCATTTTGATAAAAATTTAAAACCCCGGCAAAATGCTCTTTTAAACTCGCTTTTATATCTTCAAATTCGCTCTGCCGCCCAAAAATATCAGGATATGTCTTTGAACTAGCAAATTCTTTTAAATTTATCTTTGCCAAAAGTGCGTTGATATCAACATTTTTCAACGCCTCAGCCACCTCTTTTACATCCGAAGCGTTAGCATAAGAGATCATCTCGCTTAGCTCTTCGTTTAGCGCACTATGCCCAAAAATAGCCCAGCTAAAAGGCTCATTTGAGCTAAAAATATCGCCAGCATTAAGCCTCTCCTGAAAATTTGTGCCAATTAGCATCTTACACATCGCGTCCCACATCTTGTCCATGTCGTATTCGTCCAAAAGTTCGCCGCCACCGCCATTTTTGATCATCTCTATATCATCTTGCGAGTAGGCATAGTAGTGCGCGCTAATACCCATTTTAGAGCCTTAAATTTAATGTGAATTTGAGAAAAGAGAGGGCGGAGCTATAAATTTAATAGTTCCGCACAAAATTAAATTTTAATGAGTTAAGAAAAACTCTTGAATTTTAGCCTTATCGCTTGTTTTTGTAAGAGCAAGCATCAAAAGTACTCTAGCTTTTTGAGCGTTTAGGTTGTCGCTTGTTAAAAAGCCGTATTTTGCGTCATCAACTTCGCCATTCATAGTTGTCTCGCCGCTTCCCACACGTGAGTCACGAACTACCACTACGCCAGCTTTTGAAGCCTCACCAAGAGCCTCTAACACGCTAAAGTAAGGGTTGCCGTTGCCTAGACCAGCGCTAATTATACCTTTTGCGCCGTTTTTGACAGCTACATTTACAAAGTCAGGGTTGTCATTTGCGTGAGAGTAGATGATATCAACTCTTGGAAGCTCTTTTACGCCAGTTAGGTCAAAAGCTGAGCTTGCTGTGTGTTTTCTGATTGGGTTCATATAGTATTTTACGTTGCCATAAAAGACTGTGCCGATCTTGCCGCTATTTGGTGATTTAAATGTATCAACGCCTGTTGTGTTAGTTTTTGTCACCTCTCTGCCAGCGTGAATTTCGTCATTCATAGTAACTACAACGCCCTTGCCTACGCTATCTTTGCTGATAGCTACATTTACAGCGTTAAATAAATTTAGTGGGCCGTCTGCGCTTAGTGAGCCGCTATTTCTCATCGCACCTACAAGCACAACTGGCTTGTCGCTTTTAACGACTAAATTTAAGAAGTAAGCTGTCTCTTCCATAGTGTCTGTGCCGTGAGTAACGACGATACCATCAGCTTTGCCGCTATTTAGAAGCTCGTTGATCCTATTTGCAAGCTTAAGCCAAACTTCGTTGTTCATATCTTGTGAGCCGATATTTGAAATTTGCTCGCCTTTTATGGTAGCGATCTTGTTGATATCTGGCACGGCTGCTATTAGTTTATCGACCGTAACAGTTCCAGAAGTATAGCTTGAATCAAGCGAACCTGAGCCGCTTCCTGCTATCGTTCCACCAGTAGCTAGGATGTAGATGGTTGGCTTTGCAACCGCTAAAGTAGCACCTAAAATCATGAGTAACACCGCCTTAAAGATTAAACGCATTTTAACTCCTTTGCATTAAAATTTGCTAGAACATTATAACGTCATATATTTAAAAAAATTATTAATTTTTTAAATTTATATTTATTTAAAAAATTCTTATCAAAAGCATATAAATTCCAGTTGAAATGACTATGCTAAGAAGGGCATTTTTAAACTTTAAATGCACCAAAACAGCCGTAAAAACCGCCACTATCTCGCTTAAGCCATATGGAAACTCGCTAAATTTCGTATCTTTTAACCCATAGCAGACCAAAACGACCATTATCATCATACCCATATGCTTTTCTATGGCGTCTAAATAAGGATTTGGCTTATAGTTTCTTAATGCATAAAATGGCGTCGCTCTCGTTATAAAAGTAGCCAAGGCACTTAAAAGCACCGCCACAAAAAGCACCATCTCGCTTGAACTTACACTTATCAAATTTTATCCTTAAACAAAAGTAAAAATATAAAACAAAGCGCCATCGAGCCAACAAGCACAAATTTAGCTGGAAATAGGCTCATTCCAAGCACGCCAAAAAAGACCGCCGCAAAGAGCACGCGGTAGTTTTTATCATTTTTAAACATCTCAATGACGACCACTATAAAAAGCGAGGTGAGGCTAAACTCAAGCCCCTTTGTATCGGCCTTTATAAGATCACCAAGTATCGCTCCAAATAGCGTTCCAGCCGCCCAGTAAGACCAAGCAAGTAAATTTAGCCAGGTAAAGATAAAACTTCGCTCACTTGCATCTTTTAGCCCTAAATTTTTAAATATCGCAAAGGTCTCATCTGTTAGTAGCGCGATGTTTAAAAGCCTAAATTTGATCCCGCTATACTCTTTTAAAAGCGAAATTCCATAAAAAGTGTGGCGCAAATTTACAAGGTAGCTCACGATAAAGACCTCAACATAGCTCGTGCCGACGCTAAAGAGCGAGAGCATCATAAACTGCGCTGCGCCACCGTATGCTAGCGTGCTAAGTGCCACAGCGATAAATGCGCTCACTCCCATGCTTTTTGCCAGCACGCCAAAAGCGACACCAAGCGGAAAATAGCCCATAAAGATAGGAATAGATAGTTTAAAAACATAGTTAAATGTCAAATTTTTACCTTAATAAAAGCCAAGATGTTAGCAAAAATTTAAAAATTTTAGGATAAAGGCTAGAAATTCTAGCCTTGCAGGGTAAAATTTGAGATTAAAATTTGATGATCTCGCCGTCATCTGGGATAGTGATCTTGCTCTCTATGCCTTCTTTTTTAACAAATTCACGAAGATCCTTACGGCTTACACTTGTGTGATTTACGGCATCCATATGCACTGCGATGATAGTCGCGCCATTAAGCACTTTTGCAGCGTGAGCTACGTCGGCTTTGCCCATTATGATACCGTTGTCAGGAAATGCTAGCACACGAGCGTCGCCCGTATTCATCACGACTACACTAGGATTAAATTTGTTTAGAGCCTTATTTACGTCCGCAGTCCAAAGCGTATCGCCCATGACGTAAAGCGTTTTGTGCCCCTTTGCTTCAAACACGACGCCCATCGCATCGCCCAAAATAGCACCAAGCTGCTTATTTTCATACATCTCTGCTGTGCCATGAGCGCCGCCTGCTTTATATAGTTTCACTCCTTTAAATTCAGCCGATTCGTCTAGCACTCTTACGTCTTTAAAGCCTTGCTTTTTGATTAGCGCCGCATCATCGTTATGCTGAGCAAAGATAACGATATTTTTAGGTAAAATTTCAGCCGCGACCTCATCCCAGTGATCAGGATGCGTGTGCGTAACGATGATCGCATCGACGCCCTTATACACCTCTTTTGCATCCATAGGAAGTTCTATCAAAGGATTTCTAAGGTGTGAGTTTAGCGTCCCCTCAAAGCCAGGATATTTACCCTTTGGTGCAAGATACGGGTCGAGCAAAAAGTTCACTCCCGCATAGTTTATCTTTGCGGTAGCGTTTCTGATATGTTGAAAGCTGTCTTGTGCGTTTGCCACGCCAAAGCCCAAAAATAGGGCGACTAAAAATAAAATTTTGTTTATTTTCATTATTTCTCCTTGTAAAATTTACTAACTAAAAATACCAAAAAAAGCTAAGAATATATTTAAAAGAGTTAAATTTAAAGAATAGATTTTGTTCTTATAAATTTAATGACCTTTTCGCATTTTAAAACTAAATTTTATAAAATAACAACAAAATTTATAAAGAAAATTTCTATGAAAAAGATAGTTTTACTAATATTTTTAACACTAAATTTAATAGCTTTAACAACAAATCCAAATATCAAAATCCCTCAAGCAAATAGCTGCAACATCGAGGATAACTGCATTGATTTTAGCCGCAGATACAGCGATGATGAGTATAAAAGGCTATTTGGAGTTTATAAAAGTGAATGCGAGGTTAAAAATTTAGACGCATGCATCTATCTGGCTGAGTTTTATAAAAATGGGCTTGGCGTAAAAAAAGACGTGACAAAATCACTAGAAATTCTTAACAAAGCTTGCGATGAAAATAACAAATTTGCCTGTCACAACCTTGGTGTTGAGTATCAAGAGATGAAAGATCACAAAATGGCTTTAGAAGCTTTTAAAAAAGGCTGCGATCTAGCTTTTATACAAAGCTGTTTTAACGTCGCAGTTTTATATAATAACGGCGGCGGCGTAAAAAGGGACTACAAAAAGGCTGCTAAAATTTACAAAGAAGTTTGCGAGCAAAATTTCTATGAAGGATGCTACAACCTGGCAGTTTTATACCACAACACGCCAGGCGTAAAGCGCGACTACAAAGAAGCGGTAAAGCTTTACAAAAAGGCTTGTGATAACAACTTTAGCATATCTTGCTACAACATAGCGAGCTTATATCAAGAGCAAAAAGAGTATGAAAAGGCCAGTAAGCTCTATTTTAAAGCTTGCAAGCTTGACTTTGCCGATGCTTGTAATAACCTAGCCAGCCTTTACGACGACGCTCTTGGCGTAGAAAAAGATGATGAAGTGGCGTTTAGATACTACAACAAAGCGTGCAGGCTAGATAGCGCAAGTGGGTGCAAACATCTTGCATACTTTTACTATCATGGCATAGGGATAAAAAAGGATAAAAAGCTGTCAAAAAAAGAGCTTAAAAAAGCTTGCAAACTAGGCCTTAAAGAGGCTTGCGAGATAGTTAGAGATTTTCACTAAAGAGCGTTTATGAAAAAGCTAATTTTTTCTTTATCTCTCTTTTTGCTTCTAAATGCAGAAAATTTAGACGAGATGTGCCAAAGCGAGGGTGAGGTAAGAGCAAATTTAACGAGCTGTTACAAGGCTGCTACAAAATTTTATAACTCTTCAAGCGATGATAAAGATTTCAAAAAGCTACAAAAGATATTTTTACTAGCTTGCGAAAATGATATGAAAGAGGGTTGCTACAGCGCTGCACTCATCTATCTAAATAGCTACAACGATGTTAGTAGTGAGCTTAATCAAACTATCATATTAAATAGATACGCTAGATTTTTAAACTACGCGCTTTTAGATAACGGCAAAAAAGAGGATAAAACGACTGCCAAAAGCTACTTTCAAAGATCATGCGAGCTAGGCTTTAAAAAGGGCTGCGATATGAGAAATTTATTAGATAAGCTTGGGTATTAAATTTCACATCCTAAACGATAATGAGAATATATTTACTATAAATTTAGACCTTTTTATCTAAACTTATTTAAATTTTTAAAAAGGCAGGCAATGAAAAAGATCGTTTTACTTTTATCTTCTACAGCTCTTTTGTGGAGTGCAAATTTAGACCAAAAAGCGCTTGAGACAAAGTGCGAAAAGGCTGATACCGCAAGCTGCTACGAGCTTGGAGCTATCTATCAAGAGAGCAAAAACTACCAAAAAGCGGGCGAGTTTTACAAAAAAGCTTGCGAGCTAAAACACGCAGGCGCTTGCAGTAGCATGGGCGTGCTTTATGACATGGACTACATAAAAGATGTAAATAACAAAAATGCAGCCAAATTTTACCAAAAGGGCTGCGAGCTAAACGACGGCTTTGGCTGCGCAAGGCTCGGCTTTGTCTATACTCTTGATAAAAACTATCAAAAGTCAAAAGAGCTATTTTTAAGAGCTTGCGAGCTAAAAGATGGCGACGGATACTACGGACGTGGGCTTTTATACTATGACGGAAATGGCGTAGAGCGAGACGCCAAAAAGGCAAAAGAGCTCTTTGAAAAGAGCTGCGATCTTGGTCATGCTGCTGGCTGCAACAGCCTTGGCATGATGCTTCATAGCGGAAAATACGTAGAAAAAGATCAAAAAAGAGCTAGCAAACTCTTCACAAAAGCTTGCGAAATGGACTTTGGCGATGGTTGCCACAACCTTGGGGTTATCTATTTTGAAGCAAAAGGCGATAAAAATTTAGCCAAAAAATACTTTGGCAAGTCCTGCGAGCTAGGCAACGACGAAGACTGCCAAATTTACAATGGCCTATAAATTTAATGCACCTGCCCTTTTGGACCCTTGCCCTTTGGGGTCTTATGTGAAAAGTAAAAAACATCAAGCGTAAAAGCAACGAGTATAAGTCCAACAATAGCCAAAGTCGCGTCCATATCACCTACCTTTTAAGTCCATTTACTATCTCTAACATCGAATCGCTCGTAGTTATCGCCTTTGAGTTCGCCTCGTATGCGCGCTGACCAGTGATAAGATCAGTCATCTCTTCAACAAGCTGCACGTTACTCATCTCGACAAAGCCCTGTCTAATGGTGCCAAGCCCGTCAAGGCCTGCTACACCTACTACCACGTCGCCGCTAGCGCTTGTTTGAAGGTAGTTGTTATCACCCATCGAGTGAAGACCGGCTGGGTTTATGAAATTTGCCAGCTCGATCTGACCTATCTGAGCCATGTCGGTTTCACCAGCCTGCAAAACTGAGACGGTGCCATCTGTACCTATTGAAATTTGTGTCGCATTTGCAGGGACTGTGATCTGAGGGATGAGCTGGTAGCCGTCGCTATTTACGATCGTGCCGTTTGCGTCAAGCTTAAATGCGCCATTCCTAGTGTAAGCTGTCGTGCCATCAGGGAGTTGAATTTGAAAAAAGCCGTTGCCAGCTATGACCATATCTAGGTTGTTGCTAGTCTCTTTAAAATAGCCCTGAGAGAAAATTTTATTTATCGCTGTTGGGCGCACGCCAAGACCTACTTCGATGCCTGTCGGGCTTGTGGTAGTTTGGCTCGTAGCCGTGCCTGCATACTCCATGACTTGATACATAAGATCGGCAAATTCGGCTCTATTTTTCTTATATCCATAGGTATTTACGTTTGCGATGTTGTGTGAGGTTACGTCTATCTGCGTCTGCTCGGCGATCATGCCAGTGGCCGCAGTGTAAAGTGATCTCATCATAGTTTTATCCTTTTATTAAGCTTTTAGGGCTAGTTTTTGAACAGCATCTTGGTTAAGGTCAGTCATGTGGCTTGTCATAACCTTTTGATACATATCAACTAAGCGCTGGGTTTCTATTAGACCCACCATTTCTAAGACTGGATTTACATTTGACATCTGAGCGTATCCTTGCATCACGCTATCAGCCTCGTCAAGCTCGGTTATATCGTCAAAATTTCTACTCTCAAAGAGATTGTCGCCGACCTTTTTTAGATCCCTTATCTCTCTTGGCTGAGCGATGTAAAATTTAGAAAATTGATTGTTATTTGAGTATAAATTTCCATTTTTATCAACGGTTAGCACCTCGCCTTGTGGCACTTGGATGCCTCTTTGACCAGGATTTTGCGCCTCATAGCCACTTGGCAGCACCCTATAACCCTCTTTTGTGACGATATATCCGTCGCCGTCAAGGCTAAAAGAGCCATTTTTGCTTAGTTTTACGCCATTTGGAGTATCAACTAAGAAAAAAGCATCGTCTCTTTTTATCGCAAAGTCAAGCGTGTTTGAGCTGTATTTAAAGCCACCAGCGCTAAAATCAGTGTACTCTTCGCTCACTTGTGGCACGCGATCAAGCGTTCTGTTTAGAAATTTAGCTCCGTCTTTTGTGTGATTTTTAAGCGGAAGCTCATCTTGCGTCTCTTTAAAAATTCTCGCAAAGTCGCCGATGACTACGTCGTTTCGCTTGTAGCCGATCGTATTTACATTTGCAAGGTTGTTTGAGATGACATTTAGTCTATTAAACTGCGTTACCATGCCAGCAGTGGCTTGATAATAACCATTTTGCATAAATTTTCCTAATCAAAATTTGATTTTTTAGAATTACTAAGCAATCATCGTTCCAACTTTCTTTTTATACACTTTTAAAAAATTTTGGGTATAATCCACTTTCTTTTAACCAACACTTAAATCACAATGATACGATTTGAAAGGAAATTTATGAGTGCCGCAAAAGACTCTTTTTCTCAGGTAGAAGAGCTTTTTGTTGAAAATGCAAAAGGCTTTTTGACATACGAAAAATTAGTAAAATTATTAGACAAAGCTCCGACGGCTACGATAGTAAAAAAGATAGAACAACTAGCAAAAACAAACAAAGTCCAGCTCATCACATCTGCTGAAGCTGCAAAGCTTAGAAATTTAGCTGATGCTAAAAAACGTCAAGAAAATGCTCAAAAAAGCGACCAAGATATCGACGAGGATCTCGATCTTTCAGGCGAAAGCGACCTTTTAGAGTGGTCAAGATCAGATAGTCCAGTAAGAATGTACCTACGAGAGATGGGTCAGATCGCGCTTCTTACAAAAGAAGAAGAGGTCGAGATCAGCAAGAGGATCGAGCTTGGCGAAGATATCATCATCGACGCATTTTGCTCGGTGCCGTTTTTGATCGATTTCATACTTGATTACAAAGAGCCGCTTATCAACAGAGAGCGCCGTGTAAAAGAGCTTTTTAAAAGCTTTGAGGATGAGAGCGAAAATGAAAATGAAGAGAGCGAAGAGGATATAGACGAAGAGGATGAGGATAACGAAGAGAACGAAACTCCTAAGAAATCAGCCAAAAACGACAAGCGTGCAGAAAAAGTTATAGAAAGCTTTAAAGCCCTTGAAAAGGCTAAAAAAGAGTGGCTAAAGACCGCAAATAAGCAAGATAAAGTTGAAAGCGACGACACAGCTTCAAAGATGACGCTTGCATTTAAAAAGAAAATTTTAAAAGAGAAGCTGATGGACCTTGGTCCAACAAGCAAGCTAATCAGTGAGATCGTAAAATCAATGGAGACGGCTCTTAAAAGCGACGATGAATTTGATAGAGAGCTAAAACGCTTGGAGTATCGCTTGCCGATGTTTAGCGACGAGCTAAAGAAAAATCACAAAAGCATCTTAAAAGATATCATCAAACTTAGCAAAGAGGAGATCGCGGCTCGCGTGCCAGAGGCTACGATGGTCTCAACCTACGTCGAGATCAAAAAGCTTTTTACTACAAAAGAGGCAAGCAAACAGGGCTTTGACCTTGAGCCAGCAAGACTAAAAGAGATTTTAGAGCAGATCAAACGCGGAAAGAAAATTTCAGACGAAGCAAAAGCTAGAATGGCTAAGTCAAACCTCCGTCTAGTCGTAAGTATCGCAAAACGTTATACAAACAGGGGCTTGCCATTTCTTGATCTCATCCAGGAGGGCAACATCGGCCTTATGAAGGCGGTTGATAAATTTGAGTATAGAAAAGGCTATAAATTTTCAACCTACGCCACATGGTGGATCCGCCAGGCTATCTCGCGCGCGATCGCCGATCAGGCAAGGACGATTAGGATACCTATCCACATGATAGAGACGATCAATCGTATCAACAAAATCAACCGCAAATACCTCCAAGAAGAGGGAAAAGAGCCTGACGTAAGTGTCATCGCAAAAGAGGTCGGACTAAGCGTTGATAAAGTAAAACAAGTGATCAAGATCACAAAAGAGCCTATCAGCCTTGAAGCTCCGATCGCAAACGAAGAAGACGGTAAATTTGGAGATTTTGTTGAAGACAAAACTTCGCTATCACCGATAGATCAAATTTTAAAAAGTGACCTTAGAGAGCAGATCGACGATGTGCTTTCGCAGCTAAATGAGCGCGAAAAGGCGGTTATTTCGATGAGATTTGGTCTGCTTGAAGATGAGAGCGACCGCACGCTTGAAGAGATCGGCAAGGCACTAAACGTCACTCGTGAGCGCGTCCGCCAGATAGAAAGCTCGGCTATTAAAAAACTAAAACACCCAAAAGTTGGTAGAAAACTTAAAAACTACATCGAGGGCTAACAAGCCCTACCCTTTTGGGCATCTGCACCCAAATTCTTTAAATTTCTAAAATCAAATTTATATACTAGCCTATAATTATGTTATTTTTACATTCAAAGCACCAAAAAAGAAAAGCAAAAAATTTAATGCTTTTGTATGCTTTGCCCTGCCTTGGTGTATATACCCTTGTTTAGACAGCTTTTATTTGGAAAATTTATTAGCATCTATACCAAAAATTATTTTAAACATTACATACAACTCTCATCTTAAAGCATAATTAACTCAACCTTCGCTTTGAGGGTACACTTGCTATAAAATTTCAATCAAATTCCAAAAACAATAACCAAAGAAGCATAAAATTTTAATTTACAAATATATTTTATAAGTTAAAAAAAATAGAAATAAAAAAAGAGTTTTACCGGCCAAAGACCGGTAAAAATTTATTCGCCTAGAAGTTTATCTAGTTTTGCAGCCAAGCTCGTAGTATCGTGAGCTTTAGCCAAAGAGGCAGCATGTAGCTTTAAATTTGCTTGTAAATTTTCTTCCAAGCTTTTTGCGATGTCGCTACTATCAAGGTTTTCTACGCTATTAGCATTTGCTACGCTTCTAGCAGCTAGAGCGTTCATACCCTTAAACACAGCATTTTGTGTCGAGCCGATCTCTGAGCGAAGTGAATTTATGTTTTTCAAAATATCGCCAGAATTTGAGCCATCCTCTTTAATATTTAAAAAAGCATTTGTGCTTAAATTTATATTTTTTGTGCCCTCGCCTGTGAAAAAGCCAAGCTCGGCGTCAAAAACGTTTTTACCGTTAAATTTAGCCTCTTTTACGCTGTCGCTCATCGCATTTTTTAGCGCATTTATCTCGCCTTTTATGCCCTTTTGCTCGTTAGCTGAAAGAGCTGGGTTTGAAAGCTTGCTTGATAGCTCACCGATCTTATCCGCGCTCTCGCTTAAATTTAAAAGCGTTGAGTCGGCGATCTGAAGCATACCGATCATATCGTTTGCATTTGCCATGCCCTCATTTAGGACATTTGTTTGCGAAAGTAAGCTCTCTGCGATTTGCAAATTTGCACCTGATGCTTTGATCTCGCTATTTGCAGAGATGGCGTTTAGCGCCTTTTTCTCGCTATTTTTAGCTTGATCTAAATAATAGTTTCCTGAAGCCTGGTTTGCAGTATAAGTTCCTAACTTCATATCAACTCCTTTTTTAGTAGTTTTGTGATGGATTTTACTATAAATTTCATAAAAAGTTGCAAAAATATTTCTTAAAGCAAAAAATATTTTTAAAAAGATTTTAGAAAATTTTAAATTTTCTAAAATCAAATTTCATTTTTTAATCCTCTAACCTCACGGCGATTGATCTTTTATGAGCTGTTAGCCCTTCGGCTTCGGCTAGCTGCATGCATGGTTTGCCAAGATGCATTATGCCTTTTCTGCTAACTGAGATGATAGAGCTTCGCTTCATGAAATTTTCAACTCCAAGCGGCGAGTAAAATCTCGCACTTCCGCCAGTTGGCAGGGTGTGATTTGGTCCAGCGATGTAGTCGCCCATCGCTTCAGGCGTGAAGTGTCCAAAAAATATCGCTCCAGCGTGTTTTACCTCGTCCATATAGCTCAAAGAGTCGTTTGTAGCGATCTCTAGGTGCTCCACAGCAAGCTCATTCATCAGTTTAAAACACTCTTGCAAGTCTTTTGCGACGATTATAGCGGCTTTATTTCTCATGCTAGCACTAGCGATAGGCTCACGTTTTAGAGTTTTTAGCTCGTCCTCTATGTGTCTTTGCACTGCCCTTGCAAAGGCCTCCACTGGCGTTATCAAAAAGGCACTTGCGATCTCGTCGTGCTCGGCTTGTGAGAGTAGATCGATCGCTATATGGCGAGGGTCCGCACTATCATCAGCGATCACGCCTATCTCGCTTGGACCTGCGATCATATCGATATTTACGTCGCCATAAACTAGCTTTTTAGCAGTCGCTACGTAGATGTTGCCAGGTCCTGTGATGACATCGACCTTTGGCACGGTTGCTGTGCCGTAAGCCATCGCTGCGATCGCGCTTGCACCGCCTATTTTAAAGGCTGTTTTGATGCCACATAGATGCATCGCTGCAAGAAGCAGAGGATTTACCTTGCCGCCTGGCGCTGGGGTGCAAACTACGATCTCTTTTACGCCAGCTACGATTGCTGGGATAGCATTCATGAGAAGCGAGCTAGGATATGCAGCCTTGCCACCTGGGATATAAAGGCCAGCGCGATCAACTGGGGTGTATTTTGCGCCAAGTAAGATGTCATGCTCGTCCTTATAGGTCCAGTCGCTTGGCTTTGTGCGCTCGTGATAGCTTTTTATCCTGTCGTGGGCTAAATTTAGAGCCACTCTTAGGGCATTATCTAGCGAGTTGTAGGCCGCTTCCATCTCTTTTACGTCGATTATTATGTCGTTTTTGCCTGTGACATTAAATTTATCAAATTTAGCTATCTGAGTAAAAAGCGCGCTATCGCCATCTTTTCTTATCTCGTCTATGATACCTGTAACCACTGGCATCACGGCACTCATATCATTGTCACTTCGCCTAACAAGCTGCGAAAATTTACTCTCAAAGTCAGCGTCGCTGCTGTGTAAAAACTTCATTTATGATCCTTTATTTTTAGTTTTCTCTCATATCTTTGCTTTTGTGTAATGTTACCCAAAATTCCGCCCTGGTGGATATATAAAATTTCGCTCCCAAGCTTATCTAAATTTGCAAAAAGCGTCATAAAGCCCACTGAGTCGTAAATAAGCTCAAACTCCACGCCACTTTTGCACACTTCAAGCCAAATTTCATAAAGCTCTTTGTATAAATTTCCAAAATGATACTTCTTTGGGGGATTTAAAATTTGCACTTTGCTATCTTTATCTAGCTCGTAAATTTGCTTTTTTAGATAGTCGCTATCCCCTACGCAAGGGGCTGTAAAGACCCTAAGATCGGTGTGCTTTGCTAGGTAGCATGCGCTTGTGCCAGTGCCTGATGGCAAGAAAATGTCAGGCCTTATGTCACTTTTTTTGCTCCACTCATTTATCTCATTTGCCTGCGTGATAAAGCCAAGCTCAGCCTCACTTTGCGCTACGCCCTCGTTTATAAAGAGCGCGTTTTTACTCTTTGCTAGCTCTTTAGCAAATTTCTCACGCTCCTCTTTTACAAAAATTTCCATGCCATTTTCAAGTGCAAATTTGAAATTTCCAACTGGATCTTGCTCTAAATTTGAGCTAAGATGAGAGACGACATAGTAAAATTTAAGCCCTTTTAGCTTGGCAAAAAGGCTCAGGCTATACATGGCATTTGACTGGCTTGAGCCGTGAGATACGATGGCATCAAAGCCGCTTAGATCAGCCTTTAAAAAATACTCTAGCTTTCTTGCTTTGTTGCCGTTAAACTCACCAAGCAGATCGTCCCTTAAAAGCCAAAATTCTCGCTCTCTTAAGCGAATTTTATCAATCACCCTTAAACTCCAAAAATTTCTCTATCTCGTTGATAGCCTCTTTGTTTGAGAGTGAAAATTTGATCTCTATGCGCCTTGAAGCGTCCTTGTCCTCGGCTCCGTCTTTAAAAACTAGCTCGTTGTAGCTTCTGCCACTTGCGACAAGCAGCTTTCTAAGGCGTGCATCGTCACTAAATGAGTTTATAAACTCCATCACCGCGTAGGCTCTTTTTTGCGAAAGCTCTAGGTTGTAAATGTAGCTTCCGTCGCTATCTGTAAAGCCTTCTATGACGATCTGATCGATGTTTGAGGCAATCTCTTTATCATTTAAAAGCACGTCAAAATACTTACTAAGCGTGGCCTTTAGCTCCTCTTTGACCTCTTCTTTTAAGACCGCACTACCCTTATCAAAAAGCACTGAGGAGCTAAGCTTTAGCGCGCCCGAGTTTGGATCGATCTCGATGCTTGATCCTAGCCTATCTTTTAAGGCGGAGATCACTTTTACTCTTATGCCAGTTAGGTTTTTGACCCTGTCACGAGTAACGTTTAGATCCCTTAAAAGCTCGTCATATCTAGCCTCTTTTTTGCTTACTTGCTCGAGTAAAAAGGCGATCTTGGCTAAATTTTTCTCGCTACTTGCATTTGCATCGCTAAGCGCTCTATCTTTTGATGAAATTTCATCATTTAGCACGATCATCTTTTGGTTTAGATCAAAAATGCTAGCATTTAGCTCTTTTATGCTCGCATTTGCGTCCTTGTTTTCATCTATGAGCTGGGCTAATTTTTCTTTTAAAGCGTCTATTTGGATGACAAAAATTTCATTTGATTTTTTTAAATTTATGTTTTCGTCGCTTATCTTTGAAAGCTCGCTTTTTAGGGCGTCATTTAGCTCTTCAAGGGTGAAATTCTTGCCCTGAGCGTCTTTTAAATTTGCTAGTGCTGCGATGATAGCTTGCTCTTTATTTTCAAGAGTGTTTTGAGTTAGGACGTATTTTACGACGACAGCGCCGATTAGCAGCATAAAAACAAAGAGCAGACCCGCCATCAAGTCTGCGTACGAAACCCAAAAGCTCGATTGATCCTCGTTATTTTTGTCTATTTTCATTGCACTAGATTTTCGATTTTTTCTATTACAGAATTTGCTTCTTTATCGATCTCGTCTATGTTCTTCTTAAGCTCAGCAATGAGGCTCTCGCGCTCTTTTTCACGCTCCAAGCTCCTACCCTCTTGCTCGTAGGCTGCCTTAAATATCGTTGCACTCTCCACTAGCGAGGTTCTAAATGCCTTTAGTGCCTCGTTTTGCTCTTTCATCAAAGAGAGAGAAAATTCTTTTAAAATGGCATCAAAACTCTTGATAGTCTGCTCGAATTTAAGCTGGCTCTCTTTTGTAGCGTTTAAATTTCTACTAAAAATTTCGCCAAGCTTTGCATGCTCGGTTAAAATTTTAACCTCCATATCTTTAAAGGCATTAGAAAACGCGCCAACTGCCTTTAATATATCGGAGTGGATTTTTACAAATTCATCTTGTTTTAGCCCAGATTCATTTAGCATTTTTAAACTTGCGCTAAGCTCTGCCTTGCTTTGATTGATGATATTTTTTTCAACCTCGCAAAGCTCTTTTAGGCTGTTAAATTTCTCATTTACTTGCTCGTTTAAATTTCTTACAAATTTATCGTCAAGCACCATTTTAAAGGCGTCGTGACTATCTTTAAAGTAGCCTACACTTGCTTTCATGAAATTTGCATTTAGCTCATTTTCCTGCCAGAAAAACTCTCGGCTTAGCTCTTTTTGCTCGCTGTAAAATCTCTCAAATTTACTAATGCCAATCTTTTCAAAAAACATCCACCAAAGTGCTAAAAATATGCCGTATATCGATACATAAAACGCCGTAGCCACGCCGTTTAGCAGTATAGCGATCTCTTTTTCTAGGCCATTTGCGGTGCTTGAGCTAAAGCTTGGCATCGAGATAGCGATACTGATAAATGTGCCCAAAATTCCAAGCATAGGAAAGACTGCTTGTCCGATGTTTGCTAGGTTGTCATTTCTAAAATTTCTTGTATAGCTCTCGAAAAAGTCTTCAAATTTAGCGTTTGCCTTTTTGACGCTTGAAATTTCAAAAAGGTGAGCGATGATAAATTCTTTTAGCCTTATCTTGTAGTCTTTGGCATTTGCTAAGAAATTTGAGTAAGCTACCAAAGCACTGTGACGAGAAAATATAAAAGCGACAAAAAGTATAACGCCCATCATCACGATGGTGTGAAGCTTCATCTGAAAATTTATAACGCCAAGATACGCTAGTATCGCCAAGATGTAGATAGCTAAAGGGATAAAGATAACTTTAAAAAAGACAAAGAAAGAGTGAGCTTGGTGCTCTTTTGGCACGCTTAGCTCACTAAAATCATTTTGATTTTGCATAGGATTAGTTCCTATTTAGGCAGTTTAAGTCGCTAAAAGCAGTCTGAAGACGCTTAACCATGCTCTCCTCACCACTTCTTAGCCATTTCCTTGGATCGTAGTATTTTTTATTTGGCTTATCCTCACCCTCTGGATTGCCGATCTGCCCTTGCAAGTACGCTCTATTTTTAGCCTCATACTCGCGCACGCCGTCCCAAAATGCCCACTGCGTATCGGTATCGATGTTCATCTTGATAACGCCATAGCTTACAGCATTTTTGATATCTTTTAGCTCACTGCCGCTACCGCCGTGAAATACAAAATTTACTGGCTTGTCGCTTTCTGTGTTAAATTTCTTAGCGACATGGGCTTGTGAGTTTTTAAGAATTTCTGGTCTTAGCACGACATTGCCTGGTTTATAGACGCCATGGACGTTGCCAAAACTAGCTGCGATACTAAATTTATCGCTTATCTTGCTTAGTCTTTCATAAGCAAGCGCGACGTCCTCTGGCTGAGTGTAAAGAAGCGCGTTATCAACGCTTGTGTTATCTACGCCATCTTCTTCGCCACCAGTGACGCCAAGCTCGATTTCTAGGCTGATACCAAGCTCGCTAAGCTCTTTTAGGTACTTCTCGCATGTGCTTAAATTTTCGTTGATATTCTCTTCGCTAAGATCAAGCATGTGAGAGCTAAAAAGTGGCACGCCGTGAGTTTTTTTATACTCATGACTTGCTTTTACTAGCTCATCTATCCAAGGCAAAAGCTTTCTAGCGGCATGGTCAGTGTGTAAAATGACTGGCACACCGTAAGCCTTGGCAAGTAGATGAACGTGCTTTGCTCCAGCGATCGCACCAAGAACGGCTGCGTTTTCGCAGGCTTTACCAGCGTAAAAACCTGCACCGCCATTACTAAACTGAACGATAACAGGCGAGTTAGCAACCTTTGCCGCTTCTAAAACAGCATTTACTGAGTCGCTGCCTACGACATTTACAGCAGGTATTGCAAAACCTTGCTCTTTGGCATAAGCATAAAGTTTTGTTACATCATCTCCGCTTAAAACACCAGGTTTTACGATATCTAAAACGCCCATTTTATCCTCCAAATTTTATTTGTATTCTATCTTTGCTTTTTGGCGTAGAGCTTCACTTTTTTGTCTAACAGCAGCTTGGAATTTCTCCATTTTTACAGCTTGTTCGATCTCTGGTTTTGCTTGCTCAAAGCTTACAGTACCAGCAGCTTTGCCATCTTCTTTTAAGATAACATGGTAGCCAAACTGAGTTTTAACTGGCTTAGTTGAAACTGTGCCATTAGCCATTGAAAATGCTGCGTCTGCAAAAGGTTTTACCATTTGGCTTTGACCAAACCAGCCAAGCTCGCCACCGTGTGCTGCTGAGCCTTTGTCGATTGATTTTTGGCTTGCTAGCTCTGCAAATTTCTTAGTTAGCGCCTCGCCTTTTAAATTTTTAAGTTGAGCGATGATGTCGTTTGCTGTTTTTTCATCTTCAACTAAGATATGTCTTGCTCTTGCTTGAGCTGGTTGGTTCATGCTAGCTTTGTTTTTGTTATAAAAATCTCTTAAATCGCTATCGCTTACTTTTATACCGTCAAATAGTTTTCTCATATAAAGCTCAACTGCGATGCCCTCTTGTGCAGCTTTTACTGCCTTGATGTAATCAACATCTTTTTCAATGCCTGTCGCTTTTGCGTCTTTTAAAAGAAGTTTTCTGTTGATTAGATCGTCGATTATACGTTTTTTCTCATTTGGTTGAAGCTTGCTAGCGTCAAATCCTGGCATAGCCGCTGATAAAAGTGCTGAGATATCGCTATCGTTTATAGCATCGCCATCTACTGTTGCAACTACTGCTGCGTTTAGAGTGACAGCTGCAGCTAAACTTAAAACTGCTGGAAACAAAAATTTTTTCATATAAATCCTTTAAAAAATTGATTTTATGGGCAAAATTATATCAAATAATGCGGTAACTTTTCGTTTAACTTGTAATTTTAGGTAAAATAGCCAGATGAGAACAAAAAAAGATATTTTAGAGATAAAAAGAAGACTTTTGGACGAGTTTAAGGACGCAAAAAGCGAGCTTAAATTTAGAAATTTATATGAGCTACTTGTTTGTGTCATGCTCTCAGCTCAGTGCACCGACAAAAGGGTAAATTTGATCACCCCTACTCTATTTGAGGCATATAAAGATGTTTTTGAGCTAGCTAGCGCAAATTTAGCCAGTTTAAAACTGATGATAAACTCATGCAGCTTTTTTAACAACAAAGCCGTAAATTTAATCAAGATGGCAAACAGCGTAGTTGAGCTCTATAACGGAGAAATTCCACTTGATGAAGAGAAGCTAAAAGCGCTTGCTGGAGTTGGGCAAAAGACCGCTCACGTCGTGCTTTTAGAGGCCACAAACGCAAATGTAATGGCTGTTGATACGCATGTTTTTAGAGTATCACATAGACTTGGCTTAAGCAGTGCAAAGACGCCAGAAGCGACCGAAGATGATCTAAGCCGCGCCTTTAAAACCGACCTTGGCAAGCTTCATCAAGGCATGGTTCTTTTTGGGCGCTACACCTGCAAGGCTAAAAAACCGCTTTGCCATGAGTGTATATTAAGTGATCTTTGTAAGAGCAAGGACAAGGTGATATAGAAAAATTTGCTAGAAATTTCTAGCAAATTTTACTTTTTTATGAGTTATATTTTTTAACGATACCGCGAACGACTTTTTCTATAAAAAGCGCAGAGGCTACTTCGCAGTGCTCTCTAGTAGAGTGCGGTGAGTAGATGTTTGGTCCTATTGAACATGCACTAAGACCTGCTTTTTTTTCTAAAAGCACTCCACATTCAAGTCCAGCATGCACAGCTGTTATCCTAGCTTCTGGCTTATAAATTTTAAGCTCTTCTAAGATATCGTTTGCAAATTTATCATTTATAGGTTTCCAAGCTGGGTTTCTGTCTTTTGAAATAACATGAAAGCCAACTGCTTTTGCAAGCTCAGAAATTTCAAATTCCATCCTATTTAGGCCATCTTTACTCATAGATCTTGCAAAAAACTCCACTTCAAGTGTGCCATCATCTTTGATCTTTGCCAAAGAGAGATTTACGCTATCTTGCGGTATGCCTAGCTCGCAGTTGTAGGCTCTTACACCTTGTGAAAATGAGTTTATTAAAGCTAAAATTTTCTCGCCATTTTCTAAAATTTCATCTCCCGTGCCAAGCTTTTTCACGCTTAAATTTTCACATTCGCTCTTTAGCTCTTTATCACTTAAAACCAGTGCAGTTGCGCCGCTTGGGATAGAGTTGCTTCGCTCGCCACCTTCAAATTTAACAAGCTTGCAGCCATTTTTAGTCACAAATGTAGCCAAAACCTTGATCGCATTTGGGATATTTTTATGTATCTCGTTGCCAGAGTGTCCGCCAGGTAGGCCGCTCACTTTTACTTCGTAAAGCGTGCTCTCTTTTGTTTTTTTACTATCTAGCGCGATAGTAGCAAACAAATTTACACCGCCAGCGCAGCCGATAGTTACGCGGTCATCCTCTTCGCTGTCTAAATTTAGAAGTTTGTCTGATTTTAACTCGCCATTAAAACCAGCAGCTCCGACCATGCCGACCTCTTCGTTGTTTGTAAAGAGGCACTCAATGTCATCAAATTCACTTATCATCTGCATCATTATAGCTACGCCTATGCCGTTATCTGCGCCTAAAGATGAGTTTTTAGCTCTCATATAGCCATCAACGCCATAAACTATCTCTATCTTTGGCGCATCGCCCATGCAGACCATATCGTAGTGGCTCTGCAAGCAAATTTTTGGTTTGCCTTTAAATGCATGAACGTTGCCAAAGCTATCGACCACGACCTCACAGCCCTTGTCTTTTGCATAGCTAGCCAGAAAATCACGCATCTTATCAGTATCGTAACTGCAGTGCGGTATCGTCGCAAGTGTCTCAAATTTCGTTAGAATTTCACTCTTTGACATATTTGCCTCCATAAATTTATTTTATCTCACCCTTATAGCCAGTCGCATCGACCGCTTTTAAAAGCTCTTTTTCATCGACCTTGTCATCTGCTACAACAACAGCTTTTCGCTCTTTTAGCGACACGTCTGCCTTTTTTACGCCCTCAACACTAAGTGCGGCCTTTCTTACTATCGCCGTGCAAAGCGGACAGTGCATGCTGGGTACTGAAATCTCTATCGTTTTCTCAGCATAGCAACTAAGTAGAAGAAGGGCTAAAACTAAAATTTTACGCATAAATTTCTCCTAAAAGCTCCGGATATGTAAGGAGTAAAAGCAAAATCACTCCAAAAAGTATATATATAAGTATCCATTTTTTCTTTTTATAGCTTAGGTTGCAGCTTTTTGGCTTGTAAAACAGAGCGATACCTGAGATCACAAAGCAAATGACTGCCACGACGCTTAAAGGGACGCGGTACTCGTATAAATTTTGTGTCCAAGATAGAAATGAAAAAGAAGTGCCAAAAAGCAAGAAAAGAAGTGCCGGCAAGCAGCACAAGGTAGCGCCGATAGCACTACCTATGGATGTTAGTATCAGCCAAAAGGCTCTCATTTTAGCTCTGTTGAGACGTAGTCGTAGCTAAATTCTTTTGGCGAATAGTAGTTTTGCGTGTTGCCATCAACCTCAGCGTATGGATAGCCAAAGTTATTTAGCGGTGTTTGCTCTGGAGTTGGCTTTAAGATAAAGTCACGTCCGTAGTTAAAGCCTATCCAGCACATCTCCCAGTTGCCAAAGCAATAGTCCCTAACAGCTACGATTTTAGCGTCGTCGTTTGTAAGCTTTTCACCAAGTCTTACCTTTGTAACATCAGCTGGATCAACCGGTATCCAACCATAGCCTTTTAGGTAAAACTCAGCCCTGCAGTGCTGTCCGCCTGAAATTTTAGCCACGCCATCTTTTGCGCTACCCATCTGGTCTGAAAATCTAGACTGACCAACCCTGATACCAAAGATCTCTCTTGCTGGGATGCCAACTGATCTGCAAAGTCCCACAAAAACTGAGTTTATGTCGGTGCATTTACCAACTAGTTTGCCACTTTCTAGGATCGCTCTAACATCGCCAGTACCACATCCAAGGACGCTGTTATCACGCTGCATAGTGTTTGCAACCCACGTATAGATCGCTTTTGCGCGCTCCAAATCGCCCTTTAAATTTCCAACGATCTCAAGCGCTTTTGCCCTTACGACGCCATCTGTTGGGATGTGTGAAGTTGGTTTTAAAAACTCCAAAACAGCAGGATCGACCTTCTCATTTGGATCGAAATTTACCTTACTAAAGTCGGTGTTGCGCTCTGTTGTTTGGATCTTAAACTGGATATTTAAAATAGGTCTTTGCTCATTTTCTTCAAATTCGCCATACATTGTTGGTATTAGCGTGTCTGAGATATAGACGTTTTTAGCGGTTGTGTTTATGACGTAGTCTTGGGTTAGTTGCTGATAAGTGGTGCTTAGTGGGAGCGGCAGCCAAATTCTTGAGCTTTTGCCCTTTTCAAGCAGCTGGTGTTTGAAATTTACGTCGAAATTTCTAACTACTGGGTTTGCTGGCTCGTCGTTAGCTAGAGTGACACTTGGAAGCAGACTTGCTGCACCTAAAAAACTACTGAATTTAAAAAAATCTCTTCTTTGCATAAAATACCTTTTGCTTAATCTTAGCCAAACTTGGCTCTAAAACTGCCTGCTATTCTAGCATAAAATTTTTATTTATGATAAAATCCGCCACATGAAAAAGATTATATTTTTAGGCTTTATAGCACTATTTTGCAACGGTTGTCTTTATATGAATGAGCGTGGAGTTTCGACTCAATATTATAATGATTGTAAAGAGTATTATGACGCGACTGGCACCTACCAAAAAGAGTGTCCGCATAACATCGTAGACTGGAAATAGCGTGGATCTTAGCAAATTTAACGAGCAGCAAAAGCAAATTTATAATAGGATAGAAAATTTAGCAAATTTTTATTGCGAATTTAGCCTCTCTGACAGCGTAAATGTCAAATTTAAAAATTTAGACCAAGCTAAAAAAGATGAAATTTACAACCTCGCCCTTAGTCTAAAGCCTTGGCGAAAAGGGCCATTTTTACTTGATGATATATATATAGATAGCGAGTGGCAAAGCTTTGTTAAATTTAATATCTTAGCTCCTCATCTAAATTTAGCTGGCAAGTGCGTGGCTGACGTGGGTTGTAACAATGGATATTATATGTTTAAGATGCTTGAGTACGGCCCAAAAAGTATAACTGGCTTTGACCCTAGCGTGCATACATATTTGCAGTTTAAGTTTTTAAATAAATTTATCCGCTCAAATATCAACTATGAGCTTCTTGGGGTAGAGAGCTTGCCAGAATACGCAGCGAAATTTGACACCATTTTTTGCCTTGGTGTCATCTACCATAGAAGCGATCCTATAAAGATGCTAAAAGAGCTAAAAACCGCGCTAAATCCAGGCGGCGAGCTATTTTTAGATACGATGTATATAGATATGGCGGGCGACTTTGCACTTACGCCAAAAGATAGATACTCCAAAATTCCAAATATCTACTTTGTGCCAACGCTTAGCGCGCTTCAAAACTGGTGTGAGAGGGCTAAATTTAAGGATTTTACCCTGCTTGATACAAAGGCAACTGATCTAAACGAACAGCGAAAAACACAGTGGATAGACGGAGAGAGTCTTGGAAATTTCCTAGACCCAGATGACAACACAAAGACCATCGAGGGCTATCCAGCCCCAAAAAGAGCCTATGTAAGAGTTAAAATTTAAGGATAAATATGGCAGATGAAAATATTTTTGAAGCAAAAGACGAGTCGCAAATAATCCTCCCAGAGGACGAAAACCCGCTAAGAAACGAGATAAAAACAGCACCTTTAACAAAGCTAAATTTTAGTGGAACGGCATTTTTACTTGAGAAAAATCACGCAAAAACTAGATTTTTTACCACGACTGACATGGTAAGCGACGCAGAAGGTCTTATACATAGCGGTTTTGTCTTTATGGGAGCAAACTATGCGGCACTTTTAGCAGTAAATGAAGAATTTTGCGTTAGCATCGGCGCTAGGATAAATTTCTATGGACCGCTCAAACTTGGCGACATAGTAGAATTTGACGCGCGTGCAAGGTTTGAAGAGAGCAGAAAAAAAGAAGTCAAGGTAGTTGGACACGTTAAAGAGGTGAAAATTTTTGAAGGGACATTTCAGCTAGTGACGCTTGAAGAGCATATCTTTGTCACCCAGCAAAAAAATATCCAAAAAGAAGCCGCCATAAGACAAAAGAGAGAGCGCGAAGAGGCGCAGGCCAAAAACAACGGCTAAATTTAACTGATGAGATATAATTTTCTCATCTTTTAACTTCAAATAAACTCAAATTTTTAAAGACAAATTTTATCTCATTATCTTATTTTGGTAAACGATCGGTAATAATTTTTGAAATTTTTAACGAAATTTAAGCAATGAAATTAATTTTCTATGATAATATTCTTTCAAAACATATTTATCAAAAGGAGATTTAGATGAAACTTACAAAAGTTAGCTTAGCTGCTTTGGTTGCTTTAGGTGCATTTTCAAGTGTTGCAAGTGCAACTCCGCTTGAAGAAGCTATAAAAAACGTAGATCTTTCAGGATTTGCAAGATATCGCTATACAAATGATCACTTAAAAGATAGTGATAAATCAGATACTCAAAAATCAAGTACATCAAACCATGTTTTTAGAATGGAAACATCATTTAAGGCTGCAATTGACGATAATTTCTTTGGTGTTTTACATTTAAGATATCAAGGAACTGATGGTTCAGGTGATAATGCAAATTCAAAAGCATATGCAATAAATCAAAAAACTGGTACTGTAGACGAATTTACATATAATGGAACGGATAAAACAAACACAACTGGATCATTTGGTGTATATGAGATGTATCTAGGCTACAAAGTAGGCAACACTACTGTTATAGCTGGTAAACAACTACTAGGTACTTTCTTTGATGACAAAGATGTAGCTGGCACAGGTCTAAAAGTAGTAAATACTGATGTTCAAGGTCTTACTTTAGCTGCAGCTGCATTTGATGCTGTACAAAGTGATGGCTATGAGATAGATGGTCCGCTACTAAAAACACTTACAGGAAGTATCGGTGACGCTCCTGGCAATATATACTATTTAGGTGCAGCTGGCAGCTATGATCCAGTATCATTTAAAGCAGCTATTGCAAATGTTCAAGAAGTAGCTACACTTTACGGTGCTGATGCTGGTGTAAGCTTTAATGTAACTGATGATGTTAACCTAAACTTAAAAGGTCAATTTGTTCATAATGACTCAGATCACAAAGATGTAGCTGATGCAAATTTCTGGGCAATTCAAGCTGGCACAAAACTATTTGGTGCTAAACTTAATGCTGGTTATTTAGACTTTGACGCTAAAAACAAAGACAATAATAAAATTTCATTTGTAACGCTTGATGCAAATGGCGAACTTATCAACCCGGCAAAAATCCTAAATGGCGTAATGAGTGGTGGTAGACAATACTACAATAACATCAAAGGAAACAACGACTATTGGTTTGTTAAAGCTGGTTACGATATAGATAAATTTGGCTTTGGTGCTGGATATACTCAAGGTAAAGGCTATAGCTGGGCTCTTGGTAAAGAGAGAGCAAAAAGAAACGAATGGTCTCTTGATGCTAGCTACAAGTACAGCAAAAAACTTACATTCCTTTCTTGGTATGCAGCTGCTAAAGATAAAAAAGACGGCGAAAGCTTTAAACAAGATCGTATCAGATTTGAAGCAAAATATAGCTTCTAAAAACAATTTATCCGAGCGAGCCTTCGCTCGGATCTTCTAAACTTCTCAATACTTAATCAAAATCAGCAAATATAACTAATAAAATTTATATAATGCAAACAAAAAAGGCAAAAAATGCATCTTTTCTTTCTCATTACGCATTTAGTTTGCGCAATTATCTTTATAGGTTATGTATTTTTTGATGTTTGCATATATCCATTTGCCAAAAAAACGATAAATCCACAAACCCTTGAAGCTGTCAAGAAAGCCTATACAAAAGGTAGTGCAAAGGTTTTTGGCACGGCATTTTTACTACTTTTGATAAGTGGGGCATATATGGCAAAGGACTATCTTGGAGGCGAGCATGGTTGGTGGCAAAGCGACTTTCAAAAGCTACTGCTAGCAAAGATTGCAGTTTTGCTTCTTATGTGTCTTATCACTTTCATCTCTGTTTTTAATGTCACTATCTTAAAAAAGCCAGATCCATTTGGTAAATTTTCGCACCTCATAGCTCTTATTCTTTGTCTGATAATGGTCGTTTTGGCTAAATTTATGTGGTGGGTTTAGCAGTAAAATTTGGCTGTAAATTTAAACCCAAATTTGCAGCCAAGTCTAATTTTCAGTCGATACTCTTTAGCTTATCTTTATTAAGCCCCTCTTCTATGCGCTTGATCTCCTCGCTTCCATCTCTTACGACGCTTTTGTCGTATTTTAGATACTCATCTATCTTTTTTGGATACTCGACATGAGTTAGGATAAATTTAAAGACATTTAGCCTAGCCTCTTTTTTATTGTCGCTTGAGACGATCACCCACGGCGAGATGCTGTTGTGAGAGGCAAGTAGCATCGAGTATTTGGCGATAGAGTACTGATCCCAAAGCTCTTGCGCTTTTTGATCTACTGGAGAGATCTTAAACTGCTTTAGCGGGTCATTTAGACGCTCTTTGAAGCGCTTTTTTTGCTCCTCTTTTGTGATCGAGAGGTAAATTTTAAAAAAAATGATGCCTGAGTTTATGATCATCTCTTCAAATTTTGGCACTTCACGCAGGAATTCTTTATGCTCAGCCTGCGTGCAAAAGCCCATCACTGGCTCTACACCAGCTCTGTTGTACCAGCTCCTATCAAAGATGACGATCTCGCCAGCGCTTGGCAGATGTGTTACATACCTTTGAAAGTACCACTGCGTCTTCTCGACATCACTTGGCTTTGTAAGCGCCACGATACGGCAACCGCGCGGATTTAGATGCTCAGTTAGGCGCTTTATCGTGCCACCCTTGCCAGCTGCGTCTCGCCCCTCCATTAGCATAAGCACTCTAAGTCCCTTGTCTTTGACATGATTTTGGAATTTTAAAAGTTCTATCTGAAGCAGTCTTAGCTCATCTTCGTAGCCGAGTTTATCGGATTTTTGGTGCTTTTTATCTTTTGACATCATCGCTCCTTTTAAAAATTTCACGCTTTTTCACGATTTTACTATAAAATAGAATAAATTTAAGAATTTATACTAAAATCATCTCTTTTGATTTAGCAAGGATTAGCATGTTTTTTAAATTTATTTTTTCTCTCATTTTATTTGCAAGCTCACTTTTTGCCGAGGTTTTAGACGTCAGTAAGGCATTTGTTTTAAGCCCAAGTATCGACGAACAAGGCGTTGAGATCAAGTTTAAATTTGGCGAAAATATCTACCTTTATAAAGATAGCTTTGAGGTTAAGCTTGGCGAAGAGAAGATAAATTCTTTGCTAAATATGCCAAAGAGTGAAAACACTGGCGAATACGAAATTTATCCAAAAGATTTTTCGCTGTTTATCCCACTAAATTTAGTAAAAGAGCATCTTAAAAACGGCAATGCTAGGCTAAATTTAAGCTATCAAGGCTGCGCTAAAAATGGCATTTGCTACCGTCCGCAAACTAAAATTTATGACATCTTTGAGAAATTTGGCAAATTTAGCATCATAGCCTTTGAAAAAGAGCAAAAGGATGAAACCAATCCTGAATTTACCGAGCTTTCAGAAGATCAAAGCATTGCAAACGAGCTAAGTAGCAAAAACTTTTTTATCTCGCTTGCCACTTTTTTTGGCTACGGCCTCCTACTCTCGCTCACACCTTGCGTATTTCCGATGATACCGATACTCTCAAGCATCATCGTCTCAAAGGGCGGCAGCCTAAATGCTAAAAAAGGCTTTTTGCTCTCGCTAGTTTATGTAGTTGCGATGAGCCTTGCTTATGCGCTTGCTGGCGTAGGAGCAAGCCTACTTGGCTTTGGCATCGCAGGGGCTTTGCAAAACATCTACGTGCTCGGCGCATTTGCGGCTATTTTTGTCATCTTAAGCTTTAGTATGTTTGGCTTTTACGACATCAAGCTGCCCTCTAAATTTGAAAACTCAATCAGCAAAAAATCACAAAACAGCTCGGGTCTCATCGGCGTTTTCATCATGGGCTTTGCCTCTGCGCTCATCGTCTCGCCATGCGTGGCAGCACCGCTAGCAGGCGCACTTCTATACATCGCGCAAAGCGGAGACGCCATTTATGGGGGCATCATGCTCTTTATCATGGGGCTAGGCATGGGCGCACCGCTTCTCGTGATAGGGCTAAGCTCTGGCAAACTCCTACCAAGACCCGGTGGCTGGATGGACGAAATTAAAAAACTCTTTGGTTTTTTGATGCTCGTCATGGCCGTTTGGATCCTTGCACGCGTGCTTGGAGCGTTTTTTGAGCTGCTAGGTTATGGCGTCATAGGCGTCTTTGCAGCCATTTATCTTGGGGCGTTTGAGGCAGCAAATAACGGCTGGGCTAAATTTAAAAAAGCACTTTGCATGCTAGTTTTTATCTACTCTTTCATGTTAATAATTGGCGCATTTTTAGGCTCAAAAGACGCATTTTTGCCGCTTTCTGGGCTAAATTTAGCCAAAAACGAGAGTGAGCTAAATTTTAAACAAGCTAGAAATTTAAACGAACTAAATGAGATGATAAAAAGCTCAAGCAAGCCAGTGCTGGTGGATTTTTACGCCGAGTGGTGCGCGAGCTGCAAAGAGATAGAGCATATCACTTTTAAAGACGCTGGCGTGAAAAATGCTTTGGCAAATTTTACGCTTATTCGCATCGACGTGACAAGTGGCGGGGCGCAAAATGATGAGATGTTAAGAAATTTTGGCCTCATCGATCCACCTGCACTTCTACTTTTTAAAAACGGCGAAGAGCAAAAATCACTTAGAACAATCGGCTTTATAAATGCTAAAAATTTCATAGCAAAGCTTGAGAAAATTTAGATCTTAATAGTAAATTTGGCTGGATTTTTAAATTTATCAGCCAAATTTCTCTAGGCTTTGCAGACCTTGCGACTAACTAGAAATCTAGCAAAAAAATAAATTTGGGCTATCAAATTTATATCGTGCGGCGACATAAGTAAAATCGTAAAGTCAAAACTTGCAAATTATCTTAAATTTATCAAATTTTAAAACATGCCAACAAATAGAAATAGAAGCTAAATTTAGCTTTACACCAAGGTAGTAACGCAACTAAAATTTAATCAATTTTTGCGTCACTCGTATGCTGACAAGACCGCGAAGTCAAAAAACTTCAGTCAAGTTTGCAATT
Source organism: Campylobacter concisus (assembly GCF_003048835.2). Classification (NCBI taxonomy): domain Bacteria; kingdom Pseudomonadati; phylum Campylobacterota; class Epsilonproteobacteria; order Campylobacterales; family Campylobacteraceae; genus Campylobacter; species Campylobacter concisus. Next base: position 699,569 of record NZ_CP060705.1, on the reverse strand, counting down.
TAGAACATCTCAGCAAATAGACAAAATTTTTTAAATAAATTAAAAATATGAAGTTCGTAGTAAATTTAACAAATAACACAGCAAGAGCTTAATCAAAATCACGTGTAAGCGAGCTAGATCACAAAATCAAATACAAAATATCAGCCAAACCATTACCCAAATTTATAAAATTTTAAAATTTGCTCCACCACAGCAAAAACGCCCAAGTAGAGCAAGATTTAGGCTCATTTGCCAAATTTAGCTAACGCTCTTTGGTAGTCCTCTTCGCTATCGATGCCGATACTTTGACTTTCAACCTCTAGCATCGCTATCTTTTTGCCATTTTCTAGGGCACGCAGTTGCTCGAGTTTCTCGGTGTTTTCAAGGCTTGAAGGCATGAGCTCGCAAAACTCTTTTAGGCTCTTTACGCTGTATCCGTAGATGCCAAGGTGCGCCTTATAGCTTTTGCACTCGCTTCTGTTAAATGGTATCCTTGATCTTGAAAAATAGAGCGCATAGCCCTCAAAATCAGTCACCACTTTGACTAAATTTTTATCATCCGCAAACTCATCGTCCATCTTTTTATAGCAAGAAAACATAAAGGCTTTTCCCTTATTTTGCTCGCAAAATGCCCTGAATTTAGCGATATTTTCAGGCTCTATAAATGGCTCATCAGCCTGAACATTTATGATGATCTCACTTTCTCTTAGCCCCAAAATTTGCGCCGCTTCATTTATCCTGTCAGTGCCACTTTGATGATCTTTGCTAGTTAGCACCGCTTTTATGCCATGAGCCTTGGCGATCTCCAGCACGCTTGGCTCATCCACAGCAACCGCCACATCGTCCACGCCACTTACCCTAAGAGCCGTCGCCACAAACATCGGCACGCCGTTTATCTCTTTTAAAATTTTATTACTAAACCTTGTTGAGGCAAGGCGGGCTGGGATGATTATCATCGCTCGATCCATTCTAGGACGCACTTTTCGATCTCGTCCTCTTTTATGATGTTTTTGTGTAAAATTTTCGCACTAAATAGCGAGTTTATAGAGCTTGGCACGCTGTCATTTAAGATTTTAGCAGTCTTTGCTAAGGCGTCTTTTTCATCTTTTGTGTCTTTTATCTGACACGCCTTGATCATGCTTGGCGTAAATTTCACCCAGTGCGCAGTCGATGTGATGACGCTTACTCGGCTAGTATCCACCATTTTAAAGCAAGTAGCCGTATGCGGATCGATCGCGTAGCCGTTCTTTGCGAGCTTTGCGATATATGCCTCGCACTCCTTATCATCGCACCAGCTAGCCTCAAAGTCCTCTTTCAGCACTTCAAGCTCTTGCTTGCTAAGCTTATAAAATTTATTTTTAGCAAGGCTTTGCATGAGCTCGTTGGTTCTAACGCTGCCAAATTTATCAAATAGCAATCGCTCGACGTTTGAGCTGATCAAAATGTCCATGGCTGGGCTTATCGTCTTAACCAGCTTTTTATCTCTTAGGTCATAAACGCCAGTGGTGAAAAACTGCGTCAAGATGTTGTTTGCGTTTGAGGCGATCTTGATCTTGCCGATCTTTGCGCCCATTTTTTTAGCGTAATACGCCCCAAGTGCGTTGCCAAAATTTCCGCTTGGCACGATGATGTCAAAGCTCTCGTTTGCCTTAAGCGCCTTTTGTTTTAGCAAATTTGCGTAAGCATAGGCGTGGTAGATGATCTGAAAGAGAATTCTGCCAAAATTTACTGAGTTTGCCGCACTTAGTTTAAGGCGCTTTTTCTTAAGCTCGGCCTTAAATTTATCATTTGCAAGCAGCGTTTTTAGCGCTCTTTGAGCGTCGTCAAAGTCGCCTTTTATGCCAAAAACCTTTAAATTTTCACCCTGCATGGTCTGCATCTGAAGCTTTTGCACCTCGCTCGTACCGCCATCTGGATAGAGGCAGACGACCTTGATATTTTCATCATTTGCAAAGGTTTGAAGTGTAGCAGGGCCCGTGTCGCCGCTAGTTGCGCACATGATAAGGTATCTTTCGCCCCTTTCCTTTGCTAGCTGGCTAAGCAGCGAGCCAAAAGGCTGAAGCGCCATGTCCTTAAATGCCCTTGTGGGACCGTGGTAGAGCTCATTTACGTATAAATTTTTATCTATTTTTTTAAAAATGACTGGGTGCTTTGGGTCATCAAAGCTTGCATATCTCTTGAGCGCTTTTTTGAAAAATGCCTCTGGCACGTCAAATTTAAACAGCGAAATGATGTGAAGTGCAAGCTTTTCGTAGCTTAGGCTTGAGAGCTCTTGCCACTTTGCCTTTGTGATCTTTGGTAGCTTCTTTGGCGCGTAAAGTCCGCCGTGAGCGGAGCTTGGGCTAAGCATGGCTGTGCTTAAATTTACATTTTTTACCTTTTCATCTTTTACGCTTCTAGTTGGTGTTAGTCTCATTTTTTGCCTTTTTTGGTTGATTTTTTTATCCAATTTTCATATTTTTTAAAAACATCTTTTGGCTTAAGCGCCAAAATTTCTGGGGTTTCGTAGCTGTGGTGCTTTCTTATAAATTTAGCTACTTTTTTAAATTTCGCATCCGTTTTTATGAGTAAAATTTGCTCTTTTTCATCATAAAGCTTCTCTTGCCAAAGATAAATGCTCTTTGCACTAAAGCTACTCACGCAAGCTGCAAGTCCCTTTTTCACGAGCTTTTTGCTTAGTTTTTTTGCCTCTTTTTTCTTTGCGACTGAGGTGATTAAAATTCTCATTTTGATCTAAATTTTCCTTTTAAAAAGTGGCTCATTATAACAAAATGGGCTTAAATTTGCTGCGCTAAAACCTTTTTAAACTCCTCGCTTAACGTAACTTCAAGCGTGATAAGCGATACTCTCAGCCCAAAGTCTTTTACCTTTACATAGTCCTTTTGCGTCATCAAAAGCGAGGTCGCGCCGTAGATTTGTAAAATTTCACTTAGCTCTTCTTTTGAAAAGCCGTAGTGATCAGGGAAAAAGACCTGCCCCACGCACTCGCCAAAAAATGCTTCAAGGCGCGCTGGGTTTGCTATGGCGGTTACTAGCACCATTTTTTCGCTTTTGTTTAAAATTTCGCTCTTTCTAAAGTGAGTTTGCCCTTCACGTGCGATAAAATCTCCAAATTTATAAAAGCTAAATGGATATCTATAAGCCCCGCTTGGCAGGCAAAGCTTTAGCTTTGGCTCTGGGTTTGGACGCACTAAGATGTCAAATTTGGCTATATCAAATTTAGAAAATCCATCATCCAGCAAAATATACTTTGCGCCATGCTCTTTGGCGTAGTTTATGGCTACTTTTCTATCTTCACTAACGATCACATTTGCGTTTTTGATGCTTGTGGCATATATCATCGCCTCATCACCGCTCGCTGCTACGTCAAGTAAAATTTCACCATCTCTTGCGACTACCTGCATGCCTTTGCTCTTTCTTTTGTATCCTCTAAGAATGATAAAAGCGCCTTCGAAATTCTTAGCGATAGCGACGCAAAGTGGGGTCTTGCCGCTTCCTCCAAGGGTCAAATTTCCAACGCTTATTATTTTTATACCAAAGTCTTTTTTTTGCGCGCTAAATTTCTTGCAAATAACGACTAGAGTGTAGATAAGACTTAGTGGCAGAAGTAAAAATGCTAGTAAAATTTGAAAGAAATTTGGGCGAAAGAAGTAGTCATTCGCCCAAGAGTGTAAAAGGATGTTAAATTTCTTAAACACGTGATTTAGAAATTTCTTTTACCGTGTTGCAGATGTATTGCACCTCTTCGTCGCTCAAACTATGATATATAGGTAGCGACAAGACTTGTTGATATGTCTTTAGAGCATTTGGGAAGTCATTTACTTTAAGCGAATATTTATTTTTATAATAGCTTAGCAAATGTATAGGTATGTAGTGCAGCGAAGTGTGAATTCCACGCTCCAAAAGCTCTCTAGCAAAGCTGTCGCGGTTTTTATTTATCTTGATGATGTACTGAGTGTAGATGTGCTCGCGTTTTTTGACTGGAGTTGTGATGTTGTGACACTCTTTAAGCTCTTTATCATAAATTTCAGCGATCTTTTTTCTACGTTTTATAAGCTCGTCTGTCTTTTCAAGCTGAGCAATAGAAAATGCCGCATTTATCGAGTTTATGTCATATTTTAAACCGATATCAACAACGTCGTAGATGTAGCTTAAACTACCAAATTTATCTATACCATTTACAAGGGCATAGTTACGAAGTAGTTTTGCTTTTTTATAGACCTCTTCGTCATTTGTCGTGAAAAATCCAACTGTTGAGATAGGATTTTGCACGCGTGAGTTTGTCTGAAAGCATGACAAAAACGAGTCTGAACCAACTTTTTTGCCATTATAAGTTAGTCCTATGCCTCGGTTTGCATCATCTAAAACGACGATGCCATATTTTTCGCAGATAGCCTTTATCTCATCAAGCTTAGCACTTTGTCCAGCGATGTGTGAGATGAAAGCACACTTTAGTTTTTTGTGATTTTGCTCTTTTAGCACCTTTTCAAGGGCTTCTGGACTGATGTTAAAGTCCTCTTCATCGATATCGACAAAGATAGGCTCAGCATCAAAATGTCTAACTGCTTGAGCCACGCTAGGGAAGGCATTTACCGAACAGATGACCTTATCGCCGCGCTTTGTGTCCATCGCACTTAGCGCTAGATGATGCGCTGCTGCGATGTTGTTTGTAGTGATAACAAATTTAGCACCAAAGTACTCTTTTAGCTTTTCTTCAAATTTAGCAACTGTATCAGTAGCATTTTCAGAACGCAAAGCCTCTTCGATAAGCTCACTTTCGCGCTCAGTGATAGTTGGTTTGTAAAACGGAATTTCTCTCATCTTTAATCCTTTAAATTTTCACTATCAACGGCATTTGTCGTTTAAACCTGTTTGAAACAACTCTATTTTCTATATCCAAGACCGCTTTTGATCCAAACTTTTTGATGGCTTGCTCCTTGTTATTTTCTAAATTTTGTAAAATCTCATCGATAACAGCATAGCTGTAACCTATGTCGCCCTCGTCGCTTTGTCCATCCCAAAGATCAGCCGAAGGCGCTTTTTTGATAAAATTTTCATCAACACCAAGATGTTTTGCAAATTCAAAAATTTCACTCTTATAAAGCTCTCCGATAGGATTTATCGCGCACGCCAAATCCCCAAATATCGTGCCATAGCCAAGCATAAGCTCACTTTTGTTGCTTGTGCCGATGACTAGAGCGTTTATACTAGATGAATAATCATAAAGCAAGCTCATTCTAACTCTAGCTGCTAAATTCCCTTTTCTTAAATTGCTTAAATTTGCATCTATCGTTTCATAAAAGGCATTTAAAATGCCCTCTATAGATAAAACCTTGTATTTTATGTTTAGTTTTTCGCATAATTTTAAGGCATCGTCCATATTTTGTCTGTTTGATGATGCTGTTGGCATGATGAGTGCATGAGTTTCATCTGGCTTTGCTCTCGCACAAAGTGTCGCAACCACAGCAGAATCAATACCGCCGCTTACGCCTAATAGTAATTTTTTACCTTTAGTTTTATCTTTTAAGCTAAAAACTAAGGTTTCTTCTATTTTTTGATACCCCTTCATTGTCCCTTTGCCTAAATTTGCTTCCTTTTGCAAAAATTATACTAATTAAATTTAAAATTTTTCTTTAAGTTTAAGTAAAAAGATGTAAATATTTAAGAAATAATAAATTTAAGGTAAAAAATGAGAGTAATGCATAAAAATTTTGGCGATTTTGGGACAAATTGCTACATCGTTACCAAAAATGGCTCAAGTTTGGTGATAGATCCGGGCGACGGCGCAAAAGAGTGGGTTTTGCAAAATGCACAAAATTTAAAGGCGATACTTTGCACTCATGGGCATTTTGACCATATTTACGACGTGAGCGAGCTAAAAAATGAGCTAAAAATCCCAGTTTATATCAATAAATTTGATGCTTTTATGTGTGAGAGTGACATTTTTGGCTATATGAAAAATACCTTTGTGCCAGACATTTTAGTTCAAGGCGATGAAAGCTTTGCGGTGGGTGATTTTTCTTTTAAATTTTACCATTTTCCAGGACATACACCAGGTTGCTCGATGATAGAGATAGAAGACGCGATCTTTAGTGGGGATTTTTTATTTAAAGGTAGCATTGGGCGCTGGGACTTTCCATTTTCAGATAAAAATGAGATGCTAGAAAGCTTAGAAAAATGCAAAAATCTAAAGGGCGACTTCGCACTTTATCCAGGACACGGCGAAAGCAGCACACTAAAAGCCGAGCAACAAGAGCTTGATAGGTGGATAGAGATCGTAAGAAGGTCTTAAATTTTTAGGCGCGGCTAAATTTTAAAAATTTATACTTTTCATCTTATAAGATGATGTCGTGAGCGTGTGTCAAGAAGTGTTTAGAAATTTAAATTTATAAGTTAAATTTAAAGAGCAAGGCTGATGCCCTGCTCTAGGAGTTTTACTCGACTTCAGCGTCTATGACGTCGTCGTCTTTTTTGTTGCCGCCGTTTGCGCCAGCGTTTTCATCTTTTTTATACATAGCTTCTGCTAGTTTATGGCTAGCTTTGCTTAAAGCTTCTACCTTTGCGTCGATTTGCTCTTTTGAAGAGTTTTCATCTTTTAGAACCTCTTTTAGATCATTTAGCGCAGCTTCAATGTTGCTTCTATCTTCAGCTGGCACCTTCTCGCCAAGCTCGCTCATGCTCTTTTCAGTTTGATGAACTAGTGCGTCTGCTTGGTTTCTAGCTTCAACTGCGTCTTTGCGCTTTTTATCCTCTTCTTTGTGAAGCTCAGCATCTTTTACCATGCTATTTATCTCATCTTCGCTAAGACCGCTTGATCCTGAGATAGTGATGTTTTGGGCTTTGCCAGTCGCTTTATCTTTTGCTGAAACGGTTAAAATTCCGTTTGCGTCGATGTCAAATTCAACTTCGATTTGAGGCACGCCTCTTGGAGCTGCTGGGATGCCCTCTAAGTTGAAGTTGCCAAGTGATTTGTTATCCCTTGCAAACTCACGCTCGCCTTGTAAAACCATGATAGTAACGGCACTTTGGTTATCTTCAGCAGTTGAGAAGACTTGGCTTTTCTTAGTTGGTATAGTTGTACCTTTTTCGATGATCTTTGTCATCACGCCGCCAAGTGTCTCGATACCAAGGCTAAGTGGAGTAACGTCAAGAAGTAGCACGTCTTTTACGTCACCTTTGATAACCGCACCTTGGATCGCAGCACCGATAGCTACGACTTCATCTGGATTTACGCTCTTATTTAGCTCTTTGCCAAATGCCTTTTTAACCTCTTCTTGAACAAGTGGTACACGAGTTGAACCACCGACCATTACGACCTCTTTGATGTCGCCCTTGCTTAGACCTGCATCTTTGATGACTTCATTTATCTTAGTGATAGTCTCGCCCACAAGTGAGTCGATCATGCCTTCAAATTTAGCGCGAGTTAGCTTTTTGACAAGGTGTTTTGGACCAGTCGCGTCAGCTGTGATAAATGGTAAATTTATCTCAGTCTCTTGAGCTGAGCTTAGCTCTTTTTTAGCATTTTCAGCGGCTTCTTTTAAGCGTTGAAGTGCCATGATATCGCCTTTTAGATCGATACCAGTTTCGTTTTTGAACTCACTTACTAGCCAGTCGATGATCTTGTTATCAAAGTCATCACCACCTAAGAATGCGTTACCGCCAGTTGCCAAAACCTCAACGATATTATCGCCAGTTTCAAGCACTGTAACGTCAAATGTACCACCACCTAGGTCATAAACTAAAATTTTCTCAGCCTCTTTTTTATCAAGACCATACGCAAGTGCCGCAGCTGTCGGCTCGTTGATGATACGAAGAACGTTTAGACCTGCAATTGTTCCAGCTTCTTTTGTGGCCTTTCTTTGGCTATCGTTAAAGTATGCAGGCACTGTGATAACCGCGTCTGTCACGCTCTCACCAAGGTATGCTTCAGCGTCTTCTTTTAGTTTGATAAGAATTTTTGCTGAAATTTCTTGCGGAGTATAGACCTTGCCAGCGATCTCAACCGCGCAAGCGCCGTTTCTATCCACAACGTGATATGGCAAGCGAGCCTTTGCCTCTTCAGCATTTTTTTCATTGCTCATCAAACCCATGATACGTTTGATAGAATATATCGTTTTTTCAGGGTTTGTAACTGCTTGACGTTTTGCAACATCACCTACTAAAATTTCACCTTTGTCTGTAAAAGCAACAACAGATGGAGTTGTGTTTTTACCCTCTTTGTTTGGGATAACCTTGCTCTCACCGCGCTCAAAAACGCTCACACAAGAGTTTGTTGTACCTAAGTCTATACCTATAACTTTTGACATATTTTTCCTTTATTAGATTTATTTTTTAAATTTAGTTTGCCACACTAACCATAGCTGGGCGCAAAACCCTGCCATTTATCATATAGCCTTTTTGTAAAGCTTGCACGATCTGACCGCTTTGCTTCTCCTCGCTATCAACCCTTAAAACGGCATTATGCACATTTGGATCAAACTCGGCATCAGTTGCGATCTCGCTCACGCCATGCTTTTCAAAACATTTCTTAAACTGATTTATCGTTATCAAAATGCCCTCTTTGATCTTTTTAGCAAATTCATCATCCTCTGGGTCAAAATTCGCAGCGATCTCAAGCGCATCGATGACTGGTAGCAAGTCCCTTGCAAATTTCTCATTTGCATAGCTTGCAACGTCTGCTTTCTCTTTTTCATAACGCTTTTTGATATTTTCAAACTCAGCATTTGCTCTGTAATATTTATCAGTGATCTCGCCAAGCTCTTTTTCAAGCTTATCAACTTTTGAGATATCACCAAGTGCGTCTAAATTTACGCTATCGCTAGCTGCCTCTTGCACTGGCTCGACCTCAGGCAGATTTTGCTCTTTTACCTCTTCGCTCACGCGGCCTCCTTTATTAGATTTATAAATTTCACATAATCAGTATAAACACTGCCAGCGCAGATCATCTGCGCCTCGCTACCAAGGTAGTTTGCTTTAAATTTAAGCCCCATGTAATTTTCATCAAACATAGGAGAAAATGTAAGTTCTTCATCCATCTGCAAGCTAAAACTTGGGTCAAAAACCATCTTAAAGCGTCTATCCTTAAACATATCAAAGGCTAAAATTTCATTTTCTTGAAAGTAAATTTTAGTCCTTTTAAGCTCTCTTATCTTGTTTTTTAGTTCGCTTAAGCCAACTTGAGAGCAGATAAGCTCAAGCTTGTCTAAGCTAACTCCGATGAGATTGCTTAAAAATTTATAAGTCCTAGCATCAAATTTGATAACGATCTCATCACCGCTAAAATTTAAAACCAGATATCTATCATCTAAATTTAAAATTTCTAGCAACTCCTTGTCGATCGTGCCAAAAATCATACAATAAAGCTCAAATTCATCACAGAGCATCTTTAAGCTTCTTGGATCATTTATCTCTAAATTTATGTCACTCTCAGCAAAAATTTCACTCCAATATCTCCTCATCGCAGCGATAGTTGGGATCCTGCCGCCACTGATGTGAAGTTTTGTGATCTCGCCCTCATCTGAAAGCTTTTTGAAATAAACACGTATCGTAGATGCTGGTATCGCCACGCTCATGCGAGAGCCAAGCTCGTTTGAGCCAATAGGCGCATTGTTCTGCAAATAGGCTTCAATGATAGAATTTAGTATCAAATCGCGTTTATTTGTTTTACTCACTTTTAGCACTCTTTCTTTTTAATTGCTAAACGGATTATACAACTTTAGTTTATCAATGTCAAGTATATAAGTTAAAAAAATTTATTTATATATATTTAGCCTATATAACTAAACTTTTCTAATGCCTATAATATAAGCTTTGCGTAAAAAGAAATAAAATTTAAAACAAAATAAGAAATTTAACTTCAACATAAAAATCCGAAATTTCTAATTTTATTCAAAAATTTAAAAGCTTTTTATACGCTATAACGTATATTATAAATAATTTTTAGTATGTTTAATACTTTATTTTGATATTTATATACTATTTTACTTTATTTATATAATATTTTAGGTATATTTAATGAAATAAAACGTATAATTCTTCAATGATTGAAACAAGTGATATATTTAATTTGCTTCACAATGCTGTTGAGGCAAAAAATATCGGTAAGAAAATTTCACAAGCAAAAATGGCAGAAGATCTTGGCGTGCCGATGAGGACATATCAGGACTGGAGACTTGGTAACTCAAAGCCGCAAGCTGCTGCTGCCGTTTGCAAACTGCTATGTGAGCTTGACGATGATGAAATATTATTTGTTGTCAATAAGATGAGAAAATTGCTAGGAAAATAGATGGAAAATTTAACACAAAAAGAGAGAATCGACCTTGAGAGCGTTTTTGCAGCCATTTGCACTAAAAAAGAGTCAAAAATTTTAGTTACCTACAAGGATCTATGCTCGGCTGCAGCTTCAAAATTTCATGTAGTTAAAAATAAGATCAAAAAAGTAAGAGAAAAGAGAGCCAAAATTTAGTATTTTTGGCTTGAAATTTAGACATTTTATAAAGCTTGTAGCCAAAAAGGCCGACATATAAATTTCATCCTACCTATTTATATAGGGTTTTGCTCCGCTTATCTTACTTAGCTACCAAAATATCTATAAATGATAGTTCTAGTAGCCTAAATTTAACAAATTTAATGTCACTATCATATTTTATATCACTTCTTTACTGTGTATTCTTTTTACATTTCTTATATATAAACTTGGAGAGTTTTTTGCAAGATCTATGAGTAAAGATGGCCTAAATAGGATGGAATTTGAAATTTCTGAGCTTGCAAAAGCAGTTGGCTTTCATGTTATTTCAAAAGACAGAAACCCAGCTTGGAAACCTATAAATGATAAATTTGCAAACGATATCTTAGAAGAGCTTAAAATTTATAAGCCAGAAGCTAGGATAACAGCTGTGCATGCTGGACTTGAATGTGGAGTGCTTTTAGAAAAAAAAGCAGGTCTTAGTGCATGTTCAATAGGACCAAACATCTACTCACCGCACTCTACTAGAGAGCACTGCGAAGTAGCCTCTGCGCTTTTTATAGAAAAAGTCGTTCGCGGTATCGTTAAAAAATATAACTCATAAAAAAGTAAAATTTGCTAGAAATTTCTAGCAAATTTTATATTTCAAAGCATCTAAACAAATTCACCCGCACGCACGAGCAAATTTAGATTATTTTCCAAACTCATAAACGATCTTGCCACTTTTTATAGTAGTAGTCGCTGCGCCTTTTAGCTTTTTGCCAAAGAGTGGAGAATTTACTGATTTTGAGCGGTTTATCTTCTCGTCATAAACGTACTCGATCTCAGGGTCTATCACCGCGACGTCAGCTAGCATGCCCTCAGCAAGTCTGCCTTTATCTTTTAAATTTAGCATCTTAGCCGCATTTGTAGATGTTAGCTCCACCATGCGCTCTAAGCTTATAACGCCCTCATTTACGAGCTTAAGAGTGAGTGGCACAAGGGTTTGAAGTCCGATGATACCAAATGGCGCCTTGTCAAATTCCACTATCTTTTCGTCCGTGTGGTGCGGGGCATGATCGGTAGCGATAACATCTATAAGTCCGCTTTTTAGCGCCTCTCTTACCGCTTTTACATCGCTTATCTCGCGAAGTGGCGGTGACATTTTGAAATTTGTATCGTAGGCATTTTTCAAAATTTCATCATCGCTAAAGCTAAAGTGGTGTGGTGTGGCCTCGCAAGTGATGTTTATGCCCTCTTTTTTACCCATTTCGATGATCTTTAGCGAGTACTCTGAGCTTACGTGAGCGATGTGGATGTGCGCTTTAGTGAGCTTTGCAAGTAGCATATCACGGCTCACTGCGATCTCCTCTTTCTCTCTCGCCATGCCGCGAAGTCCAAGTATGGCCGAGACCTTGCCCTCGTGCATGACGCCCTGCCTGCAAAGCGAGCAGTCCTCTGAGTGGCTTATGCAAAAGCTACCAAACATGCTTGAGTACTCAAGTGCCGCTCTCATCACGCTTGAGCTTGTAACTGGCAAGCCGTCGTCGCTAAATGCAACTGCGCCAGCCTCTATAAGATCGCCCATCTCGACGATCTCATTGCCACCAAGTCCTTTGCTAATGGCTGCAATTGGTAAAAGATCGATCAGTCCGCAGTTTCTGGCCTTTTCTATCATCGCCCTTGTGATCGAGGCATTGTCATTTACTGGATTTGTGTTCGCCATGCAAAGGCAGGTGGTCACTCCTCCAGCCACGGCGGCCTGCGAGCCTGAGATGATGTCGTCTTTGTACTCTTGACCAGGATCGCGAAAATGCACGTGCATGTCGATAAGTCCTGGCATGACTAGCTTGTTTGTGGCGTCTATGACCTTATCAGCCTCAAATTTCTTACTTCCGATTTTGGCTATTTTGCCGTTTTCTATTAGGATATTTGCCTTAAATTTCTCGTCGCTATTTACGATAGTGCCGTTAATTATTGCTATTTTCATCGTTAGCCCCTATTTTTTGCAAGCGTATTTAATATCGCCATTCTTATCGCAACGCCGTTTTCAACTTGGTTAAGCACCACTGAGTGTGTGCCATCAGCCACATCTGAGTTTAGCTCCACACCCCTATTTATCGGTCCTGGGTGCAGCACGATCGCATCAGGCTTTGCTAGCTTTATCCTATTTTTATTTAGTCCAAAAAATTTCGAGTACTCCCTCGAGCTTGGAAATGCCACGTCCGCACCGCCACGCTCTAGCTGGATGCGAAGCATGATGATGACGTCACTACCCTCGCAAGCTTCTTCCATATTTTTGCAAATTTGAGACTCAAAGACCTCAGCATCTTTTGGCATCATCATCTTTGGCGCAAAGAGCTTTAAATTTATGCCAAATTTCTTCATCGCCCAGATGTCAGACCTTGCCACGCGGCTTCTGGCGATGTCGCCGATGATCGCCACGTTTAGGTTTTTATCCAAAATTTTACCATGCTCTCTTAGCGTGAAAAGATCAAGCAGAGCTTGGCTTGGGTGCTCATTTGTACCATCTCCTGCATTTACGACGCTAGCCTCTGTCCTATCAGCTGCAAATTTCGCCGCCCCAGAGCTTGGGTGACGAAGCACGATGATATCAGTTCTCATAGCAGCCATGTTATTCATCGTGTCATTTAGGCTCTCACCCTTTGTCACGCTAGAGCTTGATGAGCTGAAATTTATCGTATCAGCCCCAAGCCTCTTTGCTGCGATCTCAAAAGAAGTTCTAGTTCTTGTCGAGTTTTCATAAAATGCGTTGATCGTGGTTTTTCCACGAAGGTAGTCATTTTTTTTCACTTGGCTTAAATTTAGCTCCTTAAACTCTTTCGCCGCCTCTAGAAAATATAAAATTTCTTCCTTGCTAAGCTCTCTAGTTCCTATCAAATCTTTATGTTTGTAGCCCATTTTAAGCCCTTTTTGATCTATTTTGTTACAAAGTCGCAAGCTGGTTTATAGCCGTTGTCGCAAGCTTTTTTAAACAAAGCTTTTGCCTTCTCTTCGCTTTTTGCTTCATTATCATCTTTGTCTTTTATAAGGCCATAAGCTGTCATTTCGCCTAGCTTTTCGCACGCCATGCCCTCATTTTCGTCGCACATTTTTGTAAAAATTTTCTCAGCCTGAGCTTTATCTTTTGCCACGCCATCGCCGTTAAATAGCATGATCGCATTCATTGTGCAAGCTTTTTTCTCACCCTCTCCGCATGCTTTATTAAAAGCAAGATAGGCCTCGTTAAAATTTTTCTTTGCATAAAGCTCATTTGCCTTGTCTAAATTTTCATTTGCCATAGCATTTAGCGCAAAAAGTGCCGCCGCTAAAACTAAAATTTTCTTCATATTTTCTCCTTATTTAAATAACTTTGGATGGTGTTTTTTCATATATTCAACTATCTCTATGACCTCGTCGCTACCGCTAGCGTCAGAGTTTTCTAACGCATCGTCGATGCACTCAACATAGAGATTTGCCGCCTCTTCAAGCTTATCTTTTTTCACTCCAGCATAGTAAAACATCGCCTCAAGCACCATGCTAAGCTCGTAGCTAAGCTCCTCTACGCTTACCTCTTCTTCTTTCATATCTCCTCCTGTGTTTTTTTAGTTATTAGATCAACTATCTGCGCCTTGATCGGCTCATAGCTAAAGCCATCTTTGAAATTTGCAAACAAGCCACCGCTTGCATTGACGTGTCCGCCGCCGCCAACTAGGTGCTTAGCCATGGCGCTAACATCTAGCTTGCCATTTGCGCGAAAGCTTAGTGTTTTTTTATTTGTCACGTCGATAAAGAAGTCAAATTCAGGATTTGCCACCAAAAAGTCGTTGCCGATGACCGAAACATTGCCGACATTGTAGGTTAAAATTCCTTTATGATCTTTATAGCTTATGCTAAATTTCTCTTTATTTTCACTAAGTTTTTTTACGACGTAGTTTGAGATCAGGTTGCTTAGTGTATCGTCTTTATCCTCTTTGAAAAATGACTTCTTAATAGCATGCACCTGCATATCAAGGCCTATGTAGTCGTTTTTCTCGTTAAAAAATTTGCTCGCTTCTTTTAAGATGTGATCCATATAAAGGTTGTTTTCGGCTTCAAACATCACCTTATTTATCTCTTTAGCGTTTGCCACAAGCCCCAAGCAGACCTTGCCCATCTCGAAATTTTTATCATCTTTTAGCCAGATATCCACGGCATTTACGACGTCACTAAAAATTTCAAGCTCTTTGTTTTTGCCAAAAATGCCTGCAAAAAAGTCATAAGTGATCTTTGTAGCGCACCTTGAACTATCTAAAAAATACCATGAGTAAGTGCTCGCGCACTCGGCACCACTTTGGTGATGATCTAGCAAAAATAGCTTGATATTTTTACCTTCTATCATCTCAGTAAAGCTCTCGCACTGAGCCGGAGTTAAATTTATATCGGTGATCAAGATAACGTTTTTATCATCATTTGAGGCATCTATCTCAGATAGAATTTGAGCAAATTTATCATCTATCTCTCTGCCGTAGTTTGAGTTTAGAAATTTCACATCTTTGAAGTAAAAATTTGTTATGTATTGCGCGCCGTATCCGTCAAGATCGGTGTGCGAGAGGTGATAAATTTTCATCTTTTTCCTTTATAAATTTTCTATTTCTATGACGCCAACTGTTTCAAATGGCGTATTTGCCGAGATCTCAGCAAAGCTTAGCACCACCATGTCGATGGCGAAATTTGCGCAGATATTTGCTATAAATTTGCGCAAGCTTGGCTCCACGCAAAGCACCATTTCTCCGTGTTGGCTCATCGGTCGCTTCTCTTTTTCACGCCTAAGTGCTTGCACGATAGATGATGTCTGCGCTACGTTTATCATCAAGTGATATGCGCCGTCTTTATACTGCACCGCGTCCATGAGCTTTTGCTGTGCGGCGGTGTCTAGGATGTAGAAATTTAGCTGTCCCTTTTCATCTACATAAAGCGAGGTGATGACGCGTGAAAGCGCTGCACGTACGTGCTCGATGATCATATCTAAATTTTTACTAACCTCGGCGATGTCGCTGATGGCTTCAAGTATGCTAAGTAGGTCTTTGATCGGGATATTGTCTTTAAGCAGCGTTTTTAAGACCTTTTGGATCAAATTTATAGGTGCGATCCTTAGCGTATCCTCGACCACGACTGGGTAGTCGATCTTTAGTTTGTCTAGTAAATTTTGCGTCTCTTGGCGAGTTAGAAGCTCGGCTGCGTTTTGCTTGATGAGCTCACTCATATGCGTTGAGATGACGCTTGCAGGGTCAACTATCGTGTAGCCGCTAAGTATGGCGTCCTCTTTGACGCTAGCATCGATCCAAAGAGCGTCTAGCCCAAAAGCTGGCTCTTTTGTCGGTATCCCCTCGATATCCTCACTAACAAGCCCACTATCCATCGCTAGAAATTTATCCGCATAAATTTCACCCTGACCGATGATGATACCTTTTAGCTTGAAGCGGTACTCGTTTGGCGGTAGCTGAAGGTTGTCGCGGATCCTTATCTTTGGCATCAAAAAGCCAAGACTTGAAGCGATATTTCGCCTCATAGCGCGAATTCTCTCGATTAGATCAACATCAGCTAGCTTTAGTAGTCCATATCCTAGGTCAAGCTCTAAAATTTCAAGCTTTAAGATGTCATTTATCTTTGTCTCTTCTTCTCTTGCGATCTCTTCGTCGCTCTTTTTTGGAGTTTTAGCAGCACCTGCACTTGCTCCGCCAGCTCCAGCCGCACTTGGCGCAGCACCGCCAGCTTTTTTGCCAGCTGCTTTTTCTTTTGGCGCAAGGTTTAAATTTAGCCCGCCATCTTTGGTCTGCTTGACAATGTAGCCAAGCCCCAAAAATAGCAGTGCTATAAAGCCAAGCGAAAGCGTCGGAAGTCCTGGAACAAGGGCAAACATAAATAGTATGAAGCCAACTATTAGCAAGGTTTTATAATCCCCTAATAGCTGATTTAGCGTGCCTTCTGCAAAGTCCTCGTCATCTTTGCTAGCCCTTGTGATGATGATAGCAGTCGCTGTTGAAGTGATAAGTCCAGGTATCTGGCTAACTAGGCCATCACCGATAGTTAAGATCGTATAGTACTGGGCCGATGTCGCCATATCAAGGCCGTGTTGAAACGAGCCAATAGCAAAGCCGCCGATGATGTTAATGATAGTGATGATGATGCCGGCTACGGCGTCACCTTTTATAAATTTAGACGAACCATCCATCGCGCCGTAGAAATTTGCCTCGCCGATGATGGCTTGACGTCTTTCGCGCGCTGTTTTTTCGTCTATTAGACCTGCGTTTAGGTCCGCATCTATCGCCATTTGCTTACCAGGCATAGCATCAAGTGTAAAACGAGCTTGCACCTCGCTCACACGGGTTGAACCCTTTGTTACGACCATGAAATTTATGAGTACCAAGATACAAAAGACGATGGTGCCGATGACGAAGTTGCCACCAACGACAAAATTTCCAAAGCTTGAGATGATCTCACTGACCGCTTCTGGGCCGTTATGACCTTCGCTTAATATCATACGCGTGGTTGCTATGTTTAACGAGAGACGAAAAAGCGTGATGATGAGAATAAGCGTCGGAAACGTACTAAGGTCAGTTGGTTTTGGCACGTAGATCGAGATCAAAATAATAAGCACTGAAATCGAGATCGAAAGTGCCAAGAAAAAGTCAAGGACCGCGCTTGGAAGCGGCACGATGATGATAGCAAGGATGGCAACGATGATGCCAACGATGCTAAGACTTTTAAATTTGACAATTGGCGCAAGAAATGGTGCGACAAGAGTCAAAATATTATTTTTTTGCTTTGCCAACTTTACTTCTTAACGATGTCACTTAGTTTGATCGCATCAAGCATCTCGTCGATCTTGCCTTGAAGGCCACTAAACATCGACCAAATTTGACAGCTTGAGGCTTTATTTGACGGGCAGCCAAGCGCTGAAGATGAGCACTCAAAGACGCTTAGTTCGCGTTTTTCAGCACATTCTATTATCTTTTTTATACTTAAATTTTCAGGTTCGCCGTTTAGTGCAAAACCGCCATTTGCCCCTTTAAATGACTTTAAAACTCCATCTTTTGCTAAATTTTGTAAAATTTTTGCCAGAAAGCTTTTTGAAATTTTAAGCTCATTTGAGATCGTATCGACATCAACTGGCGATGATTTTTGAGATATTAAAATAAGCGAAAGTAGAGCGTATTCGCTTGCCTTTGTAAAAAGCATTTATCTTCCTTAACTCTTTAAATAGCCCTTATTTTATAAAATTTTTACTGCATTTTTCATTAATTTTTAAAAAGCGCCGTTTTATCTAATTTTATGTTTTAAATGCTATAATCGCTCTTCCAAAATTCACCAATCAGGAGGTCATCATGGCTTTGGATTCGGCTAAAAAAGCTCAAATAGTTGCGAAATTCGCTAGAAAAGAGGGAGATACAGGCTCTCCAGAAGTTCAAATAGCTCTTTTAACAGCTAGAATAACTGAACTTACAGAACACCTTAAAATTTTCAAAAAAGACTTTTCATCACGCTTAGGTCTTTTGAAACTAGTTGGTCAAAGAAAAAGACTTTTAAAGTATCTTAAAAATAAAGACTATACTACATATTCAAAACTAATCTCTGAGCTTGGCTTAAGAGATAAATAATCTCACGGAGAGCGATCTGCTCTCCCTTTAAATTTCACTTTTTACTTTCAAAATTTCTCTTTTATTTTTATAGTTTAAACATCTTGCCACAAACTAAATTTAAATTTAATTTTTCATCTTTCAGCTTCTGTGTCAAATTTACACAATTTATTTCTTATTTGATAAATTTTAGAAATTTCTGCAAATTTAGCATATTTTTTAAATTCCTATATATTCGGCTTTTTAAATTTTATATAAAATATAACTTAAAATTAAAATTTATTTTTTAAATAAAGAATTTTTCATAAAAGATTAAGTTTTACGCTAGTAATATTACTCAAAATAAATATGCAGAAACTGCATAATTAGAAGGAGAAAGTGATGAAAGAAGGCAAAGTCATCTGTCCTTATTGCGGGACAGGCTGTCAAGTAACCTTGCACGTGGAAAACAACGTCGTTCGTGCCGCTACTGGCGTCGAAGACAATCCAGTCAATCAAGGAAATTTATGTTTAAAGGGCTTTTATGGCTGGGACTACGTTGCAAGTCCGGACAGACTTACAAAGCCGCTTATTAGAAAGAAAAACGGAGTCTTTTCAAAGGATGGTGAATTTGAAGAAGCTAGCTGGGACGAGGCGCTTGATCTTGTCGTAGAAAAGATGAAAGAGGCAAAAGAAAAATACGGCCCTGACTCATTAGCAGGAAATTTCTCAGCACGCTGTACGCTTGAAGACAACTACGTCGCTCAAAAGCTAATGCGCGCTGTAATTGGCACAAACAACGTCGATCACTGCGCTAGAATTTGACACGCTCCGACAGTAGCAGGACTTGCTAAAACAATCGGAAACGGAGCTGCCACAAATAGCTTTACAGAGATTGGCACTTATAGTAACTGTATATTAATGATAGGCTCAAACCCAGAAAATGGTCACCCAATCGCAGCTATGCACATCCAAAGAGCGCTAAACCGCGGTGCAAAACTGATCGTTATCGACCCTATCAAGACTGAGTTTGCAAGTAGAGCAGACATCCACTTGCAGCTAGAGCCTGAGCACAACATCCCAGTTATCAACGCACTTCTTTACACTATCATCGAAGAAGGCCTTGTAAATGAGGAATTTGTAAGAGATCACACAATAGGCATCGAGTACGTTAAAGAAGCTGTAAAAGACTATGCCCCAGAGGTTGTAGCTAAATACACAAGGCTAAATCCAGAGGATATCAGAGCAGCTGCTAGAATGTATGCCACCACAAAACCAGCCGTCATCACTCACGGCATGGGCGTAACTCACTTCAACCACGGCGTTGGCGGAGTTTGCGACGTATCAAATTTATTCTTGATCACTGGTAATATCTGCGAGCTTGGCACAGGCGACTTGCCACTTAGAGGTCAAGAGAACGTTCAAGGCTGCTGCGATATGGGCGTTTTGCCAAATATCTTTCCAAATCTTGGCTCAGTCACCGACTCTGAGCAAAGAGCTTGGTTTGAGAAAATGTGGCACCTAGAACCTGGATTTTTAAACTCAAAGATAGGCATCCACAAGACTGAAGTGCCTGATGCGATCCTTGATGGCAGAGTGCATTTCTTCTGGACCATCGGCGAAAACCCAGTTATCTCTGAGCCAAATACAAACCACTTCTTAAAAGGCATTGCAAATGTCGATTTCTACGTGGTTCAAGACCTATTTTTAACTGAGACATCGCTAAAAGCTGACGTCGTTCTGCCTGGCGTGGCAAGTAGTGAAAAAGAGGGTCTTTACACAAACGCAGAGCGCCGTGTCCAGCACAACGAAGCAGTCATAACACCTCCAGGAGATGCTAGACAAGACTGGTGGATCGTTTGCGAGATCGCACGCCGTTTGGGCGCAACTGAGGGTTTTAATTTTAACTCACCAGAAGAAATTTGGGAAGAAGTTAGAAAATGCGACCCTAGACGCTACGGCGGCATGAGCTATTATAGACTTAAAAAATATCACGGACTTCACTGGCCATGCCCAACTGAAGATGATATGGGCGGTCAGAGCCTCTATCTTGATAAGAAATTCTTTACACCTGATGGTAAAGGCCGCTTCGTGCCATGCCTATTTGTGGATAAGGCTGATGAGATCGAGAGCGCAAAACTTGAGTTTGCTAAGAAGATGAATATGTCACCAGAGTATCCTATCATGGCTGGTTCAGTCGATGAGAAGACTGACGCTGAGTATCCGATACAGCTTTTAACTACAAGAAAAGTCTATCAATACACAGTTGGCACCATGACAAGACGCTCACGTGCCATCGAAGAGGGCGGAGATAGCATCGGACCTATCGCTGAGATGAGCCCAGCGCTTGCAGAGAGATACGGGCTAAAACAAGGCGACTTCATCAAAGCTTGGAGTAGATACGGCTACATCGTCGTAAAAGCTGAAGTGACTGACATCGTGCCTGATGGCATCATCCAGATGACCTTCCACTACTGGGAGAGCTCTTGCAACGAGCTAACAAGCAGCGGCTGGGACTACATCAGTAAGACTCCGACATTTAAAGCAGCTATCCAGATCAAAAAGATCGATGAAGAGGAATTTTTACGAGTTCGCGAGCTAAAACGCGAGAAATTCCAAACTTCTAAGATCATCTACGATGACTTCCACCACCATGGAAATGCAGCGATAAATGAGTAAATTTAGCGGGTAACTCCCGCTAAATTTCTTTATTATTAAATTTAAATTTCTAGTTTTATAAACCCAAAGATATCACTTATTTTTATATTTGTTTTGATTGATTTGATAAGCTTCAGGCGATTACTTAGTAGATCAAAAGCTGCTTTTTTAGTCTTTAATTTTAAATTTTCATTATGTAAGCCATATTTATATTAGAATTTGGGGCTTTAGTTTTATAAAACACGCACTATAAAAATAGCTTTTTTAAAAGAGAATTTTACTTAAACGCCAAAAAGCTCATAAAATTTCCCCATTTAAACATGCTCTCGACACGTTTAAAGCCAGCATTTAGGGCTAAGTTTCTATTTTCTTCTTCGGTGTATGGCACCAGCACATTTTCAAGTGCCTCTCTTTTTTGGGCGATCTCATAGCGTGAGTAGCCTTGAGCTTGCTTGTAGTCCTCGTAAATTTCTATGACGCTTTTAGTAAGCTTTTTATCTTCAAAGATGATCTTTTCACTAAATAAAAAAACTCCATTTTCATTTAGTCCGTTATAAATTTTTTGCACCAGATCAGCCCTTTTTGGCGGTCTGATAAACTGCAAAGTGTAGTTTGCCAAAACAGCATCAAAGCCCTCTAGCTCGCACTCTAAGATGTCGTCTAAGATAAATTCAATATCAGCCCCATAAGCTTTTGCCTTGTTTTTTGCATTTGCAAGCATCGCCTCAGAGTTATCCACGCCGCTTAGCACGAGGTCGTTTCTAAGGTTGTTTAGCAAAAGCAGGCTATTTGCCGTAGAACAGCCAAGGTCGCACACTTTTGCTGATTTTGGCAAAATTTTAGCAAGCAGCTTTGCATTTAAATTTGAGCTCACGTCGTAAAATGGCACCGAGCGCGAGATCATATCGTCAAAAACGCTCGCCACAAAGTCATCAAATTCAAACTGCTTACTTATAGGCTCTTTAAAAATTTCATCTCTCATATACCAGCTCCATATCCGTCAAAGTATCTCATCGTCTCTCCAAAAAAGAGATCGCACACGCCCACGCACTGCCTAGCCTCGTTTATATCGCGTTTTATCTGCTCTTTTAGCTCGCTAAGATTATTAAATTTTTTATTATCACGCAAACGTTTTATGAAGCAAACGGCGACGTGCTTTGTCACTTTTGGCGCGACCTCGTCTAAGATGTGCGTCTCGACGCTAAAATTTCCATCCGTGCTAAGCCTGTTGCCTATAAAAGTGACCGAGCCATAGGTGTATGAGCCCATTCTAGTTCTTGTCGCATAAACGCCCTCGCGCGGCAAAAGATAGCTTTTTATATCTAAATTTAGCGTAGCAACCAGCTCTTTTGCGCCGATGCCCTGCCCTTTTATCACGTCGCCCTCGATCGAGTACTCCCTGCCTATTAGCCTGTTTGCCTCATCGATGTTGCCTTGGCGTATCAGCTCTCTGATTGATGAGCTATGCACGCCCATGCCGTCATAACAAACCTCATCAACAACGACCATCTCGCCATCAAAAATCCTCTTCAAATCGTGCTTGTCCCACGCTCTGTTTCTGCCAAATCTAAAATCAAACCCAACAACGATCTTTTTTAAATTTTTAAAATCCCTCTTCAAAAGTGCGATAAATTCCTCGCCGCTAAGCCCTTTTATACTCTCAAAATCATACAAAAAGCAAGGATAGTTTGAGTACTCGGCTCGCTTTAGCTTTGGCGTTATGTTTGCCTTGTTTTTGTCGATCACGACAAGTCCACCAAACTCGCCTAGCTGCTTTAGAAGCTGCTTGTGTCCCCTGTGCACGCCGTCAAAGTGCCCGATCGCAACGGCAGTGATGTTATCTTTTGTTAAAAGCGTAGAAAAATTCGGCATTTCCTTCCTTTCCCTTGACCTCGCACTCTTTGCAAGCTATCAGTTCAAATTTCAAGCTACTTGCTAGCACTTCAAAGCGCTTCATCGCTAAATTTACAGCCTTAGCGTCGGTGACAACGCCTTTTTTGTTGCGTTTTACGCCAACGCCCACTTCAAACTGCGGTTTAAAAAGCGTGATGATGAGCGAATTCTCGCCTGAAAGCTCACAAATGGCTGGCAAAATTTCAGCCAAAGAGATAAAGCTCACGTCGCAGGTTATGAGGTTAAATTCATTTTTGTGCGTTTTGGCAAACCCCCTGACGTCAGTTTTTTCATAAATTTTTACTCGCTCGTCGCTTCTTAGACTGGCATCTAGCTGATCAGTACCCACATCGACGCCAGTCACGCCCTTTACGCCACGCTCAAGCAAAATTTGCATAAAACCGCCAGTTGAGCTGCCGATATCAAGTGCGTTTTTGCCAGCTAGATCAAATTTCATCGCCTCTAAAAAGCTCTTTAGCTTCAAAGCACCTCGTCCAACGTAAATTTCATCAAGTAGTGAAATTTTAGCCTCGCTAACCTCACTTGAAACCTTGGTGCAAATTTCGCCGTTTAAAAGCACCTTGCCAGATTTTATAAGCTCACTCGCCTTGTTTCTACTTATGTTTAAAACGCTTGCGACGTAGTTATCAAACCTCAAGTTTTAGCCTCTCATATTCGCTCTCATCGATCACCAGCACGCCTAGTTCATTTGCTTTTTCTAGCTTACTGCCAGCCTCCTCGCCAGCTAGGACGAAGTCCGTTTTTTTAGAAACTGAGCCAGAAACCTTTGCGCCAAAGCTCTCAAGCTCCGCCTTTATCTCATCTCTTGGGCGACTTAGCGTGCCAGTTATAACGACCGTCTTGCCACTTAGCGCGTTTGAGATGCTCTGCACCTGCGTCACGCTTGGCTGCACGATCTGGCTTAAAGCTAAAATTTCGTCCCTATTTACCTCAGCAAAGTCGGTTAAACTATTTGCCATCTCCGCGCCAAAGCCCTCAAGTGAGACAAGCTCCTCAAAACTAGCATCAAGCCAGCCTAGTCCAAAGCTACTTGCAAGCTTCTTTGCCGCCACTTCGCCGATGTGCTCGCAGCCAAGGCCTGTGATAAAGCGCGATAGCTCCGCACCTTTGCTAGCTTCGATCGCATTTAAAAGGTTATTTACCTTTTTCTCTTTAAAGCCCTCAAGCGCCATGAGATCATCAAATTTAAGGCTGTAGATATCTTTTATGCAAGCGATCAGCCCCTTGTCAAATAGCAAATTTACGATCGCATCGCCAAGACCGTCTATGTTTAGGCACTTTTTCGATGCGTAGTGAATTATTGAGCCCACCACTCTTGCCCTGCAGCTTAAATTTTGGCACTTTACAAAGACCCCTTCATCAAGCAGGTGCGAACCGCAAACTGGACAAAATTTAGGCCTCTCAATCGCTTGCTCGCTACCATCTCGCCTATCTTTAAAAACCTTTGTGATCTTTGGTATCACATCTCCTGAGCGGATGATGCCGATGTAGTCGTTTTTCATAACGCCAAGGCGCTCGATCTCATCAAAGTTATGAAGGGTAGCGGATTTTACATTAGCACCATCTATATTTACCTCATCAAGCACGCCAACAGGCGTTACTACGCCACTTCTACCGACCTGAAGTGCCACGTCTCTTAGCCTTGTGACCTTTTCAATGGCTGGAAATTTAAACGCCACCATAAATTTTGGAAATTTGACCGTATATCCTAGCTGCTCACAGCGCGCAAGGTCATTTACACGTATCACCATGCCATCCATCATCACACTTTTTGCGTCGCGATTTGCCAAGAGCTCGTTATACGCAGCCTCAAGCTCATCTTTTTTTAAAATTTTGAAAAATTCATCTCTCTCAAATCCAAGATCACGCACAAATTTCATCACTTCGCTGTGATCTTTTAGCCCAAGGCTCTGCTCGCCAACGCCCCAAGGTATAAAAAGTAGCTTTCTTTTTGCAGTGACTGCACTATCAAGCTGTCTAAGGCTTCCTGCGGCTGCGTTTCTAGGGTTTGAAAGCGGCGCCTCGCCCTCTTTTGCGCGCTCTGCGTTTAGTAGCTCAAAGTCATCTTTTTTTATAACGACTTCGCCCCTTATTTCAATGAGCCCTTTATAGCTAATGCTTTTTAAAACAGAATTTATCGTCCTTGCATTTTGCGTCACGTCCTCGCCTGTAACGCCGTCGCCTCTGGTTATCGCCCTAACTAAAACGCCATTTTCGTAGAGTAAATTTAGACTCGCTCCGTCAAATTTTGGCTCTGCAACAAAGGTCAAATTTTCTTTCTCGCCACGCTTTAGCCACGCATCAAGCTCGCCAAGGCTAAAGATATCCTCCATGCTCCACATGCGCTTTATGTGGCTTGCCTTGCTAAAGCCCTCTTTTACGCCTCCGCCCACTCGCTTAGTCGGCGAAAATAGCGAAATTTCACTTGGATTTGCCTGCTCGAAGGCTAAAACTGCGTGATATAGTGCGTCATACTCCTCGTCGCTTGCAAGTGGCTCGTCCTCGTCGTAGTAGGCCTTTGCCCACGCATTTAGCGTATTTACCGCTCGTTCGTACTCTTGTTTTGTCATTTTTGCTCCAAATTTACACCGCATTTTATCTTAAACATACTTTATAAATGATCCAAATTTAGCTCATTTTCATCGCACAAATGGACATTTTTATAGACCTTTGCTATCTCGTCCCTCGCTCTCATCAGCGCAAAGCCAAGCAAATTTTGCCCTCGCCACTTCGTAGGATTGTGCGCATTTTCATCGCTTGCGGCCAAACCTATACCCCAAATTTTATCAACAGGGCTTGCCTCAACCAAAATTTTATCCTTTGTTGAGAGCAAAAACTCTCGCAGCTTGGCATTTTGGCTAAATTTTAAATAGCTCGCATTTAGCACGACGCTAAATTTTATCTCGTCCCAAACCTTATCGTTAAAGCCTCGCACCTGCCTACCAAGCGCCTTCATCTGCGTTGGATCTTTGGCGGATAAAATTTGCTCTAAAGCCTCGTCATCGCCAAAACACTGAGCCTTTTTAGCCATCATATATTGCTCGGCGCAAATGTATTTAGTTTCATCTTCACAAAAACTAGAGCCGTACCACTGACTAAGGCAGCTTGCACTTAAATTTGCGCTCTTTTGATGACCCCAAAATAAGAGAAATTTATCCGACTTACCTGCGTTATAGCGCTTTTTAAGCCACTTTAGATCATATCTAGGCTCACGCTCCCAAAGGTCTAATATGAAATCATTATAAGTAAAAAGCGTGCTCTCATCAGAGCCTAGTCTCTCGTCCCAGTATCCACGCCACGTCGCAGGCTCGGCAAAGAGCTGCTGATACTCGCTACGCTCATCTTGGCTTAGCGTTTTTAGCCAGCCATTAAATTTAAACTTATAATCCTCGCCAGCGCCCATCCTCCAGCCGATGGAAAATGGATCTATACTTGGAAATTTGATCCAAGGCGGTGGAAGTAAATTTTTCATCTAGCCTCTTTTTAGCCAAGCGCCCTACCAAAGCGTGGCTTGGTTCATCGCCTCGTGCATATCAAAAAGCTGCTTGTGCTCGGTCACATCGTGCGTTCTTATGATCTGTGCGCCGTTTTCGAAGGCTTTTAGATGTAGATAAAGCGAGCCTGGCAAGCGGTCTTTTATCTCACTCGGGCTATAAAAATTTATGACTGATTTGCGGCTAGCACCAATTAGCAATGGGCAGCCAAATTTCAAAAAATGCTCCAAATGCTTAATAAGCAGTAAATTTTGCTCAGCCGTCTTGCCAAAGCCGATGCCAACGTCAAGCACTATCTTTTTAGCACCAAGCTCCCTTGCAAGGGCAATCTTTTGCTCAAAAAAGTCTGAAATTTCGCCAATTAAGTCATTATACTTTGGCGCGATCTGCATGGTAGCAGGATCACCTTGCATGTGCATCATGCAAAACTGCGCATCGTATCTTGCAGCAAGCGGGGCTAAATTTGCATTTGCCGTGATGTCATTTATCATCTTAAAGCCGTGGTTTAGCGCAAATTCTAAGCAATAAGGATCAAAGCTATCAAGGCTAAATTTTGCCTTTTCATGTAAATTTAGCTTGTAAATTTCCTCCACGATATCTTTTATACGTCTAAACTCCTCCTCGCGGCCGCAATACTCGCTCCCTGGCCTTGAGCTAACACCGCCAAGGTCGATGTAGTCTGCGCCTGCTTCGATCATGGCTTCTATTTTTGCTATGCCATTTTGCGTATTTATGCGGCTTTGCTCGTTAAAACTATCACTATTTATATTTGCCACGCCCATTATAAGAGGCTTTGCGGGCTTTGTAAATTTAGTTTCTAAAAAACCTGCAAGCTTTTTAAGTCCAAAGTCTTGTAGCTTCTCTTTTTTAGCTAACTGCCTAAGTTGCGCGTTTGTCGCCATTAGCAAGGCTTTATTTAGACTCTCACACCCCAAGATCGTATCATTATGCGTCACCAGCTCGGCGCCGACACTTAGGGCGTCTTGCTTTAGGATATTTGCCGCTGGGGTCTTTATCTCGTCGATAAAGATAAAAATTATCTCGCTCTTTTCGTGCATTAGCTTCGCACCAGCCGGACTTGGCGAGACGGCCTTACAAATTTGATCAAAGTCGCTTTTGTTATTTATCTTATAAAATTTCAACGTCGTCCTTTCTCAAAGATAGTAAGCAAGAGTGGCGTCAAAACGGCGTGAGACTTGGCGTTTAGATCAGCAAGCTTGATGAGTGAGAAAAAATACTCCATCTCCTCGCCGCTAAATTTATACCCACTATCAACCGCCTTTGTCACGATGGCTCCGACAAGCTCTTTTAGCTCGTTTTTGCCAAATTTTTGCGCCTGCTCCTCTGCTATCTTTTGGTCGATAAAGCTTGTTAGCTCTTTTAGGCTGAGCGATTTTAAATTTAGCTCCACACTCATTTTTGGCTTTTTGGTGAGCTTGTTTTCTATGAGCATCCTCGATCTTATCGTTGGTAGAAGTAAATTTTTACTCTGCGTTACTATTATAAATTTGATGTTTCTTGGGGGCTCTTCGATGATCTTTAAAAGTGCGTTTTGAGCCTCGGTGCGAAAAGACTTCGCCTCTATGACTAAAATTTTCTCATCTTTTTCGGCGATGTAGGCTTCGGCGATGACCTCTTTTGAATTTTCAAGCAAAAAATCATCGCTTATAAAAAATCTTAGATTATTTACGCCAAACTCGGCTTCAAGCTTGGCTTTTAAATTTTCAAAATCGCTTGTTATGACGATTTTATTAAGCATTTAGAGCATCACCTTTGCAAAGAGCACGGCGTCTATGCTCTTGTCAAAAAGTTTATATAAATTTAGAAGTTTGATATCTAAGTTTTCATCGCTCGAGCTTAGCGTGAAGCTGTTTTGCGCCTGCTCGTCAAAGAGCCACATATAGCTGTTTTCGTCAGTCTTGGCTAAATTTGCGCGCTTATCTATGCTCTTGCCGATGTAAAAAAATATGTAGCCATTTGGAAAAGCAAGACTTAGCATATCTTTTAAAAGCTGCTTTTGCTCGTTTGTCTCGATGCTGTCAAAGGCTGGATAGAGCGATCTTAGGCTAAAAAATGGCAAAAACGGACGCTCGCTTTTTGTGCGGTTGATATTTCTTAAAAGGTAGTTTTCAAACCACTCTCTCTCATCATCGCAGATGACTATAAAAGCCTTGCTTTCAAGCAAAAATTTAAGCCTAGATGCGAGCAAAGGCGTCCATTCGACGCGCTTCTCCTCCATCCAGCTCATATATCTTTCGCTTCTTATAGTCTCAAGCGTCCATTGGATAAAATCTTGCATTATTTATCTAACTTATACGCATCGTGAAGCACGCGAACTGCGAGCTCGCCATATTTTTGATCGACGATCATTGAAATTTTTATCTCGCTTGTTGAGATCATCTGGATATTTATCCCCTCTTTTGCAAGCGTCTCAAATGCTAGACATGCTACGCCGCTGTGACTCTTCATGCCTACGCCAATAACTGAGACTTTCACGATCGCATCGTCATACTCGACATGTTTTGCAGCTGAGAGCTTTTGCATGGTCTCTTTTGCTAGGTCAAGCTCGTTTTGTGGCACTGTAAAGCCTAAATTTGTCGTGCCATCGTGTCCTACGTTTTGGATGATCATATCTACATTTATATTTTGATGAGCTAGAGCTGTGAAAATTTCAGCTGCGATGCCAGGCTTATCGACTACGCCTCTTAAAGTTACTCTTGCTTGATTTTTATCTAGTGCTATACCGCTTACTAAAACCGCTTCCATATTATCTTCCTTTGCTATTAATGTACCTTCGTTGTGGTTAAAACTGCTTCTTGTGATTAGTTTGACATTTAGTTTTTTTGCTAGCTCGACTGAGCGATTTTGAAGCACTTTCGCCCCAGCAGAGGCAAGCTCAAGCATCTCGTCATAGCTTATCTTTTCTAGCTTTTTTGCCTTTTTCTCTATCCTTGGATCAGTCGTATAAACGCCATCAACGTCGGTAAAAATTTCACACAGATCAGCTTCAAGCGCACCTGCTAATGCAACCGCACTAAGGTCGCTTCCGCCTCTACCAAGTGTGGTGATATCACCTTTGTCGTCTATGCCTTGAAAGCCTGCTACGACGACGATCCTACCAGCTTTTAGCTCAGCTTTTAGCCTAGTGGTGTCTATCTTTTCTATCCTAGCCTTTGTATGCACATCATCAGTCATTATCCCAGCCATTGCACCAGTTAGACCTACGCACGCATAGCCTTTTGCATTAAGCGCAATCGTCAAAAGTGCGGTTGTTACTTGCTCTCCAGAGCTTAAAAGCATATCAGTAGCAACGCCGTCTGGGTGCTTTGAGAAATACTCACTATATTCGACCAATTGATTTGTAACTCCACTCATCGCAGAAACTACTACAACCACGTCAGCGCCGCTGTTTTTAGTCTCTATGACCCTGTTTGCCACAGCTTCGATGCGCTCAAGCGTGCCTACGCTAGTTCCGCCAAATTTTTGAACGATTAACATCAAAAATATCCTTTCTCTTTAAAATAACTCAAAACTTTGTCATAAATAGGCTTTTTGAAGTGATTTATCCCCTCTAAAGCCTTGTTGATATCTACAAATTTATACTCGCTAAACTCTGGATGCTCGGTCTTTAAATTTATGCTCGCACCATTTTTTAGCCTAACCAAAAAATACTTTTGCGTCTGCCCATCAAATGGGTAAAATTTCTTTGACGCATTTGTCGGAAAGTCGTAGCTAAGCCAATCAGGATACTCCTCTAAGAAGTCAAATTTATCAGTTCCGATCTCCTCTTTGAGCTCCCTTTTTAGTGCCTGCTTTGGGCTTTCGCCTTCGTCTATGCCACCTTGAGGAAACTGCCAGATATCGTCCATATCTACCCTTTTGGCGACGAAAATTTCGCATTTAAAAGGGTAAGCACTAGACAAAATGACAGCTGCTACATTTGGTCTATATTTTTTTTGCATGTCTTTTCCAAAAAATTTATTTGAGATGATAACGAAAAAGAGTTAAGAGATAGATAAATGAAGTTAGTTTTTGCGCCGTTTGTAATAAATCGCACCTCCACTAAAAAGCAGTAAAACCACACCGCATGATGCTAGACAAAATATAAATTTACCAAGCTCACCAAAGATATATCCAGCGTGCAAATCAAGCATAAATTTATAAATTTCAAATGACTTTGGCATGGCATTTTTTGAAATTTGCTCGCCTTTTGTATCGACTAAAAGCCTAACGCCATCACTCTCACTAGCACCTTTTGGCAGGTAAAAGAGCATAAATTTGACACCGCCGCTATTTGCTATAAAATTTAAAGCCTCAAACTCGTCTCCAAATTTAGAGATGAAAATTTCATAAGCTTTTTTAAGGTTTTCCACCTTTTGCTCGTCGCTTAAGCTAAAGCCATTTTTGTTTGTAAAATTTGGCTTTTTAAAGACCTTTTCTTCGCCACAAATTTGATTTATAACCTTAGCAAAGCTCTCATAAGAAAAGTAAAGCCCACTAATGCAAATCACGCTTAAAATAACGCCAAGATAGATACCCAAAAAGCCGTGTAGCGAATACAAAAACGCAAATTTTTTTGCTTTTAAATTTAGCTTAAAAGCATCCCCTAGCCTGCTTCTAAACCTCCAAAAATATATCGCCGCGCCGCTTATCAAGATAAAAAGCAACGCAAGCGTAGAAAGTGCTACTAGCTCGCTTGCAAATTTACTCAAATTTTCATTTTTAAAAAGCGAAAGGGCTAAGTTTTTATGCAAATTTAAAACCAGCCCTATAAATTTCTCTGCACTATTTTTGCCTGAAATTTCTCCAGTATAAGGATCTATGAAAAACGACTCAAACTCGCCATTTTCGTTAGTTCCGCTTATGACGTAAGCCTTGTTTGCCTCTGATTTTATCTTTAGATAGCTAAGATTAAAATTTGGCTCGCTCTTGCTAAAAATTTTTAAAATTTCATCTATCTCTAAAGGCTTTTTGCCAGCCACGACCTCATCTTTACTAAAGATATCGATTATCTCATCGTGATACGAGATGATCGCCCCGCTAATGCCAAGCACAAGAAGCGGCAAGGCAAAGATAAAAGCCAATATAAGATGAAATTTTTTCAAAATTTTTATCATTTTAAAACTTTAGATTAAAACCAAGCTCGATCTTTTGTCCGTCAGCTATCAAGATGTCGTATCTGCCAGATCTTGTCGTAAAATACTCATTAAAGAGGTTATAAACGCTCAAATTTAGACTGAAATTTTTAGTTACGTTGTAGTTTATGCCAAGATCAGCGATCACGTAAGGTCTCATATCATCAGCATAGCTAAATGAGTTTTTAGTCCTACCATAATAATTTATCTGTGACCAGAAATTTAGCCATCTGTTTAGCTCGTAGTTTGCTCCAAATTTAA
The DNA here is from genome assembly GCF_003048835.2 of Campylobacter concisus. Taxonomy (NCBI): domain Bacteria; kingdom Pseudomonadati; phylum Campylobacterota; class Epsilonproteobacteria; order Campylobacterales; family Campylobacteraceae; genus Campylobacter; species Campylobacter concisus. Next base: position 668,086 of record NZ_CP060705.1, on the reverse strand, counting down.
ATGTATGAAGCGGATAGTTGTTTAAGCTTTTGCCGATCTCCGCTCCATCTTTTTGTTTTGATTTTGTATAGACATAGCTTTGATTTAGCCTAAGAGCGTTTGTGACTTGCCACTCATTTGTTAGTTCAACTCCGTAAATTTCAGCTTTGCCGATATTTACACTCTCCCAAATACCATTTGGATAAATTTTGCCTTTATGTCTGCAAACACTGCCTCTTGAGCAGATAGGGCTATAGCTTAACATATCTTTAAAACTTGTGTAAAAGCCAGTTAGCGATGCTTCAAAGCCTTCATTGTCATTATAAACGCCGCCAAATTCATAGCTCACGCTTGTCTCTGGCTTAAGGCTGCTTCTACCAAGCTGAGCTCCACGTCCTCCAGCAAATGGCAATGCAAGATCTTGCGTGCGTTGTTTGATGTCAGGCGTCGCGTATCCTGTGCTAACTCCGCCTTTTAGGGCAAAAAAGTCATTTAAGTTATAGATACCATAAATTCTTGGTGAAACGTGCGAACCGTAGTTCTCGTCGTAGTTATAGCGAATGCCAGTGCTTAATATAAAGTCTTTTGTAAGGTGATAATCATCTTCGCCGTAAAGCGAAATGTCATATCTTTTTACATTTGCCGCATCTGCTGTGGTAGCCTTTTCGTCAAGTTTTTCTTTTTTGGCGTTTAACCCTAAAGTAAAGGCGTTGTTATCAGTAAAATATGAGCCTTTTGTGTCGAAATTTAGTGTTTTTAGCGTCAAATTTTGTTGTGCTATCTCTTTTATCTTGCCATAAGACAGGTAGCTTTGAAGCAAGATATTATCAAGCCTTGCTTCGTGGCTTAAATTTATCACATCGCCCTTTATTCTCTCGCTAGCAACCGAGTTAGTACCAGTTGATAGTGTTTTGCCTTTAGTTCTTTTATATTTCACATCGCTTCTTGCAAGCTCAAGCGTGATGTCGTTATTTTCATTTGGTCTAAAAAAGAGCTTCGTGCCAAAATTTCTATCTTTTTGCTCTCTGTTTGCGTATGAGATTTTATCCTCTGACTTGTTTAAATTTTTGCCATAAACTGAGATGCTTAAAAGATCGTCTATTAGCCCAGAGTGCAGATAGAGGCTGTTGTAAAACTCGCCGCTTATATTTTTATTTCTAGCAAATTTATAGCTTGAGCCAAGATTTGCACTAAATTCATTACTAAACTCATCTGTTATGATGTTTATCACACCGCCCAGTGCGTCACTGCCATAAAGCGAGCTCATAGGACCGCGTATCACTTCGATACGGCTTATCGCACTTGCTGGCGGGATGAAACTATATGAGCCTCCAACGCTTCTTAGCCCCTTATAAGCGTTATCTCCTGGTACTGGCATGCCATTTACTAAAATTTTAGTAAATCTTGGAGAGAATCCGCGTATAGAAATTCCTCGTCTATTTGCCGCTTCGGGAGTCGTTCCAAAAAGGCTTGGCACGTCTTTTACCATGCTCTCAACGTCCTTGTGATTTCTCTTTTCTAACGCATCTTGAGTGATGACGCTAAGCGTTGCAGGGGCGTCTTTTATGTTTTGTTCAAAACCAGTTGCGCTCACTACTTTAACCTCTGGCAGAACTTTATCTTCATTTGCAAAAAGCGGTAAATTTATAAAAACTGCCGCACAAATAGAAATTTTTAATAGACTTCTCACAAAAAAACTCCTTATTAAAATTTAAATCACATTTTACTAAAATAAAATAATCGTTATCAATATCAGACATAACGCTAGAGGGATTAAATTTAACGCTCAAGGGATAAAATGATAAATTTAGATAAAAGATATGGCATAAGTAAAATCTCACAAAGCAACAAGCGGATAAATGTAGATTTTTTTAAACAAGCTAATGGCATCAGCTACCTAAAAAGCGAGATTTTATGCAACGATATCATAAAAAGA